>JAZRGN010000021.1:0-66596 GCA_045644165.1 Christensenellaceae bacterium | reverse complement strand
AACGTATCAATTCACGTTAACCTAATCACCCCAATCGCTATGGAAGAAGGTTTACGTTTCGCTATCCGTGAAGGTGGCAGAACCGTAGGTTCAGGCGTTGTTTCAAAAATCATTAAGTAATTAATAATTTAGAACAAGTTTAAAAGCACGCTTTTACAAGCGTGCTTTTTGTATGTGTTTTATTAAAATAAAAACGACTCGTTTTTTCGAGCCGTTTAGATTTTCAAATATTAGTTGAATGAATCTTTATATGCTTTACCGAATTTGAAAGTAGGAATCTTTGATGCAGCTATTTTAATTTTTTCACCAGTTTTTGGGTTAACGCCCTCTCTTGCTTCTTTTGATTTAATATCAAAAGTGCCAAATCCAGAAATTTGGATTTTTTCACCAGCATTTAAACCGTCGGTGATTGCGCCGATAACTCCGTCAAGACCTTCAGCAGCGTCTTTAAGAGTAATTCCTAATTTGTTTGCGATTGCCCTTATCAATTCGTTCTTGTTCATAATATAAAACCTCCATTATTTATGTAATTATTATACCACAAATAAAAACTTTTTCAAGGGGTAAACTAAAATTTTTGCGTTTTTTTGCCGTTTTTTTGCAAAAAAACGCTCGTTTTTTAACTTTTTGGTCGTTTGCTTGACTTTCAGCCTTTTATATTGTAAGATTATCCAATAAAGGAGATTAGTAAAAAATGATTTTGCCAGCGACAAAGCTTAATTCAACGATTAAAGAAATTGAACAAAAATGTGCAAAGAGTTGCTTTGACGTTGATTTTTGGTCTGGTGAAACATTAACGGCGTTGCCTACAATTGTAAATAAAATTATTCCCCATTCAAAGGTTGCGCTTCTTTTTTCTAAGGCAACCTACCAAACTCACGCAAAGGAGTTAACCGAGAAATTTAAGCAAAACGGCAATTCCATTATTAGCGTCGTTATGCCAGACGATTTTGAGGATAGCTTAGCAAATTATAGCGAGATATTTAATCTTGCCGAAGACGTAAGGCTTATCGTTACTCTTGACCAAAAATTCTTCTCGTTGGTAAAATATTTTGCGTCTATAAGACAAATAGATTGCCTTATGGTAATTAGAAATTTAAATTGCTTTGGCGTGCTTTCCCCTGAAATTACTATAAAAAATAATAATTATTTAGAGGAAGTTAAAATTTCAGCCAAGGGACATATCCTTTTTGATTATAGCGATATTAAAAAATCGACTAACAGCATTGCTGATGCATATGCTTTCATCGTTAGTCATACTTTAGCACTTGTAGATTATAGAGTTAACGCATTCATAACAGGTGTCGAGATAGAGAAAAACGCTTACTATATAGCTAGCCGAGCAATTATAAACACCTATTCGTTTTTTTCACTAAAAAAAGAGGAGTTTTTCAATAATTTAGTTGAAAATTTATTCAACCTAGAACTTGCAAATCTTTTTACCGACAATATGCTTTACAAAAATTTTTCTTCAAGATTTGTGGCAAAGCAAGGCGATATTAACGATTATTCGGCTACCTTACTTAAAACTTCTATCGTAATAGCAAAAATTTATAAATTGCTTTGTAGCGATAAATATGATAAACTCCTAGAATATCCCGATTATTTATCTAGAACAGACTTCATTTCAAAAAGGTTAAACTTAAGCCATTCCTACGTGAATGCAATTATAGTTGAAAATTGCAAAAAAGTTGAATCTAGGCGTGCAATGGGCGTTCAATTTTTAAAAAATGCTCAAAAAGATATTAACTCTTTTATCGATTGTAGTAATACAATGCTCAATACTTATACGGTTCTTGGTGGAAATCCTAGCCAAAACCATGAAGATTTTGGACTACTATTAAAACATTCCGGCGATTTAACTATTAACGGAATGACTTTAGTTAGAGAAAGTGGAATAACAGAGCTTATGTAAACAATATATAAAAATTGTTATAAATATTTAAAAAAGTGTCAATACTCTCCGTAAACCGGAGGGTATTTTTTATGTTTAAGAAAATTTTTACCTACTTATCATGCATTCTAGTCCTAGTTTTCTTATGGGTAATCTCTTCTAACGCAGTTTTTACTACATACTCAAGTAAGAGTGAATTATATCTAAGAAAAAACAATTCTAACTCTCAAATTTTGCAAGTAGATAGCACCCTAACACCTCAATATTTTTATAGATATGGTGAGGCGTGTGAAATTCAATTAAACGAATTTCATATTGATAAAACGCTAAACGACTTTGAAGCTAAAATATTATGGACTGAAACGACTGAATTCGGCGAAAGTTATTACGCATATTCACCCAAACTAAAGTATTCTTGCACGGTAAACGGAAAAAAAGTCAATCTTCAAATTTTTGTTGGTAAGGATACTGTAAAGCTTGCAAGCCCCATAATTTTTGGAAGTTATTAATAATGGTATATAAAAAATTTTTTAGGAAATAATCTAATCGATATTTAGGAGGATATTTTATATGAAGAAAAAAAGCAACAAAATGGTAATGTTCTTAAAAAAGAATGCTACTTACCTCGTTTTAACCTTTTGTATTTTAGCGATAGGTCTATCGGTAACCTTAATGCTAGTAAAAAGGGATAACGCAATTAACGCACCATTCTCAAACAACTCTCTAGAAGTTGAAAACAATCAATCGCCCGACAGTGGAAATAATAACGACGCAGAGAATTCAGGCGACATAGAGCAAATAGATAAGCCTATTACCTTTATAATGCCTGTTTCCACCCCAGAAGAGATTGGCGAATACAACGAGGCAATGGTTTTCAACCAAACGCTTAACAGGTATGAAACACATATGGCAATCGACTTTTTTGCTCCTGAAGGAACGGAAGTTTACGCTGTATGCGACGGAACTATTGAGTCTGTGGAAAGCACACTATTGCACGGAACGACCATAGTAATAAATCACGGTAAAGGCGTAAAAAGTATATATAACTCTCTCGCCGACGGCGATAGCGTGTCTGTCGGTCAAACGGTAAAGCAAGGCGATTTAATTGGGGAAGTTTCTACAACTAACAGACAAGAGTTAAAAGAGGGACCTCATTTGCACTTTTCTGTAAGTGAAAACGGCGAAGTCATAGACCCTATGAAATATTTAATAATGAATGAAAAATAGACGATAACGAATTATCGAAAAAACCCTCGAATAGTATATTAATAGTATACTTTCGGGGTTTTTTAATGAAAAGAATTTTATCTTATTTATGTTGTGTAGTTATTCTTCTAGTTTCGGTAGTCGTGGTTGGTTGTAACGGCTGTAACGGGTGCTCGGGGTGTAACGGGTGTGGGAAAGAGAGTCCAAGAAGTAAATATAACATAACTTGTTCTCTCGACGGAAATCTTCTAACGGCATCGCAAGATTTTAAATTTTATAACCAATATGAGAACTCATTTTCGTCGCTAAAATTCAATCTTTTCCCAAATGCATATAGGGAAGGTGCGAATTTTTCGCCAGTTCTTCCCCAGCATCTTAGTTTATCTTATCCAAACGGAGTAAATTACGGAAATATTGAAATTACGTCGGTAACTCAAGAGGAAAAGTCGATAGAATACAAAATTTGTGGCGAAGACCAAAACGTGCTGGAAGTTTTATTGCTAGAAGAGGTTTTTCCTGAAGAATATGCAAATATAACCATCTGCTTTAAGGTAATAATACCAGACGTTGTTTCTAGACTTGGAATCAACGAAAAATCGATAAACTTAGCAAACTTTTATCCAATTTTATGTGGATACGACAATGGATTTTACGAGTGCGTATACTACGGAATAGGCGACCCCTTTTATAGCGAATGTGCAGATTATTCTGTAAGTATAACGACGGATAAAGACTTGGTTATAGCCGGTGGGGGAGAAAAGGTTTCTAGCAAAGAAAGCAACGGCAAAAAGACGACTACTTTTAGTTTAAGTAACGCTCGTTCTTTTGCTTGCGTTCTAAGTAAAAATTTTAAAACGGTTAGTGAAAAGGTGAATGATACGACCGTAACTTATTATTATTACCAAGACGAAACCCCAAAAGATAATCTAAAGCACGCTGTCAATGCACTTAATTTATTTAACGAAAAGTTTGGCGAATACCCTTATTCAAACTATTCGGTGGTTCAAACGAGATTCGTTCAAGGGGGAATGGAGTTTCCTACAATAACGCTGATAAGCGACAGTGTGGAAGGAACGGCTTACGGCGAGGTAATCGTTCATGAAACGGCACATCAATGGTGGCAAACGGTCGTTGGAAATAACGAGGTTGAATACGGCTTTCTAGACGAGGGGCTAGCCGAATACTCGGTGGTTTTATACTTTGAAAATTATTCTAAATACGGACTAACGAGGAAGAATTTAGTAGAGTCTGCAGAAAAGACTTATAAGGTATTTTTCTCGGTAGTCGATAGGTTAGATGGAAAGGTTAACACCACCATGGTAAGAAGCCTTAAGGACTTTTCTACTGAATACGAATACGTTAATATAGCTTACATAAAAACTTGTATTATGTATGATACTCTTAGGAAAACCATTGGCGACGATAGGTTTTTCAAGGGGTTAAAACGCTATTACGAGGAATATTCTTTCAAAAACGCTACTCCTTACGATATAGTTGGTGTGTATGAAAAAATTGGCGCTGATACAAACGGATTATTTGAAAGTTTTTATAACGGTAAGGTTATATTGTAAAAATAACTTTTTAAAAAACTAATGAAAAATGCCAAAAAATCATAATAAATAACAAAGGAATAAATATTATTTATTGACAAAGACAGGATTTAATGTTAAACTAGTTAGGAATATATATAACTAGTATAACGAGGAGCCTGTATGAATAAATTTTTATTGGCAATTTTAGCGATAGCCCTAGTATTGGTAAGCTCACTTGGATTATTCGCTTGTAATGACGGGGGAGACGGAGAAACCCCGGCAAACAACGGTTTGATTTTAACGAGATATAACGGAGACGATTTCTATACCGTTACCGGTTATGACGAGGAAAGCACCGAAACCAAATTAGTAATTCCTGCTAAAGCAGACGACGGAGTAGCAATCAAATGTATTGCCGACGGTGCATTAGACGGTTGTTCTTTCGAAGAAATTGAAATTTCTTCTTCAATCGAAGAAATAGGAGAAGGCGCATTCAAAAATGCTACTAAACTTAAAAAAATAACCCTTCCATTCATTGGAAAATTCTTTAATGCAGATGCTTATCCTAACCAAACTCCAGAGGGTGAAAGCGAAGCAGTAGACGGCGATTATTCTAAGGTTAAAGCTGTAGACGGACAAAGAAGTTTCGGTTATATCTTCTCAACGGAAAGTTATTCCGGTGCTGTCCAAACGAGTTCTTCTCTTGGAACCTATTATCTTCCAGCTACCCTAAGAACGGTTGTAATCAATCCAAAAGCTGAATACGAGATTCCAATGCAAGCGTTCGAAGGTTTATTAATCGTAAATCAAGTTATTATGAAAGAAAACGTAGTTGGAATAGGACAAAGCGCATTTAAGAATTCTAAACTAATCAAAGCAAATATTCCTTCAACGGTAAAAAACATCTACGATAGCGCTTTTGAAGGTGCAATCGTTTCACTATTTACTTTTGAACAAGACATAGCACTTAAAGAATTAAACGATAAAGTTTTCTTTGACGCTCAAATTAGAGAAATTGCTATTCCTAATAGTGTAGAAATTATCGGCGAAGAATGTTTTGGTGCAACCCTTACTACTTCTAATAACGTAGATACTTCAGCTTCTATTCTTGAAAAAGTAACCCTTCCAGAAAGGTTAACAATTATTAAAAGAGCCGCATTTAAAAACTGTTTCGAGCTTAAAACCGTCGATACTACTAACGTTCAAAATGGTGGTCAAATTGAAATTCAAGATTATGCATTCATAAATTGTAAAAAACTTGCATCATTAGATAAAACCATTTTCAAGGCTATTCCAAATAGTGCATTCTTAGGAACTTCTATTGCCTTATAAAACTAAAAAATTAACACCGTTTGTCATTAAGACAAACGGTGTTTTTATTTTATTTACCTATTTAATTACTAAAAGTAAAATCGGTTAGGGTGTATTCTAAAACTCCCAAACAAGAATATGAGCCTAATGCGTAAATTGGTTCGAAGTATTTATATAGAACGTTTCTGTTTCCAAGATTTCCACACTCGCCGTTTTGAATATAAACGAATTGTTCAACTCCCATATTCTTATCTTCGGAAACTCTAAATTTATATCTTTTAACGTTTATTTTGTTTTGGTTGTAATCCTCTCCGTTAATAGTTAAATCGCCTTGATTAACTTGCATTTCGGTTGTTCCAACACCGTCGTTAGTAATCATAATATTCTTTTCTACACCGTATTGGTAGGATACCGTTGGAAGTTCGTATTGTTCTTTACTGCTAAGTTCAATATTTCTTAAAACGAATAAAAGCTCGGAGTTGTCGATTAGGGTTTGGCGCTTATATTCGTAAGTCATTTCAGTTTTAGCGTTGTTATCGTATTTTGTTGAAACAACGTAGTTTTTATCGTTATAAAGAACGCTATTAGATGCAGTTACCTTTTGAACCTTAACGCTTTCGCCATACGCCACGATATAGTGCATACTTGATTCGGTAGTTGTGTAGATAGGCATAAACCCAGAATTAGCCGGGGTAAAGTAGGTTACCGTGTGAATAGTGTCAAGTTTACTTTCTTCCGTTCCATTTTTAATGGTGTAGGTTAAATTTAGGGCTAGGGTAGATTCTAACTTATAGATTAGAACCGAACTTTTCACTATCTCTTCTCGCATATCCGTTTTGATATTTGAAGGTAAGGAAGAAATGACTTCTAATCTTGAAATATAAGTTCCCGAATAATCGTAGTCAATCAAACTATTTAGTCCTGAATATTTCTTAATATCCTCTCCGTAAGATTCGTTTAAGACTACTTTGTAGGTTGATTGTTGAACATACCCCTCGCTAGGTTCTCCATTTGCCCCGTAGAAAAGAGGAGAGAACTCAAGGCTCGAGCTAGAGCAACCACAACCAGAAAGAACTACTACAAGCATTAAAATTGCGCTTATTATTACAATTAAAATCTTTCTCATATTTTCTCCAAAAAACTAAAATTAGCGTAGTTTTTCCTAAACATAATACCACAAATAACCTAAATTGTAAAATTTTATATAACCAAAATAGAAATTAAGAAAAAAATAATATAAAAATTTTTTAAACTTGTCGAAATTGTCATATAAATATGTTAAAATATAGGTATGGTAAAACTCATCAAAACTGATACCTACTATAACGTTTTTAACCTGCTTAACGATTGTTTGCAAAAAAACGTAAAAAACCTAGGTGGTAAAAACTTAATATTCCTTGAAGAAAAAGTTTCGCTTATGGTAGAACGCTCTATATGCCAAAGGTTTAACGGAAGTTTCAACACCGAAGTGTATTCTTTTGGTAATTTTTTGCGTTTTAATAAACCCCTTCCTAACGTTTTAACAAGGGAAGGTTCTTCTATGGCGATTAAAAGAATTTTGTCTTTAACCCCACTGAAATGTTTTAAACATAATAAAACCACTCTTGCGCCAACAATGTATCAACTAATCATTCAGTTAAAAAGCGCAGGCGTATTACCAGAGGATATTTTTGGGGCAATAGACAAGGTTTCAGGCGTTCTAAAAAATAAGCTAACCGATATTGCAACCATTTACGACGAATATCAAAAATACCTACTTGCAAACGGCTATGAGGACCAAAGTTCTATGCTTTCCTATCTTCCATCCGTTATAGAAAGTCAGGAAGATATGCGAGATACCGACGTGTTTTTGGTAGGATTTTCCTCATTTACAAAGCAGGCTAGAGAGGTTTGTAAAACGTTATTAAAGACTGCAAAGTCGGTTACGGCAATTTTAGTTGAAGGTAAAAATTCTTACGCTTATCTAAACGAGACCACGGCTATTTTTAACGAAATCTGTAAAAGCTTAGCTATCTCGCCTATACAAGAAGAAGTTAAGAGTAATTGGAACGTCGAGGGCGAATACGTTGTAAATAATCTTTTTAATCCATTAGATAAGGGAGAAAAGATAAACACCGATAAAATCTTTTCGTTTACGGCAAGGAATAGTTACGAAGAAATAGAAAAAATTGCTCAAACCATTAAAATGAAAGTAATGGAAGGAGAGTTTAGATATAAAGATATCTGCGTGGCGTTAGACGATTTTGATGGTTATAAAGACCATATTAAAACCTGCTTTAACACCTTAGATATACCTTATTTTCTAGATGAAAAACAAAAGCCTGACAACCACCCGTTGATTTTACTCGTGCTAGCTTATCTTGATATTTTTAGAAAAGGATTTGAGAAGAAATCGTTATTTTCTTTTGTTAAAAATCCATTAGTTTGCAAGGATAAAGACTTCCTGGATAGGTGGACTAAATACGTAAAAAAATATAATCTTTTCTATTCTGCTTTTCAATCGTCTTTTGAATTTACAACCGATAACCCTCATGATTTACAAAAGTTTGAAGAGTTTAGAAAGGAAATTTTGTCCTATTTTAACAAATTCGACCTAAACGACTTAATGAAGAGGTTAAAGGTTAAGGAAAAAATAGAAGATTTTAGTTTGCAACTTGAAAAGAGAAATCAAGCTGAAGAAAGGGCTATAAACGACCAAATTTTACAAGCCATTGAAAAGATTATAAATGAAATCTCCACTATTCTACGTGGAATAAACGTTTCATACGCCGAGTATAAAAATATTTTTACAAGTGGAATAACGGCTCTTGAATTATCCATAATTCCACAATATAACGACGCAGTATTTATTGGTGGATTTAAGGAAGTTGCCCTTTCTAACACTAAATGTTTGTTTGCAGTAGGGCTTACCAGCGACCTTCCGTCTATTAAGGACGACGTTGCTCTTTTAGTGGATAGCGAACTAGATACTCTTGCTTCGCTAAAGGTAATGATAGAGCCTAAAATTAGGGTTGTAAACCATAGAATTAAGGAAAACGTTGCACTAGCGTTAGCCTCGTTTAGCGAGCAGTTATATTTATCTTACCCTCTAACTTCAAAGGGTGGTAATAAAAATTCCAAAAGTGAAGTTTTAACTTTTTATGAAAGTTCTTTTACCCTTAGAGATTTTCCATCAACCGACAGATATTTAACGCAAAAACAAGCTAAAAGTTCCTTTGCAAGGGATTGTAGCGATTTCTATCACGGAAATATCGGCGATTTAACCGAGGCTACCTCATATTTTTATCTAAACGAAGAAAACCCAGAATTGCAACGCTTAGCAATGTTAAGTGGTAAAGAGATAAAGGTTTATTTAGAGAAAAATAAAAACGTAGTAGTTTCAAACGTAACTTCGCCAACAACCATAGAAGATTATTATAAGTGTCCGTATAAATCTTTCCTTTCGCACGCATTAAGAATTCGTCAGGACGAGGAAGGTGAGGTAACCCCTCTTTCTTTCGGCAACTTGATGCACGATATTTTTGCTGAATATTTAGCGAATATAGAAGAAGTAAAAGATGAACGAACTTCTACTCAATTGTTCAATCAAATAAAAGTAAAAATGCTTAGCAGAAAGGAATTCAAGCGATTTGATAACGATAAGAGCTTTTACTACGCAATAGAGCGTGCGTTAAAAGAATGTGAAAGATTTTGCTACAAAAATTATCTATCAACCTTAAGCTCAAAGTTTAAAACGCAAAAGCAAGATATTGAAGTGCCTTTCGGTAGACTAGACAAAACGGGAAGGGGATACCCTGCCATTTCTCTTCTAGACGGCAAGGTAGAACTAAATGGAAAGATTGATAGAATTGATACGTATGGCGATTATTTTAGAGTTATAGACTATAAGACGGGCAGTGCAGACGTTGGCAAGGATAAATTATTTACCGGATTAAAATTACAACTCTATCTTTATGCTCTTGCCGTAACCGATAAAAAGGTTGCAGGGCTTTACTATATGCCTGTAAACGATTCGTTTAAGGGTGCAGACAAGAAGAACGAACCGTTAGTGATTGGTCAAACTCTTAACGACCAAGAGATTATAGAAAGTCAAGATATTACAATTAAAGAAAACTTAAAAAGCGATTTCTTGCCAATTTCAATGGGTAAGGACGGATACAAAGGCGTTATAAGTAAGGAAAATTTAGACGCTTTGATTACATATGCCAAAAAGATTAGCGAAAAGGCTGTTTCTCAAATGGCAAATGGGGTAATCGTTGCGTCTCCGTTTGAAAAGACGTGTGAAAGTTGTCCTTTCGTGGCGCTTTGCCAAAGAGAAAATAAAGAGGGGCGGACGATTAATTCGGTAAGTGAAGAAGATATCGTTTCAGCACTTAAAGGAGAGGAAGAATGTTAGAAAAAGACAAAACTGTTAGGCTAAAGCCCGAACAGCAATCGGCTATCATGCACGACGATGGCAATCTTTTGGTTTCTGCCTCTGCTGGAAGTGGAAAAACCTTTGTAATGATAGAAAGGCTTATCCGTTTGGTTCAAGAGGGAAAGGCTAAACTAGACCAAATTCTTGCCGTAACCTTTACCGAGGCGGCGGCTCTAGATATGAAGGAAAAATTAAAAAAAGCGTTAAGAAAGAGCATTTCTAAGGGAGAGACTAGTTTAGCAAGCGTCGTTGCCGAAGTTGAAACGGCAGATATTTCTACCATTCACGCTTTTTGCGGAAGGCTTATAAGGAAATATTTCTTCGTGGTAGGCGTTTCCCCAGATTTCGCTATTGCCGATGAAAATCAGGCTAAACTAATCAAACAAGAAAGCCTTAATAAAACCTTTAGAGACTACTATAAAAGAGGGGATAAAAAGTTTTTAGAACTAGTTGATAAATTCTCTAGCAATCGTTTAGACCAAGGTTTTAGAGATTTAATACTATCGACCTTTGATTTTTTCTCTGCCGAAGCAAACCCAAGAGAAAGCGCCTTTGCTACTTTAGAAAACTATCAGGAGGATAATTTTAACCTTCTCGTAGAAAAATACAAAGGTTATTTTAACGAGAGGTTAGGGCTGATTAAGGAGCAATTAGAATACGTTTTAGACGGCTTAAACGGTTTAGGATACGAGTTGGGCGCAACCTTTTGTCGTGGATTAATCGAGGATATCGAAAAAATTCAAGGAATGAATGCTTACGAGGTGGCACAAAACGTCGACCTTTCTAGAAGGTTAACCTTCGAACGTAATCTTTGTGAAGAAGGCAAGAGATACAAGGATACGCTAATCGAGACGAGAAAGCGTCTAAAGAAGATAATAGAAGAATATTCTAAGCATTTAACAACCGAAGAAAACGATAGGCAAATTTTAATCGAAGCGAGAGAAGACACTCAAAAGATATGCGAAGTTTTGGGTGAGTTTTCGACCAATTATCTTAACGACAAAACCGAAGAAAACCTTTTAGATTTTTCGGATTTAGAGCATTTTGCTCTTAAAGTCTTGCAAGATAAAGAGGTTTGCGCTGGAGTTAAAGAGAAGTATAAATACGTTTTTATTGACGAATATCAGGACGTAAACGGTGTTCAAGAAGAGATAATTTCTAAAATAACTAGCGATAACTTATTTATGGTGGGAGACGTAAAACAAAGCATTTACGGATTCCGTGGTTGTCGTGCTGATTTTTTTGCAAATAAACTAAAATCAATGCCTCGACAAGGGCAAAAAACACTGCAATTAAATTATAACTTCCGTTCTGCAAACGCGATTTTGGAAAGTGTAAACGATATTTTCACTTATACTATGACCGAGCAAAAGTTTGGCATAGATTACACTAAATCTCTGCTTACTTCTGGTGGAATTTACCCCCCAGAGGCTATCGGTAGGGCTGAAATACACCTAATTCCAAAAACCAAAAAGCAAAAGGAAGAGGTTAAAAGAGATAGAATTTACGACATTTTAGAACAACTAAAGGAAGTTAACGAGGAAGAGGCAGAAAAAATAGCGTCTTTAGTTGCTAGCATAATAAACCAAGAAATTAACAAAACTTATTACGATACTAAAAGTAAAGAGTATAAAAGAATAACGTTTGGCGACATAGCCATTTTGACTAGGAATAAAGATAACGCCTACGTGGCTGGAATCGTAAACGGATTAGTAAAACACGGTGTTCCGGTCGTTTCGGAAATCTCACAAGATATTTGTCAAAGCCCTGAAATTCAAACCCTTATAAACTTATTAAAGTTAGTAGATTGTTTTAACGGCGATATTCCTCTTGCTAGCGTTCTAAAAAGCGCAATAGGTAAATTTAACGAGGAAGACCTTGCCGATATAGTTTTATTTTATACGCAAAATTTCAAACCTACCGAACAAAAACCAAGGCTTGGAAGTTTTTACGACGCTTACGTTTATTATCTAGAAAATGCAACGACTAACCTTAAAACTCGTTTAAAAGAATTTAACGATTACGTTAACGAACTAAGGTTTTTAGCCGATTTTATAGGCGCAAAAGGCGTGTTGGAAAAAGTAGTTTTAGACACCGATTATATAGCAGAGAGCCTAGCCGACAGAGGTGGAAGTTTAAGGGCAAAACGCATTAGAAAGTTTATAAAGGAAAGCGTAGTCTCAAACAAGAGGCTAACGATACAAGAATTTCTTTCGCTAATTGAAAATAATAAAAAAGCGTTCGACTTAGCCGAAGTTGCCGAAGAAGACACGGTTAAGATTTTAACCATGCACGCCTCTAAGGGTTTAGAGTTTCCAGTAGTAATCGTGTGTGGACTAGAAAGGAATATACACCAAGAAAATAGTAAAAATCCTTGCTACTACGATAGAGAATATGGGTTTGCCATAAAAAGTTTCGACACAAAGACTAGAACCAGTGGAGAAACCTTGCTTCGTGGAATAATTAAAGAAAAGCAAAGAGTAGACGGACTAAAAGAAGAACTAAGGCTTTTATACGTTGCGCTTACTAGACCTACCTATTCTCTTCATATGACTATTCAATGCGACGACTTTTCAAACCCTAGTGTTTTTATAGATGCAAAAAACTTCAAAGATTGCATACCCCCTAGCATTCCTAAAACCTTGCACGACCTAGAAGAATTTGATTTCATCAGGCAAGAAAAGGAAGTGAAATCGGTTATTTTCGGCTCGCCTGATAGAGAGGTGAGTGATAGAATTAAAAACAATTTTGAATACGTTTACCCTTACAGCGAAGACGTGCAATTGCCTCTAAAAACGGCAGTTACAAAAGAGCTTGCCGAATTAGACCAAGAGAATTTAGTGCATTATCTATTCCAAGAAGATTTTACCGACGTTGAAAGGGGAATAATAGCGCATAAATTATTAGAAAATATCGATTTTTCAGGGCAAGTAATAGTAAAAAATCAAGCTGAAAATCTAGTTAAAAATGGAGTTTTAACCGAGCAAGAAGTAGGTAAAATAAACCTTGAAAGAATTCAAAAAGTTTTTGACCTTGGTGCTTTTGACGGATTAGAAGGAAGGACTCTTTACAGAGAAAAACCTTTTATATGTGCAGTAGACGCTAAGTTTATAAGGTCAACCTGCTCAAACGAGAAAATACTTATTCAAGGTATTATAGACCTTTTGGCAGTTAACGACAATGATGCCATTATTATTGACTATAAATATTCCTCTTTAGTTCCCGATAGTCTTAAACAAAAGTATCAAAAACAACTAGAAATCTACGCAAAGGCATTTACCGAAACAACAGGAATTCCTGTTTCTAAAAAGATTTTAGTCAACGTGTATTCTGGCGACGTGGTTAATATTTAATTTAAAATCAGTTAAAAATAGACAAAAAGACTAATTTTTTTGGGGCATTAAATCTCTAATATAATCTAGAGGTAAAAAATGGCGCAAAAACTTTCTTCTTTCGTATTAGAACTAATTGGAAAACTTAGCGAACAACTTTGTTTTATCATTTGCTTGGGACTGCTAATAGTTATGGGCGTAACTAGGGTTGCCGTAACGCTTGTTAAAGGCGAATACAAACATTTAGATTTTATAAGGCAATTCCTGTTAAGTTTTTCTATTTTGTTTTTTGAATTTTTACACATGGTTGTCGTAGACGGTGCGCTAGAATACCTTTTAATCAACTCGTGCATTTGCTTATTCTTTTTCACCATTGCTATGTGTTTACCTATAAGAGGCAAAAGACTCAAAAAAGAAGAGAGGGAACTTGCGTTATACCTAGATAAACAACTGCGCTTTCAAAATCTTTCCTCTACTTTTAGAGAACCGGAAGAAAAAGAATTTAAGTTAATAAAAGAGAGTCCCGTAGAGACGGTAAAAGTTCAACCCATCCAGCCAAAAACGCTTGAAATTCCAATTGATTATTCGCACGTTAAAAACGTAATAGAAAGGCTCAATTACTTTCCACTATCAGTAAACGACAAGCGTCAAGTTAGGGACCTAGAAGGGTTTCTTATAGAGGCAGAATCAGGCGAAGAGTCTCCAATTCTTAAAAGCAAGATAAACGACGGGCTGGGTGCATTGTTAAAAATAATGAGTAAATACGGTGCCTAAATTAGGCAAACGCAACTAATTTTATAAATAAATTAAAAAAGCAAAGACGGATTAGTTAGTCTATTCCGTCTCTTTTTTTGCAAAAAACAAGATTTTCTATTGATTTTACAATAATTTTAATGTATAATAATTATGAATAATAATGGCTTAGCCTACAAAGGTGAGGGGTAAGGAGAAATATGGCATTTTTTAAGAAAAAAAGAGATGAAGAACAAAGCAGAATTATAGTAACTCAAGGCGCTAAAGGGAAAGGTGTTGAGGGATATAATCGTTTAAAAGATAATATCTTATACTTGAATGCAGACGGTAACCACAAGGTTATCCAAATTGAATCTTCTTCTGCCAAAGAAGGAAAAACTACCGTTGCTTGTAACCTAGCCGTAAGTTTAGGTTTGACGGATAAAAAGGTTTGTTTATTAGATTTAGACTTCCGTCGTCCAAGAGTGCATAGAGTTTTTAATATTAGTAAAGACGAGGGTCTTGCCGAATATTTTTTAGGCGACCTTACTAAAGACCAAATCATTAAAAAGACCGAGTATGCTAACGTAGACGTAATTACTAGAGGTGGAGAGATTTATAACTCTTCTTTGGTGCTTGTTTCTGACAAATTCAAAGAACTTATCGAATCTTTAAGAAATCAATACGATTACGTTATAGTAGATTGTCCACCTGTTTTACAAGTATCCGATTACATTCATATTTCAAAGGTTACAGACGGGGTTATTTTCCTAATCGCATACGGAATCACCACAAAAGCACAGGTTGCCGAGGCAATTAAGGAATTGAGAAACAACGACGCTAAAATATTAGGAACCGTTCTATCTATGTATAACAGAAAGGACGGAGGATACAATTACTATTACTAATCCGTTTGAGGGAAAAACATTGATAGACATACATTCGCATATTCTTCCTTTGGTGGATGATGGTAGTGCCGATATCGAAAACTCTTTAGCCATGCTAAAGGATTGTTACGATATGGGTATTACAGACGTTATTTTGACACCTCATTATCGTGGAAAATTCTGTAAAACGCCACAAGAGTTAACCTTAGCGTTTAGGAGTTTTAAGAGAAGAATAAAAAAAGAGAAAATAGACGTTAACGTTTATCTAGGTCAGGAAATTTACTTTACCAACGACTTCATGAGCGAGTTGAGTGAAGGAAAGGTGCTTGCATTAAACGGCACTAAACACCTTTTAATCGAATGCCCTTACGACGACGATTGCGACGTTACCGATTTAGTTTACGAATTAAATTATAGAGATTACGTGCCAATTATAGCGCATGTGGAAAGATTTCCTTACGTGTCCGTTGAGGATATAAAGGAAATTAAAAAACTAGGTGGTTTAATTCAAGTAAATGCAGGTTCGCTTTTTTCAAAAGATAAAAGGATAGACAGAAAGAAGATAAAAAAATTATTTAAGTATAACCTAGTAGACTTCGTGTCTAGCGACGCACATTATACTAGAGTTAACGAAATAAAAAGAGCGTATCAATTCGTAGAAAAGAAATACGGCAAGGAAGTTGCCCAAAAAGTATTTAACGATAACGCTAAAAAAATTATTGAAGGTTAGATGTTTTCTAGCCTTTTTTATTAGAAAGGTAAAAAATGGATAAAAGAATAATAGCCATTGGTGGTGGAGAAATTAAAAATAAAACCACCCTAGAAATAGATAGATACGTAGCAAATCTAGCCAAAGAACATGCTGGAGAAAAGCGAGCGAACGCTCTTTTTATCGGCACGGCGTCTCACGATAGTATGCCGTATTTTAACAGTTTTAGAAAGACTTATACTTCGGTTTTCGATATTAAAGCAGAAGTTGCCCTAATCGTTTACGGCGAAATGGATATGGAACGAATTAAGGGCAAGATAGACAACGCCGACTGCATTTATATTGGTGGTGGCGATACCGTGTATATGCTAGAAAAATGGCGAGAAGTCGGTATGGATAAACTTCTAATCGAAGCATACGAAAAAGGCACGATTATATGTGGGCTTTCTGCTGGGGCAATTTGTTGGTTTAACGATATGTATACCGATTACCAAATAATGCGTGGAGAAAGTAGTGAATACGTTCTTAAAAAGGGGTTAGGCATCTTAGAGGGAACGGCTTGCCCACACTTTAACGAAAGAGAAAGCGACTTTGTTGCCAATATGAAAAAACACGATATAAAGAGGGCTTACGCTATTGAAAACGATTCGGCAATAGAGTTTGTTAACGGAAAGTTTACTAAAAGCATAACTTCGGGTGGGAAGGCATACCTTTTAACCAACGATAACGGCGAAATAACAAAAAGGGAAATTTAATGGAAAACTTTAACCTTAAAATGGAAAGGATTATAGAAGAACTTAAAGGAGAAAAGCCAATGCTTTTACTTCACAGTTGTTGTGCGCCTTGTTCTTCTTCTGTTTTAGAAAGACTAGTAGAAAATTTTAAGGTAACCATTTTTTATTATAACCCTAACATAGACACCCTAGAAGAATACCAAACAAGGGTGCAAGAACAAATCCGTCTATGCAAGACTTTGGGGGTAGAAGTTGTAACAAAAGAGCATTGCAAACCAGATTTTATAAGTGCCGTAAAGGGTTTAGAAAATGAAAAAGAGGGTGGTGCTAGGTGCGCCGTTTGTTTTAAGTTAAGACTTATTAAAACGGCAGAGTTTGCAAAGCAAAATGTATTTGATTATTTTGCAACTACCTTAACCGTAAGCCCCCTAAAAAACGCAAGTTTAATCAACGAAATAGGCGAACAAATAGGTAGAGAAATTGGCGTTAAATATCTTCCAAGCGACTTTAAGAAAAAGGGTGGATATTTAAGAAGTATTGAACTTTCTAACGAGCATAAACTTTATCGTCAAAACTATTGTGGCTGTGAATTTTCAAAACAAAAAACATAATTGTTAAGAAGCCAATTATAAAATAAGCAAACAACAACGCAATTTACTAAAGTTTATTAGTTTGTTTTGTAAATTATAAGCTAAAAGATATTAGAAAAGCTTATCGTAAACGATTGAGGTATTTGCTCTGTGAGTTCTAATAAAACTTCAACTTTGGAAATGGCGTCTTTCCATTCTTTATCTCTAACTAGCGTAGCCGTTTCGGCTATCCAAAGGTCCATTTCTTTTAGTTCGGTGTGTGGAACAATCATATGAAGGGTTTTCTTCTTTTTTAGCCAAACTTTTTGAAGTGAATATATATCGTCTATAGTTGCCGTTTGGTCGTCTACTTTTTCGTAAACGATTTCAAGAGAAGAGTGCAAATCGTCAAATTCATTTTTAATATAATAACCTTCCCAAATAGCGCCACCAAGCAATATCAGCGAAACGCAAATTAAAGAAACAATAGTTTTTACCATTTGATGCCCTCCGGAAGTGTAAAGTTAATTATCTCGTAAGGCTTGTTCTTGTATTTTAGATATGATTTTCCGTTTCCATCAACGGTTAAAACTTCGGTGTTTTTAACAGATTTTCCAAGCGAAGACATAAACTTACTAACGTCGTCTTTGGTGCAGTTAATAAGTTTGCAGTTGCTATTTAGAATTTTTCCGTCGTCTATTAAAAGTAAAGGTATAGACGAAGTTTCGGGCGTAATGTTTTGCTTTTCTAGGGCAGAGAGTTTGCCGTTAGATTCAAAGATAGCGTAGTCTAGTTGGTCTAAAGAAAAGTAACCTGAACTACGCATAGATTCTATTAAGTCTTCCACGCCCATATTATTCTTTTTAAGTTCTTTAACGTCAACGCCGTTTTTGTTTATAACCACGCTAGGTTTTCCAGAAAGAACTCTTTTGCTAATTCCTCCCCATTGCTCTATTAAAGAGAATAGTTGGTGAAAAATAAAGAGGGTAGCAACGGCAACGATTCCGTAAATTAACGGAATAGAAACGTCTGCCATAGGCACGCAAGCAAGGTCTGCGATAATAAGTGTAACGATAAATTCAAAAGGTTGCATTTCTCCAATTTGGCGTTTGCCCATAAGCCTAACAAGGACAACCAACACGATAAATATTATAGAAGTTCTAATAAAAGTTAAAGCCATAAGAAAAGTATGGATAATTAGTAGGTTATTATGCGTGATGCCTTGACAGTTTGAAGAAATTTTGTTATTATAAGCGCATAGAGTAGTAAAGATGCGTCAAGTGTTGCAAAATGGGATGTCGTTTGCAAACGAAAGGGGAAGCCCTGCGGTATCTTTACGCGTCCGCTATTATTTTTTGGTGTTTTTTAACACGAAAATTTTATCGGTCTCTCTAAAATTATTTTGGGAGATTTTTTTAATGCAAAAGGAAGTTCAAAAGAAGAGTCGTCTTAAAAGGGTTCTATTTTCTGAGATTATGGAAAATTGCACGGAAACGCAAAAAATAGCGTATATCGCTATAATGACAGCGCTTACTTGCGTATGTAATATGCTTTTTGAATTTAAACTTGCCGATACGCAATTTTCCTTAACTATATTCTTCTCCTGTATGACGGGAATTATAATAGGTCCACTTTTTGGCTTTGTAGCCTGCTTTTTAGGAGATTTAGTTGGATACCTATATAATTCAGGTGGTTTTGCTTATATGCCGTGGATAGGTGTGAGCATGGCGATTGTAGCCTTAATATCAGGACTTGTCGTTAACGGATTAGACTTTAAGTTTAAAGGGCAAATTTACTTAAAATTAGCGCTAGTAAGTATACTTACTTTTGCTATTTGCACCGTTGCAATCAACACCACGGCTTTTTGGCTACTTTATAGCAAAAAGAAGGTTCCATACTTTGTTTATTTAGTAACGAGACTTTTTATTCAAGGGCAAATATGGAATAGTTTAGTAAACTATACTTTGATTTTCTTGCTATACCCATTAGTGTATAAGGTTAAGGAAATTCTAGAAAAAAATAAATAAAAAATAAAACGGCTTAATCAAGCCGTTTTCTTTTTTAGCATAAGTTTGATTTTATGATTTAAGGTAGTAAAAGTAACTATTCCAAACCCAAAAAATAAAAGTAGATTAAATAGGCAAATAAGCGAACAACAAACCATAAGGGTTAAAAAGGTTCCTAGCACGCCAAGCAAAATTCGTTCTAGGAAAAAGCCGAATACTATTGTTGGAATAGTTGTTAAAAAAGCCGTTACCATAAATTTAAGGTATTTAGGCTTTTGAACACAGTTTTTACTTATTAGCCGTAGGTTAAGTATGGAAGTAAGCCCAAACACAAAGGAAAACCCAATTATTAACGAATAAATACCTATAAAGGCAGGCAATATCCAAATGGAAAGTAACATAAGAAGGCTACTAACCACGTAAAAGGTTAAAGTTTTTGTTTCTAGACCGATAGAGTTTAGAATAGAAGTGGTTAAACTAGAAAGGCTCATAAATAGAGTTAGAATGGCAGTAGCCCTTAAGTATTTGCCACATTGATATTCGCCGAAAATAAGAACGCCTATTTCTTCGCCACAAACTAGAAACACGGGAATAAAAACCATAGCGATAACGCTAGTAATTTTAATTGCCTTTTCCACGTCTCGTTTTAAGTAGTAATGTCTGCCGTTATAAAAGTTTTC
Organism: Christensenellaceae bacterium; assembly: GCA_045644165.1. Lineage (GTDB taxonomy): Bacteria > Bacillota > Clostridia > Christensenellales > Borkfalkiaceae > UBA1259. Next base: position 46,587 of record JAZRGN010000021.1, on the reverse strand, counting down.
GCTAATTTCGGGGATAAGAACAAGAGTAAACGAGCCGATTAGCGTGGTCGGTATTGAAAGGATAGGAAAGGTTTGCCCAAGCATTGCACCAAACGAGCGCATGGCTTCACTTTTAGAGTAGCCTGCCGAGATAAGTCGTAGTGGTAGAATGATAGAAACAAGCGAAGTGGCAAACGAGTTAGCTGAGCGCATAGCCGTTATCGGCATGGCAGATTTAATAAGTGGCTTAAATTCCGAGATAGGGTTGCTAAAGCGATTTTTCCTGATAAAGAAGATAATAAGCGCAAGCGAAAAAGAGAATAGATAAGAAACCAGCACGGCAACGCCCACACGAAAAGCCCCTTGAAAAACCGAAGATGAAGAAGTTACTAAAATAACACCTACGATAATCATAACCATTTCTTCTAGTAGTTCGATTATGCTGTAGGGTAAGAAGTCCTTGTTTCCCCAAAACACGCCACGTAGCACCGAATACACGCAAGTAAAGGTTAAGCCTGGTAGTATAACTAAAAATATTTGGAAAGAACGTTTGTCGGCAAAGAGAAAAGAAAGTCCGTCGCCTGATATATAGAATATAAGGGTTATGGGCAGGGCAAAGATAAGTGGCAACAAAATTCCTGCCGTAATAACTTTGCTAACTTTAAGTGGTTGCTTTTGTGCCTTATACTTGGTCATAAGTCTAGAAACGGTAATGGGAATTCCAGAACAACAAAGGGTATACAAAAGCCCAAAAACGGAAAGCGCAACCGAGTAAAGCCCAATGCCTTCTGCACCAATCGAGTGTGAAAGATAAATGCGATATAAAAACCCTAAAACCTTTTCGCTAACCGAAAAAACCGAAACGATAGCCACCGTTTGAAGAAACTTTCTCAAAATCTTTTACTCCATATAAGTTGGTGTAATATATTTATTCGTCAAATTTTGCAAATATAATTGAAAAAGAAAAAGACTTGTCAAAGCCGAGTCCCTACAAGGGATTCGGCAACTAAATAAATTTGCAAGCGGATTTGTGATATTTGTCTAACGACAAGTTATATTGCTACGCAGTTATATTTGCTTTACGGCAAGTTAAGGATTTATTTAATATAACTTTGGCTTTGCCAAAATATCACGCCAACGGCATATCACTTTTAGCCTTGGGGTTAAAAATATAACTAATATATTTTAATATTTTATTAAAATAAAAACCCCAACGATTTAATATTGATAAACATTTAGTATTTTTATTAAGAAATTCATATTTTTTGAACTTGATACACAAAACGGAAATGATAAGTATAATGTAATTTATGAACTAACATGTATTATTGGGGTGTGTGCTTATGAAAAATTTATTTTTGCAAAGTTTTGACCAAGATTTAGAAGAAATTGGAAAGCTAATCGCTGTTGAACGAAATAAAAGCATTGACGAAAAGAAAGCGTTAGAAATTCACGAAATTTTTTGGGATAGCTTAGATGCAGAATAAAAAGATAAGTATCGAAACTTTGAAATGGTTCTAGGAGAAGAGCGTTTAATTATTGAAGAAGACATATATCTTTTTGCGCTAAAAAATGGAATAGCAATGGGGTATGAAATTGCTAAACAATTTAAATAAAAAACGGTGTAGCAATTTTTTGCTACACCGTAAATTAGTTTAACTTATTTGCATTCCTCTGCTTTGCCAGCGCAACCTAAAACGTTGATTAACTTATGTCTAACGATTTCCTTGATGTTGGCACGAGCAGGTTTTAAGTATTCTCTTGGGTCGAACTTGTCAGGGTGTTCAGTGAAGAACTTTCTAATGGTTCCGGTCATTGCTAAACGAATGTCAGAGTCTATATTGATTTTGCAAACAGAAAGTTTTGCAGCTTCTCTTAGTTGTTCTTCTGGAACACCGATAGCGTTTGGCATTTTTCCACCATTTTCGTTAACCATCTTAACGTAGTCTTGTGGAACTGAAGAAGAACCGTGTAGAACGATTGGAAAATCGCCTAATTCTTCAGCAACAGCCTTAAGAATATCAAAACGTAGTGGAGGAGGAACTAAAATGCCGTCAGCGTTTTTGGTGCATTGCTCTGGGGTGAACTTGTATGCTCCGTGAGAAGTTCCAATAGCGATTGCTAAACTGTCAACGCCCGTTCTCTTAACAAATTCAACAACTTCTTCTGGCTTGGTGTAAGATTCGTGGCCTGCTTCAACTTTAACGTCGTCTTCGATACCTGCTAAAGTTCCAAGTTCGCCTTCAACGGTTACGTATGGGTTATGTGCGTGTGCGTATTCAACAACCTTTTTAGTAAGAGCGATATTTTCTTCGAATGGAAGATGGCTTCCGTCAATCATAACTGAAGTAAATCCACCGTCGATACAAGCCTTACAGGTTTCAAAGTCAGGACCGTGGTCTAGGTGAAGAGCGATTGGAATTTCAGGACATTCAGCAACTGCTGCCTCAACTAACTTAACTAAGTAAGTGTGGTTAGCGTATGCTCTTGCGCCCTTACTAACTTGTAGAATTACAGGGGCTTTTTCTTCTTTACATGCTTCGGTGATACCTTGAACGATTTCCATGTTGTTTACGTTAAAAGCGCCGATAGCGTAGCCGTTTTTATAGGCTTGTTCAAACATCTTTTTAGTGTTAACTAATGCCATTATAAAATCCTCCAAAAATGGTCAATAATTTTTTATCCGTCAATTATTATACTATTAATTTCTTCAATTAGCAAATATTTTTGCAAATATCATTAAAATACTTTATATTTTCGTAAAAAAAGTCTATAATGAATAAGTAATCTTTTTGTAGAAGGGTTTTTATGCAAGATATTAGAATAGAAAAATTGGCTAACGGACTTATTAACTACTCTTGTTCGCTTAAAAAAGGCGAAAAGATTTTAATCGAAGCAAAAGGTGTTGACTATATGGTAGTTAACGCTCTTATTAAAGAGGTGTATAGGGTTGGTGGAATTCCGTTCGTAGAATTTTACGACAATAGAATTACTAGAGAACTTCTACTTGGTCAAAGTGAAGAACAAGCAAAGCTCCGTGCTAAGTTCGACGGGGCTAGAATGGCTGAAATGGACGCATACATTGGCATTCGTGGTGGCGAGAATAGCAACGAACTCTCAGACGTTCCCGAAGAAAAGTTAAACATTGAAAGCAAATACTATTCACACCCCGTTCATCACGAAAGAAGGGTTAAAAACACCAAGTGGGTAGTTTTAAGATATCCTAACCAAGGCATGGCTCAACAAGCTAGCATGTCTACCGACGCTTTCGAGGACTTCTACTTCAAAGTGTGCAACCTAGACTATTCTAAAATGGATAGGGCTATGGACGCATTAAAAAAGAGAATGGATAACGCCGATAAGGTTAGAATAGTTGCTAAAGACACCGACCTCACCTTTTCCATTAAGGGAATCGGCAGTCAAAAATGTTCTGGGGAAAGAAATATTCCAGACGGCGAGATATATTCTGCGCCAATTAAAAATAGTGTAAACGGAAAAATAACTTATAACACGCCTTCTATCGAAAACGGCTTTAAGTTTGAAAACGTTTGTCTAACCTTCAAAGACGGTAAAATTGTAGAGGCTACTGCAAACGATACTCAAAAATTAAACGCTCTTTTAGATATGGACGAGGGCGCTAGATACGTGGGTGAATTTGCAATAGGTGTAAACCCATATATAACTAAGCCTATGGGGGATATTTTATTCGACGAAAAAATCTCAGGTTCAATTCATTTTACTCCAGGTTGTTGTTACGACGATGCGTATAACGGAAACGAATCGGCACTCCATTGGGATTTAGTTTTAATTCAAACACCTGAATACGGTGGGGGAGAAATTTATTTCGACGACGAGTTAATTAGAAAGGACGGATTATTCGTTGTTTCTGACCTATTCGATTTAAACCCCGAAAATTTAAAATAGCAAGCAAAATTGTTTGACTATTGCATGTAAATGTAATAAAATATACAAGAAAAATAAGAAATTACAAATTGGAGGACATAAAAACATGTCAAAAGTAACAAAAGTTGCAATTAATGGTTTTGGTCGTATCGGTCGTCTTGCTTTCCGTCAAATGTTCGGTGCAGAAGGTTACGAAGTAATTGCTATCAACGACTTAACTAGCCCAAAAATGCTCGCTCATTTATTAAAGTATGATACCATGCAAGGTAACTACGCTCGTGAACACGAAGTAAATTTTGCTGAAGCAGTATTAAACGAAGACGGTTCTGTTAAAGAAAACGGCTATATCGTAGTAGACGGCAAGAAAATCATAATCTATGCTATGGCAAAGGCTAACGAACTTCCTTGGGGAAAACTTGGCGTTGACGTTGTATTAGAATGCACTGGTTTCTACACCAGCAAAGCAAAGGCTCAAGCACACATCGATGCTGGCGCTAAGAACGTTGTTATCTCTGCTCCTGCAGGAAACGACCTTCCAACTATCGTTTACAACGTAAACCACAACACCTTAACTAAAGATGACCACATCATCTCTGCTGCATCTTGCACCACCAACTGTCTTGCTCCTATGGCTAAGGCTCTTAACGACCTTGCTCCTATCGAAGCAGGTATCATGACCACCGTTCACGCTTACACTGGCGACCAAATGATTCTTGACGGTCCACAAAGAAAGGGCGACCTTCGTCGTTCTAGAGCAGGCGCTATGAACATCGTTCCTAACTCTACTGGTGCTGCTAAAGCAATCGGCTTAGTTATCCCAGAACTTAACGGCAAACTAATCGGTTCTGCTCAACGTGTTCCAACTGCAACCGGTTCAACCACAATTTTAGTTGCTGTTGTAAACAAGGCTGTTACCAAGGACGAAGTTAACGCTGCTATGAAGGCTGCTGCTAACGAATCTTTTGGTTACAACACCGACGAAATCGTTTCTTCAGACGTTATCGGTATGAGATACGGTTCATTATTTGATGCTACGCAAACCATGGTTATCCCAATGGCAGACGGCAAGACTCAAGTTCAAGTTGTTTCTTGGTATGATAACGAAAACTCATACACCAGCCAAATGGTTAGAACCATCAAATACTTCAGCGAAATTAAGTAATTTTAGTTTTAATAAGTATATAATTCGCACGGCAAACGCCGTGCGAATTTTTTATTTGCTTATTTTTCTTATTTATGTTAAAATACTATCGTTTACTAAAAGAAAAGGTGAAAAATGCAAAACACGTTAAAATTTAATCACTACGTAAATTATTCGGAAGTAGATAGCAAGGCAAAGCAACGTTTTGATAGTATCGTATCTCAATTCCAAAAGGCAACGGCGTTCCACTCTAGGGAAATGGGTGTAGACGGCGAAACTACGGCTAAAAAATCAAACGCATATTGGGTATTGAGTAAACTTCGTTTCAAGATTTTAAGTTATCCTAATCTTTACGACCACGAAGAAGTGGAAACTTATCCAACCACCGTTTCAGCCGTTAAGTTTATGAGAGATTACGTTATATCGCACAACGGCAAAAATCTCGTGGTGGGTCGTGGCGAATGGTGCACCCTCGATATCGATACGCACGCTATTAGAAGAACTTCTTCTATTTGTTATCCACATTCTTTAGTTCATAGAACTGACGATAACGGTGCAGGCGACTTTATAAGAGTTAAGGAAATGTTTACCGAGCAAGATTTTAGCCAAGTGCATATTCCACAATTTGTCGATATAGATTCTAACGGGCATACCAATAACGTTGCCTACGTAAGAATGGCACTCAACTGCTTTTCTCCAGAAGAATTTGCAAACGCTAATCTTAACGAGTTTGAAATATCCTTTTCAAGGCAATCTTTTTACGGCGACCAAATTCGCCTTTACAAAAAGCAGGTAGACAATAAGTTCTTTATCGAAGGTAGAGTAGACGAAAAGGTAATATTTAACGCAATATTCATAAACAATTAAATAAAAAATAAAGCCCTTACGGGCTTTTTTCTTTTGGTCTTTAATTAGTTGTTGTTGCAGTTACAAGAGTTAAATAGGTTGAAACCACTGCAGGTTGTGGTTAAAAGTGCAAGCAACAAGAAAAGTTGAGTAGAAGAAATAGTGTTGTTGCTAGTAAGTAAAAGTAAAAGGGCAATTAAAACTATATTATTAGAATTCATAAGTTAAACCTCCTTTTTTCCAAAAAACGCTATTTTTGTATTATATGCCTTAACTTTTTTAAAAATACCAAAGTTTATTTATGATACAATATATGAGCAATCATTATTAGGGGGAATTTGTATGGAAATTTTATTAGACAAGAGAACACAGGGAATGATTAGCGATTTCGTTCCCGACGGAGAAATATTAGACGATTTAGTTTGCTTTTTCTCTATATTTGCCGACTATACTAGGCTACGAATGATTTCTGCACTTGCAATTAGCGAAATGTGTGTTTCCGACCTATCTAAATTATTAAAATTAAATCAAACTACGGTGTCGCACCAATTAAGATTACTTAAAAACCTTAACGCTGTAACGACAAAGAGGCAAGGCAAGGTTATTTTTTACTCTTTGCGAAACGAAACGCTAAACGAAGTTCTTTTAAAAGGAGTGGAGTTTTTGGGGTATTAACCACTTGTAATTAACTAAAAAATAGGTTATAATACTAGAATGGAAAGTTTGCAAGAAAAATTAAAACATCTTCCTGAAAATCCCGGCGTTTACGTTATGCTGGATAAAGATGGCGTTATAATCTACGTAGGTAAGGCGAAAAATCTTAAAAATAGAGTTCGCCAATACTTTTTTAATAATCTTAAAACTCAAAAGGTAATGGCTATGGTAGAAAACGTTAGGGATTTCTACTACATTATCGTTCCTACCGAGATAGATGCGTTGTCTTTAGAAAATAATCTAATAAAAAAGCATAAACCGAGATATAATATATTATTAAAGGACGATAAAACCTATCCTTATATTAGGGTAGACTTGAAGGAAGAATTTCCAGCCTTTGCCATAACTAGAAAAATAAAAAAAGACGGTGCAAAATACTTTGGTCCATTTATGGGTGGAATTAACGTTCATTCTATTTTAGAAACGCTAAATTTAGCCTTTGATTTACGCCCTTGCTCTAAAAAACTTAACCCTAAAGAAAGCGCTAAGCCATGTTTAAACTACCATATAAAAAAATGCCTAGCGCCTTGCGCCTTAATGATTAGTAAACAAGAATACTATCAAAAGGTTTTAGACGCCATAGCCTTTTTGTCGGGCGACACGGCTGATATGGAAAAATTACTTCAAGAGAAAATGACGTTAGCAAGCGAGAACGAAGATTTTGAACTTGCCCTTAAATACAAAGAAACGCTTTTAGGTTTAGAAAAACTAAAACAAAAGCGAATAACTGCCATAAATAAGTTTATAAGTGCAGACGTAATTGCATATGAGTCGAACGGCATTTTTTCTTCTGTCAATATCTTAATGATTCGTAGTGGAAGAATGCTTGGTGGCAAGAACTTCGCTTTTGAAAGTGGCGCAATCGACGGCGCTGAAACCATAGCCGAATTTATTTTGCGTTACTACGATAAAACTACCGATATTCCAGACGAGATTATACTGGGCGAAACTATCGACGAACAACTAATCAAGAGTTATTTTAGCAATAATTTCTCTAAAACGCCTCAATTCGTATTGCCTAAACAAGGCGTTAAAAAACAACTTCTTGCAATGGCAGAGGTTAACGCAAAAGAACATCTTGAAACCAACATAGATAAGATAAAGCACAAAGAAGACATGACCGTTTCGGCGTGCAAATCATTGCAACAAAAGTTACACCTTTCTAAATACCCAAAAAGAATGGAATGCTACGATATAAGTAACGTTAGTGGTAAAGATAAGGTTGGCAGTATGGTCGTGTTTATAGACGGCGAGGCAGACAAAGAGTCTTATAGAAGATTTAAGATAATATCCTTTGAAGGGGCAGACGATTATCTTTCTCATCAAGAAATGATGCAAAGAAGGTTGGATAGGCTAAATTCTTCCCCCGACAAGTTTCCTAAACCCGACCTTATCATAATAGACGGTGGGAAAGGACAACTGTCTAGCGTTAAAGAAATATTCGATAAAAACGGCATAACAGATATAGATTTAATTGCCCTTGCCGAAAAAAACGAGGAAATTTACACCCTTGATAGCAGTTTGCCTATTATTTTACCAAAAAGCGATTACTGTTTGAGAATGCTTCAACGAATTAGAGACGAGGCGCATCGTTTTGCAATTACCTATCATAGGTCGCTAAGAGGAAAACGAGCGTTATCTTCCGTTTTAGATAGCGTTAAAGGTCTTGGCAAGGTAAAAAAACAAGCATTACTCGATAGATTTAAGGATTTAAGTGGAATAGTTACTGCAACAAAAGAACAACTTAAAGAGGTCGAAGGTATAGGCGACAAACAAGCTGAGTTAATTATTATAGCACTTACTCAAGAAGGATTCATTCAATGAAATTTAAGTTATTTATAAGCGATTTTGACGGCACCCTAGGTAGTATGCCAGACAATATCGACGCTCAAACGATTGAGGCGATAAAAAGGTATATTGCAAAAGGTGGAATATTCGTCGTTTGCACGGGCAGAATGGCAGGTTCGATTAAATATATTTATCAAAAATACAACCTAGGTGGCTTAGCCATAGCCAATCAAGGTGCAGTAATAGACGATTTAGACGCAGGAAAAAGAATTTTTGAAAGTGGACTAGACCACCAACTTGCTTCGCAAATCTCAAAACGAATGATAAAAGAAGGTTTTCCAGTAGCAGCGTCTTTTGAGGATGGAATTTACTGCGAAGTAGACACGCCTTACACCGAATTTTACAAAAAGTATGAAAATATAATAAAGGTGGAAAATTTACCTAAAAAGTTGTTAGAACTAGAAAAACCCGTTCTAAAACTAGTTGCTATCGGCGAAACGGAAAAGATAAACGACCTAACCGAAAGATATCAAAGAGAGTATAACGGCAATGTAGTTTTCAATAACGGAGCAGACCACTTGGTTGAGGTTATAAATCCAACTTGCGACAAGGGTAGTGCCGTTAGGTTTTTATCTAAATATTACGGCATTCCATACGAACAAATAATTACAGTTGGAGATTCTAACAACGATATGACTTTAATCAAAGGTGAATGGCACGGAGTGGCTGTAGGCAACGCTAAAGAAGAACTTAAAGTCGTGGCTAAAGAAGTTACCGTAGACTTTAAGGATAAGCCAATAAAATACTTACTAGAAAAATACTGTTTATAATACATAGGAAATTAAAATGGACCAAAGAAACACATCAATCGAAAAACAAAACTTAATATTACCAACCATAGCCTTAAGGGGCAGAGTTTTACTTCCAAAGAACTTTTTAAACTTCGACGTGGGTAGACCAATGAGCGTTAAAGCCGTTCAAATGGCATCACACACCGGTTCGCTCGTATTTATAGTTGCTCAAAAGAGCGCAAGTCTAGACGCTCCAAGACCAACCGACCTTTATACCACCGGCGTAATCGCTAAAATTAAGCAAGTTATAAAAGCGCCAAGTGGAAACATGAAGGTTAACGTAGAGGCACTTTGCAGAGCAAAGGTGGTTGCGTTTAAGGAAAACCCTGAATATTTCTTAGCAGAAATAGTAGAGGCTAACTATACCGAGCCAAAGTCTTCGGTCGAACTAGAGGCTCGCTTTAGAATTGCTAAAAACGCTTTTTATGAATACGCCCTATGCGACAAGCGTATTACCAAAGAGATAATATCGTCCATAAACGAACTTCCAACGCCAGACCATTTTATGGATAGCGCTCTATCCGTTACCAACTTTAAGGAAGAAAGCGTGTATAAAATTCTAGAGGAAGACAAAACCCTAAAACGTCTTAAACTCTTTGAAGAGTTATTTAAGCACGAATTAGAAATCGCTAAAATCGAAAAGAAAATCTCTTCCAAAGTGCGTGAAAGCATAGATAAATCCCAAAAGGAATTCTATTTAAGGGAACAACTTAAAGCCATTCACGACGAATTAGGCGACAGCGCTGACGAAAAGCAAGAGTTAATCGATAAAATTAAAGAAAAAAATCTTCCAAAAGACATAGAAGACAAGATGGTGAAGGAGATTAACAGGCTTGATAAAATCAATCCGTCCTCTCCAGATTATTCTATAATTTTAAACTACCTAGATTGGATAAAGGAGCTTCCTTTTACCTTTAGCACCGAGGACACTTCCGATTTAGTTAAGGCAAAGGAAATTCTAGATGCCGACCACTTCGGTTTAGAAAAAGTTAAACAAAGAATTTTAGAATATCTTGCAGTTCTTCACCTAACTAAGCAAATAAAAGGACCTATCCTTTGTTTCGTAGGTCCTCCAGGGGTTGGTAAAACTTCGGTTGCTACCTCAATCGCAAGGGCATTAAATAGAAAATTCGTTAGAATGAGTCTAGGTGGCGTTAAGGACGAGGCTGAAATTAGAGGGCATAGAAAAACCTACGTGGGCGCTATGCCGGGTAGAATTATCAACGGTTTAAAGACGGCAGGTAGTAATAACCCTGTATTTTTACTAGACGAAATAGATAAACTTTCTGCCGATATTCACGGAGACCCAGCGAGTGCGCTTTTAGAGGTTTTAGACCCAGAACAAAACCCAACCTTTAGAGATAGATACCTAGAGGTGCCCTTCGACCTATCGAAAGTTATGTTTATAACCACCGCAAACTCTATTGATACCATTCCTTATCCACTTTTAGATAGAATGGAATTAATCGAACTCACGGGTTACACTGGCGAAGAAAAGTTACAAATAGCAAAGCAATATTTAATTCCAAAACAATTAAAGCAAAACGGTTTAACCCCAAGCAAAGCAGAAATCACCGACGAGGCTATAAAGGAAATTATCGAATGCTACACAATGGAGTCAGGCGTTAGAAACTTAGAGCGTGAGATTGGTAGCGTTATTAGAAAAATCGCAACTAAAGTGGCTCAAAACTCAAGGGCTAGAAAAACCACCGTTAAGCAAAAAGACGTGTTTAGTTACCTTGGCGTTAAAAAGCATTTAAGAGACGCAGTTTTAGAAAAAGACGAGGTTGGCGCATGCACGGGCTTAGCGTGGACTAGCGTTGGTGGAACTACTTTAACGATAGAAGTAAGCCTAATGCGTGGCAAGGGCGAGATACTTTTAACGGGTAAACTAGGCGACGTTATGAAGGAATCTGCAAGGGCGGCGATAAGTTATATTCGTTCTCACGCAGATAAATTCAATATAGACGACGCGAGATTTGAAAACACCGATATTCACATTCACGTTCCAGAAGGCGCAACGCCAAAAGACGGTCCAAGTGCAGGTATAACCATGGCTACTGCGATATTGTCGGCGCTTACAGGTAAAAAGGTTAAAAAGAGCGTTGCTATGACGGGCGAAATAACCCTTCGTGGCAAGGTGCTTGCCATTGGTGGCTTAAAAGAAAAATCACTTGCTGCATTCCGTCAAGGAATTAAAACGGTAATTATTCCAAAAGCAAACTTAAAAGACTTGAGCGAAATTCCACAAGAAGTTAAAGACCAAATGGAATTCGTTGCCGTTGAAAACATTAATCAAGTAATAGAAAAATCCATTATTTTTTAGGGGATAGTATGAAAATTACCAAAGCAGAATTTATAACTAGCGTAGCGAGTGCCGATAAATTTTATAAAACCGATAAGCCTATAATTGCTATTGCAGGCAAGTCTAACGTAGGCAAAAGTTCGCTTATAAACATGCTCGCAAATCAAAAAAAGTTGGCAAAAACTTCGGTTACCCCAGGTAGAACGAGGCTTATAAACTATTTTGATTTTGGCGAATTCGTGCTTGCAGACCTACCGGGTTACGGCTACGCTAAAGTAAGCAAAGCCGAAAAAGAAAAGTGGGGAAAACTTCTCGAAACTTTTCTGCAAACTCAAGAACTTTCATTGCTAATATCATTAGTGGATATTCGCCACGAACCTACTAGCGACGATAAAATGATGATAGATTACTTATATCATTATCAAATTCCTTTCGTGCTTGTGGCAACTAAAGCCGATAAACTACCAAAAACAAAAATCAAGCCAAGGCTAACAGAAATATGCGCTTCGCTAAAAGTGGGCATAGGCGATATAACTGCAAGTTCGGCAGAAAAAGGCATTGGACGAGAACAAATTTTATGGCTTATTGAAGATGCAATATCCCTAATTGAAAATAAGAAGAACGAATAAATAACAAGGCAGTTCGAAATTGAACTGCCTTGTTATTTGATTTTTTCGCCGTAGAACTTATTTCTAACGTTTGGCAAAGCATTTTCGGCAGAGCCTAAAGGCTTGTTTGCGTTTCGGTAGTCGTGTTTATCGCAAAATTCTTTAAGTTGGGATTTTAATCTTTGAATACTTCTTTGCTGTGTTTCGCTTAAGATAGATACGTAAAGTTTAGCACCGAATCCTGCGCTTGAAGAATACTTTAAGAGTTCAGCATAGTGGTGCATACAAAAACCTTTAGAAGAAATAAGCATTTTATAAAACTCTGGTTCTCTAGTAAACATTTGTGCAATAGTTTTATAGTATTTAATCATGCTCTTTTCAACGTAATCGCAAATGGCGCAAGTTTTAAAAGATTTTTCAATTTCCTCGGCAGTTTTTTTAGCACTTTTTACACTTGTCAAGGGGTTGAATAGTTTTTCAATCTTATCTAATCTCGTTCCTATTTGAAGAGCCACGCTAAGTTTGTTAGGTCTTGAAAAAAGCATATCGAAATGTCTTTCGCAAAATCCTTCATCTCCAACTTTAATGCGAGTATTATCCTCCATAACGGCGTCGTTTAAGAACTCGTATAAAAACTGTTCTTCCACGACTTTCTTAATGGCGCATAAAGGACATTCGCTACCTTCTTTAACTTTTTCGATTATTAAACCTGTGTCAATATGATATCCCATGAGTTAATTATATCAAATAAGTTAATATAATTCAAGATGAAAGGGTATAAAAAACGTATTAGAAAAAAATTTAATGTATAGGAGGACTTCAATGAAGAAACTAGGGTTAGTTTTTGGCTCAAGTGGTGCAAGAGGCGTTTCATATATAGGATTTATTAAGGCATTAGAGGAAAAAGGCGTTAAAGCCGACTACGTTGCAGGTACGTCAATGGGTGCAGTGGTTGGGGCTTGTTACGCTATGGGAATGACTAGCGAAGAAATGGAAGAAGAAATTTCAACCTTAAAGTTTTCACACATAGTAGACATTTCTCTAAGACCATTTGCTAAAGCTGGGGTTTTGCGTTCTAAAAAATTACAAAGTAAACTCAACTCTTATTTTGAGGATAAAAGATTTTGCGACCTTAAAATTCCTTTTACTGCCGTTGCCGTAGACCTTTTAAGTGGCAAAGAATATAATTTTAATGGAGATGATAGAGTTACAGTTGGGGTAAGTGCAAGCTCTTCAATACCTGGAATTTTTAGGCCGATTAGGTATAAGGACATGGCACTTATAGACGGTGGGGTAATGTGTAGGCTTCCAATAGAGCAAGTTAGAGATATGGGCGCAGACGTGGTTGTGTGTGTAGACGCTTTAGGTGAAACAAGAGAGGCTAAGGATAGGTTTAACACCATTTCAGTATTATTTAGATGTTACGAGATTATGGACGGAAAATTGACTGACTACAAAAACAAAGAGCAAAAAGTTGACTTACTCATAAAACCTCGTCTAGGCGAAATGTCGCAATATAAGTTTAAGAATTTTGAAATGGCACTTCACCAAGGCTACAAGGCTGGAATAGAAAATATTGAAAAGATAAAAGAACTTATTAAATAAGCGAAAAATCGTTGATATTTTTTTTAATTTATGATAATATTATTTAGCAAGCTGAAGAGAAAAGAGTCTCGCAAAAATTGTCGGAGAAATTTTTGCGAAAGAGGAGAGGCAAACCGACTCGGCAAGTAGACAACGACAGTTGGCTAGTGCAAAGGAGGTTTTGACTCGACGTGCTGGTGTGGCTCAGTCGGTAGAGCAGCTGATTCGTAATCAGCAGGTCGCAGGTTCGAATCCCGTCACCAGCTCCAAAGTGGGTAAAATGGTTAAAAAATAGCCGTTTTACCCCTTTTTTTATGTCTAAAGTGGTTTTTCTTTGTAAAAAAATTTTTAAAAATTAAAAATTTAGTGTCAAAATAAGTGTCAAAAAACCTTAATTTAGGTGTCAAATACTGACGATATTTTGTTAGACAAAGTGTCAATATACGTTTTTTGTATATCTGTATAAAAGTGGTTTATACGACCATAAGATATATTTAATAGAAATCACCAAAATAATGGAAGGGTTTATAGGCGATAGTATAACTTTTACTAAGCCAACAATCCTCAATTTACATCTCCACAAAGATAGTTGAGTATTTTGCTAATGTGGATTAAATTTATTTTATAATCATAAACGAATTTTATTTTTATGAGGCTTTGGGAGACCGAGCCTCATATTTTTATTAAAAAATCTTCAAAAATGGTGCTATCGCAATATTTTATATTGACCAAATGAAAATTTTGTGGTATAATGTATTGTATTATTCTTTTTTGTAAAAACGAGGTGCAAAATGGTCAGTTACAAAAAACTATGGAAACTGCTGATTGACAAGGATTTGAAGAAAAAAGACTTGGCACAAATTGCAGAATTGAGTACCTATACAATTCAAAAACTCAATAGAAATGAAAATGTGAATACGGATACTTTGACAAAGATTTGCAAAGCGTTAAATTGTACTTTTGACGATATTATGGACATTGTTCCTGATTCGGAGGATTGATATGCCAAAGATAATGGAAATAATCGAAAAAGAAACGAAAGGTAAAAGTTATCATACCTACAAATACAGTTATGATTCTGTAGGATTGCCGTCTATTGATTATGACGATGATTCAAATAAGGTTATGAAATGGAGAGATTCTGCGGAAACAATCCAATACAAGAAATCGATAGATATTAAACCTTTAGCAGACAAAATAGTTTCTGATGAACCGCTTATTAAATACTTTTTAGATGGCTCTCGACACGTTTTCAAGGTCGATGATATTGCCTACAATAAGCAAGTTTTCCCTGTAGTTGCGGGGCAAATAGGAGTCGGTTGTTGCAGACGTGAGGAAAGACGTATGCACAAGGAACTGTTTTATCGTGAATTTGTCCTTGCCCTTCCTGATAAAGCCAATGCAGATGGTTGGGACGATACGGCTTATTTCGCTTCGAAGGTAAAGAAAGTGAATGAAAGTCAAGAGTTAAAAAATTTGGGGATTCAATTTTCTGCAATTTTACCCTATTCTACATCAAAAGCTGGTGCGCCTGATTCAAAACTCGACAATTTGGCAGTTGGGAAAATTCAGGATTATATGATTGAGGCTGAAAAAAGAATGGTTTCCGAATTGGTCAAAAACAAAAGACTTGGGCAGGATAGCTATTTATTAAAAGACGGTTCTCTTGAATATAAAGAAATGAAATCAGGTCGAGAGGATTTACGAGTTTTGCAAAAAATCAAACATAATTATCAATGGGTAATTGGTGTGTCTAAATCTTTTAATCCTGAAAGTTGTCTTGACCATACAGGAAAGCCAAATTCAAACTATATAGCTGATTTACCCGTATATCACAGAACGCCCGTTGCTCGTTATGAGAATAGAGATTTTTTAGGTGATGTGCAATTCGGCGTTTGGTATATTCGTCTTCGTGATAAAAGAAGAACACAAACCCCTTTTGATGGTGTTGTAAAAGTTGAAAAAATTATGATGGATGAGGAAATAGAAAAAGGCATAGATAGTGATGTAATAGATTTAATTTCCGCTAACATCATAAACGAAAGAAATCCTAATTGTTATGGCACAGATAGGAGATGGGCAAATCATTTATATCCCGTATTCCTTACCGAATCGTATGTTAAGAGCAAGTATATAAGCACAGAGATGTTTTTGCATCTGTTTTAAGGAGAAAGAATTATGAGTACAAACAATTTAATTGGTAGAGTTTTAGCTACGGAGAAGAATCCGACAACCATAGATGATTTTACTTTTTGGACTGCCCCCGATTTGATTTTGAATCCCTTTGATATTGTTAAGGTACAACACGTTAACAATTCCTATTCTTATGGTGTAATTGAGGATATTGCTCATATAACGGATGCGGCAAGTTTCTTGACTAATTTTATTTCATGTGATTTTGGCGATGTTACCGCTGAAGAAAACACTTTGCGCGTAGGAATGAATTATGTAACGGCAAAAGTAATTTGCAATACTGAAAACATCTACATCCCCTTGCAGAGCAATGCAAAAGTTATGTTGGCTACTGCGGAAGAAATAAACTATGCACTTGGATTGAACGATATAAAGAATCCTCTTGTTTGCGGATATTTGGAAATGTACGAAGGAACAAAAGGTTGTGAAAAAGTTACGCTCCCCGTCAACTTAAACTCAAAGTTTATCATCGGTCCGGAAGGTGCGCATTTGAATATTTCGGGCATTTCGGGCTTGGCATCGAAAACGTCCTACGCAATGTTTCTCTTAAAAGCAATTCAAGATAGTTATTTGAAGAAGTCTATTGAAGACGATGATGAGGATAGCGTTGCATTTGTTCTTTTCAATGTCAAGGGAAAAGACCTTCTCGCAATAGACCAAGCTAATGATTTTGAGGATGAGAGAAATCCCGAACTTGCCAAGAAAGCAACACTTGAGCAATATAAGGCTTTAGGATTATCGACAGAGCCGTTTAAGAACGTTCACTATTATTATCCTTTCTCAATTCCTAACTCTCGTCATTGGAATACCTATATGACACCTCAAGAAGTAGATGATAACATCAAAAAGAAAAAGGCAAAGAAATTCAAGTATATTTATAAATACGATAAGGAAAATCTCGACTTAATGTTTGCAAATATAGATGATTCTACGCAAACAATGGATGCG
Source organism: Christensenellaceae bacterium (assembly GCA_045644165.1). Lineage (GTDB taxonomy): Bacteria > Bacillota > Clostridia > Christensenellales > Borkfalkiaceae > UBA1259. The sequence goes on along the minus strand of JAZRGN010000021.1, from coordinate 29,727 downwards.
ATAATAACCTATATTATGTCGGGACAGGACAAATTTGCTCACGTTAGTAATTGGCAAGAATTTTTAGAGGCAGTACACGAAAAATGTTCTACCGAAACTTCGGGAAAAGCCAAGGAAATCCCCGTGGCGAGTTGGCGTAAATTCTATCGTATTATCAACAAGAGTATCACCGATAACAAGATTTTTGCGAGAGATATTCGTGAAAATGATAATGAAACTCGTATTGGAGATGCCATCAAGCACATCAAAAAGAATGAAGTACACGTTATTGATATAGCCAAACTTTCCGAAGATAAGCAGGCTTATGTATTTGGTGATGCCATTCGTACTATTTATGATTTACAGCTTGGACAATATAGTGGTGAAGAAGGTGTAAATCCCCCTTCAAGAATTGTAATCTTTATAGATGAGTTAAATAAGTACGCATCTAAAGAAACACCTAAAAATTCTCCGATATTGCGTCAAGTATTGGATGTCGCGGAAAGAGGTCGTTCTTTGGGCGTTGTCCTTTTCGCTGCCGAACAATTTAGAAGTGCTATTCACGACAGAGTGACGGGTAACTGTTCTACTCACGCATACGGAAGAACAAACTCTATTGAAGTGACAAAGAGCGATTATAAGAGCATTCCTTCTGTATATAAGACAATGATGACGAGATTAAAGCAAGGAGAGTATATTATTCAAAATCCTGTTTTCAGGTCATTGTTGAGCATTAAATTCCCGAAGCCCATTTATAAACAGTTTAAGTGAGGATAATTTATGGCAAAGGTAGGAAAAAACATACTTGATAACCTTACAACCGGTATGTATAAAGACTCAAGGGTTATTTACCGTGAGTATGTGCAGAACGCTTGTGACCAAATAGATAAAGCAATAGAGCAAGGTTTGTTGGGAGAAAAAGAAGGTCTCGTTGATATTTATATCGATCCCTCAAAGAGATATATTAGTGTGCGTGATAATGCAACGGGTGTAGCAGCCGATTCTTTCAAAGATGACCTCGGGGACATTGCCAATAGTAATAAAGAACGCGGGAAAAATAAAGGTTTCCGTGGTATTGGACGTCTTTGTGGTATCGGATATTGTAAGAAATTGAAGTTTACAACAAGCTATAAGGGCGAAAATGTAAAGTCAATTATGATTTGTGATGCAAAAAGAATGAGAGAAATGTTGGTGGAAAAAACAAAATATTCTCTTGATGATATTTGGGACACAAACGTTTCTTATGAGATTGCCGACGAGAATCCTGATGAGCATTATTTTGAGGTTGAACTTTTTGATATTAAAAACGAAAGCACCGATTTGCTTGACGAAAGCAAGATTAGAGAATATTTGAGTTTCGTAGCTCCCGTTCCTTATAAAAATACTTTCATTTTGCGTAATCAAATTTACGAGTATGCGAGGAAAAATAATCGTGTAATTGATGAATATTGCGTGAAAGTCAATGGAGCGCAGGTGTTTAAGGAATACACCACCAAATTAAAAGAAATGTCAGGCACAAATTTGAAAAATTATGATGAGATTTCAAGATTGGAATTTCACGATTTCAAAGATGATGAAGGCAATTTGTTGGCTTGGATGTGGGTAGGATTGTCTCGGTTTGAGAAGTCAATACCAAAAATCAATCTTATGAGAGGATTAAGATTAAGAAGTTCCAATATTCAATTGGGTAATGATGATATTTTAACCGAGTTATTCAAAGAGTCAAGAGGAAACTATTATTTTGTCGGTGAAGTTTTTGCCGTAAGTGAAGACCTTATTCCGAATTCTCAACGAGATTATTTCAATGAAAACATCACAAGAGTTGCATTTGAGGATAAGTTGAGAGAGTATTTCTATGATGTTCTACACAAGTTGTATTATGATGCAAATCGAATCAAGAATGCATATAAACGTCAAGAGGATTATCTTTTAAAAGTTGCCGAGTTCAAAAAGAAAACCGATGAAAATGGTTTTGTGGACGAAGAAGATAGACAGAAAATGCAATATGGCATTGAACGGGCAAAAAAAGAGGCGGAAGAAGCACGAAAACAACTTGACAAATTTGACGGTGTGAGCGTTGATTCTCCTCTCGCGGAGGTACATAAGAGTATCGGTCAAAAATTTGATGCTGAAAAATTAAAACTTGAAGCGTCTGAAACAGATATTCCTAAAGAAGAAACCGAACCGAAGAAAAAAGGATATATTACTACCACTATGTCGAAACTTTCAAGAAGTGAGCGTAAATTAGTGGGTAAAATTCTTACAATTATTACGGATATTGCTCCAAAAGAAATTGCAGAAGAAATTATCGAGAAGATAAAGGAAGAGATGAAATAAGACTTATGAATAGAAAAGTGTTGCTCATCGAGCCAAATTATAATAACAAGTATCCCCCTATGGGTTTGATGAAATTAGCGACATATTACCGAATGGTAGGCGATGATGTTCGATTCTACAAAGGAGATATGCGCTCATTGGCAGTAGAATTGATATGCGAAGATTTAATAAATCATTTAAGTATCACCTTTCCCGAAACATATTGGAAAGATTATTATTTGACGCTTTTTAATTTTATCAAACTTGGCAAATATGCAATTCTTGAAAGTGAGGATATATTCAAAAACGAAGATGTATTTGAGGCACTTAAAGAATATAGGTTAAGATACAAGAATAAAGAATACTTTACCAATCCACGCTTTGATAAAGTAGGAATCACTACTTTGTTTACGTTCTATTGGGATAAAACAATAGATACGATAAATTTTGCAAAAAAATTGTGCAAATCAGAAGCGGATGTTATGGTCGGTGGAATAATGTCCTCTTTACTTGCTGACGAGGTATATCAAGCAACGGGTATCAAGCCTTTTGTGGGACTTTTGAACCATCCCGGCGATATAGATGAGGGAAACCAACTGATAATAGATGAATTGCCGTTGGATTATTCAATTCTTGAAGAAACGGATTATGTGTATCCCGCAAATAATGCCTATTTTGCATATATGACAAGAGGTTGCGTAAACAAGTGTAAATTTTGCGCTGTGCCTAAATTAGAGCCTCAATATTGCGATTACATTAACTTAAAAAGCAGAATAGAGTTTACCAAAAAAAGATTTGGAGAGCAAAGGGATTTGCTTTTGCTTGATAATAATGTTTTGGCATCCAAGTGTTATGACCAAATTATTGATGAAATAAAAGAGTGTGGCTTTGGCGTAGGTGCAACTTATTCTACACCTAACGAATATGAAATAACGATAAACAATTTAAGAGATTCTTATAATGACCGTGCTTATATTCGTAAAGCGGTAAAAATATATCGAGAAATTATTGAAAAGTTAAAGGATGAAACGGAAAAAACAGAGCTTTATATGAAACTTGAAGAAGCTCATTGTTTGTATCACTATACTGCATCTAAACAAGCCATTCTTGAACTTGATGAGTATGTAAGACCTTTGTACGATAAAACTCATAAACCATCTAAAAGAAAACGTATTGTTGATTTTAACCAAGGAATTGATTCTCGCTTGATAACAGAGGCAAATATGACTAAACTTGCCGAAGTTAATATTTATCCTTTACGAATTGCATTTGACCATTGGAAACTGAAAGATATTTATGAAAAATCTATTCGTACTGCAGTAAAAAGTGGTATAAAAAGTTTGTCTAATTATTTGCTTTATAATTTTGAGGACAAGCCCGAAGAATTGTATTATCGTTTGCGTATGAATGTGGATTTATGCGAAGAACTTGGTGCGAGTATATATTCATTCCCGATGAAATATCATCCAATTAACGATAAAGAGTTCTTTATGAATAGAGACTATATTGGAAAGCATTGGAATAGAAAATTTATTCGTGCGGTACAAGCAGTTCTCAATTCCACAAAAGGAAAAATCGGACGTGGCGTTGACTTCTTTGAAGAAGCCTTTGGTAGAGATGTGGATGAATTTATGAAAATCCTTTGGATGCCTGAAACATTTATAATCTATCGTAGGATGTATGACGAGGATTTAAGAACGCGCCTTGCCGAGAGATATACAAAACACTCAAAGAATGATTGTGATTTGGCAAATGAATGGTGGGAAAAGTTTTCCAACTTGCATACCGATAAAAAAGAAAAAGCAAAAAGCATCATAGCACTTAATCATTTTAAGGATGGCGAATATGAGTGCGATGATATAGAAATTGAAGAAGTATTAGGCTACTATCGAATTACAAGAGATGTAGCTGAAACAGAAGGAGAATAGTTTATGTCATTACCTTACAAGTATTGTGCAGTTAGTATGTCGGATTTGTTGTTGGATGTTAAAAACCCTCGCTTTGCTTCGAGCACTCTTGTTGATAATGTCAGCAAAATGCCTGAACAGAGCGATGTGATTAACCATTTGCTCAAATATGCCGATATAATAACTTTAGCAAAGAATATCAATAGAACACAGTGCTTGCACGGGTCTGAAATGATTACTTGCTATGAAAATAAAGATGGCAAGTTGGTAGTTGCAGAAGGAAATAGACGTGTTTGTGCTTGTAAGTTGCTTTTGAATAGAGATTTGATACCCGATGAGTATAAGGCAAATTTCCCTGAAGCATCTCCTGCTACTATTGAAAACATAAAAGTAATTACGATCAATCTTTATCCCGATAAGCAAAGTGTTCAATCGTATTTGAGCGATAGACATATTACGGGCGTAAGAAAATGGTCTGCATTAGAAAAGAACAATTATTATATGAATTTGTTTCAACAACACGGAGATATTCATATAGTTAAAACTTTTACAAGTGATACTTTATCAACCGTAAAAAATTGTATTATGAAGTATCAGTTCTTTATGAAAGTTTTCAAGGTTTTGAAACAAAATGGTAAAGAGTTGGAAATTGAAAAGATTGACTACTTGCCATTAGTGGATAGATTTATGAATGTGCTTGTTGGAAATGATTCAGAGGTTGGTTTGTCTTTGAAATTAGACCAAGACAAATTAGTTTATCTTTGCCCCGACAACAAGAAAGAGCTATACGAAAGAATTTTACTATTAGTCGGCGAAGCGTTTTTGAGCAATAAAACTATTGTTGGTACAGATGTGCCGAATAAGGCGGCTCAAAAGAAGCTGATTATTGATAATGTAAAGATTCCCGGTTTGTACGAACTCATTAAAGAGTTTAAGGCTACCGATGCGGACGGAACATATACTTCGGAGGAAGATGAAACTCCCCCACAAGAAGAAGGTTCAAACGCTGCCGAAGGAAAATTCGAGTATTTTATTCCCGATAAATTTATTCCTAAAAAAGAAAGAACAGATACGTTATATATTTCCGCAGAAGAAGCAACAGATTTTGCAATATCGGGAAAAGACTACGATATAAAAATTTGTGAAATTATACGGGAATTGGCGACTTTGAGAGTATCTATGAAACCTGTTGCTTGTGCTTGTTTATATAGATGTTTGCTTGAAATGTGTGCAAGACGAGTTTTTGATAAGCACGTTAATCCATCAGTAAAAGCCTATGATGAATCTTCTTTGGCAAGCAATTTGATTTATGTAACCGATAATGTTATTGGAAATATGTTTACGGATGCAGAAAGCAGAAAACAACAAAAGGCAATAAAAACTTTGTTAAGTAAAATGGGGATTGTGGACACACTTAATCTATATATTCATTTTCCTGATATGGTGGATATATCTCTTATTTTACATACTTGGAACACGATGAAGCTCTTTGTAATCAAGTGCTTAAAAATCTAATCAAAATTAAAGGTGGGAGTTTGTAGCTTTCACCTTTTTCTAATATGTCGTATAATGAATAATTTTTAACAAAACCAAAAAATCTTTCAGTAGAATTGAATAAAACTGTTGACAAATAGAAAACTTTGCAGTATAATATAGTCGAGGTGATAAAGATGATACAAAGAGAACACTATATTGCAGAGGTTCGCCCCTTTTATGAATCCGATTTAATTAAAATCATTACGGGAATCCGTAGGTGCGGTAAATCGGTTATTATGGAGCAAATTATTAAGGAAATAGCAGAAAATACGGACAACATCATTTATCTTAATTTTGAGGATAAAAAAGTATCTGCAAATATAACAAATGCCGATAAGTTGATTTCCTATGTAGAAGAAAACAAAAAAGACGGAAAATGCTATTTATTCTTTGATGAAATTCAAACGCTTGACGGTTGGCAGGACGCTTGTAAAACATTAAGATTATATAATTATTCTTTATTTATTACAGGGTCAAATTCCAAACTTTTATCGGGCGAGTTTACAAAAGAACTGTCGGGAAGATATGTTGCGTTTCGTATCAGACCTTTCATTTACAAGGAAATTGCAGAGTATTGCAAAGAGCTTGGAAAAGAAGTCTCGGTTACAGACTATCTTGTTTGGGGCGGTTTTCCTAAACGGTTTGAGTTTGATTCTTCCGAAGCACAAAGTAGATATTTGAATGATTTAGATGACACAATCGTTATCAATGACTTAATCAGACGCTACAAGATACGCAAAGAAAGTTTGTTTAAGAGCTTGGTAAATTTCATTTTGCGTAGTAATAGCCGTATTTTTTCCGCAAACTCAATTCGTGATTATATCAAACAAGAGCATACGAGTTGTTCGGTAAATACGATAATGAAATATCTCGGTTACTTGGAAGAAGCGTATATCATCGAGTCGGTTAAACAATACTCCCCTAAAACTAAAAAAGAACTTTCGTACTATTCAAAAATATACAATGCCGATGTTTGTTTCAATTCTATCCGTTGTATGAACAATCGTTTTGACCTTACACACAACCTTGAAAACATCGTTTACAACGAGTTGATTTATATGGGCTACGAGGTTTATGTGTATAATAATAACGGCAAGGAAATAGACTTCTTGGCTACTAAAGGTGCAAAGCAATACTATGTGCAAGTGGCTTATAGTGTAGCTGAAGAAAAGGCATATCAAAGAGAATTTAACGCATTTAAGAACATAGACAATCTTTCTCAAAAAATTATTATTACAAACGATGATATTGACTATTCAACGAGCGTTGTAAAGCATATCAAGTTGAAAGACTTTTTGATGATGGAAAGTCTATAAAACAGTCAAAAATCACTTAAAAAAGTGAGCAGGTTAAAGTTTAGCTTCAAAAGTGCATCGCTTTCGATTTTCGGCTAAACAAAAAGAGTCAGAAACGGGACACCCGTCTTTGGTTCGGAGAACTTAAAAACTGAATAAAACAATCATAATCCGTTGGATAACTTGGAGGGTTTAGTTCGTTTCAATGAGACGAACAAGCTCTCCATTTTTTTGTTTTCAAACGAAGGTGGGTATCCCACTTCCGTAAGGATTTTGTCTTGGAAAAATTGATGGGTGCATCAATTTGCATCAAGACGTTAACCTGCTCACTTTTTTGTGAGTAAAATAGAGATTTTGGAGGTAAAAATGGAACAGTTGAAAGCAGTTGTGTATTGTCGTGGAAACACGCAAAAGGAGTTGAATTTGCAGTACGAGAAACTACGGACTTTTGCCGAAAGGAACGGTTATCATATTGTGCGTACCATATCGGAGTTTGGAAATTTAGACGATATGACTTGGCGAATTTTACGCCTTATGGCACGATACCGAGAGTATGATATTTTACTCATAGATACTCTTGACGTGTTTAATACCTCGCCCGAAAACATCACGGAAGAAATAAGGTATTTATCTCAAAACGGTATTTCGGTTGTGTCTATAAAAGACGGAACGATTACAACCGAAATATTACCCGAAGTGTTCCGTAAAAGATTTAAGGTTATCAAATGCAAAAAATATATAAATCGGAGGATATACAAATGAAAGCACAAGGAACAGAAAAAGAAAGAGTTGTCGTATTGTTAAGAGCTTCGTCAAAGCAACAAACAGACCGAGAACACGACTTTGACATACCGCAGCAAAAATCCATTCTCTTACCCTTTGTAGACTCACAAGGGTGGGAGTTGGTAAAGGTGTTTACAGAAGGCGGTGTATCGGGATTTAAGGTGTTGGCAAATAATCGTGACGCTATCCAAGACATAAAGAAAATGGCAGACAAACAAGAGTTTGACCGCCTTGTAATTTATATGTCAGACCGTCTCGGAAGAATTGCCGATGAAACGCCCTTGATTGTTTCTTATCTCAATCAAAGAGGTATTATAGTATTCTCCTATACCGAAGGAGAAATCAGTGCAAGAGACCACACAAGCAAGCTAATAACCTATATCCGTTATTGGCAAGCCGAGGGCGAAAGCAGAAAGACATCGCAAAGAGTTTCGGACGCTATTACGCAAGCGGTATTACAAGGGCGTTTTAGAGGCGGTAATATTGCCTATGGATACAAGATGGTTAATAATGGACACAACAACTATAAGGGCAGACCTGTGCTTGATATTACGGTAGATGAAGAAAGCGAAGCACCTATTCTTCGGTTGATGTTCAAACTCGCAAGAGAACGGAACTATGGATACAGAAGAATAGCCAGGTATTTGAACGAAAACAATTACTCTACAAGAACGGGAGTTTTATGGAGAGCATCTCAAATAAGACAAATATTGAATAACCCCTGCTATAAGGGTTATTATCAACTGAATTGCAAAAACGGGGTACGGGAAAATCCTAAACTGATTTCTCCGTTTATGCCTGAACTCGTTATTATATCAGAGGAAGAATGGAATGCCACACACGAGGAATTGCAAAAGCACTCAACCAAAAGTAAAGGTGGTAAGAAAAGCAATCACGGAAGTATGCTTTTAGCAGGAATTATGTTTTGCGGAACTTGCGGTCGGATAATGACCTCGTTTCAATCAAAAGGACGGAGCAAAGTCATTGATGGTGTGCAGACATATAGGTATGTGCCTAAATACCGTTGTAATTCGGTTTATTTTCCCAAACAAGACCTTTGTGTAGGTCAGACTACATACGGAGCAAAGAAGGTTGAAACTGCTGTTGTACGAGCTATAAAACGGTATATGAAGGAATTGAACGCACAAGAACTTATGGAAAGATACATAGGGCAAATTAACGAGCAGATAAACTACTATAACGGCATAATAGAAGAATTACAAAACTCCTATACGCAAATTTTTGTTGAGTTAAAAACCTTAAAGGATGAGGTGGTAAAATCACTTTTAGGAACAAGTAATTTTAACAGTAAAATGCTTCAAGAGATACTTTCGCAAAAGGAACTTGAATTAAAATCAAAATCCGAAGAAATTGAGAATGCAGAACGAGAACTTGGCACACTGAAAGGAATAAAACAACACGCGTTTTATTTGAACGATAAAATGCAGAATTGGCCAGAGGATTTTGACACGCAAGAAATAGAAGGCAAAAAATCAATGCTATTTCAAGTGGTTGATAGAATTGAGTTATTCAAGGACAGAGTTGAGATTATTATAAGCATAAAGATGGATATACAGAAAAATCCCCCTACATCAGAAGAAATCTCTAATGCAGGGGATGTAAAGTGGGTATCGTTAGTAACCCATTAGGAAATACTTTTACATAAACTGCTTGACAAAAAATATACACTTGAATAAAATATAATTAAGAAGGGGGTAAAGATGCAAGAATTAAAATTCGCTATTTGTAATGAGTTTATAGAGAAGGCAAAAAATGAATGCGCAAGTATTTCTCCAATGAAACTACAAAAATTATTATTTTTTACCTTTGGATATTTTGCAGCTAAAACAGATAGATATTTATTTCTAGACGAAAAGTTTGAAGTTTGGCAATTTGGACCAGTGCTACCTTCTGTCTACCAATACTTTAAGGACTATAGAACAAAAGATATAAGAGATTTTGCAATAGATTTTAGGGGATTTATTCCACGAATTAGCAAAAGTTCTAGCGCAAACGTTGTTTTATTAGAAGTAATAAAAAGCGTATGGGAAAAATATGGTAGTTTTGACGCAATTAGGCTATCTGCATTAACTCACGAAAAAGGAACACCTTGGGATAAGGCATTAAAGTCTAAAAAATATTACATAGAAAATAGCGATATATTAGAATATTTTAAGGGGAAAATCAATGGCTGATAAAGAGAATCAAGGCATTGATATGCCCTTTGTAAAAACCAAGCAAAATGATAGTGAAGCTACTTTTGATTTAGATAAAGAAAAGCAATTAGCTAAAGACAGAAGAAAAGATACAAGACTAAGAAGTGCTATAATATTATTGATTATATTACTTTCAATAATTGTATTTCTGACTATAGGGCAATCACTAATAGAAGTGTTTACTAGCAAAGAAATTGAAATACTAGATAGCGTTAACGTGTTTTTACAATACGCAGTAACAACAGTATTAGGGTATTTATTTGCTACAAAATCAGACGAATAAAAGGAGATTTTTTATGACGAAGAAAAAAAAGATTGTTTATTCGGTTTTGTTGGGAATATTGCTGTTTTTAGCAATATATTCAATAATTTATTATACGGATATATTTGTTTCTTCGATTAAATATTATAGGGAATTAAAAAGGGGGAACTATTACTTTGTTAATAGTAACGAATCTCTACAATTTACTTTGAAAGTTGTTTTTAGAAATATGTTTTTTTTAATATATAATTATGCTATCGCTGCATTAATTATATTACAACTTTTTATTTGTATAAAAGAATAATAGGAGCAAGACCGAACTAATCGGTCTTTTTTATTTAATATGATAATTAAGCCAAGTGTTGATATTGAAGATAATAAATTATATAAAAGCCCAACTACTACGCCTTTAAGGGTATATTCTTATGAGAGGAATTTTGGGGTTCCTGTTGATAGCAATAGGGGGTGGGACTATGCTACTAGAGTATATATTTACCCTTCTCATTCGTTTAGTGAAACAAGACCGAATGAATATTATAATGATTGGGTAAAAACTTATGAGCAAATCGATATTCCAAACGGAACTTACGAGAAAAAATTTTCCGACTACGACTTTAATAATGGTAATGGATATATAGACGTTGAGTTGCTACAAGGAACATATATTCTAGAATATGTTCTATATACGAGAAGAACCAATAACGAAGGTGTTCTCTTTACGCAAAATATTTTTTCATGTTATTATACTATCGGCGTAGTCGAAAACCATTATCCTCTTAAAAAATGGACCATTACAGACGTTATAAATAGAGTATTTGATACAATAGAGCCTTTAAGATATGGTCAAAAGCCGAGATTTAGGCTACAAGGCGTTATTTATGATGACGTAACAGGAAATGCGATAGGATATGAAGAAGGGTCTATAGCCGATAAATTAGATAAAATACTATCTCCTGAATTTGCATTTACTAAAATGAATTTAAGGGAAATGCTACAACAAATAGGTGGATATATCCACGGAGAGCCTAGAATAGTAGATACTATCATAGAAAATGATGGTATCTATTTTATTGTAAGTTTTGATAAATTAGGTGGAGATAAGAAAGCATATCCATAAAGGGTGCCTTTTGTTTTTTAACAAACCGATAACGGTTTGCGAATTACTGCGCGCAGGTTGCGATTTCCTAGCGGGAGACGGTAACCCTTTTGTCCTTTGGACATTTCCCCTAGTAAGGGAATCCCCTGTCACCAGCTCCAATAGAAAAGGATGCAGATGACTGCATCCTTTTTTAACGTCTTTATTTATCCAATCTTTTTGAAATATGGTTAAGCGTTTATAGGAGCGTTTACTTCAACCGTTTAGTTGCCTTAGTAAATACTAATAAATTTTTTTTAAAATAAAAAATGATATGCGTTGACTATATTCTTAGATAGAGATATAATGATTAATAGAAAAGATGGGGGGAAAACCATGCAAAATTTTATTTACAATACTCCAACTAAAGTATACTTTGGAAAGGATACGCATAAAAAAGTTGGCGAGATAATCAAAGAGCCTGGCTATAAAAAAGTTATGATTCAATACGGCAAAGGTAGTGTAAAGAAAAGTGGCCTTTTAGACGAGGTTATTTCTTCGCTTAACGAAAACGGAATTGAATTTGTAGAAATGGGTGGTGTAGAGCCTAACCCAAAACTTTCCTTTGTTAGAAAGGCAACCCAAGTTGCAAAAAAAGAAAAGGTAGATTTCATACTTGCCGTTGGTGGTGGAAGTTCTCTAGATTCATCAAAATTCACAGCCATTGCAAGCGCTAACGAGCACGATATTTGGGATATTGCAATGGGCAAGTTCCCTGTGAAAAACGCTCTTCCCGTAGGCGTTATCTTAACCCACTCCGCGGCAGGTAGCGAAATGAGTAATTCAGCCGTTATCACTAACCTTGAAGAAAATATGAAAAAGGGAATAGGCACTGAGTTTAACAGATGCAAATTTGCAATCTGTAACCCTGAACTAACCTACACGGTTGGCAAATACCAAACGGCTTGTGGCGTTGTGGATATGATGACTCACACCATTGAAAGATATTTTACCGATTTTGAAGACACTCCTTTAACCGACGAGATTGCCGAGGCAATTTTAAGAAATATAATAAGTGCAGGCAAGGTTGCTATAGAAAATCCAACCGACTATGAAGCAAGGGCAACGCTTATGTGGGCATCTAGTTTATCGCATAACGGCTTGACGGCTTGTGGAAGAGAAAACTATTTAGTTGTTCACCAAATAGAACACGCTGTGAGTGGCGAATTCGATAGTGTTGCACACGGTGCAGGTCTTGCCGTATTATTCCCTGCATGGGCAAGATACGTTTATAAATATAACGTTAAGCGTTTTGCTCGTTTTGCAAGAAAGGTTTGGTTGGTTGAAGAGGGCGACGACCAAAAGGCATCAATTATGGGTATAGAAAAAATGGCAGAATACTTTGCCTCTTTAGGTATGCCAACCACCCTTAAAGAGTTAGGCGTTCCAAAGGAAAGTATTCCAAGACTTGCCGATTTAACCACTTACAACAAGACTAGGACTATTAAGAGCTATATTCCGTTAGGAAATAAGCAAGTAGAAGAAATTTTACAAGATTGCTACGAATAATTTTTTATGCTAGATTTTCAGTTGATAAAAACTACCGACCAAGATATTTATAAAAAGTTTCAAGCCGTTTCTAACCCAAGGGGGTGCGAGATGTCTTTTGCCAACCTTTTTTTATGGGGAGAACAAAAAATCGCAATCAAAAACGACTGCATGTTTTTCTTTTCCACCTTTAGTAGAAGTTTTTATCCATTCCCATATTCCTTGTCTAACGAAGAAAGTCTTAAACGGGCGATTGAAGAAATAATTAAGGACGCTAAAGAAAGAGGAATTGCTTGTGAAATTACTTCCATAGGCGAGGTGGAGAAAGCGTTTTTAGAAAAGCATTTTAACGGCAAATTTGAATTTACCACAAACGACGGCTCTTACGATTACGTTTACGATATAAATGATTTAGCAGACCTTTTAGGCAAAAAATATCATAAGAAAAGAAATCACGTTAACAATTTTAAGAAAGCGCACCCAAACTACACGGTGGAAAGTATAACTGAGTTAAACAAGAGCCAAGTAATCAAAATGGTGGAGGGTTGGTATGACGATAAATCAGCATCTACCACCAATGATTTTGATTACGAAATAGATTTTTTCAAAAGGGCAATGAAAAACTATAAAGATTTAGGTTTTGAAGGCTTAATATTAAAAGACGACGACAAGGTTATAGCCGTTACCTTTGCAAGTTTTTTATACGAGCAAGTAATGGACGTTCATTTTGAAAAAGCACTTGCCGACATAGACGGAGCCTATGCCGTTATAAACAACGAGTTTGCTAAATACGTAAGAGAAAAATTCCCAAACGTTAAATTCCTAGATAGAGAAGAAGATATGGCACTTGAGGGGCTTAGAAGGGCAAAACAAAGTTATTATCCAAGTTATCAAGTTGTAAAGTATAAGGCAAAATACAAGGAAAGTATATGATAAAAGCAGTAATTTTTGATTTAGACGGAACGCTAGCAGATACCGAGCCGTTGCACAAAATTGCAAGGGACGGACTGCTAAAAAAATTTGGAATTTTTAGCGAAGAACTTACTAATAACGCCGTAGGAATTGCAAAACGAGATTTTTGGAAAAAGGTTTCAAAAGACTATTCGTTATCGTTAGACGAAAATCAACTTACGTTGAGTGAATTTATAGAATTAGTTGAATTGGTAAAACAAAGAAATATAGAACCAAGTTTAGGCGCTAGAGAGTTGCTAGAGTATTTAGATAAAAATAATATTAAAATGGCAGTGGCATCTTCTTCGGACGAGTTTTACGTTGAGGAAGTTCTTAATTTTCTCGGCATAAGAAAATACTTCACGGCGATTTGTGGTGGGGATAAAGTTAAAAAGGCAAAACCTTTCCCAGACGTATACTTAAAAGCATTAGAACTTTGTGGCGTTAAAAAGCAAGAGGCGCTAGGGCTAGACGATTCGACGGCAGGAATGCAAGCAGTTAAAAAGGCAGGTCTAACTTGTATTGGTTGCAGAATGCATGCGATAGACGTGCCTCAAGATTTTTCTATTTGTGATTATGAAGTAAACGATTTAAGAAAGGTGATAGACCTAATCGAAAAACGTTAAAACTATGAGCGCAACGTCTCGTTGTGCTCATATTATATATTTATAAGTTAATGAACATTAAAAATTTGTCTTGAAATTAGCTTTTTAGTGTGCTACAATAAAGTTGTAATTAGTATTAGCTAATTTAAAGTCATTGATAAAAAAGGAGGAAGTTATGAAAAGAAAGTCGTTGTTAATTACGTTACTAGCAATTGTTGTTGCTTGTATGAGCATGTTCGTTTTTACTGCATGTGGTGAAGAAGAACACGTTCACGAATGGGGCGCATGGCAAGTTGACGTGCCTGCAACTTGCTTAGCAGAAGGTAAAGAGGTAAGAGTTTGTAAACTTGACGCTTCACACAAAGAGGAAAGAATAACCTCAAAGTCTGAACATAGTGGATACATTTTCTGTGGAGACTGTGCTAAAATTTTGGTTAGTGATGAAGATACGACCTACTACAATACGTTATTGGCAAACGTAACTTCTACCGATACTTTCGGTTTAGTTATCGAGGACGTTGAAGTTTCTTTTTGGGCGCTTACCGACTACTATTACGATACGAACGGTGATGGTTTCGTAAACGAGCAAGATGCTGACGAACATTCCCTTAATTTTACTGCAACCTTTGGCGAACTAGTTTTCGGCTTTAACCAAGAGGGAGACCTTATAGGTTATGGTAAAGGTGCCGTATCTCTTGTTGGTGAATATTTGCCAGTTAATCCTGTTAGTGCAATCGCTTATTTTGAAGGTAGCGTTGGTTACTTTAAATTAGTCAATTATGAAGACGTATATCTTCAAGTAGACGCAACTCAACTGATGCAAATGGCAAGCCAAATGCTCTCTAAGGAAAGTTTAACTGGAATAATCAATTCATACGTTGAAGAATTGAAGGCAAAAGTTCCTGAAGAATATTATCCTGCAATTGACAACATAATGGATTGGATAAATGGTGATGCTGCACTTGAAATTGAAGGCTTCTTTACCGAATACGAAGCAACGCTTGAGAAAATTTTTGCTGCTTCGATAGCTCCAATAGTTAAAAAAACTTTGATAGGAAACGGCTACGAATTAACGTTTAACTACGATTTACTTCGTCAACTAAATAGCAATTTATACAGTAAGACCATAGAGGATTATTTAATAGAGGAATACGGTATTAACCCACTAGTTAAGATTAGAAACAAAATCGACAGCATTTTATCTACGCCAATCGCTCAACTTGTGGCAAACCTAGAAACCGAACTAGGCATTACTGCAACCGAGTTGATTAATAAAATTTGGGAAGAATTTAAACTTCCAGCAGAAATTGAAGGACTAGATAAGGGAGAAATTATCACGCTTCTTACGGCAGCAGATATTACGCCTAATTCACTAATTCAACTTGCTTTAATCGAAGAGTTTGGTGAAGGGATAACGGTAAAGGATTTCTTAGACCAAGGCTTTGCTATGTTTGAAACTATGCTCGATTATACCGTTTACGAATTGTTATTCTTATCGGCATCAAGCCAACCTGATGAATATTCTGGTGGAGCGCTTGTTTATGCTACAGACCCTTCACAAGACCAAGTTACGTTACTTGTTAAGCAAACGATAGACGAGGTTATCGGTGTTTACGAAAACATTCTAAACGTAAAAATCCTTACTGACTTAGATGGTAATTTTACTAAACTAACCTACGACCTAAATATTGAGTTAGAGCAAATAGCAAATTCAATATCTCAAATAGGCGATGTGGACGACGTAGATTTAAGCGTTTTAGGTTCTATTTCATTAATACCTAATTACCAAACGCAATCACTTGAAGAATATAATACCTTCAAGACGGAGTCTCAAGAATTTTTTGCAAAGATAGATTTATCCGAACAAGTAATGCTAGAACAATTAAAAGCACATTATGGTGAGAATAACGTAACCCTTGAAGATGGTTGTTACGTTATAAAAGAATATGCTCAAGACGAATATATTGAAGAGTATGAATATCAATATGGCTCGGAAAGCATAACCTTTACAAGAGAATACATTTCATTTAACTATACCTATAGGCTTAATCAAGCAAACAACCTTATGCTCATTTGCCTAGACCAATGTAACGGCGTAATCGATTTAGGTGTTGTATGTGAGGTTGAAATAGAAGAAATTCATGAAGTTTATTTAGTAACGATGGATTCTCAATATAAGGAACTAGGTGAAGATTATATAACAACCAACTATTTACCAACTTACGAGGAATATTGGGCTATATATTTTGGCTACGACCTAGAAAACAAGACTTTAACCTTTGACGATTACGAAAATCAAGTATACGTTGGACACGATTACAAGATAGACCAAGAGAAATCTAGTGAAGTGGTAGGCGAATATAAGAAAGTATGTTACAAATGCGCTGAATGTGGAAAGGAAATTTACGAATACGTAAAAGTGGAAGATTAAATCTAAAACTCCCGACAGATTTTGTCGGGAGTTTTTTATTATAATTTTTATTTAAAAATTTATTTCGGCGTGTAACATTAGCATTGATAAGGAAGTTATAGCAGCCGTTTCAGTTCTTAAAATTCTTTTTCCAAGCGATATGATTTTTGCGCCCACACCTTGTGCTTTTTCCACTTCCTCTTGGCTAAAGCCACCTTCTGGACCGATAAATACGCCAATCTTCATTCCAGGCTTAATCTCTTGTAGGGCAGACTTAGTATCTTGCATTCCGTTTTTGCTTTCGTAAGGCAGAATAAACAGGTCAAAATTTTTTGCAACCTTTAAGGCTTCGCTAAAAGAAATAACAGGAGATACGGTTGGTATAACGGTGCGCTTACTTTGTTTAGCGCCACTTTCTGCTATAGATTGCCACCTTGCAATTTTAGAATCCTTTTTGTTTCCTAATAATTTCACGATAGAGCGAGAAGTTTCAACGGGAATAATCTCGTTTACACCTAGTTCCACAGCCTTTTGAATAATTAATTCCATCTTATCGCTTTTAGGTAGTCCTTGCATAAGAACTAAATCTATACAAAGTGAAGTGTCTTGAAAGTTTTCTTCAATTATTTTGGCTCTAACACTTTTAGGGGAAAGTTCAATTATTTCACATAGATTGCTTATATTTTGATAACTAACCAAAATATTATCACCTACTTTCATTCTTAAAACGTTCGTAACGTGGTTGCAATCGTTAGCCGATAAAAGAAAGCAACCGTCAACTAAATTATCACAAAAAAAATTATACATACTAATCACCATGGGTATTGTATCATATTTTTATAAAAAAACCAAGCAAGTTTAAATTTTATACGGCTAACAGGCGTTAGTAAATTCAAAAAACTAAAAAAAGACAAAAATTTTTAGATTTTGATTGCAAATATCTCTAAAATGTTTTATAATGCTATTTACATAGAATAAAGATGGTTTAAGGAGAATTAATATGTTCAATTTATTAGCAGGTTGCACGGATACCGGTTCTACAATTTTTCTAGTAGTTGCGTTAGTGGGTATCGTTGCACTATTTGTATGGCAATCTATTTCTGGCAAGAAAAAACAACAAGAAGCACAAAATATGGTTAACGCTCTTAAGATTGGTGATAGAGTTAAAACTATCGGTGGCGTTTGTGGTTTCGTAGTAGAAATCAACAATAACGAAAACACTTTCGTTTTAGAAACTGGAACTGACGATAAGAAGTCTTACGTTAAATTCGACAAGGGTGCAATTTACCAAACTGCTCCAAAGGAAGGAAGCGCAGTTGCTACTAAAGAAGAAAAGGTAGAGGAACCTGTAGTGGAAGAGGCTCCTGTAGTTAAGGAAGCACCAAAGTCAAACAAAAAGAAAACTGCTAAAAAAGCACAAGTTGAAGAAGTAGACGAAGTTCCTGAAACTGAAGAAAAGGCTGAAGAGTAATTATTTCATAAATTAGAATAATCCCGCATATCTATAGAAAAAAGGTATGCGGGGTTTTTTATGAGCAAAAATCGATTAGAACAAGGTAAGCTTTTGCCATTGTTTAAGGGAGTTTTATTAACAGTAATATTGAACTTAGCCCTAGTGCTGGCGTTTGCGTTTATAGTTAAAGTTAGTTTAATCGGCGTTAACGTCGTTAAATGGGTCAATCAATTTTTAAAGATAATCTCGCTTTTTGTTGGCGTATTTTTTTGCGTTGAAGAAAATAAAGGCTTTATTAAAGGGTTAGCCGTAGGAGTTTTCTCTTCACTAATAACAATACTAATTTTTGCATTACTAGGTGGAGAAAATCATACGTTTGCGTCAATTATCTTGGACACGATTTTCTGTGGAATAGTTGGTGGCATTATAGGTGTGCTTGCCGTAAACCGAAATTAGCAGGCAAAAAACTAGCAAGTAAAATACTAATATAATATCCTTGAAGAATTCTTCAAGGATTTTTAATTTTCTTGAAATTTTTAGCATTGACTTATGGCAGGTATTATAGTATACTAAAATAGATTAATTATATAGTAAGGAAAGAAAAAAGTTTTCATTACTACGACCTAGAAAGGCAAAACAATAGCAAATGAGTATTTTAGATAACTTAAACAATCCAACTGAATTAAAGCAATTAACCGTAGAGCAATTGTGTCAAATATCTCAAGAAGTTCGTGAAAACATAATTGCCACTATCAAGGAAAACGGTGGGCATTTATCATCCAATTTAGGAATGGTTGAAACCACGGTTGCGCTACATCAATGTTTTGATTTTTCAAAAGATAAACTTATATTTGACGTGGGGCATCAATGTTACACTCACAAATTATTAACTAAAAGAAATCAAGCGTTTTCTTCGATTAGAACTTGGGGAGGGCTTTCTGGTTTTCCCGATATAGAGGAAAGCGTTTACGATTGCTTTTCAACTGGGCATGCAGGCACGTCTATCTCGGCAGGGCTAGGACTATGTGCAGCAAGGAACGCACTCGGTCAAGATTATTGTGTAGTTAACGTGGTTGGCGACGGCGCTTTGGCAAACGGACTTAACCTAGAGGCGTTGCACGCATCTAACGAAAAGCCTAAAAATTACGTTCTTATCTTAAACGATAACGGAATGTCAATAAGTAAAAACAGGAACGGTTTTTATAAACTTATTTCAAAAGGCACTACAAAAAAAGGCTACGTAAAAAGCAAACGTGCAGTTAAGAGAATATTCGGCAATTCCTTTATAACTAGATTTTTAGTAAAGGTTAGGGAATTTATTAAAAGAATGTTCAATTCCTATAATTATTTTGAAAAAATAGGCTTTAAATACGTAGGCGTAATCGACGGAAATGATATTAAGGAATTGACGCAGATTTTAACAAGAATAAAAGAGGCGTCTAAGCAGAAAGCAATATTCCTTCATATAAAAACCACTAAAGGTAAGGGATATAAAGAGGCAGAGGAGAATTCTACCGACTATCACGGAGTATCTAAAAATTTCGAGCAAAGTCCGGGTGGATTTGGAATAACGCTTGGCAAAACCTTAAACACCCTAATAGAAAAGGATTCGTCTATCGTGGCGATTACTGCCGCAATGAAAGATGGAACTGGATTAAAAGAAGTAGAAAATCAATTTCCTAAAAATTTCTTTGACGTTGGTATTGCTGAAGAATATGCCGTTACTATGGCTGCAGGAATGGCAATGGGTGGCTTAAAGCCCGTAGTGGCGATATATTCTACTTTTTTGCAAAGAGCGTATGACCAAATACTTCACGACGTATGCATACAAAATCTACCCGTGGTATTTTGTTTGGATAGGGCAGGACTTTGTGGTGAAGATGGAAAAACCCATCAAGGCGTTTTCGATATTAGTTTTTTAACGCATATGCCAAACATGACTATTCTAACCCCTGCAGACGAAAAGGATTTACAAGGCGCACTAGAATACGCTTTAAGTTTAAATTCGCCCGTAGCCATTAGATATCCTAAACAAGAAAGCAAATCGCTAGATTTAGATAAGTTTAACGGTAAGTGGACAAGAATAACCCAAGGGGATAAAGCGACGGTGCTTGCCGTAGGCCCTAGAATGATAAATTTAGCATTAGAGCTAAACGAGGCTTGTGAGAAAAACCTTTCGGTTGTTTGCGTAAGAAGCGTTAAGCCGTTAGACCAAGAATTCCTATCAACTCTTTGTGGAAAAATCATTACTCTAGAAGAAAACGCACTGCTCGGTGGTTTTGGTCAAATGGTTAAAGAGTATTATAACTATAACGAGCAAGTTAGCGTGTATTCATATGGAATTCAAGACAAATTCATTCCACACGGAAAGATAGTAGAGCAACTAGATTATTGTGGTTTAAACGTAGAAACGATAAAAGAAATTATAAGTTAATATAGAAGGGGAAAACTTTATGATGAAAAAGATAATCAGAATGTTTTTGCTGATTGCTTTTGACGTTTTTGCCGTTTGGTTTTCATGGGCGGCGTCCATGGTGCTATTCGGTTTAAACTTTGCAACGGTGTTTCCGGCAACCTTGCATTATAGAATAGGCACGGTTTTCGTGGTGTTATTCTTTAATGCAGTGTCGGGGTTATACACGGCGCTGTTTAAGTATATGGGCATAACCGAGGCAGTAAAAATCTTATTTACTAGTGGCGTATGTTTCGTATATTTAATGGTTGTAGCATACGTAGATGCAACGCTAATTATGGGTTGGGCGTTATTGCTTTCACTATTAATCGCTGCAGAAATCGGTGCTATAAGATTTTGGTCGAGAATAATTCAATTCTTGAAAGAAGCGCAATACAGATTATTTAGACATAAGAAGTATCAAAACGTAATAATCGTAGGTGCAGGCGTTGCGGCTCACTCGCTAATTCAAGACTTAAGAAGAAGAGAAGACCTTGCAATGCGCCCCGTATGTATTTTAGACGACGACCATTCAAAAATAGGTAGATATATAGACGGCGTTAAGGTTTTCGACGAAATATCTAAAGTCGGCTTTGCCGTTAGAAGATTTAACGCAGAAAAGATTATAATTGCAATTCCATCTTTAGACAAGAAGAGGTTAAGTGAAATAGTTGCGCTATGTAAACAAACTAAATGTGCTGTATTGTCCTTGCCAAACACTTCAAAACTTGTGAGCTACTCGGTTAGTATTAAAGACGTAAAGCCCGTTAATATTCTAGACCTACTAGGTAGAGAACAAGTTAAAGTTAACATAGAAGACATTATTGGTTATATAGAAAATAAGGTCGTGTTAGTTACGGGTGGTGGTGGCTCGATAGGTAGCGAACTTTGTAGACAAATTGCAAGACATTCGCCAAAACAACTTATCATTCTAGACGTTTACGAGAACAACGCCTATGAAATAGAGCAAGAACTAAAGAGGCAACTGCCTGACTTGAATTTAATAACTCTTATAGCAAGTGTTAGAGATAGTGGAAAGATAGACGACGTGTTTAATAAATATCGTCCTAACATAGTATTCCACGCAGCGGCACACAAGCACGTTCCGTTGATGGAAACCAGCCCTAACGAGGCTATAAAGAATAATGTTTGTGGAACGTATAACGTTGCAGATGCTGCTGGAAGATTCGGTGTAGAAAAGTTCGTCCTAATAAGCACGGATAAAGCCGTAAACCCAACTAACGTTATGGGCGCAAGTAAAAGAATTTGCGAAATGATTGTTCAAACTATTAACAAAAAGTATGAAACCGACTACGTTGCCGTTCGTTTTGGAAACGTTTTAGGCTCGAACGGTTCGGTGGTTCCATTGTTTACAAAGCAAATTGCAGACGGTGGTCCAATTACCGTAACGCATAAAGATATAGTTCGTTACTTTATGACTATTCCAGAAGCCGTTAGCCTAGTGCTACAAGCAGGTGCCTACGCAAAGGGTGGCGAGATATTCGTTCTTAATATGGGTGAACCCGTTAAGATATACGACTTAGCAGTTAACATGATTAAACTTAGTGGCTTAGAACCGTTCAAGGATATAGACATAAAAATAACCGGTTTAAGACCTGGTGAAAAACTTTACGAAGAAATGCTTATGAGCGAAGAAGGTTTAAGCAAAACTGAAAACGAAATGATTTTCATTGGTAAGCCTTTAGAAATCGACGAGCATACCCTCTTTGATAGAATTGAGGAAATGAAAGGACTAGCATATCAGGAGACTGATACTATGAAAGAAGTTGTTCACGAACTAGTTCCTACCTATAAGATAGATAAAAGAACGGAATAAAGAATATAAATTGAAAAGAGCAAACGCAATTTGCGTTTGCTCTTTTTATTAAGCCGTCTTGTTAATTAAGGTTTTCTAATAAGGTTAACGGGTTTTTTCCTGCAAACCTTTACGATAGGTAGTAGACATGCCAAAAGTCCGGTAATCAAAGTGGTTGCAAGAATAATCAACACTTGCCTAATGGTATAGAATGCAAACTTCATAACGAATCCCAAAGCCGTTTTAGCATAGATATTTATAACTATACAGCCAAGGTAAGCAGTTAAGCAAGCGACCACACCACTAATTAGCGAAATGATAATACCTTCGGTGATAAATATTGTGATTACGTCCAAGCTTTTAGAGCCTAACGCCCTTAACACGCCGATAGATTGCTTTCTCGAGTTAATGCTTATTGAGATGTAGTTAAATATCATATAAGCAGAGAACCCTGCAAGCACTAACGATAGGTAGAATAAAACTTTAGTTAAACTATTTAACGAGCTTTGATTATTTTCTAAATCGTTAAGTTGTGAATTACCATACCAAACGACTTTAACTCCGTCTGTTTGACAGAAGAGAGAAGAAAGCGCATAGGCGTCGTTGGTGGTAGCGTTGGTTGGAGACACCATTCTAGCATACTTGTCTTGATTGTTGTAAATACCAAGTTCAGTCATAAAATCGCTACTCATCATCACAGGATACGGCGCGTGAGAAGTTTTGTCCGTGTAGTCTAGTGGAAGAGTAATATCTTTATCGATTCCAAAATAAACGCCAACGATACGACATTCAAACCTTTCTACTGTAGCACTATTTTTTACTTGTCTAGTAATAATAGACTCTTTTACTAGTTTAGAGTTGCTTGCATTAACGTTCATATTTGCTTGTAGAATGGTAACGGCTTGTTCGTAACTAGCTTTAGGCAAGTAACTTAAACTGTTAAGCGTTTTAACTGCATTAGTTATACCTTGCGTTGACTCAATTTCATCTTCGTAGAACGCCTCGAAATCCTTTACGTTTATAATAATATCGTT
The DNA here is from genome assembly GCA_045644165.1 of Christensenellaceae bacterium. Taxonomy (GTDB): domain Bacteria; phylum Bacillota; class Clostridia; order Christensenellales; family Borkfalkiaceae; genus UBA1259. Next base: position 6,089 of record JAZRGN010000021.1, on the reverse strand, counting down.
TTTCTGTAATTTATCCAAAGACGTAAATAAAACTACGTTATCACTTTCTGGATATGAAGAACTGGTAAAATAATCTTTAGTGTTATAGAACGAGTAATGGGTAGAAGTTCCACCAATAAGTCCCTTGCCGTTTAAGGTATAGTCGTTATCGCTTGCAAAATACTTAGTTGCACGATTGTAAACTGTTCTATAAGTGTCGACGTATCCTTTTCTAACGAAAAGCTTAAAGTTTAGGCTAGAATATAAATAGGTAGAAAGGTCTTGGGCAAGAGTATTAACTTCGCTAGTAGGTGCGATATCTTTTAACGAATCGTATTTTTCAGGAATTTCACCCGTATCAACTATTGCGCGAATAAAAAATCTTTGATTTGAACTGAGTGTGATTGGCACGTTTATTAAATCTTTAATTTCGTTTATGCGAACGCTTCCCGTGTTCCACTTATTGTCTTCGTCTTTAAATCTATAATATTTAACGTTGTTAGCTTTCAACCAATATAGGATAGATTCTGCAGTATACTTAGAAATTGCCACGTCGTAGAATGATTTTTCTTTATATTCAACAACAGGCTCGCCATTGCTGTAAATAGGATTTCCAATGGAATCTGTTACAGGGAATTGTTGAGGAACGTCTGGATATTCACCATAAAGCACTTTTAGGTTAAATCCGTTTTTATCAATAACAGCACCTTGTGTTCCAACGTAGTCGTCCGGTTGATTATACCTTGAAACCTCGCCATTGCCGATTTCACTTGTAGAAAATTCAATAAAGTCGTTAAGGTAAGGTTGATAATAATACTTTCCAACTGGGACTTCAAAATTGATTTTTGGCTCTAGAATACTGTTAAGTCCACCCATGCCTAAAGGATTGTTGTCGTAAATTTCGTATAGACCACGGAAATTATAACCAGTTTGGTTATTTATATCGTCTATTTGTTGTTGGCCGACACGTATTGAGGATTCAGCCTCGTTATCGCCGTATGTTGCTGCAGCCGTGATGGTTGGATATACGTTTTCTTCGAGTAATAACGCAATAGACTTCATTTTATTAAATTGTGAAAGGCTATCAAACATACCGAAAAGGGTAAATGCTAATACAGAAAAGAAAATAGTGAAAACTAATCTAAGAGGTTTAACCTTAAGTGAACGAGCACCTAACCACATAGAACTAGTCGTTTTCATTTTACTTCTAACAAACTTGTTCTGTTTATCTTTTTGTTTAGCCTTAAACCCTAACTTTCCTAAATCTTCTTTATAGGAAAGAGGACTAGTCTTTTGATTTTCTTTTTGTTGTGATAAAATACCTTCCGTAGATTGTTTAGCTCTAAAAGTTTTGTCGTTCACGTAAGCAATTTTCTTTTCTTCGGCAATTGCCTTTCCAAGAACGGAAAGTTCTTCGTCGCTTAGTTTTGCGCCCTTTTTCACGTAAGCAGTGTTGCCGGATACGGTTACGCAAGAAGTTGCAACCTGGTCGATAATGGTAGTATCTTCGGCAAGTTTTCCATCTACAAGTCTAATAATTCTATCGGCAAACGATTCGGCGATTTCTAGGTCGTGAGATACGACGATAACAAGTTTCTCTTTGGAAAGTTTTTTAAGAGTTTGCATAACGGCAATGCCAGTTGCTTGGTCAAGTGCGCCGGTAGGCTCGTCTGCCATAATAATTTTAGGATTTTTTATTAAAGCACGTGCGATGGCAACCCTTTGCTTTTGTCCACCAGAAAGTTCGTTTGGTTTTCTTTTACCTAAACCCTCTAAATCAACTAACTTAAGCAGTTCGTTAATGCGAAACTCGTCGTAATCTTCGCCTTGAAGTTCGGTAGCGATTTTAATATTTTTTTCAACGGTGTAGTCTGGGATAAGATTATATTCTTGAAAAATAAAGCCAATTATGGTGTTTCTGTATCCTGAAAAGTCCCCACGGTTAAAGGTAGAAAAAGATTGACCATCAATAACAATATCGCCACTTTCAAAATCGTCTAGCGCACCAATGGCGTTTAAAAGAGTAGTTTTACCACTTCCACTTTTACCGGTTATGAACATCAAACCCGTATCAGGCAAAGTTAGGTTTAAGTTATCAAGAGCCACAAGGTCGCCAGCGATAGTTTGATATTTTTTAGTTAAGTTAGTTATTTCTAACATAGTCGTCTCCAATGTAAATGTTAATAAACATTTTAACATAAAACAGCTATAAAAGCAAATGTTTAAAAATTATATGTTTACACGGTATATACCAAGTAAAAACAGTCCAAACGTTGTTGATTGGACTGTTTTGGTTATTTAAAAGTAGTATGGTCTAATCTACCTAGTTGGTTGCAACGGTCTTTAAGAGCCTCGGCAATTTTATCTCGTGTTTTATAGGTTTCTAAAAGTTTAGAATAATTTATTACCTCGTCAACTAAGCAAGTGCTTTCCTTAAGCTTTATGTAAGCAACTGAAATTGGAAGGTCGTAACCTTCACGATATGCACGCTCACAAATCAACAAAAAGCCGTGTTTGAAAGCCGTTAATTCTTTTAAGTATCCGTTAGAAGAATCTTCTGGGAAAATTACGGTATTCTCTTTATAGTCAACAAGCACGTGGAAGGCGTCGTCCACTGTTTTTCTCAAGGCAAAACCGTCTCTAATAGATATCAACTGTAAGCCTTTATAGAAGAAATAGGTTAGTGGTGAAGCCAGCAAACAGAAAATTCTTGCTAGAAGTAGATTCCAGTGTTTCTTTTGATGATAATACACTTTCGTTTGATAATTGTATAATCTTCTAAGCCCCGAGTTCATTTCGCCATTGCCCATCAACCTTATCTTAGTTTGGTAAAACAATTCCCAAGCCAACGGACCCTTGGTCGATTCGTGGTTTGATAAAATTAGAGTTCCTTGAGGCAATTTTTCTCCAACGTGATAGAAGGTAACCTTCTTTTTAAATAATTTAATAAAGCCTCGGTATAATCTAAAAAGAAGTTTTGGGTTTTTAGGTTTAATAACTTTTTGTTTAGCCATATCGTTACCTAACCTTAATCTATAGATTTTTCAAAAAACGCAAAACCAACGGCGCCTGGACCAACGTGAGTTCCTATAGTAGCACCTATTTGGTATCTAGGAATTTCATTAGTATGCTTCACCCAAAGAGCCGAACTATCATTAATATATTTATCAAGTATATCAGTTCCTCGTCCTGACCATATAGTGCCTAGAGGCATAGAAAAATCGATTCCTTTAGAATCTTGAACAAGTTTGTTTAATAAATTATTGCCTCTTTTAGAACCCAAGGCCTTACCTAGTAATTTAACCTCGCCGTCGACGATACCTACAACCGGTTTAAGCGAAAGAAGTTCTCCAGCGAAAGCGACGGCACTAGAAATTCTTCCACCCCTTTTAAGATATTCTAAGGTTCCAACTAAAGCGATAACCTTAAGGTTTCTTTTCTTTTTTTCAAGCAAATCTAATATTTGTTTGCTAGTTAGACCTTTTTTTATTAAATCTAAAGCGTAAAGGCAGAGAAGTCTTTCACCGACAGCGGCACTCAAACTATCAACTACGTGCGCTCTGCCGTTAAATTTCTCGCAAGCGTCTAACGCTGCTTTATAAGTGCCTGAAAGTTTAGACGAGATGGTGATAATAATTATCTCGTCATTTTCGCCAAGATGATTTTCAATTTCCTCTTCCCATCTGTAAGAGTTTATAAGACTTGTTTTTGGTAAAACTGAATTCTCTATTAGCTTATCATAAAATTCGTTAGGTGTTAAATCTACACCGTCATAGTATTCCTCACCGTCAAAGTTGATGCTCATCGGCACCATAATCACGCCTAATTGGTCTGCTTCACTTTTGGTAATATCGGTGGCTGAATCAATCATAATTTTAATCATAGTAAAATCCTCTTTTTAGTCGATTTGTTCTGGTATTCCATGTTTAGCGAGTAAGGTTAGGTTATAGGTAATAGATTCAAGAGAATTGTAAAAGAGAATTCTCGTTTGTTCGTCAATATCTTTGCCTGCTAGGTCTACGGCTTTGCTAGCACGGATTGAAACTTGTTCAGCAGCCTTTTTGCCTTGCTCTGTTAGAACCCAAAGCCCTCTATAAAGGCTTCCGTCAACGAGCTTTTTAGTAGCAAGCCCCTTTTTTTCAAGAATGGCTATCATTCTAGATGCGTCGGACTTATCCTTGCCCGTAATCTCACAAAATTCAGGCACTGCAATGCCGTCAGGATATTTATATAAAGTTGTTAAATATCTAGCATGTGGACTCTTAAGTCCGTATTTAGTCATTTCTTCTGAAGCAAGTTTTCGCCAACAACGGTTTATTTCAGAAATTGCGTAAGAAAAACGCTCAAATCTATCTATCATAATCACCAACCCTATTAAAAGTTGTAAATTCAACTTCTTTATTATAATACAAGGAAATTTAAAAGTCAACTATCTAAACAAGGAATTTATGATAACTATAATTTTTGGTGCAAACGGTGCAGGAAAGTCAAGGATTTTTAATGATAAAATAAACACAGTATTAAATTCGGGGACGCTTCTACGCTTCGCTACGAAGGACTACGTGAAAGTGTATGGTCCGCCGTGCATCTCCACTTCGCTACGATGTTGCTATCGCAACGGGGACTCTTAAACCGATACAAAACGCCAATGATAATTTCGAGTCCCCTTGTCGTAACTAAACAAAGAGGTTAGCACGTAAGTACTAACCTCTTTGTTATGGTCCGCCTTCGGGGACTCGAACCCAGGACCCACTGATTAAGAGTTTTAAAAAATGGGGTCAAGTTCTAAAAAATGTTAAAAAATGAGGGTTTTTATCCCAAAAAATGGCGTTTTTGAGCATGAAAATTTTAAAAGGTTATCAATGTAGCTTGCGAATAAGCGCACATAAATCCTCTAAATATTCACGTATTTTCGATGACCCTTTTTTCAATAAATGCGTGTAAACGTCTTGAGTCATTGCCATGGTTGAATGGCCTAAAATTGTTTGCAAAATTTTATCGTTTAAGCCTAGGCTATGGCAAATTGTTGCAAACGTATGCCTAGTTGAATGTAGCGAAACGCCCTTTATTCCAAGGGACTTTAAAAGACGTGAAAAACCTAGTTTCAAACTATTATAAGTAAAGGTCCCAAGTAGGCTTTTATCAAAGTAATCAAAAAGAGTGTCATTAAAATATACGATTCGCTTGCTCGTTTCACTCTTTGGCTCTCCGAGAATGCCTTCGGTGATTGCTTTATCAACTTTAAAAAAATTGTCTTCATAGTAAAAGTCGTTTTCGGTGAGCGCAAGGAATTCTCCAACTCTAAGGCCGGTAACACAAAGAAAGAAAAAGGCTTGAGCGTATTTGCTATCTTGAGAGAGTATTTTGTTTTGCTCAAGGTATTCAAAAGCACGTCGTTTTTGTTGTTTGATTTTAGGCAGTTCTACTGCATCGCAAACGTTAAATGAAATTTTTCGTAGTATTACGGCCTTTTTCAAACTTGCCGAAAGAACCAGGTTTACTTTTTTTCGAGTATTGCCTGCAGCGATACCATTTAATAGGTGTTGAACTTGTTCAACCGTCAATGCTATTAATTTAACCTTTCCAAGTTCAGGGAATATATATTTTGCCATGAGCATTTCATATCCGTGCTGAGAACTTGGCCTTAAGGTTTGTTTCTTAAAATCATTATACCAGGTTAGCATCCACTCTTTAAGAGTTAAGTATCTATGAGGGTTAGCGTTCTTTCCTGCAGGGCGCATTTGCTTAAGCAGTTTAACGCATTCCTTTTGAGTTTTTGCATATACGGAATGTTGCTTTCCACCTTCGTAATATCGGCCAACGTAACACTTGTAAATTGTGCCTTTTTTGTTGTAACGTATTCTAACGCCAATAGTTCCTTGGCCGTGTTTAAGTTTAATCATTTCTTCTCCTTCCGGAGCGTGGTAAAATGTTGTAGCGTTCTTTAAGGTTTTATTGAGTTGTGAATCTACGTTTAATTTATCTTCAGGCAACGGCCCAAGGCTTTTTTTTAACAGTGCCACTTGAAAGCAGTTCTTCAATCTCTGGTCGAACCGGGTTTTCGGCGCCGAACTGATATTCTTTAATTAATCGGTTCATTCTTTCGAGTA
>JAZRGN010000020.1:0-10086 GCA_045644165.1 Christensenellaceae bacterium | reverse complement strand
AGGGCGCAACCTACACTTGCTAACTTATCAAAATTATGTGCAGTTTTAGATTGCTCTGCCGATGATATTTTGTGTATTAAACGTGGTGAATAATATTAAAAAAAACGACCTAGTTTTCTAGGTCGTTTTTTGTTGTCTTTGTTTTTATGGGGTAACTCTGTTTATATCACGTGGGAACATGGTTGCTTCTCTAACGTTTTTAAAGCCGAGTAGGTGCATGGTTAATCTTTCTAAACCAAGACCAAGTCCTCCGTGTGGTGGAGCGCCGTATTTGTGGAGCATAAGGTAGGTTTCAAATAATTCTGGGTTCATTCCACATTTTTCCATCTTAGCAACTTGTTCTTTGTAATCATGAACACGTTGTCCACCTGAAGTAATCTCTAGGCCTCTAAATAACAAGTCGAACGAAAGGGTATATTCTGGGTCGGCTGGGTCGTCCATTGTATAGAATGGACGTTTTTTAGATGGATAATGGGTTACGAATAAGAAATCGCTACCCAATTCTTTTTTAGCGTATTTTCCAAGTAATTCTTCTTCGGTTGGGTCAAAGTCTTTCATGTCGCTTGGGGTATACTTAAATTTCTTCATTATAAGTTCCTTTGCGTCCATAAACTTAATTACAGGGATAGACTCTATTTCAGGAATATCTGCGTGAAGTAATTCCACTTCGTTTTGATATTCCGTTTTAAGTAAATTCATAATATACTTAAGTGCGCCCGTTTCCATATTCATAATATCTTCAAACGAGTTGATAAAGCCCATTTCAAAATCCATAGAAGTATATTCGTTTAGGTGGCGAGAAGTATCGTGATGTTCGGCACGGAATACAGGTGCTATTTCAAACACTCTTCCATAAACGCCAACTAACGCTTGCTTATATAATTGTGGAGATTGAGCAAGATAAACTTCCTTACCAAAGTAATCTAACTTAAATACGTTTGTGCCACCTTCTGCGCCGGCATAGTTGATTTTTGGTGAACGAATTTCAGTAAATCCGTTCTTCATTAAATATTCTCTAAAACCTCTTGCGATACCTTCTTGAATTTTGAAGATTGCCTTTTCTTTAGGGTTTCTCATAGAGATTGGGCGTAGGTCTAAAACGGTTGAAAGTTGAATATTATCTAATTGTTTTTTATTAATAACGATTGGTAAACCTTCTGCTGGTAGAGAAAGAATATCAATGCCGTGAATTTGCATTTCGTATCTTTTGTTCCCCTTGGCGTCTTGGTTTGCAACTACCTTACCGGTAACTTTAACGCACGCTTCTTCGCAAAGTTTATCGTCCCAACGATAATCGGAAAAAGAAGGCTCGTATACGCATTGGATAAGGTCTCTCGAAGTCCTTATAATAACGAAAGCAAACCCCGTCATTTCACGAATACGGTGAATATTACCTTTGATGCTTACCACTTGTCCGTCGTATGAAGGGAAGTCGCAAAAATCTACGGTGTCTTTTAATATATTGCCGTTAATTTTTTCCATAAAGTTCTCCTAAAAAATCAAACTACAAATATAATAACATTTTACAAGATTTTTATCAAGCGTTTACGATAAATTTAACCATTTATCATTATTACCCAAAAAACAACGAAAAAATTATTGAAAAAAATGCGTCGATATGCTACAATATTATAAAATAGATATTACGAGGTTTATAATGAAAATCGCAATTTCAACAGAATCAACCAACGACCTATCTCAAGGTCTTTTATCAAAATACGATATAAAAGTAGTTCCTTTCCAAATTTCAATAGCAAACGAAGTATTTAAAGATGGGGAACTTTCAGTTAATGAACTTTTCCAAAAAGTTGAACAAACGGGCGTTTTACCTAAAACGACGGCTATTAATCAATTTGAATACACCGAATTTTTTGAAAGTTTATTAAAAGATTACGACGCAGTTATTCATATTTGTCTATCAAGTGGTTTGTCTTGCTCTTGCTCTAACGCTTTTGCTGCTGCTAACAACCTTAAAAACGTTTACGTTGTAGATAGCAAAAATCTTTCTACGGGTATCGGGTTATCCGTTCTATACGCTAAGGAATTAGCGTTAAAAGGCGAAGAACCTGCTGAAATTCAAAGAAAAGTTCAAGAAAGAACGAGTAATATTCAAGCAAGTTTTATCGTTGAAAGACTTGACTATCTATATAAAGGTGGAAGATGTAGTGCAATGGCTCGTTTTGGCGCAAACCTACTTCACATTCGTCCAAGAATCGTGGTTAAAGACGGCAAAATGGGTTCGGACAAAAAATACCGTGGACCAATGGGCAAGGTTATCGCTAAATATTGTGAAGAGGTTTTTGAAGAATTCTCAACCCCAGACCTTTCTAAGGTTTTCATCACTTACACGACGGCAACACCAGAAATGCTTGAGGCTGCTGAAACGGCATGTAAGAATATGGGTTTTGAAAACGTTTACAAGACGTTTGCCGGTGGCACGATTGCAAGCCATTGTGGTGCTAACACACTCGGTATTTTATATTATAACGACGGCGAATAAGATAAAATCGAAAAACTAATAAAAAGGAGAGAGTATGAAAGATTTAATTTTAAAATTAGCAAAATTAATTGGCGTTAGTGAACTTTTAGCGTGGGTTATTTCAGGTGCAGTTCCTCTCTTCCTAGTGGCAGTTGTAATAGTAACGATTTTAGTTTGCTTAAAAAATGCTCGCATAAGAAAGGCTCAAGAAACCCTTTCTAAAGAGACCGAAAAAGAATTTGCGGCTACTAACGAGGTGGTGGAAGAAACTAATACCTCTAAACCTCAAGAAAAATCGGTTACCGAAGAGGTTATCGTCATAAAGGAAAAAACTGCACAGCCGAAGGTTAATAAGCCAAAGACGACTGCAAAAAAATCTTCAACTACAAAAAAAGAGCAAAAGCCAGAGCCAAAAAAAGAAAGCAAAAAACTTAACGGTAAGTGGGTAGTAGTTAAAAAGCGTGATAACGAATTCGTTGCTCAACTTACTGCTAGCAACGGCGAAGTTATGTTGAATAGCGAAGTTTATTCTTCTTTTGAAGGGGCTAAGAGTGGCATTTCTACCATTCAAAAGGGCGTTGTGGAAGGTAAATTCGTAGTTTACAACGATAAAGACGGGGATAATTATTTCAAACTTAAATCAAGTGGAAACAAACTTCTTTGTGCTGGCGAAATATACAAAACTAAAGACGGCTGTCTTTCGGCAATAGAATCTGTTAAGAGAATTGCAAAAGATTCACCTATTAGCGACGTTATAGTTGAAGGTCAACGCTTTATAGATTATACCCCTAAAAAAATAGACCTTGAAACGCTTAAGGGCGCAAAAGGTAAGTGGAAAATCGAGCAAGACCAAAACGGATTTTTTGCTAGACTTTACGCAAACAACGGTCAAGTAATGCTTTCTACCGAGAGCGTTTCCCAAAAATCAACTGCTCTAAAGGCTATCGAGTCTGTTAAGAAGAACGCCGAATTAGGTAACTTTATAATCGACAAAGATAAATTCGGTAGGTTTTATTATAAACTTAGAAACGTTCAAAAATCAGTTATTTGTATCGGCGAGGCATACGACACTTTAGATAGGTGTGTTAGCGCTTTAGAATCTGTTAGAAAGTTTGCGCTTAACTCTTTAATAGTAGAGTAGTTTTAGCCAAAATAACTCGATTAAAAAAATTATTTAAAAACCTTTAAAATCGTTTGACATAAAAAGGTTTTTAGAGTATTATATTATTGTTCTAAGCAGAAGTAACCCTTCTCGCCGACGGAAAAGTTCGCTCGGCTCAATACTTAAAAGTGTAGGAATACACTAGTTTTTGCGTATTGTATCAGGTTGCTTTTCTTTAGAGCAACCTGTTTTTTTTGGTAAATTCCGTTTAACGGAAAATTTTATTGAGAGGTATATAACCATTAAAAGAGAACATCAAATCAACGAAGAAATTCGTGATAGGGAAGTCCGCCTAATCGGGGACGACGGAGCTCAACTAGGCATCATGTCTTCAAGAGATGCCCAAAACATTGCAGACGAGAAAGGTCTTGATTTAGTTAAAATTTCGCCTACGGCAAATCCACCCGTATGTAAAATTATGAACTACGGAAAATACCTTTTTGAACTTACCAAAAAAGCGAAAGAGGCAAAGAAGAATCAAAAAGTTGTTGAAATTAAGGAAGTTCAACTTTCAATGACTATCGACGTTGGCGACCTTAACGTTAAGGCAAAGCAAACGCTTAAATTCTTATCTCAAGGCAACAAGGTTAAAGTTTCTATTAGAATGCGTGGCCGTCAAATGGCTCATTCCGAACTTGGCGTTGAGGTTATGAATAGATTCTTTGAAATGGTCAAAGAACAAGGTCAAATGGAAAAGAAACCGCTTATGGAAGGCAGAAACATCTTTATGATGTTAGCGCCTCTAAAAGCGTAATCAATTTATAAAAAATTTTACGGAGGGTATTATTATGCCGAAAATGAAAACCAAGAGTGCGGCTAAAAAAAGATTTAGAACTACCGCAACCGGCAAGATTAAACGTGCTTGCTCAGGAAAAAACCACATTTTAACTAAGAAAGACAGAAAAAGAAAGAACAATCTTTGTGATGGTGCATTCGTTGATGCAACCCAACAAAAGACTATTCAAACGCTTATTTACAACAAGTAAGGAGGATTTTAGATTATGCGTATTAAAAGAGCCGTTAACGCTGTAAAAAAGCGTAGAAAGATTTTAAAATTAGCAAAAGGCTACTGGGGTGGCAGAAGCAAGAGATATAGAGTTGCTCGTGAAGCCGTTATGAAGGCACAAAAGTATGCTTACATTGGCAGAAAGGCTAAAAAACGTGATTTCCGTTCTTTATGGATTGCAAGAATCAACGCTGCTTGCCGTTTAAACAACATTTCTTACAGCAAGTTCATGTTTGGTTTAAAGAATGCAGGCATTGCTCTTAACAGAAAGGTTTTAGCTGAAATCGCTGTTAGCGACGCTGCAGTATTCACTACTCTTTGTGAAAAGGCAAAAGCCAACTTAAAATAGTTTTTTAAAAGCCTACCCTAAAAAGTAGGCTTTATTTCAATTAAAATGATAATTTCAAAACAAAACTCACTAATTAAAGAAATTCGCTCTTTGCAAAATAAAAAGTTTCGTGAAAGCCTTAACCGTTACTTCGTAGAAGGGGTTAAAATGGTTAACGAAGCCTTTAAGTTTAATCAAAAAGTGCTTTGCGTTATTGCTACTGAAAGCAACCTTTCAAAGATAAACGTGGGCGATTTTCCCGTTGAAATAGTTAGTGAAGAAGTTTACGCCTCTATAAGCGAAGAAAAATCACCTCAAGGAGTTTTGGCGGTTATTGAAAAGCCTCTACCTACCAAGGAATTGCCAAATCAAGGGATTGCCTTGTTGTTAGACGGGGTTAGCGACCCAGGTAACCTTGGGACTATAATTAGAACTATGGTTGCATCGGGTTACAAAAACCTCATTTTAACGAGCGATTGCGTAGACGTTTTTTCGCCAAAAGTAGTTCGTGCAAGTATGAGTGGTATTTATAGCGTAAATATCTTTCAAGTAGAAAGAGAAAACCTTAAAAATCAAACAAACTTGCCGATAATCGTTGCCGACATGCACGGGGAAGACGTTTTCAAGTTTAATGCCCCACAAGATTTTTGTTTGGTTATAGGCAACGAGGCGCACGGAGTTAGTAAACAAGTAAGGGATATAGCAAGTTATTGCGTTAAAATCCCTATGGAACAAGAGATGGAAAGCTTAAACGCAGGCATCTCTGCTGGTATACTTATGTATGCCCTTAAAAACGCACGATAAGGAGATTTATATATGTCAGGACACAGTCATGCTGCCAATATTGCGGCAAAAAAGGCAAAAACCGACGCTGTAAAAGGTAAAATTTTTACCAAAGTAGGAAGAGAAATTGCAGTTGCTGCAAAATCTAACCCAGACCCAAGCACCAACAGTAAACTTGCAGATGCTATAGCAAAAGCAAGGTCTGTAAATATGCCTAACGAAAACATCAAAAGATGTATCGCAAAGGCGGCAGGCGAACTTTCTGGTGATAACTACGAAGAATTGACCTATGAAGGCTACGGCCCAGCAGGTAGCGCAGTAATCATCAAAGCGCTTACCGATAACAAAAATAGAACGGTTGATTACGTTAGAACTGCTATGCGTAAACACGGTGGTTCAATGGGTAACGCAGGTTGCGTATCATTTACTTTTACCACTATGGGTATTATCGTAATTGAAAGAGCGCCCGACCTTGAAGAAGACGTTATTATGGAATACGCCTTAGACGCTGGTGCAGACGACGTTATCAGTGAAGACGACGCATTTGAAATTCAAACGTCGGTAGCAAGCTTTTCTCAAGTAAGAAAATATCTTGAAGAAAAGGGCTTAAGTTTCTTTAAGGCCCAAATCGAAATGGTTCCCCAAAACATGATTACCTTAGAAGGCGACGACCTTGCTAAATTCAAGCGTTTAGTTGACGCTTTGGAAGACCTTGATGACGTTCAAGAAGTTTACCACAACGTTGACCTTCCAGTAGAAGACGAAGAATAATTTTACTAAAAATTGAATAAAAACGACCCTATCGCAGATACTTTTATTATCGGTGGTAAGGTCGTTTTATTTTTACTTGAAATGGCCACGTATTATCGCCGTTTAAATATGGCGTGAACGTGGCTTAAGTAAAAAGCAATTTTCACGCATAATGAAAGGGCTTAATATAAGCCCTTTTTATAATAGTTGCCGTTAATGTTTAACTGACGGTTGACGGCTTTGCAAAAAGGTGTTAAAATTAAATAAATAAGTTAACCTTTTAGCAATTATTTTTTTACTAAAAGGAAAAACTAATTTAGTAGGCGAATTTTTAAGTATTTTTTAATATTTGTGATGTAGAATACGTATATAAACAAAGGAGAGTTGTATGAAAAAACATATTCGCACGATTGCATTTGTTATAATTTCAGTTTTATGCGTTACCCTATGTGGTTGTATATTTATAAGGGGAACGGGCGACATTAGTAATTTACCCGATTCCACTATCAAAGCAGAAGGCGTTAAAATAGAAACAATCGTTTCTCAAACGGGCGGTAGCGCTGAGCGTGAAGAAATGAGTATGGTTGACGCCGTTGCTATGGTTGAACGTTCGTCAGTTGCTATTATGACAACGTCGGGCGCAGGTAGTGGCGTTTTAATCGACGTTTCTTTTAACGATACCCAAACGGAAAACGCCAACTACGTTTATATTATAACTTGTTTCCACGTAATCAGTGGCAAGGGCGTTATAAACGTAATTTTACCCGATAAAAATTTCTCTTACGACAATACTAACTATATTTATGGTGGCGTTGTTGGTAACGCTGCCGTTACGCCTTACTATTTGGCTAATTCTAGTTACACGATGGACTGCGCCGTTACCTTGGTTGGTGGCGACCAAGAATCGGACGTGGCTGTTTTAAGGTTAGATTTAACCAAGCGTGCATTATCGGGCAATAAACTTGTTGCAAGTGATTTAGTTACTGCTAAAATTCCACCTGCAGAATATAAGGCAAGACGTGGCGAAACGGTTTTTGCAATAGGTAATCCAACAGGCACGTTGCCAGGCACCGTTTCTTCGGGTATCATAAGTTACCTTGAAAGAGAAGTTTCCGTGTCTAACGTAGGCACTATGGTTTTAATGCAAATAGACGTTCCTACCAACCCAGGTAGTTCTGGTGGTGGTCTTTATAACCTTTACGGTGAACTTATCGGCATAACCAATGCAGGTTTAGAAAAACAACATGGCTTAAACAACGCAATTCCTATTTCGGTAGAAGTTAACGGCGTTGACAACGGTTTTGTAAGTATAGCACGTCAACTTATCGCAACCGAAACTGATTATAACTACGGCTACGTTACCGGCAGACGTGAAAAGATGGGCTTTACCGTTACCAAAGCTACCGAAGGTGGTGTTGAATACGTTACAATTGCTGCAATTACTTCGGGCAGTCAAGCGTCTAACCAAGGCTTAAAGGTGGGCGACGTTGTTAAAACGTTAACTATCAATAACACGGCTTATAACATTACAAGTTACGAACAGTTCGTTGCTAAAATGGGCTTGCTTAATTTTGGTGACGTTATTAAACTAACCGTTCTTCGTTCGGGAACGCTTATCCCCAAGGAAGTTTCGGCAACATTTACCGTTAAACAATTTATCTTCTGTGATACGGGATATTATCCAGAAAACCCAGCTTAACAAACTTAAAATTTAACACGGCAGAGCAATAGGCTCTGCCGTGTGTTTTTTATTTACCGTCTTTGATAATCGCAACCAACCCGTTATTATTAATGCCGTTATACTTTTAGGTCCATTTATATATATTCTTATAAATAGTTTAAATATATAAAGTGCGTAGTTATTGACTTTTGACGGCAAATTGTTTACAATAATAGCGTATGATTATCATTGGATTTGACCCTGGCCTTGCAACGCTTGGCTACGGTGTAATTAAAAAAGATGCTAGGCATAAGCCCGAAATGATTGATTACGGCATAATTTCTACCCCAAAGGAAGAAAACCTTGCCGTTCGTCTTGCGTTGCTTGAAAAGGGCATTAAGCAAGTAATAGATAAATATAAACCTGACGAAATTGCAATGGAAGAACTTTTCTTTGCTAAAAACGTTAAAACGGCAATAGCAGTTGCGCACGCAAGGGGCGTTTTACTGCTTACTTGCAATAAAGAGTGTGGCAAAATTTACGAATACACGCCTTTGCAAATCAAGCAAGCGTTAACGGGTTACGGCAGAGCAGATAAAAAGCAAATTCAAGCAATGGTTAAGCAGTTTTTAGGGCTTAAAGGAATACCACGCCCCGACGACGCTGCCGACGCTTTGGCAGTAGCGCTATGCCATGCGCAAACAAATAAACTTGGTGGCTTGTTCAAAATTCAAGGGGGAGTTGTTGTAAAATGATAGGATATATTAAAGGTAACGTTCTAAACGCTAAAGACGGCACCGTTTTGATTGAAAATAACGGAATAGGCTACGAAGTAGTTTGTTCGGCATCAGTATATTCAAAACTTAGCGCCAACAAAAATGGCGAAGTTTATACTTATATGGCTGTTAGAGAAGACGGAGTTTCGCTATACGGCTTTGTTTCGTTAGAAGAAAAATCAATGTTTTTAAAACTTATTTCAGTATCGGGCGTAGGTCCAAAAATGGGTATAACCGTTTTATCGGGGCTTTCACTTGCCGACCTTGTTACCAAGATAGCAACTCAAGACGTTAAGGGACTATCTAAGGTTAAAGGTCTTGGAAAAAAGACGGCTGAAAGAATTATATTAGAACTTCGTGAAAAGATAGGTTGCGTTGACGACGATACGGGCGAAGTATTGTTGTTTAACGATAAACCAGTAGAAGAAAAGGTTAACCAAGACGCAGTGCTTGCCCTTATGAGTTTGGGCTTTACCAAGGCAGAAAGCGTTGAAGCCGTTAAACGTGCACAAAATTCGGGCGAAACGCAAATAGAAAAAATTATTGCTAGCGCATTAAAGGGTATTAAGTAAAATGGAAGAAGAAAGATTAGCTACAAGCACCATAAACGAAACGGAAGACGTTATTGAACACGTTTTAAGACCCAAGTCAATGGATGGTTACGTTGGTCAAGAAAAGGTTAAAGATAATCTTTTAATATCTATCGGCGCAGCAAAACTTCGTGGAGAGGCGCTAGACCACGTTTTATTATACGGCCCTCCAGGATTAGGAAAAACAACGCTTGCGCATATAATAGCAAGTGAACTTGGTTCTCAAATAAAAATAACCAGTGGCCCTGCAATTGAAAGGGCAGGCGACCTTGCTGCAATTCTTACAAACCTAAATGAAAAAGACGTTTTGTTTATTGACGAAATTCATCGGTTAAATCACAACGTGGAAGAAATATTATATCCTGCAATGGAAGACTATACCCTTGATTTTATCATAGGTAAAGGTCCATCTGCGCAAAACGTTCAACTCCCTTTGCCAAAGTTTACGCTTGTTGGCGCAACCACTAAGGCAGGTAGGTTATCTTCGCCCCTTAGAGATAGGTTTGGAGTTTTATGTAGGTTAGAAAACTATTCTATTGATGAACTTGCTGA
>JAZRGN010000019.1:0-21244 GCA_045644165.1 Christensenellaceae bacterium | reverse complement strand
TTTAGATGTTTCGACTTCACTGCGTTTCGCTCAACATGACGGCTATGTGTCATACCGACCGAGCGATAGCGAGTGGAGTGTATCTCTTTTTAAGATGTTGCATCTCCGTTTGCACTACGATGGGCTACGCCCGACTTCACTGCGTTTCGCTCAACATGACAAAAAAGTCCCCCCGTCATTCTGAGCGCCCCCTTTGTCATTCTGAGCTTGTCGAAGAATCTCTTTTATTTAGATGTTTCGACTTCACTTCGTTTCGCTCAACATGACAAAGTGGTGTCAGTATAACATTGAGACGTTGCATCTCCGTTTACACTACGATGGGCTACGCCCGACTTCACTGCGTTTCGCTCAACATGACAAAAAAGTCCCCCTCGTCATTCTTAGCGCCCCCTTTGTCATTCTGAGCTTGTCGAAGAATCTCTCTACAAATAAAAAGTGGCAAGACCTAGTCCTACCACTTTCCTTATATCACGTATATCAATAATATTTCCATTCCTAGCACAGCCACACTCGCTAGTATCGCTACCATTACTAGCGAGCGCTTGCTAAACGCTCCTATTAGCGCAACTGTTGTTCCTACCATTGCCGATACCACGTTTCCTGAACAATACAATATAAACGGAAAGGTCATTGCCGATAACACGGCATAGGGTAGATAATAAAGCAAACTATTTATAAACTGCGATTTTATCTTCTTTCTAAACACCAGCATTGGCACTAGCCGTATTACGTAAGTTATTATCGCCATCGTTAGTATTAACAAAATCGTTAGTAGCATCTTACTCATCTAGCGTTTCCTCCCTTTCTCGTATTGGGAAGAAGATTGCCCCTATTACACTCGCTACAACTGCGCATATAATATATGCAAATCCTTCGCTTACGCCACTTAATTTTGGCACGTAATAAAACAAGCACGACAACGCTACGCTTATTCCTATTACTATAAATATCTTTCTATCTTGCATTCCTGCAGGTATCACTATCGCTATAAACATTGCGTATAACGCTATCGTTAGCGACTTCGTTATTATTAACGGAAGAACGTCTCCTGCAAACGCTCCTAAAAACGTTCCCATCGTCCAACCAATAAACGGCAACAACATTAAACCTAGAAAATAGTTCTTATTAACTCCGTCCTTTTGCGATACGGCTATGGCAAATATCTCGTCCGTTATTCCAAAAGAGCAGAGTAATCTATCTACTAGCCTCCATTTCCCGGTTAGCCTTTGGCTTAGCGTTATACTCATTAGAAAATATCTGGCATTTATTACTAACTGCGTCAATGCTATCTCTAAAAACGTTCCTATGCCGATTAACGCACCTGCGCTTATTATAACGCTCGAGCCTGCAAATTGCCCTGCAGAAGTCAAATTTAAGGCGCTCATCATTACTGCAAGCAGTTTTTCTAGCCCTTGGCTTACCACCGACACTCCAAACGCAAACGACACGGAAAAATAGCCTAGTCCTATAGGTAATCCGTCCTTTATTCCTCTTTTATACGTTAGAGTAGTTTTCAAAATGGTTTTCTCCTAGCGCCATTGTAGGCTATTTTCACTAGCCTCGCTAAACCATTTTACCATTATCTTATATTTTTAACAAGCAAATATGCTCATATGTATTATATTTTGCTTTTATTGCTTGCCCTTACACTTAAAAAACCTCTCGAACGGCTAATATTTCCCCAGTCTTTCCATCTATTAGCATTGCTTTTAACCCTCCGTTTCCACTCGCTATTCCTATATACCAATAAGCCTTGCCGTCTTTAACTAATATTCTTGCATATATCTCGGCGCAAAAGTCTCCGTCTTCGTCTTTGTAATTATCTAGCAAAGAAGGTTGACTCTTAATAAGCGAATTTATCGCCCCTTTATAATCTAAACTGTTTTCAGGGATAGCGTTTTGCATTACTATTTCTTGCATATCCTTTAACGTGCCAACCGAAACGGTAAAACTATTTTCATTAAAATCTTTTATCTCTATCTCGCAAAATAGTGCGCTCCTATGATGATTAAGGTTAAACTGCTTTTCATATGTTTGACCGTCGTGAGTGAAGTTCAAAAAATAGGTTAGGTCTAAGTTCGTTACGTTAACCATTTCAAAAGTTAGATAATATACCTGTTTTCCTACTTTTCCGTCGTTAATATACGGCGTTTCTCTAAAACCGTAACTCGCTTTTAGCGTGTAATCTTCACTTTTGCCTTCGTAAACTTCGCTACGCAATTCACTTACGTGGCTAAGGTAGTCCACTTCTTTTTTTCCACTGCAATCACATCCGGTTAGCATCACGCTTAACGCCAAAACTACACTTAAAATTAAAAAAATCTTCTTCATTTTATCTCCTTTTTTAAATGTTTATGTTTTTTCGACTTTTTTGATAACCTTACCTTGTCAAAATGCCTAAAATCATTGATTTTTATGCCGTAATTTGGTAAAATAAAAAAGTAATCACTAAAGAGGTGCTGTTTTGAAAAATCTCGTTTTGAAAACAACGGCTATAACTTTGGCTTGCGCTCTTGGACTTTTGGCTATAATCTACGGCGTTTTTGCGCTATTTATTCCACGCCCACTCGCTAACCTTCACGATAAAATGGGTATGTATAACGCAAGCATTCGTTATTTTGAAAGAAGTTACGCTAGGTCAGAGTCTATGCAAGATTTGTATTCCTTGTGCTTAAAACTAGACGGCGAAAAGGATAGCGTAAAAATAGAGCGCTATGCTAAACTTCTAGTCGAGGATACTGATTTTATTGCTTTTAGTAGGACCAAAGATACCGACCAAAACGGCATTACTACAGAAGAATACGTAGAGGGTAAATACGTTAGAGCAGTTTACAAAAATAAGGGTATTGATTCTGCTATATCTGCAGTTGTAACTTGCCTCAATAACGGGTATAATCCTCAAGCCAGCCAAACCCTAACGCCGTGTTATCCAGAATATAATCCATTCCTAATGCTTTTAACTGACGAGACTATTGATTGGAACGAAAAACAAGGGGAATTACTAAAAATTAAAGAAAAAATAACGGCAATCTATAACGGACAAAACTTTTTCGTGCTTACACAAGCCGAGAAAGCCATCGCTGAGCGTGATTTAGCCATTATCGACGACATTCTTGCTTAATAACTTTATACCGCACTTTCGTGCGGTTTTAACTTTTTTATATGAACAACTTTTCTAAACCTAATCAAAACAAAATAAACGGTGGGCTAATCTTTTTTATTATGATTTTCGCCTTTTTGCTTTCTTCTCTTATCGGTCAAGCGATTTTGCTTGTGTTTAAAGATAATGAAGGCAAACTTTTTACTGCCGTTAATTCACTCTTTAGTATTTTGGCAATAATATTTGCCATTACATTCGTTAAAATCTCTAGCAATGAAAGTTGCCGTAAACTTTGTTCTATTAATAAGTTTGAATGGTTTTATATTATCCCTGCGTTGATTTTATCTACTGGAATGTTTTGTGGACTAGGCTTTCTAAACTATGCAGTTGCAAGCGTGTTTTACTCTTGGGGGTTAAGCCCTTCGGCTGTGTCAATAAGCGTCGTTTCGTTTTGGGATTTATTGATTTTTACCCTTTGTGTGGGCGTTTTGCCAGCCGTGTTTGAAGAATGTTTCTTCCGTGGGGTATTGCTTTCAAACCTTAAGGGCAAAAGTTATCTAGTTATTTTAACTTTAAGTTTTTGCTTTGCCATTTATCACGGCAATTTTATTCAGTTTTTTTATCAACTTATCTATGGTTTTGCGCTTTACCTTTTAGCTGTCAAGTCTAAAAGCGTCTTGCCAGGCGTTATAAGCCATTTTATAAACAATTTCGTGGTAATTCTTTTAGTTTATCTAAAGGTAGAAATAAACTTTTTTAGCCCTGTGCTAATTTGTATTGGGTTAATGCTTTTGGTCTTATTCCTTTTATGTTTAGTTTTCTATCGTAAAGAGGAAAACTGTTTTGCCGTGCAATTAAATGGCGAAACTACTCTTTCTGCCTTTTTTGTGCCTTTTGGTGCTATAGCAGTGTTTTTAATGACCTTACTTGCCCTTTTAGGCTTGTTCGCTTAGGAGTTTTATGATTAAAATAAATATCGTTGCCGTCGGCAAAATAAAAGAAAAATATTTCACTGAGGCGCTTTTAGAATATTCTAAGCGTCTTTCTAGATACTGCGAGTTTAATATCGTTGAAATCCCAGAAGAAAACTATTCTAAAGTAGACGACATCTTGATTGAAAGGATAAAGACTAAAGAGGAAGAAAGTATTCTTCCACACCTTAAAGGCTACGTTATCGCTACTGCAATCGAGGGCAAGAAACATTCGTCTGTGGCTTTTGCCGATAAAATAAAGAAATTAACCGATTTAGGTCAAGGAGTTATTACTTTCGTTATAGGTGGCTCTTACGGAATGACTAACAAGATAAAAAGCCAAGCAAACGAACTGATTTCCTTTTCCGACATGACTTTTCCACATACTTTTTTTAGGGTAATGCTTACCGAACAACTTTACAGGGCGTTTTCAATTATTAACAATACCCCTTATCACAAGTAGGTCTATTATGAACGAACAATTTATGAAAATTGCCATTAACGAGGCTCTTAAAGCGCTTAAAAAAGACGAAGTTCCAATTGGTGCTTGTATCGTTAAAGACGGAAAGGTTATCGCTAAAGCCCATAACCTAACCGAAAAAAAGCAAATAGCAACACTTCACGCAGAAGTAATCGCTATAAACAAGGCGTGCAAGAAACTCAAGAGTTGGCGACTTGACGGTTGCGAAATCTACGTAACTGCTGAGCCTTGCGCTATGTGTGCAGGGGCAATTTGTAACGCTAGAATAAAAGCCGTTTATTTTGGCGCTTACGAGCCTAAAAGTGGTTGTGCCGAAAGTTTGTATCCCGTGCTAGAAAATAACGGATTAAACCATTCTTGCGAGTTTATCGGGGGCATTGAAAGAGAGTTTTGTTCTAACCTTTTAAAAGATTATTTTAAGTCTAAAAGAAAAACGAAAAACCCTTGACTATTCTTTATTTTAGTTATACAATATAGTTGCAAATGTATGTACATAAAGTTACATTAGGAGAAAATATTATGATTACACACGGAAACACAATTTTAATTCTAGCCGGCAACTCCAATCGTCCTTTGGCCGAAGCTGTTGCAGAACAACTTAAAACCTCAGTTGCACCTGCCGAAGTAGGTAAGTTCTCTGATGGGGAAATCGCTATTAATCTTCCACAAACCGTTCGTGGTAAGGATATCTTCATCATTCAATCTACTTCTTGTCCTGTAAACGACAATTTTATGGAACTACTCATTATGATTGACGCTTGTAAGCGTGCATCAGCAGGTAGAATTACTGCCGTTGTTCCTTATTTTGGATACGCTCGTCAAGACAGAAAGGCTCGCCCTAGAGACCCAATTACGGCTAAATTATGCGCAGATATCTTAACTGCTGCCGGTGCTGATAGAGTTATGACTATGGACCTTCACGCAGCGCAAATTCAAGGATTTTTCGATATTCCTGTTGACCATTTATACGGTGCACCACTTCTTGCAAAATACTTCAAGAAGAGAATGAACGAAGAATGGGTTGTTGTTTCTCCAGACGTTGGTAGCGTTAGTAGAGCAAGAAACTTCGCATCTAGAGTAGACGCTGCTATCGCAATCGTTGACAAGCGTCGTCCAAAGGCTAACGCTATCGAAGTTATGAACGTTATCGGCGACGTTAAAGGTAAAACCTGCTTGATGGTTGACGATATGATTGATACTGCTGGAACTATTTGCCAAGGTGCTGAGGCACTTATGAAAAATGGTGCTAAAGAAGTTTACGCTTGTTGCACTCACGGGGTATTCAGTGGCCCTGCAATGGAAAGAATCACTAATTCACCAATCAAAGAACTTATCGTTTTGGATACAATAAACATGCCTGAAAGCGTTAGAAATAATCCAAAAATTAAGATTATTTCCTCTGCAAAAGCTATTGCAAAAGCAATTACTGCAGTTTACTCAGACTCTTCGCTTTCAGCAATTTACGAAGACTAACCATACGGCTCTGTTCCGTTATTAAGATTAAACTAAAAAAGCCGTTTCAAACGGCTTTTTTATTGGAGATTATATGAAACTTATCGTTGGCTTAGGCAATCCCGACAAGGAATACTTAAATACCTTTCATAACCTCGGTTTTATGGCAGTTGACTGCGCTACAAAAGAACTCGGGGTGGATTTTTCTAAGCAAAAATGCCGTGCTATGATTGCCGAAACTAAAATAGGCACTGAAAAAATCATATTCGCTAAACCTTTAACCTATATGAATTTAAGTGGCGAAAGCGTTAGAGAACTTATGAACTTTTATAAAATCTCTACTGAGGATTTAATCGTTGTTTACGACGATTTTGACCTAGAAAAAGGCGCTTTAAGATTAAGAGAAAGTGGTTCGGCAGGCACGCACAACGGCATGCGTAATATAATTAAAGAAATAGGCAATACTAACTTTAAGAGAATTAGAATTGGGTTTAAGCCTCAGGGCGAATGTAAAATTCCACTCTTAAACTTAGTATTAAGTGGAATTTCCAAAGAAGATAAGCCTCTATTCGATAAGGCAACTTCTCTCGCTGGAAAGGCGTGCGTGGAATTTGCTAAGGGAGAAACCTTCCAAAACATAATGCAAAAATATAACGGCATTAAGTAAAATAAACAGCCGATTATACTAGATATATGCTGGAAAAATCACTATCAAGAATAAGGCAAAGTAACTCTATAGCCGAGTTACACGAAAGCGTTCGCCAAGGTATACCTTCGGCGATTTTTGGCGTTCCTGATTCTTTCAAAAATTATATCGTTTCTACCTTTGACACCCCTGTTTTATACGTGGTTAAAGACGGCGTTACGGCTCGCCACGCAGTAGAGGAAATAACTCAGTTTTCGGGCAAAAAAACAGTTTATATTCCACCTAAAGACGAGATTTTGCTATCACTTAAAGCCTTTTCAAAAGATGCTTTTTATCAACGTTTAACAGCACTAAACGCTCTTAACGATGCACAAGTAATCGTATCAACCCTTGAGGCTTTAATGCAAACTGCTCCTAGTAAGATAGAGACCATAACTTTTGTAAAGGGACAAGATTACGAGATAGAAAAAGCAGTTAGAAAATTAGTGGAAATGGGCTATCAAAGAAGAGAACGTTGCGATACAAAGGCGACCTTTTCAGTAAGAGGAGATATTCTAGACGTATATTCGATAGACGCTACTAATCCTTGTAGAATAGATTTTTTTGGCGATACCGTGGACAGCATTAGAATTTACGACGCTGAAAACACCAAAACTATAGAATACGTAGACCAAACGACTATTTTACAAGCCGTGGAATTTATACTTTCAGCTCAAGAAAAAAATCAAATAAAAAGCACAATCTTAGAAGAGTTGAAAGGTGCTAAAGGGGATAAAAAACTTCGTCTAAAAGTTCGCTACGACGACTTTTTGCTTGCAATGGAGAATAGTAACGACGACGAACTTTCTACCATTTCAACCATCTGTCCATCCGTAAAAAACACCTTAGATTTACTAGGTGAAAACACAGTCGTAGTGTTTAACGAGGGTAAGAGAATTTACGAAAGCTGTATCCTTTATGAAAAGGAATTTAACGAGCGTTTTGCTATGCTTTCTAAGGACGGAGAAATTTTTGAAATCACCAAAAACAATCTCTTACCGTTAGAAGAAACAAGACAAAGACTAATGTGTTTTAAAGAAGTAGGGCTTCAAACTTTATCTTCTATAAATCCATTTTTTAATCCGTTAAAAATTATTAATCCTACAGTGTCGGCAGTTTCTAACTATCAACTTGCGTTTAAGGAAGTCTTTACAGATATAGATAATTGGCTCAGGTCTAACTATTCAGTTTTAGTTTGCGCTATGGATGATAAAAAAGCCGATAGGTTTTGTCTAGAGTTAAGTGATAAAGGCATAGCGTCGTCGATAGATAAAAGAGGGGATTTTACAGGCGTAAATATCTTAAGCGAAAGGCTAAGACAAGGCTTTATTTTTCACGAGGAAAAAATTGCCGTTATCGGTAGTGGAAATTTATTCACAAAGCCACCCGTTCAAAAGAAACTGAAAAGCAAAAAGCAAGGTTTTTTCAACGCTCCGGAAGTGGGCGATTATTGCGTTCACGAAGTGCACGGCTTAGGAAGAGTTTTGGGTAATAAAAAGATTTCTTCACAAGAGGGAACTAAAGATTACGTGTCGGTAGAATACGCTGGTGGGGATATTCTCTACATTCCGGTAGAGCAAATGGATATCTTAACGAGATATCTAGGCGCAGAAAAGAAACCGAGACTTTCCAAAATTGGTGGAAAAGATTTTGAAAAAGTTAAAAGAGCAGTTAGGGAAAGCATTAAAAAGATGTCTTTCGACCTTAAGAAACTCTATCAAGAGAGGCAAGAGCAAAAGGGCTTTAAGTTTAATCCAGAGCAAGAACTTCAAGATTATTTTGAAGAGGCTTTCCCTTTTGAAGAAACCCCCGACCAATTATCGGCGAGTGAAGATATTTTTAGCGATATGACCTCTTCTAAAGTAATGGATAGGCTAGTTTGTGGAGACGTTGGCTTTGGTAAAACCGAAGTTGCTTTCCGTGCCGTATTTAGGGCGATTGCAAATGGAAAACAAGTTGCAATGCTCGCTCCAACCACTATTTTAGTCGAACAGCATTACAATACGGCAGTAGAAAGATTTAAGGATTTTGGAATAAAAATAGCCTGTCTTAACCGTTTTAAAACTCCAAAACAACAAAAACAAATAGTTGAAGACTTAAAGCAAGGGAAAATAGATTTTGTTATAGGCACACATAGACTTCTTAGCAAAGATATCGCCTTTAATGATTTAGGACTTTTGGTTTTAGACGAAGAGCAACGCTTTGGCGTAGAACATAAAGAAAAAATTAAACTCTTAAAAAACAACGTTGATACGCTTACCTTAACGGCAACGCCAATTCCAAGAACTTTGCATATGTCCTTGTCGGGAATTAGAAGCATTAGCACTATAAATACTCCACCTAAAAAGCGTTTGCCCGTTCAAACCATCGTTACCGAAGAGACTGACGCTCTAATAAAAGACGCAATAACTAGGGAAATAAACCGTGGTGGACAAGCGTTTATTCTATACAATAGGGTTGAGAGTATAAATTCTTTTGCCGACCGAATAAAAACGATTATGCCGGGGCTTAGAATAACCGTAGTTCACGGACAAATGGAAGAACGAAAGTTAGAGCAAAATATTCTAGCATTCTATCGTGGAGAAAGCGACGTGCTAGTTTCTACAACTATAATTGAAAATGGTATTGACCTACCGAGAGCCAACACTTTGGTCGTTATCGACGCAGATAAACTAGGTCTTTCAACTCTTTATCAAATAAAAGGAAGGGTTGGCAGAAGCGACAGACTAGCATACGCATATTTTACCTATAAAAGGGAAAAAGTTCTTTCTACTACTGCTTTTGACAGGCTTAACGCAATAATTGAGTTCGCCGAGATGGGTAGTGGTATTAAAATTGCTATGCGTGATTTAGAAATTCGTGGGGCAGGTAATATTCTCGGTGCAGAACAGCACGGTCATATGGATAAAATTGGCTACGAATTATATTCTAAACTTCTAAAAGAAGAACTTACTGGCGAAGAAGACGTCGTTCCTGACTTAGATATTAGAGTAACTGCGTATATTCCAGACGATTACGTGGAAAATTCTACTACTAGAATGGACGTTTATAAAGAAATAGCCGAACTTTCTGGAGAGAAAGACGAGGAAGAAATAATCTCTTCACTAAAAGATACTTTCGGTTCAATTCCTGAAGAGACGCAAAACCTTATAAACATAGCCCTCGTAAAAAGGCTTGCAAGCGCTTTCAAGGTTAAAGAAATAGTTGTAAAAAGTGGTGAAACTTATATGGCCTTCGACGATTTTAAGGCTTTAAATAATGAAAAATTGTTAACGGCATTAGATTGTTTCGGTAGTAGGGTGAAAATTTCTATGGCTACCATTCCTAAACTTGAATTTCAAAACAAATTCAGCACTAACGTGCAAATGTTGGGGGTTTTAAGAGAATTTCTAACCTTAGCGCATAAGTAAATCAAAAAAATAGGTATTACCTATGGTAAAATCTAAAAAAACGATTGCAATTTTATTGATTTTGTTATATACTTTATCAGTAGTATAAAAATTATGCCAATCGTGGGAGAATATATATGAAGAAAAAACTACTTGCAATCGTATGTTTAATTATGGCTCTAGTAATGAGCTTTGGTTGTTTAGCCGGTTGCAATCTTATCAAAACCGATAGTGAAAAAGACGTGCAACAAGTAGTTGCCACCGTAAGCATTGAAGATGGAATAGAATCTAAAATGTATAAGTTAGACCTTATAATGGATTACGTTGCTTACGGATATCAATACGTTCAATACAACGGCATGAGTATGGAAGAAGCTCTAGAGGCTATTATAGAAAGCCGTGTTGAATCAATGATTCTTTATCAATCAGCAATGAAATATTTGGAAGAAAACGGACAAGTAATCAATGTAAACAAGGCAAAGTGGGATACTTCTAGATATTTAAACGAAGAAAATGAAATCGACGCTAAATACGAAGTTTACAAAGCAATTAGCGACCTACTTGATAGTTATAACGATAGCGATTCTTCAGTAAACGATAGCAGTAATTCAACTGAATCTAGAACGGCGCCAACAAATGCTGTTCCTTACGAAGAAGAGATTAGTTTTGATAAGAAAAAGGAATATATCGAAAAAGGTTTTGACGTTAAATCTAGCGTTGAAAAAAGAGAGGCTTTTAACAAGTTTATCAATTTCTTAAAAGTAAATAGCCTTTTAGGCGACGAATATGTAGCAGGTAAAATCGAAACTACTGCTTACTTTAAAAACAACGTTGAAAACGCAAGACAAAACGAAATACTTAAAAAGTTTGAAACTGCAAAGAAGAATGAATTCCTATTAACTTATGCAGACGTAAATAAAGACGGTGCGCACAATTTTGCTGACGTGGAGGCTCTTTACAACGAAACTCTAGATGCTCAAAAGGAATGGGAAGAAAAAAATTCCGTTACTGATTTCGTTACTGCTTTAGAAAATGCAAGTGCAACTGCTCCTGTTTTATATAGCGCATTTGGAACTTATGGTTACGTTTACAACCTATTGTTAGGAGTTGATGATACCCAAAGTGGTTTAATTTCAAAAATCGACGCTAAACTTTCGGATAGCGAAAGAGCTAGTGAAAGAGCGAAAATTCTAGAAACTACTAGAATTAAGGATTTAAGAGGTGCTTGGATAACTTCTAATTACGATTTCGATTTTGATGGAGAACACGGCACTGCAACCTTCACTCACGATTATGCTTTAGCAACCAAATCTCTTCCTTACCAAGGCGAAGTTGCAAAAATTAGAGAGGCTACTAGTGAAGACGACAAAGACGATTATAGCGCAACGCCAAAGTTCTTTGGTTTAGACGAATTCATTTCTTGCATGCACAACTATATGCTTGACGGCGAATTTGTAAACGCAAGCGTTTCTAGTAGAATTACCGACGAAAAAGACGACTATGCTTCGATTGATGCTCTAAAGAATTCTGTTCTTGAGGCAGGTAGATATAACGAAACTATTACCGAATACGACCAAAAGATTAACGAACTTTTATTTGCTTTCTCAACTGATAGTGGTTCGCTCAATACTTACAAGGGATATCTAATTAAACCTAAGGTTGATACCGGTAGCGAACAATACGTTGAAACCTTTGCCGAGGCTGGTAGACAGTTGTTGCAACAAGGCAAAACAAACGGACAAAGTTACGTTATAGTTGCATCTGACTACGGTTATCACGTAATGTTCTTCTCTGCAATCTACGAGGCAACTGGAAATCTATACGCTAACCTAACCGACTTCTTAAACAAAGAGCAATACGACCTTGACGGTAAAGCAAATTGGGAAGAATACTATAGCGCAATGATGGCTGATTTCTTTGAATGGGAAGACACCGAAAACTACTTATACGTGCTACAAAATACAGAGGTTTCTTCAAAAGTATCTAGTGCTTATAACAAATACATTTCGTCATTGATTGCAAGTTATCGTCATGACCAAAGTGGTAAGGTTGTAATTAACGAAGATACCTACAAGGATTTGATAAAGTAATTAAGAACAAATAAACGAGGGCAAAACCACAAGTTTTGCCCTTACTTTATGAAAAAGGAATAAATATACCAATTATATAAAAGATGATTTTATACCTAGATACCGAAACCACCGGACTTAATCCCGGTCAAATATGTCAACTATCCTACGTTATTCAAGAAGGTAATAAGGCAAGAGCAAAAAACTTTTTCTTTTCCGTCGATTACGTAGAGCGTAGCGCACTTGCCGTTCACGGCTTTTCAACTGAAATTTTAGGCCGTCTTTCTGGTGGCAAAGGCTTTGAAAGTTTTATTGACGAGATAGAAAAAGATTTTAATAATGCTAGCGTAATTTGTGCGCATAACACCTCGTTCGACTTTAAGTTTTTACGCAAGGAATTTGAAAGAAGTGGTAGAGATTTTCTGCCTAACGCCGATTTTTG
Source organism: Christensenellaceae bacterium (assembly GCA_045644165.1). GTDB lineage: Bacteria > Bacillota > Clostridia > Christensenellales > Borkfalkiaceae > UBA1259. The sequence goes on along the minus strand of JAZRGN010000019.1, from coordinate 8,655 downwards.
CACTATGAAAAAATCCGTTTCAGCGTGTAAGTTAATTCGCCCTAATAGTGGTGGATATAAATACCCTAGATTAAACGAACTTTGCGCTCATCTAGGCATTACAGACAGTGAGATTCAACACTTTTGCAAAAGACTATTCGGTGGAGAGGCAGGTTATCACGACGCTAGATTTGATACTACGGCAGTCTTTCTTGCCGTTAATAAGGGAATTGACCAAATAACCGATTTTGAGCCTTTAAAGGAGCATTTACTATGAGAATAGAAATGCATGCGCATTGCTCTGGTGCAAGCTACTGTGCTGACGTTACCGACCAACAATTTATTGCCGACATGAATAAGAACGGTATACAAGCGTTTCTATTGGTTAATCACGTTCATAGGGGTTTTGATAAATACCCAGGAAACACGTATAAGGAAAAAGTAGATTATTATCTTTCTCGTTTTGACGACCTTGATACACTTGCCAAGCAAAACGGAATGAAGGCTTTTCTGGGTGCAGAAGTCGTTACGTTAACGGAAGACGGAAAGCATCAAGAATTCATAATCGTAGGATTTGATAGGGTTTTTTTATATAAGCACGACCTAGTTAATAAGGTTAATCAAGAACAACTTTTTGAAATTGCTAATAAAAACGGCTTATTTATGTATCAAGCGCACCCGTTTAGAACGGGCGAAAAGACGGGTAACCCTAATTTTATGCACGGCGCTGAAGGTTTAAACGGACACTTCCACCACGACAACAATAACGAAAAAGCCTTAAAGTTTTGCGAAAAAAATTCACTTAAGATAATCGTTGGAAACGATTATCACCACCATAATCAACCATTGGTGGGATGGCTTGTTCTTCCAGACGATATATCAAACGAAAGGCAACTTGCTAGATATTTATTAAAAAATCAACCACAAATTTGTTTTGACCAAGAAAAATGCTTGCTTGAAAGACAAAAATACATTGAAGAAGAAAGGAGTGCGAAATAATGAATTTTATAGACGTTTTAATAACCGTAGCATTCTTATTAATATTAATGGTTCCGGGTTTTATCTTAGTTAAGTGTAAAATGCTTAACGATTCGGTGCAAGGTGGTTTTTCCACTATGGTTTTATACGTTTGCCAACCTGCATTAATGCTTATGGCTTTCCAAAATAAGGAATATTCCCCAGAATTAGCATCTAATATGCTAATCGTTGCAGGACTTGCCTTATTATTACACGGTGTTATGATAGCCTTTATGATGCTTGCATTTAGAAACAAATCTAAATCGGCAAAAATTAATTGTTTAAGATTTGCTAGTGTATTCGGTAATTGTGGATATATGGGTTTACCATTTTTACAATCGCTATTTGAATATAACCCAGCATACCTTGCCGAAGTTTTAATCTACGGTGGAGTGGTTATAGTTATATTTAATATTCTAACTTGGTCGGTTGGCGTGTTTATGATGACGGGGGATAAAAAGCAAATCAATATCAAAAATATGCTCCTAAATCCCACGGTTATCGCACTACTTGTAGCCGTGTTGATGTTCTTTACCATTCAAAAACCATTGGTGGCAATCTTCCCAGAAAGCAGTTTTGGGGATAAGGTGTTTACAGGATTAAGCAAATCTATAAACTTCCTAGCCGAAATGGTTACGCCACTCGCTATGACCGTTTTAGGTATGAGAATAGCAAGAGTAAATCTAAAAACCCTATTTATGGATAAATGGGCATACGTTAACGTTCTTAATAAACTAATTTTAATGGGCTTTATTGCAATTTTGGTAGTTGCTTGGTTGCCTATTTCAAACATAATAAAATACACCTTATTTTTCTTGTTATGTATGCCAAGTGCAAACAACACCGTTTTATTTGCCGTTAACTTTGGTGGAGATGCCGAAGCCGGCTCGGTATTCGTTTTACTATCAACCTTGCTTTCAATACTAACCATTCCTTTAATGTTCCTAGTTATGAACGGCTTGTTTGGAATTCCAATTTAATAAAAAGCCAAACTCAATGAGTTTGGCGAATAGAGGGGTATCGCCAAGTGGTAAGGCACTGGCCTCTGACTCCAGCACTCGTAGGTTCAAATCCTGCTACCCCTGCCACATAAAGATGACCTAATCTTTGGATTAGGTCATCTTTTACGTTAAGCCAATGCAGGATTTGAATTAGGAACTAGCAACTTTAGTTGCGTATTCGCCAAGGCGAAAAAACAGCCAATAAATCAACGGCTAGGAATTTCCTAGCCGTTGATTTATTTTTTAATTATCATTTTTAGTTTTCTTTCGGCTCGGTCATCTTGAATGGGTCTAAAATTTCGTCCAATTCTTTTTCGTTTAATAAGCCGTATTTTACCACTAAATCTCTAATCTTGATATTAGTTGCAAGAGATTCTTTTGCAATTTCTGCAGCCTTTTTGTAGCCTATATAAGGGCAGAGAGCAGTAACAACGCCAACGCTCTTATCAAGTAGGTTTTGGCAATGCTCTTTGTTTGCAACGATTCCCTTAATACAGTTTTTGTTTAAGGTATCCATAGCGTTAGTTAGGCAGGTTAAAGATTCAAATAATTTATAGAAGATAACAGGCTCGAAAGCGTTAAGTTCAAGTTGTCCACCCTCGGACGCCATACTAATAGTAACGTCGTTGCCAATAACGGCAAAAGCAACTTGAGAAACAACTTCAGGTATAACAGGGTTAACCTTGCCAGGCATAATAGAAGAGCCGTTTTGCATTGCAGGTAGGGTAATTTCTTTAAGTCCAGTCTTAGGTCCACTAGACATTAGTCGTAAGTCGTTGCTAATTTTTGAAAGGTTAATGCTCATAGTCTTAAGGCAACTAGAAACGCTTGCGAAACAGTCAACGTTTTGAGTAGCGTCGATAAGGTCGTTAGCCTTAACCATATCAAAGCCGGTTATTTTAGAAAGTTCGCCGGCAATGTTGTCAAGGTATTTCTTGCTTACGTTAACAGCAGTGCCGATAGCAGAGCCACCAAGGTTAATAGAATGCATTTCCTTAAGAACGTATTCCACTCTTCCGTAATCTCTCTTTAGGGCAGAGGCGTAAGCATTAAATTCTTGACCTAAACGGATAGGAACGGCATCTTCAAGTTGAGTTCTACCCATCTTAATAACGTTATTAAACTCTTTTGCTTTTTCGGTAAGAACGTCTATTAAACTCTTTAGGTTTTTTAGAAGTTTTTGGCTTAACTCTAAAACGGTAAGTTTTCCAGCAGTAGGAATAACGTCGTTAGTAGATTGTGCCATATTAACGTGGTCGTTAGGGTGGCAAAGCGTATATTCGCCTTTTTTACCCCCAAGAATTTCACTCGCTCTATTTGCGATAACTTCGTTAACGTTCATATTAACGGTAGTGCCTGCGCCACCTTGAATAGCGTCGCTTATAAATTGGTCTAGGAGGTTGCCTTCCAAGATTTCGTCGCACGCTTTAACTATAGCGTCGGAAATATCTTTTTTTAAGGTTTTTGCGCTTAAATTAACGATTGCGGCAGCCTTTTTAATTTTAACGATATTTTTAATGAAAGTTAAATTCATTAAATTACCGGTAATAAAAAAGTTGTCGTGTCCACGCTTACTTTGAACGCCGTAATAAGCGTCGATAGGAATTTGTAAACTGCCAATAGAATCGCTTTCCATTCTGTAATTCATAGGTTTGTTACCTCTTAAAGAATAATTTTTCTTAATATTAACACCCTCAAATAGTTATTGTCAATTTATAAGCGATTTTATCAAAAATATTTATTATTATAAATTATTAAGGCTTAAAACTTAATAAAAATAAATAAAAATCCAAAAAATATTTATTTATATAAAGTGAAATTTAAATATCGCATTGACTTTGTTGGAAAAGTAAAGTATAATACCAAAAAAGATTAAATGATTAAGGAGAAACATATGGCTAAAAAATATTATTCTACTATAACTCTTACCAACGATAAGAAAATTAATTTATGTTTAGATAGCGCCGTTGCGCCAAAAAGCGTAGAACAATTCGTAACGCTTGCTAAAAAAGATTTTTATAACGGAACTATCTTCCACAGAATTATAGATAACTTTATGATTCAAACGGGTGGATACAAAATAGAGAACAACTCGCTTATGGAAATGGATGAAGTTCAACCTATTCAAGGCGAATTCGCGTCAAACGGATTTAAGGACAATACCTTATCTCATGACGTAGGCGTTATTTCTATGGCTAGAACTAGCGACAAGAATTCAGCGACTTCTCAATTTTTCATTTGCTCGGCAAAATGTAGTTGGTTAGACGGCGAATACGCTGCATTCGGCTATGCCGTAGACCAAGAAAGCAAGGACGTTGTAAAAGAAGTTGCAAAAACTCCAACCTATGCGCCACACCCAGCGTTTAGCGACTTCCCACAAGAGCCTATTGGCATTAAACAAGTTGAAATCACTAAAGAAGAAGAGTAATTAACACATTAACAAGACGTGCGCCCGAAAAGGACAAAACCTTTTCGGGCTTTCTTATTATTAAAATGATTATTGTTAAGTAAATTACTCATACTTAAAGAGAAATGATTAAACGGAGCGTAATTTTTTGTATAATTTTAGCGTCGTGCGTGTTGTTTTGCATATTTGGGTGCTTGTCGGTGCATGCTCAAAACGTAAAAGCAATGCCCTTTTACGACTTAAAACCAGAGTATATAGGGTTAAGGGCAGAGTTTAGCACTAATTATTCAAAATCGGCAAGCGAGAGAAAGAGTAATATAGCGTTAGCCGTAAAGTCGCTTAATAACACTTTCGTAGACGTCGGTGGGGAATTTTCTTTTAATAGGACGGTAGGTCCAAGAACGGAGAAAAGGGGATATAAAACGGCTAAAATAATAGTGAACGGCAAGTTTACCGACGGAGTTGGTGGTGGAGTGTGTCAAGTTTCAACAACGCTGTATAACGCCGTGTTGCTTGCTGGGTTAAAGGTAACCGAATACCATGCACATAGTTTGCCCGTTAGTTACGTAGCGCCATCATTTGACGCAATGGTTAATTCTGGTAGTGCCGATTTTAGGTTTATAAATAATACGCATAACCCAATAATAATAGGAGCGACGGCAGACGGAAATAAGATAAGAATTCGTATATTTGGTGAGAGTATGAAAGAGAAATATATAAGGCAAAGCGATATTTTAGAATACATTGAGCCACCGAAGGAAGAGGTCATTTACGACGACAAACTAGAATATCCCGAACTATACGAGGGGGAAAGTAAATGGTTGCAATATGGAAAGCAGGGATATAGAAGTAAAGGCACGCTTATCAAGATTATAGACGGAAAAGAGATAGAGCGAAAGGTTATAAGAAAGGACAAGTATTTAGCGAGCAGGGGAGTAATAATCTACGGAAAGGCTATTCCACCTATAGAAATAGGAAAAGAGGAAGAGTTAACGGAAATTATAAACGAAGGACTTTGCGCAGAATAGGTAAAAAAGAGAGATAAAAATAATATAAAAAGAGAAAATTTGTCAAGGATATAAAAAATATTAAAAAAGCCTTTGACAAAAAGATAAATTTATGATAACATAACAAGGCATTGAAGGAATTTGATGCCTTGAAATCTTATAAAAGCAAGATAACTTAAGCTATAGAGAAATACCCAAGTGGCTCAAGGTCGCCAAGGCGCCGGCTCCAAGCATAGCTTGTTCGCGACTTTGGCTACAAACAGTTTACCAAACTGTTTGCTTAACGCGTCGTCCCCCTGCTTCGGTTCCCTTAGCAGTGGAGCGAGAAAAAACATAATATAAGTAAATTAACTTTAGTTTATTGGAGAAATACCCAAGTGGCTCAAGGGGCTCCCCTGCTAAGGGAGTAGTACGTTTATAGCGTAGCATGGGTTCAAATCCCATTTTCTCCGCCAAAAGTGGTTGAGCGACCACTTCGATAGGTGTTCTAGGACTGTTACGAGTCCTGGGACACCCTTTTTTTATACCTTCGTGACCACTTTTAGGGTAAAAATTAGACGTTAAATTCATAACTTCCCAAATTTTTGGGAAGTTTTTATGTTTCAAATCGTTAGTAAAATCAATAGTTTGTAAGCTTTTTAGCTTGCAATTTTTGGTATTCCAAAGAATAGTGGGTATAAACCTGCGCCGTGACGTTCTTCCCTGGCGCATGGCCTTGCCATAAGCTAACAATCTCATTATCAATCCCAGCTTCTCGGCATTTACTTGCAAACGTATGCCTTAAGTCCTTTACCGTATTTTCTGTCCAGTATTTGGAAAAATTAAGAGATAACGTCTTTGGCTTAATTCTCCAGTCGTCGTTCTCTTCGATTCTTTCCCTTAACTTCATTAATCCAGGGAAAATCGGCAGTTCTCTCGTTAGGTTCTCCGGTTTGTTTTTTTGACTTTTTTTCAGCTTGGCGTTTAATACTACGAACGTTTCTTTCTCCCAATCAAATTTTAGAGAGTTTAATTCGTAACCTCTTATGCCAGAGTAGAGTATAATCAAGCAAGCTAAACCAAAGCTTCCAGAGTTTTGCATCGCATGGTTAAAGCGTTCTATTTGTTCGCTGGAAAGCGCCGTGCCGGTTTTTCGATAATGCTTTTCAACTATAACGCCCTTTAATGGGTTGGAAGGGCATAAACGGTTAGCTATAGCATAGTCGAAAATTCCGTTTAGGACTATTTTTGCATCTTCGCACGTTTTTTCTTTTTTAGAGAAGAGCTCGTCAAAAAAAGGTTGTAAGTCAATTGGCAAAATGCTTTTTATGGCTCTATTGCCAAAAACTGGCCGGATATGGTTTTCATACACACTTCGATAAACTCTATACGTAGTTTCAACCGTGTGCTTTGCTTTAAGTTCTAACCAGGCATAAGCAACGTAGTCAAGTTTTTTACCATAAACTACTTCAGCGCTATTGCGAACGATAGATTTAAGGTTTTTAATAAAGTCGTAGGCTTTCTTCTTAGCCGTTTCAAAATCTTTAGAGTTAAAAGAAACGTTGTATCCGTCTCTTCTGTATCTAAATTGGTGAATACCGTCAGTTGTAACTCGGTATTTTAAGTCTTTTAAGTATGGCATTTTCATTATCTCCTTTTGAGACCATATCTTTAGACTTTGCATGTTCTTATTCCGTTGCGAAACTACTTTAGGCGAACTTCGGTTCGCCTTTTTTTGGGTAAAAAAACCGTCAAGATAGTTCTCGACGGTTTCGCTAATTTTTGACTTAACCTGCAGCTCACGGTTGCGGTGCTTTACTTTAACAAGAAAAGCGCTAATCTCTGCAAGTGTTTGAATAAATGAATCAATTCTTTCGTTTTCCATACTATTTCTCCAAAGCTTTTTGAGAATATTGTATAGTAAAATAATAAAGAATAGTTAATACCGTTTTAACTCACTTTTTAACTTAGTTTACTAAGAACTAAAACTTAGTAAATAAAAAGTGAGTTATTTTTTTATTAGGGATTTTTCGGCGCCGGCGAGCGCTTGTATTTGAATTAAAATAGCCTCTCTCTCAAACGGGCCAAGATTTCTAAAGCTATTTAGCATCGTCTTTTCATCTGCAGATAAGGTTTCTCCAGGGGAGAGAGTTGAAGTTGTAATATTACCTAAATCGTCTTCTCTTCCAACAAGGTAGTCAAGACTGCACTCAAAGAAATCTGCGAGTAGACTAAGCTGTGTTATTGATGGAACAGAGCCACGATTAATATAATTGCTTAGCGTAGTTACGGGTATTGCAGTTTGCTTAGCAACAAAGCTATAAGTTATGTTTCTTTCGTTTATAAGTTCCTTTAATCTTGATTGAAAAGTCATATTTTACCCCTTTTTTACTCATTATAGTAAAAAAATTTAAAAAATGCTTGACAATACTCTAATGAGTAATTATAATACTACTCAAAAGAGTAAAGTTGCTAAACAATTTTTCCGGATATCTGGAAAACTGTTTATAAAAATAAAGAGGTGGAATTATGTATTCAGAAATTTTAAAGGTCATAGACAAAAAGCAAATTAGCGTAAAAGAACTTTCAGAGCTTACTGGCATTGCTGAAAACACGTTATATCACATTTGACATGATGAATCTAAGAGAATTACGAAAGCAAAATAAAAAAACCATTGCTGGAGTTGCAAAGGTTTTAGGGGTTACTTCGTCTGCGTTAGTAAATTACGAAAGTGGAGTAAGAAGCATTAGCTTAGAACAGGTTTTAAAGTTGTCTGAAATTTATGGAGAAAGCGCCGAAGATATTATCAAAGCGCAACTCAGTAGTCGGTTCGACCAAGAAGGTAATCTGCAGATACTTCGTAAAGGTCGCAAAACTTTTTAAGATTATCCAAGCTTGGTTCTCGTATGCCAGATTCATAATTGGTAATAGTGGTTGGAACAATTCCAAGAACTTGAGCAACTTGCTTTTGTGTTAAGTTTTTACTTATACGTAACTGTTTTAATTTGGCACTAATTTCATTCATAAAAAAATAATATCACAAAATGTGAATAAATGCTTGACAACTCACAAATCGTGAGTTATGATATACTCACAAAATGTGAGTTTTTAAAAGAAGAGGTAGAATTGTGGAAACCCAAGATATAACGTTGGATTTGATTAAGAAAATAAGTCGAGCAGTAGACGAGTTTTTTATTAACAAGCAAGTAGGATTGCTTATTGATACTCATGCAGGTAAAGACCTAAAGATTATAAGAAATACAT
>JAZRGN010000018.1:0-22602 GCA_045644165.1 Christensenellaceae bacterium | reverse complement strand
AAAAACAACCCTTTCCTTTTTAATTAGTTTTCTTTAGCGTAAACGCTAACTTTCTTGTCTTTTCTACCCATTCTTTCGAACTTAACTACACCGTCGATAAGAGCGAATAAAGTTCTATCGGTGCCCATACCTACGTTGTTACCTGGGTGAATAGCCGTTCCACGTTGACGAACTATAATACTACCTGCTAATACTGATTCGCCATTGTTTCTCTTAACGCCAAGTCTTTTAGCATTGCTGTCTCTGCCGTTTTTGGTACTACCACCACCCTTGTGGTGCGCAAATAATCTAAAAAATATCATATCTCATACCCTCCTGCATTACTTCGCAACGATTTCTAAAATCTTAACTGCTGTGAAAGGTTGTCTGTGTCCTTGTTTCTTCCTTTCGTTCTTCTTTGCTTTATACTTGTAAACTACAACTTTCTTTGCTTTGCCTTGTTCTAAAACTTCGCCTACAGCCTTAAAGCCCTTTGCTTCCTCTGCTACTTTAACACCAGCTTCGTCGCTAACCATTAAAACGTTGAGTTCAACTTTGTCGCCAACGTTTGCAGATAACTTTTCGAATCTGATTACAGAGCCTACTTCTACCTTGTATTGCTTGTTTCCGTTTTCTACGATTGCAAACATGGTAATACCTCCTCTAACCTGACTCGCCGAATTAATTTTGGGGTGGTTTTTGACACACTTAAAAAACCCCATTCGAGCGGTTACCCATTGATTTTATAATATTTATAAATAAATGTCAAACGATTTTATTAACTTTTTCGTATATTTTATGAAGAAATTCTCAAACTACTATTAAATTAGAAAAAGGAGTTTTTTATGAACGAATATAACGTTAAAGCAATCAACGATACTTATAAGAATGCACGCATTGCCCTTCAAAGCATTGCAGATATTATGCCTAGAGTTGTTTCAGGTGGTCTTAAAAAAGAACTTAAAGAACAATACGAGGGATACGATAAACTAATTGGCGAGATTTCTTCATTTATGTTAGATAACGGTCTTTCGCCAAAAGATATTGGGGTTTTCAAGAAGACAATGCTACTTAGTAGCATTAAGATGAAAACGCTTGTAAATAATAGCAAAAATCATATTGCAGTGCTAATGATTAAAGGTTCTATGATGGGAATTATCGAATTAAGAGCAATGCTAAACGAAAGTAAAAACCTAACCGAAGAAGTTAAAAATTATATTGAAAAACTAGCAAAACTTGAAGAAGAATATCTTGAAAGATTAAAAAAGTTCTTATAACGAAAAACACGGCGAATAGCCTTTTATTAGGCAAAATCGTCGTGTTTTATTTTTTACTTGTTTTTTATTTTATTAATTAGATAAGCACCTTGCTTAAAAAGTCTTTTAATCTTTCGTCTTTAGGATTACCGAAGAATTCCTTTGGTGAGGCTTCTTCCTTAATAACGCCATCGTCGATAAAGATTACTCTATTTGCGACCTCTTTAGCAAAGCCCATTTCGTGAGTTACTACAACCATAGTCATGCCCTCGTTAGCGAGTTCTTTCATAAGTTGTAAAACTTCGCCAACCATTTCAGGGTCTAAAGCAGAAGTCGGCTCGTCGAAAAGGATAACCTTAGGGTCCATAGCAAGCGCACGAATTATTGCAATACGTTGCTTTTGTCCACCTGACAAGGTTGATGGGTAAACGTTTGCTTTATCTACTAGGTTTATTCGCTCTAGTAGTTTATAAGCCTTTTCTTTTTGTTCATTTTCAATTTCTTTAATGGAAGAGTATTTTTGAGGGATAAATTCCTTTTTGTTTTTGCTATTTCTAAAAACGTTAGTAAACCTTATCCAAGAATTCTTTTTAGCGATAGTTTTATACTCTTTCTTTCTTAAAAAGGTTGGCGCAAACATAACGTTTTGCAAAACCGTTTTGTTGTTGAATAGGTTAAAATGTTGGAAAACCATTCCTATCTTTTGACGGTGTAGATTTATGTCTACGTTCATGTCAACGAGGTTTTCGTTTTGGAACATTATTACCCCACTAGTAGGGTCTTCCATACAGTTAAGACATCTTAAAAAGGTTGATTTGCCACAGCCAGAAGGTCCTAAAACTACGACCTTATCTCCACGCCTAATCTCGATATTAATATCTTTTAGAACCTCGTGCGAATCGAAGGATTTTTTTAGATGTTCTACTTTTAGTATTACTTCGTTTAATATTACTTCACTCATAGCCATCACCTACACGATTTCCTTTTTTTGTCTTACTTTTTTGCGTGAATAATTTTTACTCTTGTCGCTTTTTGCCAAGGCTTTTTCCATAAGCCTAATAAGTAGCGTGATAAGTAAAACGAGAACGATATAGATAAGCGCAAGCGCAATATAAGGAATAATCCATTCATATTTATTAGCGGCAACGTAGTTGATAAGTGCCGTATACAAGTCGCAAACGGTTATAAAACTTAAAATTGAGGTTTCTTTAATAATCGATATAAATTCGTTACCTATCATTGGAAGAATATTCTTAATGGCTTGTGGAATTACAATTCGTAGCATGGTAGTTGAATATCCTAAACCCAATGCTCTTCCAGCCTCCATTTGTCCAGCGTCGATAGAATTTAAGCCACCACGCATTATTTCAGATACGTATGCGCCACTATTCATACCAAACACGATTACGCCAACGATTAGCGCGTCTACACCTTTTACCCCAAACGCAGGCAAAAGAACGTAGTATGTAATTAATAGTTGAACAACCATAGGCGTTCCTCTAAAAATTGCAACGTAAACGGTGCAAACCTTGTCTAGAAAACGCATGATGAATTTATACTTTGGCGCAACCTTTACTATTGCTATAATCGTGCCTATTAGTATACCGATAAATAAGCCTAATACGGCAACAAGCAATGTGTTAACTAAGCCTTTTAATACAAGTTGTTGGTAATATTCCTTCGACATTGTATCGGCAAAGGCTTCCCACATATTCTTCCAATTCATATTTTATACCCTATAATCTAACAAAACCACGCACGTAGCCGTGCGTGGATTGTTGTATTTTTTATCGTCTAATTATTTGTTTAGGCTCTTAAGAATTGCTTCAACGTCTGCTGCCGTTTTGCAATCGTCAAAATCAGTGTTGTCGTATGCAACGATAAGTTTTTGAGATGCGTTGTAGTATTCGGTTGAGAAATCGTTAGTAGCAAGACGTGCTTGATTAACCGTTAAACCTGCACAACCCATATCTGCATAGCCTTGTTGAACGGCAAGAAGAACGCTATCAAAATCCATATTCTTAATTACAAGTTCTAGACCTTTGTATTGAGCGTAAAGAGCGGCGATTTCAATATCAACGCCATACATTTTGCCGTTATCTTCATATTCAAATGGAGAGAATGGAATGTTGGTTGCGATAACTAGTTGGTTAGAAGCACCCTTGTTACCAAATCCACTACTAACGGTTTCGTAATTATAACCTTTCTTGGTGCCTTCGCCTTGGAAGTATTTAGCCATAATTCCATCAAAAGTTTCGCCAGCATAACCAGTAGTTTTTAATATTTCAAAGAATGCGTTGAAATCTGCAACCATTGGGCTTCCTTTTGCAAAACCAAATGCGTATTGTTCGCTAGTAAGTTCAATGTCGATAACCTTTAACTTGTTGCCACCTTTATTCATAGAGTTAACGATTGCTTTTGCAGGCATATCGTCTACAACTACTGCGTAAAGATTTCCGTTAATAAGGTCGGTTGCTGCGAGCGCTGCAGTTTTGTATCCCTTTCCTTCAATGTTAGGGAATCCGTCAAAACCCCAGTCCTCGTCGCCGTTAATATACATGCCACCGGTTGTTCCAGTTTGATAGCCGATAGTTTTCTTTCCACCACAAGAACATGCAGTTGAACCAAAACAACAGCCAACGCATAGTAGTATTGCTAATACAATAATCAAAAATTTCTTCATAATAACTTCTCCTAAAAAGTTTTTATGGCTTTATTATACTTCTCGCTTATCCACTTGTCAAACGTTTTATGCATAATTTTTGAAAAAATTTAATTATTTTACACAAAACTATTTTGTTTTTGAATAGTTTTGTGAATAATTACTTATTTATTCGTTTTTAACCATAACTAAAACGATTTCATACACTAAAGTGTGAATATTTATCCTTACGAGCGCAAGTTGGCGCTTGAATACGCAAAAAAATGGGCATTCTCTAGAAATCCTAAGTATTACGACTTTGAAAAGATTGGTGGGGACTGCACCAATTTTATATCTCAATGCGTTTATGCCGGTTGTGGGGTTATGAATCATACCGCCATTATTGGTTGGTATTACTATTCCTTGTCTTCTAGAGCGCCTGCTTGGACGGGTGTTAACGAATTTTATAAATTTATGATAAATAATAATGGCTTAGGACCTTTCGCCACACAAAGTTACACGGCAAGCGTTATGCCTGCAGATATAATACAGTTATCTAATGGAAATAGGTTTTATCATACCGTTATAGTAACAAAAATTGAAGATGGCGAGATTTACACGGCATCACACACACGAGATAGTCATAATAAAAGGTTACTAGACTACTCTTTTGCTTACGCTAGATTTTTGCATATCGAGGGTTATAGAAAATAAGCAGTTACTTAAAATAAAAAAAACGCCGTTTGGCGTTTTTTCTTTTATTTAATTATTATAGTTACGTCGCCTGTGTCGGTGGTTATTTTACATAGTCCACCAGAGGTTGATTGAGGATAACTTATATCTCCCGTGTCAGTTCTAACGTCAAATACTTTTGCAGAAAGAAAACTGCCCTCTACGTCGCCCGTGTCTGTTACGATAGTAATTTCACTTGCGTCGCAACTATTAAATTTCACGTCGCCCGTTGACCTATGAATATTAAACGATTGACTTGCAATAACGTTAGTCATTTCTAATTTGCCCGTAGATGCCGAAGATATAAACGATTGACAGGTTACGTAACTTAGTTCATTGTCGCCCGTTGAAGTGTTAATTTTAAGTTGCCCTTCGCAAGTTACGTTATTAACTTCTACGTCGCCCGTTGTGGCTTTAAGGTCAATACTTCCTGCCGTTAGATTTTCCAACTTGATATCGCCCGTGCTAACTTTGACTTTAATTTGATTTTCAGCGCTAGCGTAACATTTTACGTCGCCTGTTGATAGTTCTATATTTATATTCTTGAAAGTTAATTCCTTATAAATGGTAACGTCTGCCGTGCTTGCTGTAATATTAAGAGCATCTAGTTGCAATTGCGTTAAATATACGGTAATTTGTGAATTTCCAGCGTCAATACCAATATAGTCATACCACTTTCTATTGTCTTTTTTACTAATCTTTAACGTGCCGTTAGAAACGTTAGGGGTATATTCGATTTTTTTATCTTCGTAGGTAACGACCATACATTTGCCGTCGGTAGCAAGCTTAACGTTTACGTCAGCCGTCGAAACGTCTACGTCTATACTAGTAAACTCTTGCGTTATTTCATAACTTTTGGTTACATAATCTTTTGTAGTAAGTTTACTAAAATCCCAACCATTTATAGTCATTGCAACGGCGAATATTGCTCCACCTATAAAAACCAAGGAAGTAGCAAAAACTATCATTAATCTAGTTACTTTTTTCATTATACTTCCTCCTTTTTAATCAAGCATTTCTTAATTCCCAAAAGTATTGTTTTGGTTAGTTTTAGCGTCCCTTTAACGGAATACTTGCAAAGATAATATGCGAAAATTGATAAACCTACTAAAGATACCACACAACCTATAAAGGCAAGCCCTGATACTGCTTTGCCAATTATTGCGAAGTAAATACCACACACTATTCCCCATACTGCTCCGGCGCAAAAAGATATTTCTACTGCAAAAGCGCATATTACTAACGACCATAAAACTACGTAAAGCGAAAAGACTACTGCTATTGCTGATATTAATAGTGGAAACCACACAGGAAAACCCACACATAATAGGGTTAAGGTTAACCCACTCGTTTTGCCTTTTGATTTAACCTTTTCTTTAACTATTTTAGATAGTGGTATTTCAGCGATTATTTGATTTATAACTTGGTCGATAGAACCCATTTCGGCAACTGCCTGCTCTTCACTAAGCCCGTCTTCCATTTTGTCTTCAATCATCTCACTATAAAAATTAAGCCTTTCGTCTACTTCCTTTTTAGGTAGACGAGAAAGATTTTCTTCAAGTTTTGTTATAAACTCTTGCTTTTTCATTCTAACAACCCTCCTTACTTACAAACTGATAGATAGTCATAACCTCTCTCCACTCTTCCTTGAATTCTTCTAAACGCTCCTTCCCTTTTTTGGTTATTCCATAATACTTTCTTAACCTGCCGTCGTGCTCTACCGTTCTTACGGTTAGCATTTTAGATTCTTCAAGACGTTTTAGTATCGTGTATAAGGTCGACTCGGACATTTCTATAAAGGGCTTTATATCCTTTATAATTTTGTATCCGTAAGAGTCTTCATTTTTTATAGCCGTTAGCACGCATACGTCTAACAATCCTCGCTTTAGTTGAATATCCATTCTATACTTCTCCTTACGCAATACATCATATCACGAGGTATAATCTTTGTCAAGCACTTTTTAAAAATATTTTAAAATTTTTTTTACAAAAAAATCAGGCCTTTAATAAGCCTGATTTATAATTATGCTTTAATTCTTAATATATCGCCTTTCGATAAAGGTACTTGGGTTTTTAGTTTAAGAACTTGTTGAACTAGTTTAGCGTCTTCTACTAGATTGCCCTTTAAGTCGTGCATTTCTTCTACTTTAAGTATCTTATTAAAACTATCGCTTGGCGATAAGATTTCGAGTTCGTCGCCTACTTTGAAACGATTTCTCATTTCTATGGTTGCAACTTGAATTTCATTGTCATAATCTAAAACGTTTGCGATAAACTTATGCGTGCCTTTACTTTGGCTATCGTCGTAGTTAACCGTTCTATCGTTATCGCCAAGAAGATAAGCCGTGGTAAATTCTCTATGCGCCGTCTTTTTAAGTTCGTTTTGAAAAAGAGTGTTTTCTCTATAACTCTCGCCTTGCTCGTAGTATGCGTCTATTGCCCTACGATAAGCGTTTACAACGGTGGCTAGGTAGTATTCCGACTTCATTCTTCCTTCAATCTTAAACGAGCATACGCCTGCCTTGTCTAGTTCGGCAATATAATCTAATAAGTTTAGGTCCTTACTATTCATTATATAAGTTCCACGCTCGTCTTCTTGCATTTCCATAAAGCCCGTTTGGGAATCCTTTTCACGAATCTCGTAATTCCATCTGCAGGCCTGAACGCATGCGCCACGATTGCTACTCCTTCCCGTGCGATAATCGGAAAGTAAACATCTTCCACTATACGCTATGCACATTGCTCCGTGAATAAAGGTTTCTATTTCGACGTCTGGAACTTTTTGAGATATAGCCGTTATCTCTTTTAGAGATAATTCTCTTGCTAGAATAACCCTTTTAGCACCTAAATCCTTCCAAAACTTAACGGCGTGGCTATTAAGAAGATTTGCTTGAGTGGATACGTTTACGCTTAAATTTGGCGCAACCGTTAATGCTAGGTGAATTAAACCCGTGTCAGATACGATTGCTCCGTCAACCCCCGTTCGTTCTAAAAATTTGAAATATTCTTCGGCTTTTTCTAGGTCGGTATCTCTTGCTAAAATGTTTACCGTAACGTAAATTTTTTTACCAATGGAATGTGCGTATTCGGTTGCTTCTACGATTTCTTCGTTAGTAAAGTTACCTGCTAAGGCACGGAGAGAAAAGTTCTTTCCACCGATATACACGGCGTCTGCCCCGTAGTAAAAAGCCGTTTTTAATTTACTCATATCGCCTGCTGGCGACAATAATTCGATTTTTTTCATTTGATTTTTTCCGTTATGCTTATACCGTCTTCAATATCGTAAACGATTGTTTTTAAGTTTTCGCTGTTATTTATTGCTTTAAGAAAATTTTCCATACTACGCTTAGTAGTGTTAAATCTATGTGGGGTTTTAACCTTTCCGTCCACGTATCCCCTAAACAAGACGTTATCGGCAAACAGCGTGCCCCCCTCGTTAAGTAGATTTAGTATGTGTGGAAGATATTCATAATAATGCCCTTTAGGTCCGTCTAAAAAGACAAAGTCGTATTTAGCAGTTATGATTGGTAAAACTTCCGAAGCGTCGCCATAAAAGATATTAGCCCTATCGTCCACGCCAAATTTTTTGTAGTTACTTCTAGATAAAAAAACCTTTTCTTCGTCTATTTCTATTCCAGAAAGTTTAGCGTTTGGCGAATTTAACAACATTGCAATACTTGATAAACCTAAATTAACGCCTATTTCCAAAATGCTTTTGGGTTGCTTTTCCTTAACCGTTTTCATAAGCAATTCGAAACTTTGGTCTCTTAGGATTGGTTCACCTAATTTTTTAGCGTCCTCTCTTAACTTTAGTAGCTCTTGTAACACTTATATCACCATTATAATTGGCATAATTACTGGGTTTTTACCCGTTGCCTTGAATAAATAATTTTTCAAGCCTCTTCTAATAATCGCCGACAACTCGTTTTGGTCTTTTATAGTCCTTAAATCGGTTTTGGTCAATAGGTTGGTTAAGTTTGCCTTTGCCTCGTTTATCATTTTTTCGGTTATAACTAAGCCTTTGCCTATAATTTCTAGCGAATTTAGGCTAGCAGAGAGTTCGTCAACCCCTGCAACAACAACGACTAATCCGTCCTCTGCTAAATGAATTCTATCCCTTAGCACGAAACTATCTGCCCCGTCGATTCCAATACCGTCGACAAATCTTGAACCGGCAGGAGTTTTTTCGCCCTTTTTAATTGTTCTAGTAGTCAATTCAACGGTATCGCCTATTTCAGCTATAACAACGTTATCTTTCTTTAATCCTACTTCTTGCGCTAACATTGCGTGCTTCTTAAGGTGTCTATATTCGCCGTGAACAGGTATAAAAAATTTTGGTTTTACTAGGCTGTGAAGAGTTCTCAATTCCCCTCTACAAGCATGCCCCGAAACGTGAATTGGCTCTAGAGATTCGTAAATAACTTCTGCACCAAGTCGATATAGATTATTAATAACGCCATATATCATTTTTTCGTTACCGGGAATAACTGATGCGCTTATAACTACCGTATCGTTTTCGCCAATAGTTACCTTGTTAAATTCGCCACTAGCCATTCTAGTTAAAGCGCTCATTGGCTCGCCTTGAGTTCCCGTCGAAACTATTAACACTTGGCTATCTTTATAGTTTTTAATTTGCTCTACGTCTATAATAAGGTTTTCAGGTATATTGAGTTCACCGATTTTAGCCGCCGCCTCTGCAATGTTAAGCATACTTCTACCAGAGAAAGCCACTCTTCTATTATACTTACTTGCAAGGTCTAAGATTTGTTGAAGTCTATGCACGTTGCTTGCAAAAGTCGCTATGATAAGCCTTCTCTTAAGATTATCGTTAAAGACGTGTTCGAGCGTTTCTTTTACAACGGACTCGCTCATTGTAGTGCCTTCGATTTCTATATTAGTAGAATCTGCCATCATTAGCAAAACGCCCTTTTTGCCAATCTCGGCAATTCTAGTTAAGTCGATAACCTCGCCAGCGACGGGGGTAAAGTCTATCTTAAAGTCGCCCGAATGGAAAACTACGCCGACAGGAGTAGTTATCGATAATGCAAGAGCTCCCGAAATAGAGTGGTTTACGTTGATAAATTCTATCGAAAAACAACCGAGTTTAACTACGCTACCAGCCGTAATGCAATTAAGTGATGCATCTACGCCCTTATGTTCCTTTAACTTGTTTTCAATTAACGTTAGCGTTAGTTTAGTTCCAAAAACTGGTGGATTAATTTCCTTTAGAATGTATGGAAGAGCGCCTATATGGTCCTCGTGTCCGTGCGTAATTATCACACCCTTTATTCTATCGTGGTTCTGCACTAAATAGGTAGTATCGGGAATAACCAAATCTACCCCAGGCATGTTACTGTCTGGAAAGGTTAAACCTGCGTCGATAACGATAATGTCTTTGCCGTATTCAAGCACGGTCATGTTCTTACCGATTTCTCCAACACCACCTAAAAAACGAACTTTAAGTTGAGTTTTTTCAATATTATTTTTCGTAACGATTATTGCTTTTTCTATTTGATTATTTTGTTTTTTTGAAACCTTTTTTTCCTTGTTTTTTGGTTTTTTATTTATCTGGGACTTGTTCGCCTTTTTGTTTTTAGAATTTACTAAAGGAGAACTACCTTTTTTCTTGCCCAGTTTATCAGCCTTTTTATTTATTAAATCTTTTTTCAAAACGTCTCCTAAACAATTGATAATTCTCTATATTTTCATTCTATTATACACTTTTTTAGTGGAATTGTCCATCGTTATTATTTTATAATATAAAATATTTTGTCTTAATAGGTTAATTTTAGTTGAAAAAAATATTTTTTGATAGTATAATAATCTCTAATATTTTAATATTGCATAAAAATTTTCCAAAAGGAGTTTTACTATGAGAGTTTATAACTTTGCAGCAGGTCCTTCTACTCTACCTCTTCCAGTTCTTGAACAAGCACAAAAAGAATTACTTGATTTTAACGGAACAGGCATGAGTATTACCGAAATGAGCCACCGTGGCAAGCCTTTTATGGCTGTTAACGACGAAGCTAACACACTTCTCCGTGAACTAATGAATATTCCAGACGACTATTCAGTTCTTTTCGTTCAAGGTGGCGCTTCCCAACAATTCGCAGCAATTCCTATGAACTTATTACAAAAAGGTAAGGCTGACTACATTTTAACGGGTAACTTTGCTCAAAAGGCTTATGAGGAAGGCTTAAAATACGGCGATATGGCTGTGGCTGCTTCTTCTAAGGAGGCTAACTACACCTTTATACCTGATATGAACCAAGTAAAATTCCGTGATGATATCGACTACGTTCACTTTACTTATAACAACACCATTTTCGGTTCTCGTTTTACCGAACTTCCTAAAACCGACGCTACTCTTGTAACCGATATGAGTTCTTGCATTTTAAGTGAAGTCGTTGACGTTTCTAAATTTGGTCTTATCTATGCAGGCGCTCAAAAGAATATCGCTCCTGCTGGCGTTACCATCGTTATCGTTAAAAAGGACTTACTCGGCAAGCATATGGCTATCACTCCAACCATGCTTCGCTATGATATTCAAGATAAAAACGATAGCCTTTACAATACACCTCCTTGTTTCCCTATCTACGTTTCAATGTTAGTTTTTAGATGGCTTAAGGCTATGGGTGGCGTTAGCGCAATGCAAAAAATAAATGAAGAAAAGGCTAAAATGCTTTACGACTTTATCGATAACTCTGCTCTTTACTCTAACAAGGTTGCAATTAAAGACCGTTCTATCATGAACGTTCCTTTCGTTACCGGCAGTGAAGAATTAGACGCTAAATTCGTTAAAGAGGCTACTAGCGCTGGTTTAGTTTCTCTTAAAGGACACAGAGTTACCGGTGGTATGAGAGCGTCAATTTACAATGCTATGCCTATCGAAGGTGTTAAGGCACTAATCGAATTTATGAAGAAATTTGAAATGGAGAACAAATAATGAAAAATATTCTTACCCTTAATGCTATAAGCCCTGTTATCAATGGAATATTCGACCAAAAATATAACGTTTCAGCAGAGGCTAAAAATCCAGACGGAATTATGCTCCGTTCTTTCAAAATGCACGACTACGTTTTAGACGCTAACACTGTTGCTATCGCTAGAGCAGGTGCAGGCGTAAACAATATTCCAGTTGAAGAATACGCTAAACAAGGCGTTGTAGTTTTCAATACACCTGGTGCTAACGCTAACGCAGTTAAAGAACTCGTTATCGCAAGCTTATTGTTGGGTTCTAGAAAAATTGCCGATTCTATCGATTGGGTTAAAACCCTCAAAGGCAAGGGCGAAGAAGTTGGCAAATTAGTTGAAAAAGGCAAGGCTAACTTTGGTGGCTACGAAATTATGGGTAAAACCCTAGGCGTTATCGGTTTAGGCGCTATCGGTGCTTTAGTTGCCAACGCTGCCGACAAACTTGGTATGAAAGTTGTTGGTTACGACCCATTCTTATCAGTTGAGGCTGCTCTTCGTTTATCTACACACGTTAAAGTTGTTAAGACTTTAGACGAATTATTTAGCGCATGTGATTACCTTACTTTACATATTCCTTTCATTCCAAAGGAAAATGCAGGTTTTATTAATGCAGACGTTATTTCTAAAATGAAATACGGTGTAGTTATTATCAACTGCGCTCGTGGCGAATTAGTTAACAACACAGATATAATTAATGCAGTTAATTCAGGAAAGGTTGCTAGATACGTTTGCGACTTCCCTGCTGACGAAATTATTGGAATTGATAATATCGTTTGCATACCTCACCTTGGTGCTTCTACCGAAGAGGCTGAGGATAACTGTGCAGTTATGGCTGCAAAACAACTTATCGACTATATCGAAAACGGAAATATCGTAAATAGCGTAAACTACCCTGCTTGCTCAATGCCAAGAACTACTGCTTATAGGTTGGTTATTTTACACAAGAACGTTTCGGGTATACTTGCTCAAATAACTTCAGTAGTAGGTAACGAGGGTATCAATATTAGCAACATGTCTAACAAGAGCCGTGGCGATTATGCCGTTACCCTTTTAGACGTTGACGCTGAGGTTCCTAGCCAATCTATCAAGGCAATAGAACAAGTTGAAAACGTTATAAAAGTTAGAGAAATTAAGTAATTATAGATAAAAGTAAAAAGGCTTTTGCGAATTTGCAAAAGCCTTTTTTAATTTATTCTTTTAATTTATTATAGCATTTATTTCTTGCAACACTTTTGATGGAATAACAGTATTATCTACGTTTTCTACAGTTAAGGTTCTGTCTATACTTAAATCAATGTTTGATATAGGCGATTCAAATACGTTAGCATCTTCTACGTTAATAGAATAATCCATATCGATTTCAGTTTTTTCGGTTGCACCATAATTGATATCTACTTTTAGGTCGCTGTGTTTATCAACAGGAGAAACAATGTCAAACATATTTTCGTAACCAATAAGTTCTAACATTATTTCAGAATTGCCTGTCTTTTGGTTATCTATTTTATTTATTTGGTTAAGGTATTTAGCCATTTTTAATGAGCCGTCTGCATTAAAATGATTTTCTAAAAAGATGTTAAACGGAGAAACAAAATCGCTTGTTAGCGCAACTTCCTTATCTAAAATAAAGTTTAATTCTTCAAAAGTTTTCCAACATCCACAAACTAAATTGCCTATGTATTGTCTGTATAAATCATCATTCCTTACACCGTTAAATCCTATACCACGGTAATTTGCATAATTTTCGCCATCAATATCAAAAGAGTTGATTTTTATAAATGATTGATTTTCGTTAACAAAAATTTCTGCATTAATAGCGTAGTGATATTCCAAGATATTGGATGATGCTCTTATTGCCGTATATTCTGCATCAATTTGAATATAAACTCCATTTTCGGTATTAAATACTTTTATCTTACCTTCTTCCGCTCTATCTAAAACATCAACCTTGTTTAGTTTTGCTTGAACGATATAGGCATCGTTCCCTTGAACATAACCAGTTTTCCATTGGTTGTCGGCAGAGTCTATAAAGGAAATTGTTGCAGAGTTAATTGGTCTTTGCGTTTCCGTTCCATTTTGTATACTTGTATATTGGTAAATTTCTTCTTGAAAACCATAATATCTAAAAATAGAATAAGTAGGAAGTTTAAGTTTTTCTTTATTTGCTTTTACCCATTCTAGAAGGTTACCGTCAAATCTATTATCGTCTTTAGCGTAATTACCAACAATTTTATTGTCGTAAACATTTAAGCCAGCGGAAGAGTTTGAGTCATCTTCAAAAACCATTATTCTTATTGGCGTAATATCTGCGGTGGTTTTAATATAACCATCTTTAAATCCATTACCAACGCTATATTTAACTTTTATATAATTTGGGGTTGATTCAACAACAACTAAAACGTCTTTAATTGGGGTGGTTAAGAGTTTGTTGCTAAAGGTGCTATCAGCATAAATATCTATTGGTTGGTTTGCTTCGTAAACGTTAAAACCAAGTTCTGATAAAGAGCAATAGCCAATGCTAAACGTTTTGCTATCGTTTAGATATACGATTTTTGCGATACCCGTCTTCATATCGAAATCAACGAAGGAAATATAGTCAAAATCATGAGCCAACCTTCCGTATATTAAGGAGCTTGTGTTGGCAGTATGCAAATCTTCTACTCTGCCGGTAAAATCGGCTTTATAAACTGGAACGTAGTCATATGAACCTTCCCAATAGAAATCAGGAATCTCAAGAGTGTATAACCCCAATCCAAACGAATCTTTATATTCCATGGTAATGGTTGAATAACCGTTTAATGCAGTTTGCAAAGAAGTATAGTCGGTAACTGAAGAATTTTGACCGTTACCCTTGCCGTTTCCAAGAGTGTTAAAATCGACAGGTGTTCCGCATCCGTTGCCAGTGTAGGTTTCTTCAGGCTCACCCAAAAAAACGTCTCCGTCTGTGCAGTTTACAAACCAAGCACTGAATCCTTTCCACCTAAGGCCTTTTTGTATTGCATTCCATTGGGCTTTTGTTCCACCAAAGTTTACTTCTTTAGCATGGCAAGCGTAAAAAGCCATATCCTCTATTTTAGTAACCGTTGCTGGAATATTAATGGCATCTATTATTCTGTAGCCAAAGCAGTGTGTTTTTAACACAGGAATATGAGAGTTTTCTAGTATGGTTACATAACTTAAATAGCTATTATCTGAAGCGTAAAATGCTCCATAACCAATATATTCTACGTTAGAGCAAATAGTTATTGAATTGAGATTAATCTGTTGAAAAGCCATTTGCTCTACGTAAGGGAAATCAACAACCAAGTCGTTTACTTTGCTACCGTTAATATATAAATCGTATAAAGACTGATTTAGTTCTGGATACCTACTATTGGCATTACCACTTAATACTTTTGCCCAATCTTCTAAAGTTCCAGCAAAATAAACGTCTGTGCCACCATCTAAACGCATATAAGGATAAGGTGTATGATAAAGCAAAGTGCTTGGTAAATTTACTCTATCTGCAAAAACCTCGAGAATACCTACGCCACTACTATATAAAGTCAACTCATGAAGAAACTTGCATCCTTCTTTTACGTTTATAACTGAAGTATCTGTGGTTTCGGTTATACCTACGCAAGCGATAAATTTATCATTTTCGTTGCCTAAATACCTTAAGCCATCTACTTCGTAAAAGGTTAAGTTTGGATAAACTAAATTATTGTTAAAGTCCATAGGATAATGGCTTACGTATATTCCTTCGTAATTGACAACCTCTTTACAAGCAAAGTAAGTTAGTGTGCTTGGTAGAGAAATTTTTTCTAAAAGCGGACAATTATAAACAAAAGTAGCGTCTATGCTAGTTATACCTTCGTGAACAATTACTTGGGTTAAATTTCCTGTGAATTCTACTGGTGAATGACTGGAATAAGCATAGTTATCGTTCCAAAAGAAAGCAAAAGCATACTTGCCTATTGCAGTAACCTTTTTGCCGTTGTAGGTAGATGGAATAACCAGCACGGTATCCGTGCAAGTGCCAGAGCCAACTACGGTGTATTCATCCGTTTCTGCGTTTAGTTCATACTCTAAACCTTCGCTAGGCTTTTTAACGCCACACTTAACACAGTTACTATAGTCATATTCATGCGAACATAAAAGTTGAGCTAGGTTAGGGTTTGGATTTTGATTACCCGAATTTTGCTGGTTATCGTTTGTGCCGTTATCGTTAGGATTTGCATTTTTACATGCAGAAACCACAAACATACACAAACATAAAACGCAAATTAAACTTAATAATAAAATAAACTTTCTTCTCATACTTTCTCCTTTGGCAAAGGTTCTTAAACTTTCTTTTTTTAATGGTTAAATAATACTCTCTATTTGTAAAAAAGTCAATATTAAAAGCATTTTTAGCAAAGATTTATCTATCTCTTTTAGATTCCGTGGTTACCCATCTAATGTTTGTCCTCGCAAAATAACAAAAAGATATTTTTACGACTTACTCAGAATGGCAAATAGGATAAACACAAACGGCTCTCCATTGAGAGCCGTTTGTGTCTTTAACATGTGTTTCTTTATCATTTTTTAGGTTTGGAGTGGCGTTCCCAAAATACGCCGTTTTCATAGCCTTGAATGCTTTTATCCTGCTCGGCTAAATCTAATCTATATTGTCCCCATGCGCAATATAGTGGGTTTTGTTCTAGACAAATATATTTTCTACCTAGTTTTTTTGCAACAACCCCCGTCGTTACACTTCCAGCAAACGGGTCTAAAACTAAATCCTGCTCGTTAGAACTTGCAAGTATCAGTTTTGCTATAAGTTTTTCTGGTTTTTGGGTTGGGTGTGCCGTATTTTCTGCCATCGACCAATAAGGCACGGAAATATCATCCCAAAAATTTGATGGACAAGTATCCCTAAACTTTCCGTCTTTAGTTTCTACCCAATCTTTTGGCTTGCCGTTTTCTTTATATGGAGCAAGCACCTTTCTTCTTTGCATTATACTTTTTAGATTAAAGGTATACTTATCGCTGACGGTGGCAAAGAAAATATCTTCCATTCCGTTCTTGTAATTGGTTTTTGCGCCTCTTCCCTTTTCTCGTTGCCACGTTATTCGGTTTCGTAATATAAAATACCTTTTAAGCACGTTGCCTATTACCAGCGAACTTTCCCAATCACAACAAACGTAAATAGAGGCTGTCCTTTTTAGTTTTGGCAAAACTGCCTCTATCCATTTTACAGTATATTTTTGATATTCGTCGTCTTGCATTTTATTAAATCCGTTTCCGTGAAAGGTCTTACTCATATTGTATGGTGGGTCAACGATTAATAAGTCAACGCTTTGGTCGTCGATTTTTTTAACCGCTTTAAAAGTATCGCCTATCACTATAGAGTCTAATTTAATTTGCTCAACGTCTTTTTCTGCGATACATTTGCTTAGTTGCTCGCCAGCATTTTCGATAGCAAAGTCTATGGTTTTATTTCTTTTCGATTTCATATTACTTTTGATATAAACTTATCCAAGCATCAAGCTTTTCGATAAATTCTTTATTGTTTTTGGTTTTATTAATCATTTCGATTAGCACTTCGGTAGCATCTCTTTTTTGTGAAAGAATTTTGCGTAACTTTTTGGAAGCCTCTAATTCTTCGCAAGATAAAATCAAGTCCTCTCTTCTCGTTCCCGATTTATTAATATCTATGGCTGGATAAATTCTTCTATCAGCAAGGTCTCTGGATAGGTGAATTTCCATATTACCAGTGCCTTTAAATTCTTCAAAAATAACGTCGTCTAACTTGCTTTCGGTGTCTACTAGCGCCGTCGACAATATAGTTAAACTGCCACCGTTTTCTATGTTTCTAGCAGCACCGAAAAATCTTTTTGGCCCTTGAAGCGCAAGTGGGTCTAAACCTCCTGATAGGGTTCTTCCAGACGGCTCTACTACGTAGTTATACGCCCTTGCTAACCTAGTTATAGAATCCATTAAGATTACTACGTCAATTCCCATTTCTACAAGCCTTTTGGCTCTATTTAATACTAATTCAGCAACCTTTATGTGATGTTCTGGAGATTCGTCGAAGGTTGACGAAACAACTTCACAACTAGTTGATTTTAATATATCCGTAACCTCTTCAGGTCTTTCGTCTATTAATAAAATGATTAACTTAACGGCTGGGTGATTACATTCTAACGACCTAGCAATGTTTTTAAGTAGCGTAGTTTTTCCCGTTTTTGGTGGTGCAACTATTAGTCCTCTTTGCCCCATTCCTATTGGAACTAAAAGGTCAATCATTCTAACCGAATGGTCGCTAAAATTATTTTCTAGATTTAGTTTTTTGATTGGATAACAAGGAATTAAATCGTCAAAGTTTTTCCTATCTTTAAAATAAGAAGGCTCTCTACGGTTTATTTGCAACACTTCGTATACACCAGGCGCTTCTTTAACGTTTTTCCTTAGTGCAGTAGCCTTAACTAAATCGCCACTTCTTAAATTATATTTTCTTATTAACGCGCTATCAATGTGAAAGTCCGTTTTAGAATTATCGTAATTATTTGCACGAATAAAACCGTATCCCTCTCTTTTTACGTCTAAAACGCCTTCTAACGTAAGCATTGAATCGTTAAAGGTCAGCGTGCCGTTCACCTTTGGAACGTCCTCGTAACTTAAGCTTGTTTGGTTAGATTTATAAAAATGGCTTACGTCAATACGCATTTTTGGAGGCGCTCCAAGTTTGCTTTTTAGAACAGGCTCTATTTCTCCCTTTTGAATACCAATAATTTTTGATATTAAGTCGTTCTTGCTAAGTCCAGCAGGTTGTTTTACACCTATTTGTCTACCTATTTCTCTAACCGTAGCTAGAACTTCTTTTTCTAATATTTCATAAGTAAAGGTTATAAATTCCATATTTATTCTCCCCTTAAATTTTCTTTGATGCTTTTTGCAGAAAAAATTCCACTTGCGAAAGCAAATGTTAAATTGTATCCACCACAATCGCCGTCTACGTCTAATGCCTCGCCAACTACGTAGAGTCCGCTTTCCAGTTTACTTTCCATAGTTTTACTATCTATTTGGTCTGTTGCAATTCCACCTTTAGTTACTTGTGCATAACTAAAACCAAGATTTCCCGTTATTATTAACGTAAAATTCTTTATTGCATTTGCAATCTCATCTATACTATCCGTTTTACACTTTCTCATTATAGCTTGACCAATTTTTTTGTTGATTAGTCCTATAAGCTTGTCTTCTCTATCTATATGATTAAGGTATTCTCTTTTTGCTAAAATTTCCTTAACTTGTTCTTTGGTAAAATCTGGTAGAAATTCTATCTTTACGCTTGGTTTTTTTGCGCTGGTCAAATAACCCGAGATAGAAAATACTGCGTTTCCAGATATGCCGTATTCCGTAAATAAAACTTCGCCTACACTTTCTTTTAATTCAATGCCGTTATCATAAGCCGTGATTTTAACTCTTTCCTTTAAGCCTCTTAATCCCTTAATGCTTTCTAGGTTGGTTTTTAATTGAACCAATGATGGGTATAGAGTAGTTAATTTATGTCCAAATTTTTGCGCTAACTGATAAGAACTTCCGTCCGTGCCGTATTGAGACCCTGCCTTTCCACCGAAGGCTAAAACAACGTTTCTAGAGCGATACTTTCCCTTAGCCGTATTAACCAGATAACCTTCGCCTACCTTTTCTACTAGGTTAACTTTTTCACCTACGTTAATATTTACGTCTTTTTGCGCCAAATACCCCCTTATAACGTCTAAAAAGGCGTTGGCTTGCTTTGATAGAGGGTATTGCTTTCCGTCTTTTTCTGTAGTTAAATAAATACCTAAATCTTGTAGATATTCTTTTAGGTTTACATCCTCTAAATTAGACAAAAATGCTTTTATAAAGGTTTTGTCGCCGTGGTAGTTTTGCTCGCTAATAAATGCGTTTGATAGATTGCCTTGACCGTTGCCCGTTGCGACCATTTTTTTGCCGACTCTATCGTTTTTTTCTAAAATTAAAATATCTTCGCCCAAAATACAATTTTTTGAACGCAAAAGTTCTAGAGCGCAAAACAAGCCTGATGCGCCCCCACCTACGATAATTACCTTAAAAGTGTTCTTCAATTAAGTTCTCCTTGAAGATTTTTAGTTGTAAATAATTGGGAAATAAAATTAAGAAAGTAAAAAATTTAGAAGGTCTTGTGGAGTGGACACGAAATTAGATGCGCCCACTTGCTCGAGTTGGGTTTTAGTTCTATACCCCCACAACACCGAGATATGATTGATTTTTGAATTTATAGCAGTTAACACGTCTGCGTCGCCGTCGCCTATAAAATAAGCGTTTTGTGGCTCGACGTTTAACTCTTCTAACAATGATAAAGTTGAATCAGGGTTAGGTTTACACGCAACGGCTTGACTTTGCCCAATAACTTTATAGAATGGAATATCGCTAAGAAGTTCCCCACACACCTTGTCGGTTGCAGATTGTGGCTTATTAGTTATTATGGCTAAAATAAACCCTTTTTCATGAAGTTTTAGTAGCGTTTCCTTTATACCATCAAAAGGTTTTGTTTTAGGGTCAGCGTCGCCGGCATAGATATTCATAAAGTATTTTAATACTTCGCTTAATCTTTGTTCGCTTTCGCCCTCGCCAATACATCTTTTTATAAGCATTCTAGAGCCGTTGCCGATTTTTTGCATAGCCTCTTGCTTGGTAATAAGTGGATAGCCAAAATGCGCCATAGCAACGTTTACTTTATCGGCTATGTCCTCAACGGTATCTAAAAGCGTTCCGTCTAGGTCGAATATAGCGAGTTTTTTCACTACATTTCCTCCACTGTTTCAATGCCTAGAAGTTCTAATGCGTTAGTTAATACTATTTTAACCGATTTGCAAATTGCTAAACGGAAATTTTTAACGTTTTCTTCTTCGCCTTGAATTTTACAAGTGAAATAGAACTTATTAAATGCCGACGCTAAATCGAGAGCATAACGAGTTACGTATGACGGCTCGTATTTTTCAGCCGAAGATTTAACGATTTCTTTAAATCTGCCGAGTTCGTTTAGAACGGCGTATTCGTCTTGGTTAATAGATGGCAACTTATACTCTTTTGGCTCGCCACACTTGTTTAGAACGCTGTTACATCTTGCCACCGTGTATTGAACGTATGGACATGTTTCGCCTTCAAACGATAAAACTCTATCGTAAGAGAAAACTATATCTTTGATTTTATTGTTGCAAAGTGCACCGAAGATAACTGCACCCGTGCCTACTGCCCTTGCAGTTCTTTCCTTATCCTTGAGGTTAGGGTTCTTTTCTTCTATAACCTTATAAGCCTTTTCTATGGTTTTAGCGATAACGTCTTCTAGTAAAATAACGTTACCTGCTCTCGTGCTCATAGAGCCCGTCTCTAATGAAACCATGCCGTAAGCAACGTGAATACAATCTTTTGCCCATTCGTTGCCCATAAGTTCTAGCACCTTAAAGAATTGCTTAAAGTGTAGGTTTTGTTGATATGCAACAACGTATAAGTTTTTATCGAAGTTATAGGTATTCTTTCTATAAACTGCTGCTGCAATATCTCTCGTTGCGTAAAGTGAAGAGCCGTCCTTTTTAAGAATTAGACATGGTGGCATATCGTAATCGTCTAGGTTAACGATAGACGCTCCGTCGCTTTCTTGCAATAAGTTTTTATCTCTCAACTCGTCAACGATAGGTTGCATTTTGTCGTTATAAAAACTTTCGCCTGCGTATGAATCGAAAGAAACGTTTAGTAACTTATAGATTTTGTCAACTTCTTCTAGGGTGATTTTCTTAAATAACTCGAAAAGTTTGTTACTCTCTTTATCGCCCTCTTCAATCAATTTAAAATAACGTCTAGCCTCGTCGTCTAGTTCAGGGTGAATTTTAGCCTCGTCGTGGAACTTAACGTAAATTCTAGTTAGTTCTTTTAGTCTGCCTTCTAAAACGGCTTGTTCGCTACTCCACAATTTATAAGCAACGATAAGTTTACCAAATTGAGTGCCGTAATCTCCAAGGTGATTTATACCAACTACTTTATAGCCTAAAAATCTAAAGATTTTACAAAGCGCACTACCGATAACCGTGGTGCTTAAATGCCCAATATGGAATGGCTTTGCTATGTTGATAGACGAATAGTCGATACATATAGTTTTTCCTTCCCCAATGTTGTCGCTACCATAAGCGCTACCTTTAGATAAAATTTCGCCAAGAAGTTCTATCGCAAAGTTATCTCTGTTAATCTTAAAGTTAAGATAACCGTTTACTGCCAAGCATTCGCTAACCGTATCGTCGGTTACAAAGGCCTTTTGCAAGTCTTCAGCAATCTTGATGGGAGATGACCTTAAAATTTTGCTTAACTTAAAACAAGGCAAGGCAAAGTCGCCCATATCGGTGTTTGGTGGGATTTCAATGAATGATTGAAGGGTATCAGCGTCAACCCCTTCTACGTTAAGTTTTTTCGCAATATATTCTTTATAATTCATAATTAAACCTATATGGTAAATAATATCATATTTTTGTTCAAAAAAGCAAGCCAAAAAGTTGAATTTTTTTCAGTTTTAGATTATAATAATTACCGAGTTAAATTTTTAACGCTTTTTAAGGAGAAAAATATGAAATTAGGTGTCGTTGGACTTCCTAACGTAGGAAAATCAACTCTATTTAACGCAATTACTAAAGCCGGCGCAGAATGTGCTAACTACCCTTTCTGCACTATCGAGCCTAACGTTGGTATCGTTGCCGTGCCAGATAAAAGACTTGAAGTTTTGGGCAAAATGTATAACACTAAAAAAATCACCCCTGCAGTCGTTGAATTCGTTGACATTGCAGGTTTAGTTAAGGGTGCGAGCAAGGGCGAAGGTCTTGGAAACAAGTTTTTAGCAAACATTCGTGAAACGGACGCTATTTGCCACGTTGTTCGTTGTTTTGAAGACGAAAATATCACCCACGTCGACAATGAAATCGACCCTTTAAGGGATATAGAAACTATTAATCTAGAACTTATCTTTGCCGATATGGAAAGCGTTAAAAA
>JAZRGN010000017.1:0-21472 GCA_045644165.1 Christensenellaceae bacterium | reverse complement strand
GCAAGGGAATCGAATTAAGGAGAAAATTTGCATTGCAAATTTCCCGTAGGGTAAACAGTGAGGGCACTGTTTATCGGGTATGGTCGCACAGGCGAGATTCCCGCCGGGAGTACCAACAAAAATAGACCGTTTTTGACGGTCTATTTTTGTTTTTGAAAACAAGCAAGGGAATCGAATTAAGGAGAAAATTTGCATTGCAAATTTCCCGTAGGGTAAACAGTGAGGGCACTGTTTATCGGGTATGGTCGCACAGGCGAGATTTTGTTTGCTTGCGTTAATGGTTAAAAATTACTACGTAATTTACGGTTAGTTTATCACAAAACGCCTTTGGAAGGGCTACATTAGAAAATATTTCCAAAAAAGTTGAGATAAAAAGCATTGATTTAGTAGACGATATATGTTATAATAACTTACAATGTAAAGTGTAAACTGCGCATAGAAGGCTCTAAATCTAAAGATGCCTTCAAAACAAATTAAAATAAGTATTTTATTGATGGCATTTATGGAGACCAATTATTATATGAAACAAAAGCAAAAAGGCATTAGCCAAGGTGATTACAAATTAAAATTTTTTCAAAAATTATACGTAGGCATAAAGGTGTTTTTAGATGCGCTTTTTTCATTGCTTGCCATAATTTTGTTATCGCCAATTTATATTATCACGGCAATAGCAATAAAAATCGATTCTAAAGGCCCTGTTTTCTTCTGCCAAGAAAGGGTTGGTAAAAACGGCAAGATGTTTAAGTGTATTAAGTTTAGAAGCATGTCGGTTGATGCAAACCATCACGTTGCAGGATACGAATATGCAGAAGTAAACTCGTATATAACCAAAGTCGGTGCCGTTATTAGAAAACTTTCAATTGACGAGTTGCCACAACTATTCAACGTTTTAACGGGAAAGATGAGCCTTATTGGATACAGACCGTCTCAAGCAAATGAAACCGAATTAAACGAGGCGAGAGAAGGATACAACATGTATCAAATTAGACCTGGCATTTCCGGTTGGGCGCAAGTAAACGGAAGAGACGAACTTGCTGCTCAGCCAAAAAAGAAGGCAGAATTCGATAGATATTATTTAGAGCATATTTCTTTATGGCTTGATATTAAGATTTTATTTATGACCATTGGAAAGGTATTTAGACGCGACGGCGTTAAGGAAGGCGTTCTAAAAGAAGAAAACGACAAGATAGAAGAGAGTGCAGAATAATTAACATACAACTTTTAAGGGGGGCTAGTTTTGAAATATTCCGTTTTAATGAGTGTTTACAAAAATGAAAAAGTTGAATATTTTGTTCAAGCAATTGACAGTTTGCTTAGCCAAACGGTTGCCCCAGAGCAAATCGTTTTAGTGCGAGATGGTCCTGTTTATGAAGAACTTCAAAACGCCATTGACAAATACGTTCAAAAAAACGCAGATATATTTACCTATCTTCCACTAGAACAAAACGGTGGATTAGGCAACGCTTTACGCTATGGCTTGCCTTATTGTAGAAACGAACTTGTCGGCAGAATGGATACCGACGACCTTTCGCTTTTAGATAGATTTGAAAAGCAACTTAAATTTATGGAAGAAAACCCAGAAGTTGACATAGTTGGTGGCAACATAGCCGAGTTTATGAATTCGCCAGCCGAAGTTGTAGACTATAGAATAGTCCCTGAAAAGCACGAAGATATAGCAAATTACTTAAAAAGTAGGTCGCCATTCAATCACGTTACCGTTCTATTTAAGAAAAGTGCAGTAGAAAAAGCCGGCTCATATGAAAGTTTTTATTTGTTTGAAGATTGGTATTTGTGGATAAGAATGTTTCTTTCGAGCGCAAAATTTGCTAATCTCAACGAAGTTTTGGTAAACGTTAGAGTGTTTGATATGGCAGATAGGCGTGGTGGCATGAAATATTATCGCAGTTGCGTTAAACTTCTCAAATTTATGAAAGAAAACAAATTAATCGGTTTTTGGCAATACAACAAAATGAAAGCCGTAAGATTTTGTGGATACGTATTATTGCCTAGCAAAATGAGAGAGTGGGCATATAAAAAATTCTTAAGAAAATAAGTTTCAACTACTTATGGTAGAAAATTAGCATATAAAGAGTAGTATTAGTTTAAGAATTAGTGCGTTTTGCCAAACGTATGTAAAAACTTTAAAGAACAAAGAGCAAAATGGGAGAGAATATGATTATTCTACACGTAGCAAAAATTCGAGATAACCCCACAAGTGGTGTTTGTGTGGTTGTTCCTGAACATATAAAAGCGCAAGGCAAGTTTGCTAACGTCGGTTTAATGAATATTAGAGATTTTAGACCAGACGGCATTGAAAACTGCTTTGTTTATAGTGAAGATTTTACTTTGTCTTGCTTGCCAAAGCCTTTTGATAAGCCAGATTTAGTTGTTTTTCACGAGGTTTACGTTGTAGAATATCTAAAAATTTCCAAAGTGCTACGCAAACAAAAAATCCCATACGTTATAGTGCCTCACGGCTCGTTAACTAAAGAGGCTCAACGCAAAAAAAGATTAAAGAAATTCGTTGGAAATTTCTTTTTCGCTCCATTTATAAAAAGAGCATCGGCAATTCAATGTTTGTCTAAAAAAGAAGAGGCAGATACTAGTTGGGGACGCTCTAAATTCATTGGAACTAACGGTATCACTCTTCCTTCCGATGGTAAACAATCTTTTAGCAAGAATAAGATTAAATTCGTTTATATAGGAAGGTTAGATTGGGTTCACAAAGGTCTTGATATAATGCTTAATGCATTTTATCTTTTAAAAAATTCCTCTTATAGTGATAAATGTGAACTTTGCATCTTTGGTCCCGACTATAACGGACGATATGAACATGTTGAACAAATGATATTGGAACGTTCTTTGGGGAGAATGGTAACCTTAAATCCCGCAATTTTTGGAACAGAAAAAGAAAAAAATTTACTAGAATCAGATGTTTTTATACAAACTTCTCGATTTGAAGGGATGCCAATGGGCATACTAGAGGCTTTAAGTTATGGCTTGCCTTGTTTAATCACCGAGGGGACAACCCTAGGGGATTATTTAAGAGAATACGACGCAGGTTGGGTTGCGAAAACCAACGCTGAAAGCGTTTATCAAGCAATTGTTTGCGCAATAGAAGAAAGACGAGAACTAGCGAAGAAGTCTAGTTCGGCTGTGAATTTAATTAAGGAAAATTTCGAGTGGGAACAAGTTGCAAAAGACACCCTCAATTCCTATTCGCAGTTTGTTAGCGTGGGAGAGAGATAATGTATGTATTTGAGCGTTTAGTAGGCGTTGCCGTATTTTCATTCGTTCTTGTTGTAATTTGTCTCTCGCTAATAGGAAAGAGCAGTAGACAGATTAAAAAAATTCTAATCGTTTATACCTTAATACTTACGGTTTTTGCATACTTTTATATTCCATACGAGACGGCTGACCTTTATAGAATTAACGAGTTAGTCGATTCGTTTTCTAAGCTTTCGTTTAGTAAATTTATGGCAAAACAAAAAGCATTAGGCGATAGAGGCATAGCCAATGTTTTGTATTGGCTTATTGGAAAAACGGGAGTTCCACAGTTATTACCAGCTATCGTTACTTTCGTTTGCTATGGTTGTATTTTTTACGTTATTAGTAAAACGGCAGAAAAGAACGAGGTGTCTGGCAAAAACGTGGCGATTACTTTGTTTTTCTACATGTCGATTGGCAACTATATGTTCGTTATAGCCGGCATTAGATGTATGCTTGGTATATCGTTATTGGCGTTTTGTTTTTTCCGTGAAAATGCAGAAGGTAAGTTTAATTTATTACATCTACCGTTGTATTTTATATCTGCATTCGTTCACCCGTTTGCGGCAGTTTTAATCGCAGCGCGCTTTATAGTTTCGATATTTGATACGAAGTCTAACACCCTAAAGAAAAGAATTTATTTCTTGGTTTTGGGCGTGGGAATAATTCTCGCAACCTACTTCCTAGACGGATATCTAGATGAGATTGTTAAAAAAGCAAAGTCGTATTTAGGGGGAGACGGATATTCCTATTTATGGGAATACGTTTTGGCAATTTTAGCTTGTTTCGTTATGCTAGCCGTATTACTAAAGGCAAGAGATATTATTGCACAAAGCGAACTTAAACTAAACGTTTGGATTTTATACGAAATAGCATTGTTTGTGGTTGCGTTGTTCGTTTGTTATGAATTTACAACCTTCCATAGGCTTACAACTTATATAATGCCAATTATTGCACTGCCGTTGCTTATGACCGTTTTGCAATCAATCGACAACAAGAAAAAACTCGGGCATATCAGTTGTAGTGGCACGATAATAAACTTTGGTTCAGGCGTTATATTGGTATCAATATTATTGCTTTTTATAGCGTGTTTCCGTGGTTCGCTATGCTCGTTTAAATTCTTCGTTTTATAGGAAAAGGAGATAAGGTGAAAAGTTTAGTTTCAATTGTAATTCCCGTTTACAATGCTGAAAAATATCTAAGCGAATGTTTAGAATCTGTTATCGGTCAAACGTATAAAGATATAGAGATTTTATTGATTAATGATGGCTCTACGGATAAAAGTGGGGAAATTTGCGAGCAGTATGCGAAAAAGGACGCTCGAGTAAAGGTTGTAAATAAAAAGAACGAAGGTGTTTCGGCTGCTCGTAACGACGGAATTGAACTCGCAAAGGGCGAATATATCTCGTTTATTGATTCGGACGACGTAGTTGATGAAAATTATATTTTATCAATGTATCAAAAGAGCGAGGAAACGGGTGCAGATTTAACCCTTTGTAGATATTCTAATTTAATAGACGGAAGATTTTTTGACGTTGCCGAAGATTTGCCGGAAGTTTTAGACGTGGATTTAAACAATGGGGAATTCGTTAATTTTGTTTGTCGCTTGCTTGATTATAAGAGCCTCGTTTTTGGAAGTAGTTGTAGAACGCTTTTCAAAAAAAGCGTAGTTAAACAAACTAGATTTAACACGAGCATAAAGATAAGCGAAGACCTGTTGTTTTTGCTTAGCATTACTTTGCAATCAAAAAGAATTGCAAGCGTTAACGAGCATTTGTATTTTTATAGACAAACGAATAGTTCGGTAACTGCATCATACAAGAAAGGATATTTAAGTGGACAAATAATTCTTTATGAAGAATTAAAAAAGAAATTTGACCTATTTAATTCAAAGA
Organism: Christensenellaceae bacterium; assembly: GCA_045644165.1. Classification (GTDB taxonomy): domain Bacteria; phylum Bacillota; class Clostridia; order Christensenellales; family Borkfalkiaceae; genus UBA1259. Next base: position 16,310 of record JAZRGN010000017.1, on the reverse strand, counting down.
TAAGCAAAAAAGTGTTTAATATTTACTCGTGCTTGCTTTGCTATTACACCCTTTCTAACGAACTAAAATTCAAACAGCCAAACAGAAAAGAAAACGTAAAAGAAATTCGTGGGAGCGTTTTATATAAATACTTCAACGTAAAAAACGGCTTAAGGTTTCGTGGCGCAAAGCGCAAACTAAAATTTTTAACCGTTTGGTTTTTGACCAAATTTAGGGTGATTTAGATGAGCAACAAGTATGTAAATTTAATCAAAGATACGATTATATTTGCTATTGGCACGGTTGGCTCTAAACTAATTTTATTTATACTCGTTCCTTTATACACCAACTGTCTAACGCCGAGCGAATACGGAATTGCCGACCTTGTTTTTACGCTTGCGCAACTAATTCTTCCATTCGTTTGCTTTGGAATAATGCACGCAGTTATAAGGTTTGGACTAAGTAAAAACGAAAATCCAGACCAAGTATTATTATGTGGGTTAGTCGTAGCCTTAATTGGAACGATAATTACGATATGCCTTACCCCTTTAATCGGTTTATATAAAAGCATAAGCGAATGGAAATGGTATTTTTGTGCATTCATTATTCTACATATGCTTTTAACTATGTTCCAAAACTACGCAAAGGCGATTGGAAAAAACAAGGCGTATGCAACGGTAAGTATAGTTTATACTTTTATACTGGCTTTATTAAACGTTTTGTTCTTGCTTTACGCCGAAATGGGGATAAGGGGGTATCTGCTTTCAAACCTTATTGCAACTGCAATAGCAGTCTTAATCCTTACCTTTATTTGTAGGGTGTTTACCGTGCGTAAAAGGGCAACCTTTAACGGAACTCTCCTTAAGCAAATGCTAAAATATTCCATGCCTTTAATGATAGACGGAACGCTTTGGTGGCTTATTCAATCGTCTAATAAACTTTTCGTCGAATTATTTCTTGGCGAAAACATGTTGGGATTATATACTGTAGCAATAAAGATTCCAGCGTTAATGTATGTAATAGTAACAATCTTTTCTCAAGCGTGGGGCATTTCAACCGTTAAAGAAACGGAAAACGAAAATAGTAGCGAGTTTTACAGAAACGTTTTCTCACTTTATACATTCCTAACTTTTTGCGTATGTCTATTAATCGTTTCGGGAATTAAGCCGTTTATGACTATATACGTTGCTGAAGAGTATTTCGTGTCGTGGAGATATATTCCATTATTACTAATAGGAAACGCATTCCTAGCCGTATCCGATTTCTTCGGTGCTTTTTACAACGCCTTAAAGATGCCCGTTAAAAACCTTATCGTTTCAGCAGTGGCGGCAGCCATTAGCGTTTTGGTTTCGGTGCTTACCATGAAGTATTTAGGTATGTGGGCGGCAGTTCTATCGACATTCCTTGCATACTTTATAATAATGTGGATTAGATTAATCGACATTCGCAAATACGTTGAAGTAAAAATTAATTGGTTTACCTTTTTGTTTAACCAAGCGTTGGTAATAGTTCACGCACTATTAGTAACCTTGCAAATCAAAATTTGGCTAGTTTCTATCGTTGCCGTATTGTTGTTTGCAATAGTAAACTTCAAGGCACTTAAGGAATTGCTAATAAAAATTATTAAACCAAAAACTAAACTAGCAGAATAAAAATGCTTGGCTAAAACTGATAAAATATAAATAGTTTTTTACATTAAACTATTGGCAAAACCGTTTTTTTGTGTTATCATTATAACGTATAGGGCGTTCGCCCTAATTAAACTCGCAGAGGTGCTTTTGTGAAGGCTATTATCAATGCTACAATAGTAATGAAAGACCATCTTATTCCTAACGGAACGATACTTTTAGATGGCGATAAAATCGTAGATTGCGGAAAGGCTAAAAACGTTGAAATTCCAATGGGCGCTGAAATTATCGACGCTGAAGGATTAAACGTAGGCCCTGGTCTTATAGATATACATACTCACGCTGCCGACAATAAGTGGATTTTTGAAGAGCCTGAGGCGACTTCTAAACATTTAGTAGAGCACGGCGTATTAGGTGTCCTACCAGCGCTTTATAACAACTTAAACAAACAAGCCTACCTAGATGCCGTTGATAATATTTTAACGGCTCACAAGCAAGGAAAGTTCCCTAACTTTGCAGGCTTTTACATGGAAGGTCCTTATTTATCGCCTAACTTCGGTTGTGAAAGAGACAAGAACGTTTGGAAAGACGCAGTTGTTAGAGAAGAATATCTCGACATAGTTAAGGCAGTAAAAGACACGGCTAAAGTTTGGTGCTTTGCCCCTGAAAGAGAAGGAATTGAACAATTCGTTAGCGACGTTACCGAGATAATCCCTGGCATAGCACTAGCCGTTGCTCATAGCGAGGCTAATCCAGAACAAATCGAAAGATTTATGCCTTACGGATTAAGAATAGCAACTCACCACACCAACGCTACTGGAAATATTCCACATTATAGCGAATGTCGTGGCGTTTGCGTTGATGAAACGGTAAACTACAACAAAGAAATCTACGCCGAACTAATTTGCGACAGGATGGGAATTCACGTTCTTCCATACATGCAAAGATTAGTTAGAAGAATAAAGGGCGACGATAGAATAATTTTAATAGCCGACCAATTCGTTTGCGACGGACCAATTCCACCTGGATTTGAAGAGGCAACGGATATACACTTTGATAACGCAGGCGAAATCGCAGGTTCTGGCTTAACGCTAGACGTTGCTTGTCAAAACGTAATGGTGCATATGGGCTGTTCGGTTTGCGACGCATTTAGATTTGCTTCATACAACCCAGCAAGGGCAGTAAACCTAGCAGGTTACGGCTTTATAGCAAAAGGAAATTACGCCAACTTAATAATGGTTGACGATAAATTTAATGTTAAGAAAATCATATTAAAAGGAGAATTACAATGAGCAAAATTTTTGAACCGGCAACGACTTTCGATTTCAAACCAGCAAGTTTCGTGCCATTCAAGGACAGAGAAATCTGCGAAAAACTTCGCAAGATTAGTGGAACTGACTTGGAAAAACACACTAAGGCTGACCAACACCCAGAGTTCAACATCAAAGTTATGATGAACCCACACCCAGTTCTAATTGCAACTTTATTTTCTAGAATTAAGGAAGCAAGCGAAAAGGGTAAGAAAATTACCTTAATTTTAGGTAACCCAGAACCAGATACATACATTCCATTAGCACAACTTATCAACTACTTCAAAGTAGATTGTAAGAACGTTCATTTATTTGCTATGGACGAATGGGCTGACCAAGACGGTAATATCGCTCCAGAAACTTACCAAGCAGGCTTCGCTCACTCAATGTTGAAATATTTGGTATATCAAATTGACGAAAAACTTCGTATGCCAATGGAAAACGTTCATTATCCAACCAACAAGAACATCAACTCTTACTCTGACATGATTACCGATTGTGGCGAAGGTGGTGCTGATATTTGTTCTTCTTCACCTGGTTGGACTGGCCACATGGCGTTTATCGACCCAGTTCCAGATTTCTTCCCAGCAGGTTTCGACCCAGCAGTCGAACCTACCAAGGCTCAAATCGACGAATGGCTAAATATGAAAGCAAGAATCGTTGACCTTCACCCACTAACCGTTGCGCAAAACTCATTACACGGTGTATTTGGTCAATCTGGTTACATTGCAGACGTTCCACCAAAAGCAGCAACCATCGGTCCTATCGACGTTAAGAACGCTAGAGAAAGAATCGAAGTTCACGCACTACTCACCAACGGAACTTTCTCTTCATGGCAAAGAATGACTTCTCGTCTAGTTCTTCACGGACCAGTAACCCCACTTATCCCATCTTCTATGTTACAACTTATGAAGACTCAAGTTCTCGTTTCAGACGAACTTGCTGCTCCTTTCGATTGTTGGGAAAAAGTTGGATACTAATAACACTTAAATACTCGTATGTTTTGGCTTGTCGCAAATTGCGATAAGCCAAAATAATATCTTTTAGGAGATTTATTATGAATTTTGATGTAAAAGTAGGCTTTTCAAGAGTTGAAATTAACCCACCTATAGGCGTTCACCTAGACGGATACTTCCACCAGCGTTTTAACGAAGGGATTCTAGACGATTTAGAAATTAACACTGTTGTAGTCGAAAAGGACGATAAAAAGGTTGTTCTTATTGCTATCGACTGCATGGCGGCTACTACGCTTTATTACGATGAAGTTAGAGACCTTATTGTTCAAAATACAGGCATAGACAGACAAGCAATTCTTGTTCATACCACACATACTCACGTTGGCCCTTGTTTTTATCGCTGGGCAACCGAAGTGGATAAAGAATACTATTCCTTCGTAAAGAAAAAAATTGCAGACTCTGTTGTGTATGCTATTAACGACTTAAAGCCTGCAAGAATGGGTATTGGTTTTTCAAAGGCAGAAAGAGTTGGTTTTAACCGTCGCTATTTAATGAAAGACGGCACGACTAAAACTAACCCAGGTGTAAACAACCCTGATATAGTTAAATCAATCGGCTTGCTTGACGAAAGAGTAAACGTTATCCGTTTCGAAAGAGAATGTGGCGATAACGTTGTAATCGGTAACTACGGCAACCACCCAGACGTTATTGGGAACAGCAAAGCATCTGCAGACTGGCCAGGCTTTACTAGAAGAATTTTCGAAAGAGCAGTTGACAACACTAAGTGTGTGTTCTTTAATGGTGCACAAGGCGACATCAACCACGTTAACGTAAAACCTGTTGGTGGCGACCTAAATGGAATGATTAATGACTTTGACGACGTAACTCGTGGTTATGCTCACTCTCGCCATATTGGTAACGTAGTTGCAGGGGCAATTATGAGCGTTTACGAAAAGGTTGAATTCTTACCTGTAGATGAAATTAAGTTTAACGAAGAAGTTATTCAAGTTGCATCTAACATGCCAAAGCCAGAAGAAATGGAAGAGGCTCGTTACATTAAAAAGATGATGGACGAAAAGAGAACTGATGAACTTCCATATAAGGGCATGATGCTTACAACTATGATGGCAGATGCAGGTCGTAAAATTCGTTTGGAAAAAGGCCCTGAATCATTCCCAATGAATTTAACTGCTATTAAAATTGGTCCTATAGCGTTCATGGGTATTCCAGGCGAACCTTTTGCTGGAATTGGTATAGGACTAAAAGAGGCAAAAGGCTATAAGATGGTTTGTCCTACCTGCTTAACTAACGGTAGCCGTGGCTACTTCCCAATGAAGGATAGTTACGACGAAGGTGGATATGAAGCAAGGTCATCTTCATACAAGGCAGGCGTTGCTGAAACCATAATCGAAAAAGGCGTTGAAATTTTAGAAACATTAAGTAAGTAATCTTACTATATATATGGAATTTTCGGTGCGAACTTATTCGCACCGAATTTTTTAATGTTTGCAAGATTTTAAATGTTTTTAACAACAAAAAGCATTTACAAAAAATGTTTAAAAGTATATAATTCAATATAGACAGATTGGGGTTGAGCCAAACAACCTTAAAAAATAAAAACACTTTTGGCAAAGGCAATAAAATGCTTAAGAAAAAAGACGTAAATATGTTGTCTGGCTCTATCGTAAAGGGTCTACTCACTATCGCCTTACCTGTTATGGCGATGAACATTTTGCAATCCATTTACAACATCGTCGATATGACCGTTCTAAAAATCTACGACACGGACGGTGGATATTCGGTTGGTGCAGTTGGAACTTGTGGAACGCTAATTACCTTAATTACGGCACTCGTAATAGGCGTTGCATCGGGAACTAACGTCATAGTTGCAAGGCATATAGGTAGAGGGGACGAGGCAGGCGTAAAAAAGGCTGTAGGAACTGCTTTGGTTTTCTCGGTTTTTGGTGGACTTGCCTTAATGGTAATCGGTGTTGTTTTTGCAGAACCACTACTTGGCTTGGTAAATTGTCCTGAAAGCCTTTTGCCTGCTGCCGTGCTTTATTTTAGATTATACTTTGTGGGCACACCAATTCTTATGGTGAACAACTTTATTGCGGCAATACTAAGGTCGACGGGTGATTCTAAGCGTCCAATGATGTTCTCTATGCTCTCCGGTGCAATTAAAGTATTTTTGAACTTTCTTTTCGTAGGCATATTTAGAATGCAAGTATTAGGTATTGCACTAGCAACTATCCTTTCTTGGTTAGTAAGTTTTGCTTTATACGTTCGTGCGATAATAAAAACCGATAGCATAGTTAAATTAGATAAAAGATATTTGCGAATTTACATAAGCGAATTAAAAGAAATGCTTTATATCGGCATTCCTACGGGTCTTCAATCTGCGCTTTATTCAATTGCAAACGTAGTTATTACTGCTGAAGTTAACCTTCTTGGTAAAGATGCTACCACGGGACTTTCGATTGCAAATCAATTTGACGGAATTCTTTATCAAATTTCAACTGCTCCTGCTCTTGCCGTTATGCCATACGTTAGTCAAAACGTTGGGGCAAGAAACATTAAAAGAGCGCAGGATTCCATCTGGAAAGGCATGTTGATAACTATTTGTCTTGGTGCAACGTTTGGAGCGCTTTCTGCAATATTCTCTGGAGCCCTATCTTCTATAATGAGCGATAATCCTGAAGTAATAAGGTATTCAAGACAAAAGATGATTATAGTGTCTAGCACCTATTTTATATGTGGTATTAACGAGATTTTGGGTGGTGCTATGAGAGGACTAAGAAAACCTATCCCTGCAACGGTATGCACGATGATTTATATGTGTGGTATAAGATTCCCTTGGGTTTGGTTTGTTTATCCGTTATTCACGGGACAAAATGCGCTTACGTATTTATATCTAATATGGCCAATCGGTTGGGTGTTATCGATATTAACCTTATTGTGTTTCTATTTCCCAACTATAAAAAAGCTAAAGAAAAATGAACTCTTAAATCAACTTACATAAATAAAAAACGCCCGACTGAATATTCAGTCGGGCGTATCTTTTATAGATTTAAAAGTTTAACGGCATTAAGTCTAACAAACTTATTATAATTTTCTATAGCAATCATTTTGTCTTCTAGAATTTTGTTTAAGAATTCTTCAAAGGCAAATGGGTGAGTGTTGTTTTCGGCACAAATATCGCAACCATAGAAAATCCTATCGCCGAATTCTTCAACGAAGTTAGCGCAATATTCAAGGTCTCTCATAAAAGCTCTCATTCCACTGCCAGCCGAAACGTCGCAAAGAAGATTTTCATTATCTAAAAGCCTTGCAAGATTGCCTTCTTCAACTTTTCCCCAAGGGTAAAGTTCTCTCTTTTCGCTTTTAGAAATTTCCGTCCAGAAAAGTTGTGAATGACCTAGAATTTTTAGTTTAGGTAACTTCTTCAAGATTTTTTCTATTTGTGGCAACCCCTTGTCGTCTACAATGTCGTAACTAGTGCCAGCGGCAGGGAAATATGTATTGTTACAGGCAAGCCTAGTTGTTCGCAAATGGCAAAAACTCGTTGTATTCTTGGGTCTTCATCGGGTAGGTTGGTGGTAAATTCGTCAAACCCTTTTGCGCCTAACGATTTATAGTGCTCTATAAGGTAGCGATAGTCTGGTTCGCCGTCTTTTCCAATAGAATATTGCCTAGCGTCTACGTTGCAAAACCAAACCAATCTATCAGGGTATTTATCTACAGCCGTTTTGGTTGCTTCTGCCGTTAAAATTTGCATAGTTGCGTCGGGAGAAATTAAAGGCAACAAAACGCCCTTTTATAAGTTTGTTTATCGTAAAACCCTAAAAGTTTTTCCGTGCTAATCATGGGTGGCTCGCTATAAGGATATCTTGGCGAAATATTTTCGTAAATATTACAATGTGAGTGAATATCTATCTTTTTAAGCTTTTCCATAACTATCTCCTTTACATAAGTAGTTTAACATTAAAAGAAATAATTTTCAAGGACTATATTTTCAAAAAGTCATAAAATTTTGTTAGAAGTTTAATAAAAAACACGCTCAAAATGTCGAGCGTGTTTTATGTTGTAAAGTTAAGTTATCTCATTTTATCAAGACGTTCGGTAACGTTTATATGCTTACCTGTCTTAATACTTTCGTTTGCAGAAATACCGATTAAAGCAGAAGATATTCCAGCAAAACTATCTGCCATTTGACCTAAATCGTCTTCGTTCTTTTCGCCAGCCATAAGCATTCCAACAAGAAGTGGGTCTGCGCCACCGTGTCTACCTTTTAGAACTGGTAGGTCGTAAGCCTCATACTTACCTTCGTCGTAGAAAACCCTAATCATAGGTTTAACGTTAGCGTCTGCTCTTGGAGAAACACCTTCGTAAACGGCAACGCCTTTTTCACCGGTGATAACGATTTTTTGACCTTCACCCCTTAAAGAGAAAAGGTTTAGGCTATAAGTAAGAAGAGTTCCCTTTTTATAAAGAACGGATACGGACATGTTATCATAAATATCACAATCGTTTTTGTAGCAACACTTATCTCTTAAATAACCGTCTTCATGTTGAGCCTTGAAGTATAATTCCTCGTCAAGTTCAACCGTTTGAGATTTATATGATTGACATTGGTCTTTTTTGTCGCACACTCTACAATATTCTGCAAAACATTTACTTTCATCACCATAGAAAACTCTATTTCCTATAGCAGAAACGGTTGCTGGTTCATCTTCTAGAATCCAGTTCATAGCGTCGAAGTGGTGGGTAGATTTGTGAACTAGCATACCACCTGAATTATCCATCATTCTATGCCAACGCTTAAAGTAATCTCCACCGTGCCAACGATTTAGGAAATATTCGTAGCTGATAGATAAAACCTTACCGATTTTACCAGAACTTACTATTTGTTTTAAGCCAACGAAAGCAGGCATAAAACGACAGTTGAAAGTAACGGTTACTTTTTTGCCACTCTTTTTTTCAGCTTCTCTGATTGCAAGACATTTTTCGTAAGTATTGGTAATAGGCTTTTCTGAAATAACGTCGTAGCCCTTGTTGAGCGCACGAATTATATATTCATGGTGGAAAGCGTCTATAGTGGTAACAATAACAGCATCTGGTTTTTCACAGTCTAGCATTTCTTCAAAGTCGTCGTAAATTTTAAGACCTTCTCCAATGCGTTTTTGGAAAACCTTACAACGAGTTTTATTAAGGTCGTAAATGCCTGTAATTTCACCTGCAGTAGGGTAGTGGTCCAAAAGGTTTTCAACGAACATAGTGTAACAGCGGAAACTTGCGCCTACGATAACGTATCTTTTCATAGTATTCTCCCAGCAGTTATAAAATTTTATTTATATTGAGCAAGAATTTCTTCATTAATCATTGAAGCAGAATCTGGGTCAACGTAAACGGTGCAGTCAGGGTGCTTCTTCATTAAGGTTGCAGGAACCATATTGGTTTCTTCCATGGTTAAAGTGTCATAAATAGCCTTTGCTTTTACTTTATATGGAACAGCGCTAATGATGGTTTTGCAATCCATAATTTTAGAACAAGTCATAGAGATTGCTTGCTTAAACGCTTCGTCTTTGGTTGCAAACCAACCTTCGTGCATTTGTTGGTCGATACAAGTGTCGGAAAGGGTAACTACCTTGTAGAAGTTTTGGTCGTTGAAGTCTGCTGGTGGGTCGTTGAAAGCGATATGACCGTTTTCGCCGATACCGATTAAACCAACATCAACCTTCTTTTGAGAAAGAAGAGCAGTAAGTTCAGCAATAGTTTCTTTAGGGTCTTTCATACCATCAATAAGATAGTATTTACCAGGGTTAACCTTATTGATAAATCTTTCGGTTAGGTATTTTTTGAAACTTGCTGGATGCTCGGTGGTGATTCCAACGTATTCGTCAAGGTGGAACATTTCAACCTTAGACCAGTCAATATCCTCTTTTACGAATTGTTCAAAGAAGGTAAATTGAGATGCGCCCGTTGATAATAGAATACGTGCGTTACCGTCTTTTGCGATTGCTGCGTTAATTTCTTTTGCAGCGTGTTTTGCGGCTAAATAGCCTAAGTCTTTACTGTCTTTTGCTAAAACAACTTTCATTATCTTATCTCCTTTATTTTGTGATTTCTCCATTTAATATAACGTTTTTAACGTTAAGTTGTTTATCCATTATAACAAGGTCAGCCTTAAAGCCTTCCTTAATTTCACCCCTATCGGTTAGTCCCATAACTTTTGCAGGAGTTTTAGAAATCATTTTACTAACTTCTATTAGGTTAACGCCTGCCTCGAAGTGCATAACTCTAACTAGTCTATCGGTAGTGGCGATACTACCTGAAAAACCTTGACCGTCCATGCAGAAGGCTACGCCGTCTCTAACGATACATTCCGTTCCGTTTTTCATACTACCGGTTACGGACTTCATTCCGTCTTTGTATCCACACGCTCTAGTCCCGTCGGTAATAAGACAAGTCTTATCACTTCCTTTGCATTTATAAATGAATTTTAAAAGTTCTTTTGGTAGGTGTTTCCCGTCGGTAATAATTTCTACGTATAAATCGTCGAAATACAATCCTGCCTCAACTGCGCCGGCAGTTCTATAAGCGTTCTTTCTAAACACACCTTTCATGCCAGAGTATAGGTGCGTCATAAGGCTATATCCACACTCTTTGGCTTTTTCCATATCGCTAAAAGTTGCGCCGGTGTGTCCTGCCGAAACCAAAATTCCTAGTTCCTTACATTTTTTGCCGAACTCAAAATTTTCGTCAACTTCTGGAGCAACCGAAACACGAACGATAAATGGGTAATCTTTCTTAAGTCTTTCGATATATGCGTTATTTGGTTTTTGAAAAAAAACGGTTGGTTGTGCGCCACATTCTTCTGGCGAGAACCAAGGTCCTTCCATGTGAACTCCCACGAGAGAACTTTCAGGATATTTAGCAACGCATTCTTTATAGTTGATTAAGCATTGCTCAATTTCTTCGGTAGGAGCAGTCATGGTCGTAGCCACTAAAGAAGTCGTTCCGTTTTTAAGATGGAAGTCGGCTATGTGCTTCATTTCTTCTACGCTAGCATCCATAAAGTCGTAACCGTCGCCACCGTGGCAGTGTATATCGATAAAGCCAGCTAAGAGGTAGCCATCAAGAGCATCTATAGTGGTATCTGCTGGAATAATTTCCTTGCCAACGTATGTAATCCTACCGTCTTGTATACGGCAAACGGCGTTTTCTAAAATCTTGTCTTCTAAAACTATATTGGCGTTTACAATTTGAGTAAGCATATCCACCTCTCCATACTGTATATATTGTATAACAATTTTGCCTGGTTGTAAATACAAATAATTGTTAGAAACATTCATTTTCTTGCAAGAATTTAGGAATTACAACTTATATAATGGTCTTTTTGTTTAAAAGTTTATTGTTAATGTTATACTAAAAAGCATTGATTTTTATAGGTTTATATAGTATACTCTACAATAGTGAGTGTTTGGAGTCTTAAATGAAAACTATCGTAGTATTAATGCGCCACGGCGAAACTGAAACCAATAAAAAAAGTATAATTTGTGGGCATACCGACGCATGCTTGTCTAAAAGAGGTTTTGAACAAGCAAGAATTGGCGCTGAATACTTAAACGATAGATTTAAGTTTGACAAAATTTATTCAAGCGATTTAAGTAGGGCAGTTAACACAGCAAAGCCTATCGCAAAAAAACAAAACCTACCAATAAACAAGCAAGAAAATTTAAGAGAAATTTATTGTGGAGATTGGGAGGCTAGAAAGGGCGTAGAACTATTAAAGGAATACCCTGTTGAATACGGCGTATATCTAAACGACTTTATAAATTGTAAATGCGTAAACGGCGAAAGTGGCAAGGAAATGGTTGCAAGGTCTATAAAAGCAGTAACCGAAATTGCCGAGGCTAACGCAGGCAAGACCGTTTTAATAGCAACCCACGGTGGAGTTTTGAGGGCGCTCGATGGATATATGTTTACCGCTAAGGGTTGGCAAGCGTTTGCGTGGTATTCTAACGTGGGAATAAGCGTTGCCGAGTATGAGAACGGCAAGTGGACGCTTTTAGAAAGAAACTATGCAGAATATCTAGGCGACTTAAAAACCGACCTAGACGTAACAAAGGTATAAAAGGTTTAAAACCATAAATAAAAAGATAAATGAAAAGGGAAATTATAATAATATACGATTTTAACTAATTCTATCTAATTTTGAAGTAAAAGGCAAACTTGTTTTCTGTGAAGGATACCGTGAAGTCCACATCAACGAAACCTATCTTGCAGTAATGGTCGTAAATGGCAAGTCGCCAAACTATATCGTTCAAAGAATTAATTCAAAGTTGATTACCAACGTTGAAAAACTTATGAACAACATTCGTTTGGCTACCGAGTTCAATAGACAAAAGATAACTGCTCGTGGTGGAAACCTAGATAGAGAATCTCTTTCTCTAGTTTACACTAACGACGGAAAGGTATATTATCATTGCCCTGGAAGCGACGGATATTTTAGAGTTTATATCTTTATTACCGACGCTATCGCTTATCAAGTTGTTGAAAAGCCAGAACACTTCTATCGAAGTGCTGTTGCGTTTGGTAACTTTGCTAATCTTTTAGCAGAATTCGACGCTACCCAACTTTATGAAGTTCTTCCAAGATTTCACGATACCGAAAAGCGTTTCGGTGATTTCGAGGCATCACTTAAAGCAGATAAAATAAATAGAGCAAAAGATTTATCAAAAGTAAACTTTAGGTTAGACCTGTTTGAAGAATATGAAAAAGGTTATCTCGGTGCGGTAGGAAAGGGCGCAACTCAAATAGAAAGAGACAATCTAGCCTTTGGCGCAATTTTAATGACTTACGAATGTGGAATGAGATTTTTAGCAGACTATTTAGACGGCGAAGTTTATTTTAGAACGCATAAAGAAGGTCAAAACCTAGACAGGTCGAGAACTCAATTCAAACTTATCGAAGATATGGAAAAGTGTTTTTGACAAAATGCAAGCAATCGTAAAAAAATATTAATAGTGTTAAACATTAAAAAGCCGTGATAATTCACGGCGTTTTTTGTTTTATATTTGTTTTATACATTTTCCCGTTTGGGCGTCTTGGAACATCATCCAAAACCCCTCGCTATCCTTGCCTGGTAAGGGTAAAAAGGAACAAAAACCTTCGAGTGGCTTAGGTGGCGTTTGGCTTTGGCTATCGGGAACTCCGTAGCATATGTATTTTTCTTTGCCACCCTCTTTAATTAATCCAACGACGTAAAATCTATCTTTAGAATACCTAATTTTTGCCCATTTGCTATCTGGAAAGGTTTTAGAAAGAGAAAGATTTTCGCTAAACCTTTCAAATATTCCATCAAGTTCGTTTTTTACCGAGCAATAGTAGTCGGGTGATTTTTTGCATTCACTAAAATCTTTTTCATTTTTACCACGAGCATAGTCTTTTTGAGTTTGGATTTCTTCTTTTTGGTCGAGGCAATAAGAAGGCTCATTTTCAAAGGATATCCGTTCACGGTCAAACTCCCTAATTTTGTCTAGTTTTTGGTTTATTTCTTGTTCTTTTGAAAAATAATTTTCTGTAGCAACAGCCTCGTCGTCGTAGAGTTCAAGTTTTTTGCTTTCGATAGAGTTGTCGATAGGTTCGTCTAAAAACAGGGTGGTTTTTTCAACCTTTTGAGAATTTTTTAATTCTACAAGCCACTTTTCTGCAATTTTTTTATTGAAAAGGGTATAATCTATGGGAGAATTATCCGTTTTGCCAAAGCAAATAACTTGTGGTATAAAACATTCAACGTAGCAAACGCCTGCGCTGAATCCGTTATCTAGCGCTGGGCAAGGGAACATCTTGTCTGCAAAAGTAAGAGGTCGGGTGGGTAAAAGATATGAAAAAAAACTACCAAACCCATCTATCACGTAAACGTAGTAGTTTCCTTTTGAAGTTGGCGTAAGATTAATAACCGTTAAATGAAAATCTGCAACACCGTTTTCGCTTTCGATTCTGGCGATTCCACCCACGCCCTTATCGCAGGTAGAAAAACCCCTAAGGGTTTCCTTCATAATTAAAACTTTTTTATCGTAATTCATAGGCTACCTAGAAAGAGTTATTCTTTGTCAAATTGCTCTTTTAAATAATATACTTAAAGTGAAAGAAAAAAATGACGAAGTATGAAAAAAAGGGTAAATAATTGGCAAAACTTTATAATTTAAAAAAGTATAAAAAAATGGCAAGAAAGTTTTATCTTTTCGTTTTACTTTTGACAAAATATATGGTAGAATGTATTCTGAGGAAAAAGAGGGATAAAAGGTGTTATATAAAAAAGTTATAACGAAAAGCCAAAGCTAAACAGATAGGAAAAACCTAAAAAACTCTAATTTCATCAAAAACTATATTAAAAAATCGGCAGTGCCGAAAGGTAAGGAGAAACCATCATGGCAAACTTGAGTAACAACAAGAAAGTATTGGATTTCGTAAATGAAACCAAAGCGCTTTGTCAACCAGATAATATCGTTTGGATTGACGGTAGCGAAGAACAACTTAACGCTTTAAGAGCGCAAGCTGTTGAAGAAAAGATTTTAATCAAATTAAACCAAGAAAAATTACCAGGTTGTTACCTTCACAGAACTACCGTTAACGACGTAGCGAGAGTAGAAGGCAGAACCTTTATTTGTTCAAAGAACAAGGAAGATTCAGCACCAATCAACAACTGGATGGAAACCACTGAAGCATTCGCTTTAATGAACGACTTATTTAAGGGCGTTATGAAAGGCAGAACTATGTACGTTACCCCATATTCAATGGGCGCAGTTGGTTCAAAGTTCTCTAAAATCGGTATCGAACTTACCGACTCTATCTACGTTGTTCTAAACATGGCTATCATGACCAGAGTTGGTCAAAACGTTTTAGATGCTCTTGGCGACGGAGATTTCATTAAGGGCTTACACTCTTATGCAGAACTTTCTGAAGAAAAGAGATACATTATGCACTTCCCAGAAGAAAACACCATTATGAGTATCAACTCTAACTATGGTGGAAACGTTCTTCTTGGTAAAAAATGTTTTGCACTTCGTATTGCATCATTCCTTGGTAAGAACGAAGGTTGGATGGCAGAACACATGCTTATTTTAGGCATCACCAAGCCAAACGGCGAAAAGAAATATATTGCTGCAGCATTCCCATCTGCTTGTGGTAAAACCAACCTAGCAATGCTAATTCCACCAAAAGCATACCAAGAAAAAGGTTATAAGATTGAATGCGTAGGCGACGATATCGCTTGGATTAGAGTTGGCGAAGACGGAAGACTTTGGGCAGTAAACCCAGAAAACGGTTTCTTCGGCGTTGCTCCAGGAACTAACATGAAGACTAACCCTAACGCACTTCTTTCTACTATGAAAGACACCATTTTCACCAACGTTGTTCAAAACCTAGACGACAACACCATTTGGTGGGAAGGTTTAGATAAGAACCCTCCAAAGAACGCTATCGACTGGAAGGGTAATCCTTGGAACGGCGATATGAAAGACGCTGAAGGAAAGGCTATCAAGGGCGCACATCCAAACAGCCGTTTCACTGCTCCTGCTATTAACTGTCCTTGTATTTCAGACCAATTTGAAGCACCTAACGGCGTTCCACTATCTGCAATCGTATTCGGTGGAAGACGTGCTAAAACTGCTCCACTTGTATATCAATCAAAAGATTGGAACAACGGTGTATTCGTAGGCTCTATCATGGCAAGTGAAACTACTGCTGCTGCAACCGGCGCTGTAGGTGTAGTTCGTAGAGACCCAATGGCTATGAGACCATTCATTGGTTACAACATGGGCGACTACTTCAATCACTGGATTGAAATGGGTAAAAAGATTAAGAACCAACCAAAAATCTTCAACGTAAACTGGTTTAGAACTGACGATAACGGCAACTTCATTTGGCCAGGATTCGGCGACAACATGCGTGTTCTCGATTGGATTATCGACCGTTGCGAAGATAAGGTTGACGCTGTTGAAACTCCTATCGGTTTCGTTCCAAAGGCAGAAGACATCAATATCGAAGGTTTAGAAGACGTTTCTCTAGACACCATCAAAGAACTTCTTACCGTTGACGTAGAAAACTGGAAGAAGGAAGCAGAAGGTATCGAAGGCTTCTACGGTGAAATCACTAGAGTTCCTGCTGAACTTAAAGAAGAACTTGCTAAACTTAACGAAAACCTTAACAAATAATTAAACAAAATAGAACGCCGAGCGAACAATTCGCTCGGCGTTTTTGTTTTAAAATAAAGCACCGAGATTTCTCGGTGCTTTCGTTATTTATTTTTCTATAATTTGCAACACAAAATTTTGTCCGTTGTCAAATGCAATAGTTACGTTCTCGCCATCTTCGGTAACTTGTGCCTCGAAAACGTCTTGTAGGGCAAGTTTAATTTGCATTAACAATTC
>JAZRGN010000016.1:0-20624 GCA_045644165.1 Christensenellaceae bacterium | reverse complement strand
ATGCCTGAAAACGTTTCTTACCAAGATATCGTTGGTGAAGTAGATATGATGTATGCTAACCTTGGCAGAATCGTCATTGGCGAAAACGAAATTGTGGTAGGTGATACCCTTTACGACGGTTCTATCCTAGAGCCAGATAGAGCGTATATAAAAATATTCTACAACAATACGTTTAAGTTACAAACGGTTACCGGCTTAAAGATATACGGTAGCTGGAGTGTTAACATGGTTGATGCTAGTGTTGTTTTAACATACGAGTTCGACGACGAAATCTACAATACAACGGTATTCATGCAAGATAATGGCGCAACTTTCTATTTTGAATTAGATTTAGAAGGTGTAACCTACTATCTAAACGTTGACGGCATTGACGGAGACGAGGGAAATAATCCAGGTGGAGGGTATGTTTTCACTGTAACCGAAGAAGAATTTAACAATGCTATCGCTCTTCAAAACGTTAACCTTGGTATGCGCAATAGAATTTTGACGAGTGGCGACGGTTTTGAGGAAAGTAGTATCGCTTACGTTTTTATTAGAGGAGATAGAATTCTAGCATGCCAAAACGTTTATGGAACTACCGTCTGGGTTTATTACGTTAAGGTAGACGGAGATTATAAAGTTTACGAATCTATCGATTTCATAACTTGGGAAGATGCTGAGTGTGATGCTGAACTTGCTAATACGTTATATCAACAAGCAATAATAGGTTGCACCCCATACGGCGCTATAGATTACTATAAACTTACTTATGCTGATTTTACTTATAGTGTAGAAGAAGAATTATACGTTTATACAAACCAAGATATAACCATTAAGTTAGGTTTTGTTAACGGTCAAGCAATTTACGTTAACGTAATAACTACTTTCTCTGACGAATACGAAACCGTTAACCAAGAATACAATACTTACGTAACAAACGAATATCAAGACGTTGTTTTCCCTGATTACGTTGACGGTGCTATCGTTGGTGGTAGCGCAGGTTCTTTGGGCAATGGACTTCCTAACGGAGGCAATCAAGGTGATGAAAACGATATGGCTATGGTGCTTTACGTTAAAACCTTAACCATTGACGGAAAGACCTATGAAGTTGGCGACGCTATCGACGACAAATGGGTGTTAAATAGAGACTGGGCAATGTTTAAGATTTACGAAAACGACACATTCTATATGGTTCTAAATGGCGTTGTGTATAGTGGCGAATATCAAAATATCGACGACACCACGACAAGACTTTATTATACAAACCAATATGGTGATGATGGTTCAATGGACATAGTAGTTGATGAAGAACTTTATGAGTTTACTATGAATATTGACGGATATATAATCGTTTTTGAATTCTCTCATTGGGAAGGTGGAGAACCTGGTTACGAAGAAGACGATAATAAAGGACCTGCTTACTATATGGAATTTTTCACCGTTTACACGGTTACCATTGATGGTATTATTTATAACGTTGGAGACCAATTACCTTCTGGTGAAATCTTAAATGAAAACTGGGCAACCTTCGAGTATTACGATAACTATACTTTCTGGCTACAAATAGATGGAAACAATTATTGTGGCGATATTGAATACGTTAATTATGCTACGAGAGAACTTTTCTTCATTAATGAATTTGGCGAAAAAACGAGTTTAATGCTTTCTCTAGTTAGCGAAGAGGATTATACGTTCTCTCTAAGTATGGGTGAGTATTTTATCGTATTTGAATTCTCTTACAGCCAAGAACTTGGTGGTGGAGAACCTCCTTACGAAGACGCAGAATGGGGTAGAACTTTCCTTGCTTGTGGTGTATATTATGCAGGGCAAAATTACTCTTTGGGCGAAACTCTTCCAGATGGAACGACTTTAGTTGAAAATTGGGCTGTTTTAGAAATTTATAGCAATTATCGCTTCTATTTAAGCGTATATGGTAGCGTAAACGTTCACATTGAAGGAACTTGGAGCCAAGACGTTGAAGGCTTAATAAGAGTTGAATACTTTGATAACGAAGGTGATGAATGTTCTAACTACGTAACCATAAATCAAGACGGCACCTATTCAATTGAAATTATGGGTTACTACGTTACCTTCCAATATGCTTACGGTGGTGGCGACGAAAACCAAGGCGATGATGAACAAAAATACGAATGGAAAAAAATTTACACCATTTCTAGCGTAAATTATGAAGGTGGCACTTATTACGAAAATAGCACTCTTCCTAACGGCGAATACATTGATGCTAAATGGATTGTAGTTACCGTTTACAGCGATTTTGTGGTTGAATTTACTTTTAACGGTTATGGCTACGTAGGCAAATGGACAAATATTGACGAATATACCAGCAAAATATACTATTTTGATAGCGAGGGTAATTCTCAAACCCTAACGGTAGACGTTAATAACGAAGATGGACTTTACACCTTTACTTTAGAAGGATACGAAATCACCGTTAAACTTGAGTATGAAGAATACAACGAAGACTTCGACCAAGAAAACAACGGTGAAGATAATCTAAAAGATACGATTCCCCCTGTTTCTGCTGAAGAGGATAAAACCATATCAGGCGACAGAGTAAGTTCTGGTCTAATGCAATAAAAACAAAAAAGGCAAAGCGAAAAGCTTTGTCTTTTCTTTTTCACAAAATACACAAAATCGCTTGACAAGTTAAAAAGTAAATAATATAATACTAACTGTAAAACATTTTTGTTTTACACCTAGTTTTGTTGGTTTGTTATGGAAAAAGATTTAACGCTTACCGAACTTTTCGATTTATACGGGGGACTGCTTACCGATAGGCAAAGGGAATTATTCTCTTCTTATTACGTTTTCGACCTATCTCTTGCTGAGATTGCAGAGCCCGAAGGTAAAACCCGTCAAAACGTTTACGAACAAGTTAAAAAGGTAAAACAAAAGTTAATAGAATACGAAAGTATTTTAAGATTAAAAGAGAAAAACGATAAACTTAAAAACCTTTCAAAAGAAAATCCAACGATTGGCAAAAAAATTCTCGATATAATAGGTGAATAATGGCGTTGTTTTCCGGTCTTTCCGAAAAACTTAATCATATTTTTAGTAAACTAACCAAGCACGGCAAGTTAACCGAGTTGGAAATCAAAACTGCCATGCGTGAAGTTAGAATTGCGCTTTTAGAAGCAGACGTTAATATCTCGGTAGTTAAAACCTTCGTTTCAAGGGTTAGCGAAAGGGCAGTAGGACAAGAAATTCTTAAAAGTTTAAGTCCAACCCAACAAGTTATCAAAATAGTAAACGAAGAATTGATTGCCTTAATGGGTAGTCAAAATAGTAAGCTAACGGTTGCTTCAAACCCACCGACAATCATAATGATGGCAGGTTTGCAAGGTGCTGGTAAAACCACGCTAGTTGGAAAACTTGCTTTGCATCTTAAAAAGCAAAACAAAAAGCCACTTTTAGTTGCGTGCGACGTTTATCGTCCTGCAGCAATCAACCAACTTAAAGTAGTTGGGGAAAAGGCAGGCTGTCAAGTATTTGAAAAAGGTCAAGGCAACCCCGTTAAAATAGCAAAACAAGGCGTTGACTACGCCAAATCTATGGGTTTTGATACAGTTATTATCGATACGGCAGGTCGACTTCAAATAGACGAGCAACTCATGAAAGAGTTGGAAGATATTAAAGAGACGGTAAATCCACAAGAAATATTGCTCGTTATCGACGCTATGACAGGTCAAGTCGCAGTAGAAGTAGCAGATACCTTTAATAAGCGTTTAGAAGTTTCTGGACTTGTTTTAACCAAATTAGACGGCGATACTCGTGGTGGTGCGACGCTTTCGGTTAGAGAAGTTACGGGTAAACCCGTTAAATTCTGTTCAGTTGGCGAAAAACTCGGCGATTTAGAGCCTTTCTACCCAGATAGAATGGCAAATCGTATTCTCGGTATGGGCGACGTTTTAACCCTTATAGAAAGGGCGCAAGACGCCGTTACCGAAGACCAAGCCAAGAAAATGGAGAAAAAGTTTAGGGAAAATTCCTTTACTTTGGATGACTTTTTAGAGCAGTTTGAAACCATGAAGAAAATGGGTGGCATTAAAGATATGCTATCTATGATGCCGGGAATGGGTGGCAAACTCAAAATTAGAGAAGAAGATATTGACGAAAAGAAAATTCTTTCAATGAAAGCCGTTATTCAATCAATGACTATGAAAGAGAGATTAAATCCACAAATCATAAACTCTTCTAGAAAACTTCGTATTGCAAAAGGCAGTGGCACGAGCGTTCAAGAAGTAAACCGAGTGCTAAAACAATTCGAACAAACAAAACTCGCAATGAAACAAATGCGAAACAATAAAATGTTCAAATTTTTCTAAAAAATAAAAAATTATTTATATATAGGAGAAAACTAAAATGGCAGTAAAAATGAGATTAACCAGAATGGGCGACAAAAAATCACCTTTCTACCGTGTTGTAATTACCGATAGCAGAAACGCTAGAGACGGCGCTTATATCGATAAAGTTGGCTACTATAACCCAACTTCACAACCAGCAGAAGTTGTTTTCGACGAAGCAAAGGCTAAAGATTGGTTAGCAAAAGGCGTTCAACCAACTGATACCGTTAAAAACCTTCTTGTAAACAAGGGTATTTTACCAAAGCCTACCAAACTATCACCATCAAAAACCAAAACTCGTAAGAACGACAAATAAGACCTATTAAGGAGTTAATATGATAGAACTTATCAAATACGTCGTTGGCAGTTTCGCCGAAAAACCAGACCTTATTGATTACGATATCAATGAAGAAGGTAAAACGGTAAACGTTACCGTTACTTTAGACCCTGAAGATATGGGCAAAGTAATTGGTCGTCAAGGAAAAATTGCCAAGGCATTAAGAACTCTCGTTCGTGCAGGCTCTCAAAAAGAGAATAAGAAATACAATATCGAGATAAGAGAACGTGGGGAATAATAACCTACGTTTTCTCATTTAAAAAGATGAAAGAAATGCTTAATATAGGTGTTATCGTAAAACCTCAAGGCATAAAGGGACAACTTAAGGTAATGCCTTATACCGACGATATAAACCGATTCAAAACGCTAAAAGAAGTAATTATAGAAGATAAGACTTACAAGGTAACGGGCGCAATTATAGGCGCACCGGCAGTATTCTTATCTCTTTTTGGCGTTAACGATAGAAATACGGCAGAACTTTTCCGTGGTAAAGACATTTTTATCAATAGAAAAGATGCTGTTATGCCAAGCGAAAACAGATATTTTATCGTCGACTTAATCGATTGTAGAGTTTGCCTTGAAAATGGCGAAGAGATAGGCGTAATCACTGAAATTATTCAAGCAAAAACCGATATTATCACGGTTGATTGTAAGGGTAAAACCATGCGTTTTCCATTCTTACAAGACGCAGTTGTTTCAATAGACGTTGAAAACAAAAAGTTTATCGTTAAAGAGAAAAGGTTAAAGGAGATTTCTATTTATGAAGATTGATATTTTAACTCTTTTCCCTGAGATGTTTACCCCTCTAAGAACTAGCATAATAGGTAGGGCAGTAGCAAGTGGTAAGGCAGAGATAAGCGTTATAGATATTCGTGATTACACCCTAGATAAGCACAAAAAATGCGACGATACGCCTTTTGGTGGTGGCGCAGGAATGGTTATGCTTGCTCAACCTATTGCAGACGCTATTAAGGCTGTTGACCCTGACCATACGGCTAGAAGAATTTATCTTTCTCCAAAGGGTAGAACGTTTAGCCAAAAGATAGTTACCGAATACGCTAAATGCGAGCGTTTACTATTACTTTGTGGACATTACGAGGGTGTGGACCAACGTGTCTTAGACCTATTTATAGACGAAGAATTATCCATTGGCGACTTTGTGTTGACGGGTGGCGAAATACCTGCTATGGCAGTGGTAGATAGCGTTTTACGTTACGTAGAAGGTGTTATAAACGACCAATCGCTAGAGCAAGAAAGTTTTGCTAGTGGTATGTTAGAATACCCTCAATACACTCGTCCACAAGAGTTTATGGGGCTTTCCGTTCCAGAAGTTTTATTAAGTGGAAATCACGCAAAAATTAAGGAATGGAGAGAGCAAAAATCTTTTGAAATTACTAAGAAAAATCGCCCTGACTTACTAGATAAAAAGGGGGATAGATAATGAAGCATTTACAATGGTTTCCAGGTCATATGACCAAGGCTATGCGTATGATGGAGGAAAACCTAAAAGCAGTAGACGGGGTTATGTTGGTGCTTGATGCACGTGCCCCAAGCGCCTCTATCAACGCAAAACTTTCCAAACTTTTTATAAACAAAAAAGTTCTATACGTTATCAATAAATGCGACCTTATCGATAAGGCAGACGCAGTAAAACTTATCAAGCGTTTTAATCAAGAGGGAAAAGAGGCCGTTTGCGTTTCTGCAATGGATAAAAAGGCGATAGATTTGCTATACACAAAAATCTTTTCACTATTAAAAGAGAAACTTGATAGAAACAAAGAAAAAGGCATTTTTAAACCTGTAAGAATTATGGTTGCTGGTATTCCTAACACGGGAAAATCAACCATTATAAACGCCCTTTGTGGTGGTAAAAAGACGGTTACAGGCAACAAAGCAGGCGTAACCAAAGGCAAACAATGGGTAAGGTTAAGAGAGTTAGAACTTCTAGATACCCCAGGCACTATGCCACCGGCTTTTGAAAACCAAACTTATGCAAAACATCTTGCCTATATCGCCAGTATGAACGACGCTAATATAGACTTTAACGATTTAGCATACGAACTAATAAAAGAACTAGTTGAAAAGTATCCCGAACTTCTAAAAGCAAAATACGGAATAGAAGATTTAACTATTCCAACCCTAGAGGTATTTAACGCTATATGCGTGCGCAGAGGCTTTCTAATGAAGGGTGGCGAGCATGACTATGAAAGATGCGCCCAAGCCGTTATAGACGACTTTAGAAAGGGTAGAATAGGCAAGATTATATTAGACTAATATGGATAAATTAGAATACGAAAGAAAACACCTAGAAAAGGGTGCTAAATACGTTGCAGGCGTGGACGAAGTGGGTAGAGGCCCACTAGCAGGTCCGGTGGTTTGTTGTGCAGTTATAATGCCGTTAGACGACCTTATAGAAGGTATAGACGATAGCAAAAAACTCACCGAAAAGAAAAGAGAAGCGCTTTTTGACGTTATAAAGGAAAAGGCAATCGCCTATTCGATAAGAGAAATTTCGCAAGAAGAAATTGACGAGATAAACATACTTCAAGCAGTAAGGAAATGTATGGCTGATGCAGTAAACACTTTATCCGTTAAACCAGACGTAACCTTAGTAGACGGCGTGAATACGAATCTACCTATAAACGCCGAATACTTAACGAAAGGGGATAGTAAGAGCTATACCATAGGTTGTGCTTCAATACTAGCAAAAGTATATCGAGATAGGCTTATGTGCGAATATGCCAAAACATATCCTGAATACGGGTTTGAAAAGCATAAGGGATACGGCACGAAAATTCACGTAGAAACGATTAAGGAGATAGGACCTTGCAAATTGCACAGAAAAACTTTTATAAAAAACTTTTGGGCAGAGCAGGAGAAGTAAAGGCTTCTAAATTTCTAAAAAAGTTAGGTTATACCATACTTGAAACAAATTATCGCACGAGAATTGGCGAGGCTGATATTATTGCAAAGGATAAAAACGCCATAGTATTCGTAGAAGTAAAAACTCGTAGCGACCAAGCGTTTGGACTTCCTAGCGAGGCAGTAAACCAAAGAAAACAAGAAAAGTATTTTAAGGTGGCAACCGAATACCTAGTTAAAAACAATTTAACCGACTACGAGTGTAGATTTGACGTTATAGAAATAGAAAATGGACAAATAAATCACATAATTGATGCATTTACCATGTAAAATTGCTTGCCAAGGCAGAAAAAATGTGTTATTATATTATGGCTTTCGGGCGTTCCTCTTGCGTAAATTGACAATGAACGCTTAGTAAAATTAAGGAGAAAAAAGCAAAATGAGTAAGATTATCGAACAAATCAATCAAGAAAACCTAAAAGCAAGCGTTCCATCTTTCAACGTTGGCGATACCGTTAAAGTAATGATAAAGGTTATCGAAGGCGACAAGGAAAGATTACAAGGCTTCGAAGGTATCGTTATCGCTAAAAAACACGGTGGCATTTCTGAAACATTTACCGTTAGAAGAATTTCTTACGGTGTAGGCGTAGAAAAAACCTTCCCAATTCACTCACCAAAGGTAGCAGATATCCAAGTTGTTAGAAGAGGTAAGGTTCGTCGTGCTAAGTTATATTACTTAAGAGCGAGAACTGGTAAAGCTGCTAAAGTTAAAGAATTAGCAAGATAACTATTAAAAAAACAAAGGACTTACTGAAAAAATCGGTAAGTTCTTTTTTTTATTTTCATAAAGCATTGGACATTTGCGATAAAATAATATATAATAATAAACTAGATAGTTATAAACATTATATATGGGAGTGTTTTTTGTTCGCAATATAATGCAAAAGAAAAGGGGAAATTAATGATTTCAAAAGTAACGTCTTACGCACTAATCGGTTTGGAGGGTATTCCAGTTACGGTAGAGGTTGACATCAACAACGGACTACCGGGTTTTGATATCGTAGGGTTAGCCGACACAGCCGTAAAAGAATCTAAAGAGAGAGTTCGCTCGGCTATAAAAAATAGTGGGTTTAAGGTTCCAACTAAAAAAATTATGGCAAACCTTGCTCCTGCCGACGTTAAAAAGGAAGGCTCTTTTCTAGATGTTGCTATAGCGATAGGCGTTCTTAAATCAACGGCGCAACTAGTTGCCGATACCGACGGTTATATTTTTCTAGGCGAACTATCCTTAGACGGCACCTTAAGAAGAATAAACGGTGTGTTACCAGTTGTTATTTCTGCGTTAAATCAAGGTTATAAAAAGTTTATAATACCAAGTGAAAATCAAAAAGAGGCCTCTTTCGTTAGTGGTGTAGAAGTTTATCCAGCAAACACCCTAAGCGAGATTATAAACCATTTTTCAGGACAAACACCCATAAAGTCAGTAGAGATACAGCAATTTAAGGCAAAGGGTTTAGGTCAAGTATACGATAGCGATATGTCTTTGGTTAAGGGACAAGCCGTTGCAAAAAGGGCGCTTGAAATCGCCGTTGCAGGTGGACACAATATGTTATTCGTGGGTGCACCGGGAACTGGTAAAACTATGCTTGCAAAATGTATACCAACCATTATGCCAGACATGACTTTTGAAGAGGCGTTAGAAACAACAAAAATTCATTCAGTTGCAGGTTACGTAAAAGATGGCGAAGGCATAATATATCGTCGTCCGTTTAGAAGTCCACACCACACTGCGTCAACGGTATCGTTAACGGGTGGAGGGTCAAGTCTAAGACCAGGTGAAATATCACTTGCACATAACGGCGTATTATTTTTAGACGAAATGCCAGAATATAAGCGTTCTACTCTAGAGGCGTTGCGCCAACCTCTTGAGGACGGTGTTATAACCGTTGCGAGGGCGACAGGGTCTGTAACCTACCCAGCAAACGTAATTCTATGTGGAAGTATGAACCCATGCCCATGTGGAAACTACGGCTCGAAAGAAAAAGAATGCACTTGCACGCCAACTCAAATTGCTAAGTATAGGGCAAAGCTTTCAGGACCACTACTTGATAGAATAGACATTCAAGTAGAAGTTGATAGCGTTAAATACCAAGAACTTTCTAGTGAAGGAGAGGGTGAAACTTCTCAAGTGGTAAGAGAAAGAGTAAACAAGGCTCGTGCAATTCAAAGGGAAAGATTTATAGGCGAAAGTATTAACACCAATAGCGATATGGGTGAAAAACATATACGAAAATATTGCATTCTTTCAAAAGAGTGTGAAACCATTTTGGAAAACGCATACAAGACCTTACGTCTTTCTCCAAGAGCGAGAAGTAGGATAATCAAGGTCGCAAGAACTATTGCCGATATGGAAAATAGTAAGGACATTGCTCCTAACCATATACTTGAGGCTGTTAGTTATCGTAGATACTAATAAATTTAAGTTGGGGAAGATATGTTGTATACAAGAGAAGAACTATGCTTAATATGGCTAGATAGTTTTAATGGTTTAGAGTATAAGCATAAAAACACCTTAATTACCCTTGCAGAACACGACTTAAACGCTAAAGCATTAGTAGAAAAGGGTAAAGATTATCTACTAACTTCGTTAGATGCAAAGGCTTATTCAACCTTAAATAGCGCATTAACTAACGAATATATGAACTACGTTTTAGCCGAGTTAGATAAACAAGGAATAAAATGCGTAACCATAAAATCAAAAGATTACCCACAATCGTTAAAGAATATTAAATGTCCACCACTAGTGCTTTATACAAAAGGGGACGTGAGTCTGTTGAACGAAAGGTTATTCTGCATAGTGGGAAGTAGAAAAAGTCTACCATTATCAATAGCATTAACTAAAGATTACGTAAGTGCGTTAGTAGATGCAGATTTCACTTTAGTTACGGGTATAGCGCAAGGCGTAGACGAAACGGTGTTAAAATCCGTGTTAGAAAAAGGTGGAAAGGCGATAAGTGTAATTACAGGTGGGTTTAACAACGTATACCCAAAAACAAATTCGTCTCTACTAGATAGAATTATTGAGAAAGGTTTGGCAATAAGCGAATATCCACCCACGGTATCCCCAATGCCATTTATGTTTCCAGTAAGAAACAGAATATTTGCAGGTTTATCGAGTGGCGTTTTAGTAGTAAGCGCAGGAAAGAAAAGTGGAACGCTATGGACGGCAGATTATGCAGTAGAATACGGCAAAGACGTGTTTGCCATTCCATACAGCGTAGGTATAGCAAGTGGCGAAGGTTGTAATAACTTAATAAAACAAGGTGCAATTTTAACAGATTCGCCAAAAGATATTCTAGATTACTACGGAATAGAAGAAAAACAAAACCAAGTGGAACAATTCTCCCAAGAAGAAAAAGAGTTAATAAAACTTCTATCTAACGGAGAAATGCACGTGGAAAAGATAAGCGCAGGTTTAAATAAGCGCAGTTTTGAGATAACTCCACTTTTATCAATATTAGAGATAAAGGGTGTTGTTACCAAAGAAGGAAATATTTACCAACTAGTTCGAAATTACTCGGAGGAATAAATGCAGTTAATTATAGTAGAATCACCACATAAGGCAAAAACCATAGAAAAGTTTCTTAAAGGCGACTACAAGGTAGAAGCAAGCAAGGGACACGTTCGTGATTTACCTGTAAATCGTATGGGAATAAAAATTTCTAACAATTTCGAGCCTTATTATGAAATATCTCAAGATAAGAAAGCAGATATAAAAAGACTTGCAGATAAAGCAAAAAAAGCCGATATGGTTTATCTTGCAACCGACCCGGATAGAGAAGGAGAGGCAATATCTTGGCACCTAGCAGAAGTTTTAGGACTAGACGAAAAGCAAGCCAATAGAATTGAGTTTAACGAAATTAGCGAAAAAGCAGTTAAAAAGGCAATAGAAAATCCTAGAAAAATCGACATGAATCTCGTAGATGCTCAACAAGCGAGAAGAGTTTTAGATAGATTAGTGGGATATTCTATTTCACCTATTGCTAGTTCAATTTTAAACGAAAGCCTATCTGCAGGAAGAGTGCAATCTGTTGCACTTAGAATGATTGTCGATAGAGAGCGTGAAATTCAAGCGTTTAAGCCACAAGAATACTGGAACTTAAAGGCAGACGTTAATCCTCAAAGCGCAAATCCTTTTAGCGTTTTATTACAAGAAAAGAAGGGCAAAAAGTATAAGCCAGCAACCAAAGAAGAGGCAGACTTAGTAGAGCAACAACTAAAATCTTCAACTTTTAAGGTTGCAGAAGTTAAAAAGACGGTTGTTAAATCTCACGCACCTGCTCCATATATTACTTCAACTCTTCAACAAGACGGCTCCATAAGACTAAACATAACTGCGCCACAAGTAATGGCTATCGCTCAAAGATTATACGAAGGAGTAGAAACTCCTAACGGACATTTGGCGCTTATTACCTATATGAGAACCGACTCGGTTAGAATTTCTAACGAGGCTCAAAAAGACGCTTTAGATTATATTAAAGCAAACTATGGCGAAAAATATTTACCATCAAAGCCAAACGTTTACAGAAGTAAAAAGGACGCTCAAGACGCCCATGAGGCTATTCGTCCAATCGACGTAAGATTAACCCCAGAAAGCCTAGTAAACGTTTTAGACAAAAATCAATATAGACTATATAAACTTATTTACGATAGATTTATCGCCTCTCAAATGACCGAGGCTATTTACGATAGCGTGGCCGTATGTGTTGGCGCAGGCGATTACACCTTAAAGACTAGTGGTAAAACTTTGGTGTTTAAGGGCTATACTGCAGTTTACGACGATAGCAAAAAGGAAGAAGACGAAGAGGGTGGAAACGCACTACTCCCTCCAATGAATCAAGGGGATATATTAAACCTTAACAAGATTACAAAAGAACAAAAGTTTACTAAACCTCCAGTTAGATACACCGAGGCAACGCTTATTAAAAGCATGGAAGATAAGGGTATTGGTAGACCATCTACTTACGCCGTTATTATGGGCAAACTTACGGATAAGAAGAGAGAATACGTTCATCGTGAAAAAAAATATCTCGTTCCAAACCCAATAAGTTACACCCTAATCGACTTTTTAGTTAAAGATTTCCCTGACATTATGGATATTTCTTTCACGGCTAAAATGGAAGATTCTTTAGACGATATTGGCACGGGTGGAAGAGATTGGCATAAACTAATTGGCGATTTCTACGTTGGTTTTGAAAAACAATTAGAGAATTCAAAATTAACCGACGTTGTTTGCGACAAGTGTGGAGCAAGAATGACTATAAACAGTGGAAGATTCGGCAACTATTACGCTTGCTCTAACTATCCAACTTGTTCTAACATTAAGTCTGCTAATCCAGACGTGGCTATTCCAACCGATAAGATATGTTCAAAGTGTGGTGGAATAATGGTAGAAAGGGAAGGTAAATTTGGTAAATTCCTTGCTTGTTCAAACTACCCAAAATGCAAAAACACTATAAGCCTAACCGAAAACGCAGGCGTATGCCCTGATTGTGGCAAGCCCACTAAAAAAATGACTTCTAGGGGTGGGAAAACCTTTTACGGTTGTTCGGGTTACCCAGAATGTAAGTTTATGAGTTGGGATATGCCAACGGGTGAAAAGTGTTCTCAATGTGGAAAGTATTTAGTAAACGTTAACGGCGAAACAAAGTGTTCTAACAAAGGATGTCCAACTAATAAAAATGCAAACGGTTAAGGTTATTGGTGCAGGGCTAGCAGGTTGCGAGTGCGCCTACTATCTTGCTAAAAACGGAATAAAAGTAGAACTATACGATATTAAACCGAACAAGTTTTCGCCTGCTCATAAAAGCCAAAACCTTGCAGAGTTAGTTTGTTCTAACTCTCTTAAAAGTAACGACGTATACGGTAACGCTGCAGGTTTATTAAAGGAAGAAATGCGTTTGTTAGGCTCTCTTATAATTGAGTCGGCTGACAAAAACGCTGTTCCTGCTGGCAATGCGCTAGCAGTCAATAGAGAAGAGTTTGCAAAGTATATTACCTACAAGATAAAGTCTCAAGAAAATATTACCTTTATTTCTAAAGAAATAGAAGATATAGATTTTGACGAATACACGGTAATTGCAACCGGACCATTGACCACGGGAAAGTTATACGATAATTTGCAAAAGTTATGTGATGGTGGACTTCATTTTTTCGACGCATCAGCACCTATCATAGCATTTGAAAGTATCGACATGGAAAACGCATTCTTCGGCGATAGATACGACAGGGGAAACGGCGACCACGTTAATTGTCCAATGAGCAAGGAAGAATACGAAGAGTTCTATAACGCTTTGATTACTGCCGAAAGAGCAACTCTTCACGAGTTTGAAAAGAAAGAAGTTTTCGAAGGTTGTATGCCGATAGAAATTATGGCTCAAAGGGGCAAGGACACCTTAAGGTTTGGTCCACTAAAACCCGTAGGACTAACCAATCCTAAAACGGATAGATGGGCTTATGCAACCCTTCAACTAAGAAGAGAAGACCAAGAGGGCACCATGTATAACATGGTGGGATTTCAAACCAACTTAACCTTTGGCGAACAAAAGAGAGTGTTTTCGCTAATTCCTGCCTTAAAGAACGCAGAGTATTTTAGATACGGCGTTATGCACAGAAACACCTTTATAAACGCCCCTAAAATACTTAACCAAGATTATTCGTTTAAGAATAATGAAAAGTTATTCTTTGCAGGGCAAATAACGGGTGTGGAAGGTTACGTAGAAAGCGCTTTAAGTGGCTTAATGGTTGGAATTTACTTAACCAAAAAGTTAAAGGGCGAGCAATATAAAACCATATCTCCAAACACCGTAGCAGGTGCACTTGCGAGATATATAACAACTGAAAACAAAGACTTCGAGCCAATGAACGCTAATTTTGGAATTTTACCACCACTATCAATGGTGGTTAGGGATAAAAGTCAAAGGAAACGCCTAATGGCTGAAAGAAGTTTACAAGAAATCAACCTATTCAAAAAGGAGATGAATATATGACGGAATTTAAGGGAACTACAATTTGCGCAGTAAAGCGCAACGGAAAAACGGCAATCGCCGGCGACGGACAAGTTACCATGTCCCAATCAATTATTTTTAAGAACAACGCAGTTAAAGTGCGCAGAATTTATAATGGCAAGGTTATCTTTGGATTTGCAGGCTCTGTTGCAGATGCTTTTACGCTTTCTGAAAGATTTGAAGAAATGCTTAACAAGTATTCTGGAAACCTAATGAGAAGTGCCGTTGAACTTGCAGAGTTATGGCGTTCTGACAAGGTAAGAAAACTAGAAGCAATGATGATTACTGCCGATAAAGATAGTTTACTTATCGTTTCAGGAACGGGCGAAGTAATCGAGCCTGAAGATGGAATCTGCGCAATCGGTAGTGGTGGAAACTACGCTTTGGCTGCAGCAAGAGCGTTATGTCAAGAAACCGACTACACGGCAGAAGAAATCGCTAAAAAGTCGTTAAAAATCGCTAGTGAAATTTGCGTATTCACAAACGGAAACATCACTTGCGAAACGCTATAAGGGGGTATTATGAATTTAAGTCCTAAACAAATAGTAGAAGAATTAGATAAATACATTATAGGTCAAGACGAGGCTAAAAAGGCAGTTGCGATTGCACTTCGCAATCGTTATAGAAGAAGTCAACTTTCTAAAGCCGAAATGGAAGAAATTACTCCAAAAAACATAATCATGAAAGGACCAACGGGCGTTGGTAAAACTGAAATTGCAAGAAGACTTGCTAAACTCGTTTCAGCACCATTCATTAAAGTAGAAGCGACCAAATACACCGAAGTAGGCTACGTTGGTAGAGACGTTGAGTCTATGATAAGAGATTTAGCCGAATGCGCAGTTCGTTTAGTAAAGGAAGAAAGATTTAAGAAAGTTACCGAAAAGGCAAGTGCAACGGTAGATGCTAAACTCGTTAAAATTTTAGCCGAAGTTCGCCGTTTAGATAGAGGCGAAACCCCTGTTGAAATATTTGAAAGCAATATCCTAGAAGGCTTAAAAAAGGGTTACTACGATAACGAAGTAATAGAAATTGAAATCGTTGATAATCCAAAGCCAATGGAATTAATTCCAGGTGCAGGCGAAATAAGTATCGGTAGTATATTTGGCGATATGATGCCTAAAAAACGTAAAAAGAGGAAACTCACCGTTAAAGAAGCAAGACGTTTTATGCTTGACGAAGAGGCTGATAAGTTAATCGATAACGATTCGGTTAACGAAGAGGCTATTAGAAGAGCAGAACAAGAAGGCATTATCTTTATCGACGAAATAGATAAAATCGCTGCAAAAGGTTCTAAGTCTGGTGGACAAGACGTATCTAGAGAAGGCGTTCAAAGAGATATACTTCCAATAGTAGAAGGTTCAACCGTTATGACTAAATACGGCGCAATCAAAACCGATTATATTCTATTTATCGCAGCAGGTGCATTCCACGTTTCAAAGGTTAGCGACCTTATCCCTGAACTTCAAGGAAGATTCCCAATTATGGTGGAACTAAACTCGCTAACTAAAGAGGATTTCGTAAAGATTTTAACAACGCCAAAGAATGCTATAACCATTCAATATGCAACCCTACTAAAGGTAGACGGCGTAGACTTAAAGTTTAGCCAAAGCGCTATCGACAAGATTGCCGAAATAAGCGAAGATATGAACGCAACGAGCGAAGATATTGGCGCAAGAAGATTACACACGGTAGTAGAAAATCTTTTAGAAGACGTTTCTTTCGAGGCTGACGGCACGGGCAAAGAAATCGTTATCGACTCTGACTACGTGGTAGAAAAATTCGGCGTAGAAAAGAAAACTAAAGACCTTAAGAAATACATTTTGTAATTTACTTAATTAAAAGTAAATTGCAATACTAAATTACTTGAAAATACTAAAAGTTAAGGATATAATAAAACTATGATTACTGCACCAAAAGGCACGAAAGACGTTTTGCCAGAAAAAAGTGGCAAATGGCAATATATTGAAAAGACGGCTAGAGAAGTTGCTAAACTCTTTAACGTAAAAGAAATTCGCACGCCAACTTTTGAACACACCGAAGTTTTTCTTCGTGGTATAGGCGAAACCACCGATATCGTTAATAAAGAAATGTATACCTTTAACGATAAGGGCGATAGAAGTATAACCTTAAAACCAGAAGGCACGGCAGGCGTTGCGAGAGCGTTTGTAGAAAACGGACTTTTTAATGCCTCTCTTCCACAAAAACTTTACTATATAACCCAATGTTTCCGTTATGAAAGACCACAAGCAGGTAGGCTTCGTGAATTTCACCAGTTCGGCGTTGAGTTTTTGGGCGCAAACGGAGCAGATACCGACGCCGAAGTAATTTTGCTTGCAAAAACTCTTCTAGATAAATTAGGAATTGACAACGTTACCTTATATCTAAACAGTATCGGTTGTCCAGAGTGTAGAAAAAAATATAGTCAAGCCTTAAAAGATTATTTAAGAGCAAACCAAAGTGATTTGTGTCCACTTTGCATAGAAAGAATGGAGAAAAATCCACTTCGTGTTCTAGACTGCAAAAATGAAGACTGCAAAAAAATCAATGCAAACGCACCAATAATTTTAGATTACATTTGCGACGAGTGCGAAGAGCATTTTGATAAAGTTCAAAGTTTATTAAAGAGCGCAAACGTAGAATTTAAGGTTAACCCAAATATAGTTAGGGGATTAGACTATTACACCAAAACGGTTTTTGAATTCGTTTCAGACAATATCGGTGCGCAAGGCACTGTTTGTGGTGGTGGCAGATATGATGGACTTATTAAGCAATTCGGCGAAAACGACGTTCCGGGAATCGGCTTTGCAGTAGGCATTGAAAGACTTATTATGCTTTTAGAAAACACGGGCGTAGAAATTCCAGAAGACAACAAGGTTAAAATTTATATAGCGTCAATGGGCGAAAAAGAATCTAATAAAGCCTTTGAAATCGCAACCAAGATTAGAAATAAGGGAATTTCTTGCGAAATAGACCATATGAATAGGGGTATAAAATCTCAATTCAAATACGCTGATAAAATTGGCGCTGAATACGTTGCAGTTATCGGTTCAAACGAATTAGAACTTGGCGAAGTAAAGGTCAAGAAAATGGCAGACGGAAGTGAAAATCTCGTTAAAATCGATTTGCTTCCTGAATATCTTGAAAGGGCTTAAGTATGCAAGAAATCGCTAAAGTCGAAAGCACTAAAAACCAAGTTGCCACGCTAATTCTTGACAAAAAAGACGAGTGTAGTAAGTGTGGAATGTGTTTATTCCCAAAAGGTGCGCAAGTAGTTAAAATCGAGGCGCAAAATCAACTTGGCGCAAAAGAGGGCGACACCGTTATAATAGAAAGGACGGAGGCAGGAAAATTAACTGCGTTCACACTTGTATTTTTAGTGCCATTATTACTAATACTTTTATCGTCTTTAGTAGCGTTAGAAGTCGTAGAAAAAGAATTGTGGAGTTTATGGCTTTCGCTAATAAGTTGCACCCTTTGGTTTATAGTTTTGTCAGGCATAGATAAATGGCTAGGCGTAAAACTAAAGGCTCAAACGCAAATCGTAAAGATAGTTAACGATAACAAGGAGAACGAAAATGGATTTAATTAAAGAAATTTTAACTGAAGAAGAATTTGCCGACCTTATCACACAAGATAAGCCGGTGTTAGTAGATTTTTGGGCAACCTGGTGTGGCCCATGCAAAATGCAAGCGCCAATTTTACACGAATTTAGTGAAGATATTGGCGATAAGGCAATCATTGCTAAGGTTGATATTGACGTAAACGAAAAACTAGCAAGAGAACTTGGAGTTATGAGTATTCCAACTCTTATGGTGTTCAAAAACGGCGAATTAGTAGAAAAGGTAGTTGGTTTAACTTCAAAAGCAAAACTAGCCGAAATGCTACTTAAACACGTTTAATAAAATAAAAAATAAAACTCTTACAGGAGAAGAAAAATGATAGATTTAACTAACTTAAAGGCCAAAGACCCAGAAGTATTTGCAGGTTTAGACGCCGAACTTAACAGACAAAGAAACAACATTGAACTTATTGCAAGCGAAAATATCGTAAGTGAAAACGTTTTACTCGCTGCAGGTAGCGTTCTAACCAACAAATATGCTGAAGGTTATCCAGCACATAGATACTACGGTGGTTGCGAACACGTAGACGTCGTTGAAAGTTTAGCAATCGAAAGAGCAAAAGAGTTGTTTGGTGCAGACCACGCAAACGTTCAACCACATTGTGGCGCAAACGCAAACTTTGCAGTATACGTAGCACTATTGCAACCGGGCGACACCATTATGGGTATGAACCTTGCTCACGGTGGACATTTAACCCACGGTAGCAAAGCAAACGTTTCTGGAAAATATTTCAACGTTGTTCCTTACGGCGTATCAAAAGAAACGGGCGCTATCGACTACGACGAAGTTGAACAAATAGCATTAGAATGCAAACCAAAGCTAATCGTAGCAGGCGCAAGCGCATATCCAAGAACTTTAGACTTTAAGCGTTTTAGAGAAATTGCCGATAAAGTAGGCGCATACTTAATGGTAGACATGGCGCATATTGCAGGTTTAGTTGCTGCAGGTGAGCATCCAAACCCAGTTCCTTATGCAGACGTAGTAACCACCACCACTCACAAGACTTTAAGAGGTCCACGTGGAGGTATGATTCTATGCAAAGAAGAGTTCGCAAAAGCAATAGATAAAGCAGTATTCCCAGGCACTCAAGGTGGCCCGTTAATGCACATTATCGCAGGTAAGGCGATTGCCTTAAAAGAGGCTATGACCGACGAATACAAGGTATATCAACGTCAAATCGTGCTTAACGCAAAGGCTATGGAGAACACCTTCAAAAAGCACGGAATCAACATGGTTTCAGGTGGAACGGATAACCACTTAATCCTATTAAACCTTTTAGGAACGGGTATGACGGGTAAAGAACTTAACGACCTAACCGAACAAGTTAACATTACCTTAAATAAAAACGCTATTCCATGGGACCCAGAAAAACCAACCGTAACTAGTGGTGTTCGTATTGGAACCCCAGCAATCACCACTCGTGGCTTTAAGGAAGCAGATTGCGAAAAGGTTGCAGAACTTATAGTTAAAATCATCAAAGAAAGAGAAGCATGCTTTGATTACGTTCGAGCAGAAGTTAAAAAACTAATCGAGGCTCACCCAATTTACCAAGGAGTTTTATAATGAAATATCAATCCGTTTTAGGGCTAATTGAAACGGAAGTAGCGATAAAGTTTATAAAAGATACTTTTGAAAAAGAACTTGCTAAAGCCCTTAACTTAACACGAGTTTCAGCCCCATTATTCGTTCAACCGGAATCGGGGCTAAACGACAACCTAAACGGCTATGAAAGGGCCGTTAGGTTTGACGTGTTGTCATTAAAAAAAGAAGTAGAAATCGTTCAATCTCTTGCAAAATGGAAGAGAATGGCGCTTGGTAAATACGGCTTTACCCAAGGCACTGGCTTATATACCGACATGAATGCTATTAGAAGAGACGAAGACCTAGATAGACTTCATTCTGTATACGTTGACCAATGGGATTGGGAAAAGATTATTTCTAAAGAAGAAAGACGACTTTCTTATTTAAAGAAAGTAGTTCGTCAAATATATAAGGTATTCTTGAAAGTATCTAACGCCGTAAACAAAAAATACCCAGCGCTCGAAAACGTTCTTCCAAAAGAAATTACCTTTATCTCTACTTTGGAACTAGAAAAGGCATATCCAAACCTTCCAAGAAAGGAAAGAGAACATGAGGCTGCTAAAAAATACGGTGCAATCTTCCTATACAAAATCGGTTGGCCGTTAAAAGACGGAATGCCTCACGACGGAAGAGCAGCCGATTACGACGATTGGAAGTTAAACGGAGACATTATTTTATGGTCGCCTGTGCTTAACTCGTCGGTTGAACTTTCTTCAATGGGAATTAGGGTTGATAAAGATAGCCTAGTTAAACAACTTAAAAAGAAAAGAGAGATGGATAAGTTATCCACCCCTTATTGTCAAGACGTTATAAA
>JAZRGN010000015.1:0-28796 GCA_045644165.1 Christensenellaceae bacterium | reverse complement strand
AGTTTTTTAAAAGTTTTTTTAAATTTTTTAATCTTTTTATAAATTTCTTTTTAAAATTTTTACGGCGAGCCGATTTAGGCTCGCCGTAAAAAAAGGAACAAGTATTCTATGAAAAGAGATGTGTAATCAAATTATAGGTTTTCCAAACTATCTAGCCATAGTTTAGAGATTGCGTCGGAAGGCATTTGCCATTCCATTCTAGGGGAAAGACCAACCGTGCCAATCTTAACGCCGTCTGGCAGACAAGAGCGTTTGAATTGTTGGTTAAAGAATCTTCTTATAAAGATTTTAAGCCATTTAAGAATAGTTTGTCCGTCAAACTCCCCTTCAAAGGTTTGTTTTGCAACGAAATACGTTTTTTGTGGAGAAAATCCTCGTCTTATATAATTGTATATAAAGAAATCGTGCAAGATATATGGGCCAACGATATCTTCGGTCTTTTGAGAGATTTTATCGTTGTTAGAAGGTAATAATTCTGGAGATACCGGCGTATCTAATATATCGTTTAATACAGATTTAATTTTAGTTTTAGATTTACTTGCATAGTGGCTAACCAAATATCTAATAAGAGTTTTCGGTAACCCCCCGTTAACGCCAAACATACTCATGTGGTCGCCGTTATAAGTTGCCCAACCTAGCGCAAGTTCGGATAAGTCGCCCGTTCCTACAACCATTCCACTATACATATTGGCTAAATCCATTAGGACTTGAGTGCGTTCTCTGGCTTGAGCGTTTTCGTAAGTTACGTCTAACTTGCCGTCGTGTTCAATATCCTTAAAATGTCTATTTACGGCTTTTGCAATTTCAATCTTTTTAAGAGTAACGCCTAGCGCCTTTGCAAGTTTAACACTGTTCGTAAGCGTTCTACCCGTAGTGCCAAAGCATGGCATTGTTACTGCAAGCACGTCTTTTAGGTTTCTATTAGCCTTCTTCATTGCATTTACCGTTGCAATTAGCGCTAGTGTAGAATCTAATCCACCCGACAAGCCTATAACCACTTTGTTTGCATTTGTATGGACTATTCTCTTTTTTAAGCCTTCTGCTTGAATGTCGAGTATTAATTCGGCACGCTCGCCATTAGATAAATCTAGTGGTAAGAAAGGTAGTTTTTCATACTTTCTAGTAAGCGCAAGCGATTTATTTTCGCAAGAAAAGGTTATGGTTTTATAATCGTTATTTAATAACTGGTTAAACGAGCCGTCCCTACTTCTTTCGTAAGAGATAAACTCGGTATCTATTTCGCTAATAGCCATTTGGCTTGTAAACGGCTTGGTTGAACTTAACTCTTTGCCGTTTTCATAGATAAAGTTAGCCCCTGCAAACACAACGTCGGTTGACGATTCACCGTCTCCACTTTCGCTATAAACGTAACCACTAATGCACTTTTGAGAATGAGCGCCAAGCGTTTTAGTTAAAAACTCCGTTTTACCCACCGTCATACAAAGCGAAGATGGGCATGCGATAATTGTTGCGCCTTGTAAAACGTGTTCGCAAGAACATGGGTTAACTCCAAATAAATCTTGACCAAACTCGCAAGCAATAGTAAAATTGTCGATATTCTGTTCCTTAAAGATAACCTTATTAGTAAACGGCACGCTATAACCACAAAAGTCTACGGTTGCGCCACTTTCGGTTAAGACGTTAAACCTACCCTTATTCACATCGTAAGAACTTTGGGTGTTGCTTTTTGGAACAAATGCAATAACTCTGCCTGAATTTATTACAGCGCATACGTTATATATAAGGCTCTTATATTCCATAGGTAATCCTACAAATACGATTCCGTTATAATACAAGGTCGATTGCGCTATTTTGTCTAAATACTTTTTACAAGCAGTTAAAAGGGTTTTGTCAAAAAACAAATCTCCACAAGTTGCGCCCGTTAAAACAAGTTCTGGAAAAACCAAAACTTCTACGCCGTTAGAACTTGCGTCCTTTATTCCTTGAATTATGTTGTTGGCGTTAAATTCCACGTTAGCAATTTGCGTTTTAGGAGATAAAGCACCAACTTTTACGTAGCCAAAATTCATAAATATTACCTTTTAACGACTTTTTTAATATTTACGTTTACTATTTTACACTATTTTTTGAATTTTTGCAATAATTTTAAATAATTTTTTTTAAATTATTTTATTTTTTTGTTATTTTTGCGTTTAAGTTAGTCGTTTTTTGTTTTAATATTTATTATTATAAATAAATATTTTGCGATTTTATTAATTATTTGCATTTTTTAAATTTATAATAATATGAAAAATGCAAAAACAACTAATTTTTGTCATTTTTGCATTTTAAAAATGTTAATTTTTAGTATTTTTATAATTTTTTACGATTTTTTCTTTCTCGCTAAAGTAGTATTATCCTTTTTTCTATCCCTTAAAGTCTTTTCTGGGTTAGGTTTATCTTCGTATCTGTAATCTTCGCCGTGCTTAGAGATATACTTGTCAATTACTAAATGGCTTGCAACTTGATTCTCGCTAGCACACACCTTGTTTTGATACTTAAAAAAGTCTGCCGTGTCAGGAAGTTCGTCTAGTTTAACAATCTTTTCCCTAAACCCTGTGTTTCTAACGGTCTTACTTATAACCTCTCTAATATAGTCCTTGTTTTCTTGAAGTTTCACAAGCGCTGGGAAATCACTTCCAAACTTAAACAACTGCTCCCACTCTCTACCTTCGTATTTATGAAGCATGTCGCTAGCGATTTTAAGGTGGTTTAACTCCTCTTCAAAATGTTCTAACCAAACTTCTTTAATTTTTACATCGCTTTCGTCTTGATAACACGACCAATATAAATAACATTCGGTATACTCGTGCATAACCCAACTTTCTAGCCACGTGCATGAAGGGTCTAATAACGCACCGTAGCCAGTAACGTGTTGCTCTTCTATCATTGCAATTTCGGTGTAGAGTTTTCTTCCTAAATCGCTATGGTAAAGGTTTGCAACGTTCATATAGTAGTTCATTGTTTGTTGCTCGGCTGCAGTTATTATCATAGTATTTAACCTTGTTGAAAGGTCGTCTTGCCAACAATTGATATAACGGCGAACGTCGTCTTTTGGATGACGATGTTCGGCTATAGTTGGTCTACCTGGGGTAATTTCGGTGTATTTACCAACTAATCTTTCGGCATGCACCCCTTCTTCCATATCTAATAAGTTGGCGTATCTGTATAGATGGTCGAAATCTTCTAAAAGGGCAAAATCTAGTTGCGCTTTAACGAATGGATTTGGCTCTTTTTTAGCGAGGTCTACGGTTAGGTCAACGGCTAATTGTTCGTAGGCAATTGTCGTTTCTAAAATAGTTTCATTGATAGGTTTTAAACTTGCAATACGCTTTTGTTGTTGCTGTTCACTTCTTCTAACTTCAGCGGCAGCACGACGAATTTCATTGTTTAAGCAATGGCGATTAAGTTGATGCAAGAACATATTTGATTCAAACTCCGTGCCGTTCATTAAAATTACACGGGTTTTAGTGTATGGCGACGCTGTGTTCTTGTCGTAAGGCTTTAAGGCTAAGCCTTTCCAACTATAATACTTTACTTGTGGGTTTTTAGGCAATTCTTTAAATGGATTCATATTCTCATCTCCTTTTTACAAGGTTATTACCTAAGAAAATTTTTTTATACAAAAATAAAAAAATCTGCCAATTAAGGCAGATTATCTTTTATATTTTATAGTTAGATTTTTAAGTGCTTTTGATAGGTCGTTAGAAAAATGACCTTCGTTAAACCTTACCGACCAGTTTTGCTCTTTTATAGTTCCTGGCTCGTTGGTGCGCATTTCACTACTCATTCTTAATAGGTCTTGCATTGGTATTATAAATAAATTGGACTTGCAAGCAAAACCTAGTTCAATAATTGAATTAGCCAAACTTTCCGTGTCGTATACCTGTAAATTCAAATTTAATCTTTCAAGACTTTGTCTTACGCCGTTATAAAGATTTTCTCTATCCCAATCACTAGCTTTATTTATTAATCCTATTAAGGTATCGTTATCGTGCGTTCCCGTATAGCACACCGAGTTTTGTTCAACTCTTTCAGGTAAGTATAAATTATCTTGGTCTCCATTAAAAGCAAAGGATAAAATCTTCATTCCTGGGTAGCCAACGTGCTTTAATAATACCCTAACGCCGTCGTCTATCATTCCCAAGTCTTCTGCTATAATGCGCTTTTTGTCGACCCTTTTATGAATTGCCGAAAACAACGCCTTTGATGGAACTTTTATCCACTCGCCACTTTTAGCGTTTGGCGCACTGTTTTCTATCTCATAATAACGGTCAAGACCACGAAAGTGGTCTATTCTAAGGTAGTCGAAAATGTCAAGGGCGTTTATAATTCTTTCCACCCACCATTTATAACCTTGTTTTTTGTGCTTTGAATAGTCGTAAACGGGATTGCCCCATAATTGTCCGTCTTCGCAAAAATAATCGGGAGGAACGCCTGCAACCTTTTTAGGCGTGAAATTCTTATCAAGTTTGTATAAAGATGGCTCAACCCACACGTCAACACTATCTAACGCAACGTAGAGAGGCATATCCCCAACAATGCTTATGCCCTTTTTGTTGGCGTATTTTTTTAGTTTTAACCATTGGGTTTTTGCTAAATATTGAACGAATTGCCAAAACAACACTTGGTCGCTATTTGCCTTTTCAAACTCTAAAAGGGCAAGCTTATCTCTATGCTTGTATTCATCTTGCCATTCGTAAAATGGTTTATCTTGGTTAAAGTTTTTTAGCGACATAAATAGTGCATAATCTCTTGCCTCGCAACTTTTTACATACGACTTAAACTTTTTGTCTTGCGTGTTAAACCTTGAATACGCCTTTCTCAACAAGTCTAATCTTACGTTATATAAAAACTCGTAAGATATATATTCGCCGTCATAAAGAGAGGTTTTTATTTCTTCTTCGGTTAGCAAACCTTGCGCACACAAAGTTTCTATACTTATATAATAAGGACTAAAAGAACGAGAGGACACAGAAGAATATGGCGAATTCCCGTAACCCGTTTGAACGAGTGGTAGAATTTGCCAAAACTTTTGCTTTGACTCATATAAAAAATCCACGAATTTGTATCCCGTTTGTCCAAAGTCGCCTATCCCATACTTTGATGGAAGGGAAAACACGGGCATTAATATTCCACTTGCTCTTTCCATTATAAAGTAAATCCACCGTCAATAGTTATGGTTTGCCCCGTAATAAATTTTGCATTTTCGGTTGTTAAATAATAGATTAGGCTTGCAACTTCTTGTGGACTGCAAGTTCTACCCATTGGCGTAGAAGATATAATCTCGCTCATTTCTTCTTGAGAAAACCTACTATTCATAGGCGTGTCGACAACGCCTGGGCATACGCAGTTGACGTTTATCTTACTATAAGAAACCTCTTTCGCAAGCGATTTGGTTAAGCCAATTAAAGAGGCTTTGGTTGCCGAATAGCAAACTTCCATACTTGCGCCGTTGTTTCCCCAAATTGAAGACACGAAAATTATATTTCCACTTTGCCTACTAATCATTTCAGGTAAGAATAATTTTGAAAGCATAAAGTTAGCCTTTACGTTTACGCTAAATAGGCTATCCCATTCCTCTTCGGTAGTATCAGTGTATAGTTTATAAAGGTCTTTTCCTGCGTTTAGCACCAAAACGTCTACGTGCTTAAAACTCTCGCTTACTTTATAGAAAAGTTTTTTAGCCTCGCCTTTAACGTTAAAGTCTGCACTTATAGCAAATAGATATTCCCTTTGATTTTCAGGAAGTTCTTCTACTAATTCTTGTATGCCTTTATAATTTTTGTTGTATTGCGCAACGACGAAATATCCGTTTGAAATAAATTCCTTAACGATTGCCTTGCCTATTCCTCCACTTGCGCCCGTAACTAATGCCGTTTTCATTATTCTCCTAAAAAAATGCTCGCTAAAAAGCGAGCATTTTAGTTTCTAAATTTTAGCCTTTAACACGTTCCATGTATTCGCCAGTTCTAGTGTCAACTCTAATTAGTTCACCTTGTTCAACGAACATTGGCACTTGAATTTTTGCACCCGTTTCTAAGATTGCTTCCTTAGTTGCGTTGGTTGCAGTATTACCCTTAACTGATGGTTCTGATTCGGTAACACGTAATACTACGAAGTTTTCACATACCACGCTAAATGCTGAACCCTTGAAAAATCTTACGATAACTGGGTCGTTTTCTTTGATATACATTAAAGCGTCTTCTACTTGGTCGTAGTTAAGTGGGATTAGGTTATATTCTTGGTCCATAAAGTAGTAAAGTTCGCCATCGGTATAAGAATAGGTCATATTCTTGGTTTCGATAACTGCATCTTGAAGTTTTTCGGTTGGGTTCCAAGTTCTTTCTAGAACTTTACCGTCGATAACGTTCTTCATCTTGGTTCTTACAAACGCTGCGCCTTTACCTGGTTTTACGTGTTGGAAGTCTACGATAGTCCATACTGAACCTTCGTATTCAAAAGTAGAACCTTTTCTAAAATCACCTGCTAACATATTTTTATCTCCTTGAAAAATGTTTTTTATCTTTTATCCCGTAGGATTTGTTACTCTATTATTATAAGTTCTCTGCCGTTTCCAGTAAGTGATACGGCTTGTCCGTTCTTAATAACTACGGTGTTTTCAATGCGAACGCCAAACTCTCCGTCGTAATATAGCCCTGGCTCGATTGTGAAAACGTAGTTTTCTTTAAGTTCGCCATTGCCTTTTTGGGAAAGATATGGTTCTTCGTGAATCTCTAAACCAACTCCGTGTCCTAACGAATGAGTGAATTTATCGGCTACGCCTAGGTTAGAAAAATACTCTCTAACTTCGCTATCCACTTGCTTTACGATTTTTC
The DNA here is from genome assembly GCA_045644165.1 of Christensenellaceae bacterium. Classification (GTDB taxonomy): domain Bacteria; phylum Bacillota; class Clostridia; order Christensenellales; family Borkfalkiaceae; genus UBA1259. Next base: position 21,957 of record JAZRGN010000015.1, on the reverse strand, counting down.
CCTCGTTTGCTCTGTCTTGACCTAGTAGATTTGCCCCTGCAACTGCGTAAAAGGTTTCCTTAAACTTTTCAGTAGGCGTTCCGTAAAATATCGTCCTAGTAATATCCGAACAGTATCCGTTTACGACTGCGCCAAAATCTAGCAGAACGGCTTGGTTTTCCTTTAATCTCGTGTTGCCCGTTTGATGATGGGGAACTGCCGAATTTTTTCCAAAGGCTACGATTGTATCAAAACTAGGGTATTCTGCCCCTTGTTTTTTCATAAACCTTTCAAGTTTATTTTTGATGGAAATCTCCGAAACGCCCTCTTTTATAAAAGGCAATATATATTCAAAAGCCGAAGACGCAATCTCGCATGCTTTTGTAATATTTGCTATTTCCGTTTGGGTTTTAGCCTTTCTGCACTCGGCAAGGTTTTCTGCACCGTTAAGAACTTCAACACCAAAGGTTTTGTATTTTTCATACTCGGTAAGCGTCGTCTTGTCGTAATCTATATAGAGGGTTTTTATTTTGTTATCTTCTAGGTATTCCTTTATACTCTCTAAAGACTTAAATAGAAATGATTTTATATTAGTCTTCTTGAGTTTTTGCTTTAATGCATAATAATATCTCGAATCTGCAAAATACGACGTTTGGCTTGTAGTAATTATTACTAAACCTTCAGCGTTATCTATTCCGGTAAAATATCTTCTCGTATACTTATCGGTTATTAAATACGCCGAATTTTGTTTAACCTCAAGCGAAAAAGACATAAAATCTCCTAACTCTATATATTTTATCAAATTTTTAGTTATTAGTCAATTATTGCCGTATATTTTTTGCATACTAACTGCATCAATATCTTGAGTTCCTGCAGATTCGCATATCACGAAAGGCTCTAGTTTTAATTCTTTAAGTGCCTCGGCAAGTGGCGAAAATTCAGGCCCATATATATTGTCTTCAAAAGTGAGGTGTCTCACCTCGCCCTTTTGCGTGTATTCTATCTTTGAAAAATGAACGTGGAAGTTCTTCATTTTTTCATAGCCAAGGTTTTCTATCATATAGTTTAGACGAACTAGATAGTCTTGCTTGGTTTTCAAACTTCCATTTTCCCTAGCGTTAACGTGTCCAAAGTCAACGGCTGGAACAAACACCTTGTCTATCTTACAAAACTCGGTTATTTCTTCTATCGTGCCGATTTGTCCTAACTTACCCATAGTTTCAGGGCAAAATATTACGTCGTCTAAACCCTCTTCATAAATAAGGTTTTTAAGAAGGTTTAACCTTTTTATGGTTAGTTCAACAGCGTCGTGTCTTTGAAGTTTGCCTTGACTTGCCGGGTGAAAAACAACTCTGTTCCCACCCATAAGTTTAACCTTTTTCGCTGAATCTAAAACGTATCTATAAGAGTTTTCTGCCTTTTGGTCGTCAGGGTTTGCAAAGTTTATATAGTATGGTGCGTGAACACTTATTTCGACGCCAGCTTCCTTAAAAGCACCACCTATTGAAAGTGCCTTTTCGTCGCTTAAGTTTACCCCTCTACCAAAAGAATATTCAAAACAATTTAAGCCTAAGCTTTTAACCCAAACTGCAGACTGCTCGCTAGTTTTATTCCCTGCAAGCGTGAACGCTATTGAATTACCACTAGGTCCAAACTTAATCATTACTCCCCCATATTCTTAACGGCTAAAAGGTCTTTTTCTAGTTGCTCTTTTAACCCAATGCCGTTCTTAAACGCTACAATATCTCTTAAATACCCTTCAAAAGAAACGGTCAAAGTCTTGCCGTATAAATCACCGTTAAAGCCTATAAGGTGCGCTTCTAACACCTTTTCTTCTAGATTAAAGGTAGGTCTAGCACCATAATTTATGATAGCTTTATACTTAATTCCATCAACTATAACGTTTCCATAATAAACACCGTTTTTAATTAAGTGTTTTTGGTTTTCTACGCATATATTTATCGTGGGGAAACCTATACTCGTTCCAACTCTACGGTCTTTAACGACTTCGCCAGTAATCGAATAATTTCTATCTAGTAAATAGTTGGCTTTTTTAATATCTCCGTTTATTAGAAGTTCTTTTATTAACGAGGTTGAAATTCTAAGTCCATCAGCCGTTTCGGTATTAGTAACGACGACTTGTTGAGCGTTTTTTGTTGCGTATTCTTTTAGAAAGTTTACGTCTCCACTCCCTTTATATCCAAAACGATAATCGTCCCCCGTTACGTATCCTACGATATTTAGTTCACTATTAATTTTATCTAAAAACGCCTTTGCCTCGAGACCTAGAAATTGCTTATTAATAGGCGCACAATATACGTCATTTACGCCCATCTCGCTAAGAATTAACATTCTTTCGGTAGTGGTATAAACGTTTCTTTCCGTTTCGCCCTTGATAGTGCCTTTAAGGTTGCCGTCAAAAGTAAAAACAACGGGTTTAGCATTAAGTTTTTCAGCAAGAGCGAATGCGCTAGTTATTACCTTTCTATGTCCTTTGTGAACGCTATCAAAATAACCTAACGCAATTACTACCTTTTGATTATTATCTAACATACGCTTTTATTTTTAATACTCCGTCTACCGATTCGCCAATACCCCAAAATTCGTTTTCGTTATAAACTCTATAAAGTCCGTCTTGATAACCAAGGTTGTCAAAGACGCCGTTTAAGATTTTGGTAGCCTGCCTTTCGGTCAATACGATTTTAGGAAAAGAAACTGCTTCGTCTGGCGCAATTAAAAATTGCTCTGGGTTTTCGCTATTTATAAACTCTTCCACACTCACGCCGTTTTCGAGATTAAATACGCCACTTTGAGTTCTACAAAGCGAAGTCATAACACCTAGCGAGCCTAGAGCACTTCCTATATCTCTTGCAAGAGAACGAATATACGTTCCACCCTTACATTCTATAACAAATTCATATTTGTTTTCGCCCGTCTTTTTAACGAAAGAAAGACTTAAAACGTTAACTTTTTTAGGTTTTAATTCAAATTCTACCCCTTGCCTTGCAAGTTGGTAGCCACGCTTTCCGTCTATGCATTTTGCTGAATATTTAGGTGGAATTTGGTCTATTTCGCCAACAAATTGGTTTAATACGCCCTTTATTTCTTCTTCAGTTGGTAGTTTATCAGTCCTTTCAGTAACTTGTCCCGTTGCGTCTAACGTGTCGGTAGAATAACCAAACTCGAATTCAGCAACGTAGGTTTTAGTTTTATCTAAAAGATAATCGAACATTCTAGAGGTTTTGGCTATTCCAACAGGCAAAACACCACTAGCCATGGGGTCTAACGTGCCCATATGTCCACACGTTATATTGAGTTTTTTCTTAACCCTATTTACTGCGTAAGCCGAGCTCATTCCCTCGGGTTTTATTAGATTTATAAAGCCTTTCATACTAGTCTACAAGTTCTCTGCTTACGGCAAAAGAAAGCCTATCTAAAACGTCTTCGTATTCGCCGTTTATTTGGCAACCACTAGCGAGAACGTGTCCACCACCACCGAAAGTGCCGGCTATGGCGTTTACGTTAGCGCCCTTACTTCTTAAACTAATTTTATATTTATTTTCGCCAATTTCCATAACGGTAGCGCATACTTCTATGCAGTCAATTCCAAGTAGAAAATCTACAAACCCTTCAGTTTCGGCAGGGCTTGCACCCGTTTGCTCTAATTGACTTTGAGTAATCGTTGCAACGACAAATCTATCGTCGTTAAAATACCTTAAGCCGTGCATAACTAAACCAAAGAGTTTTGCCCTATTTTTAGTTTGCTTTTTAAAATTATGATAATAAATCAGGTTTAGGTCTGCGCCTAGTTCAACTAGTTTAGAGCCAACCTCTAGTGCGCTTGCGCCAACGTCTTTATGAGTAAACGTTCCCGTATCGGTAAGTAGCCCCATAGCGATTAAATTAGCCGTTTCAGGCTCTATTTTAGCACCCATTTCGGTTATAAGGTGGTAAATATTTATAGCGTTTGCAGGCTGGTCTACAACGTAGTTTACTTTAGCATATCTTGTGTTAGAAATATGGTGGTCGATATTATAAGTATTATGATGTTCGCTAAAAGCAAAAGCGTATTTGCCGAGTCTTTGAATATCGGCACTATCAACTGCGATTAACGCCGAATATGAAGATAGCGCTTGCTTTTCTAAATCATCACGAGAAACTTGTTTTTCAATTTGCAAGAAATCAAAACGCTTAGGCACTTGGTCGTCGCAAAAGACTTGCGCATTTATACCCTTTCTTAGAAAGACATTTTTTAAAGCGCAAGCAGACCCAAAGGCATCACCGTCGGGTCTTACGTGGCAAAAAATCGCAACTGATTTTTCGTTTATTAACTTTTTAGCGAGTTCACCTAAACTAATCAAGGTTTTCTCCTTTTGCTATTTGAATAAATAGTTTTTCCATCTTGTCGCCGTATTCCATAGAGCCGTCTAAAATAAAGTGTAATTCTGGAACGGTTCTTGCCCTGCTTGACTTTGCAAGTTCAAAGCGAATACGTTTAGCGTCGTTTCTAATAGCCTCGAAAGTTTGTTTTTTCTTTTGTTCGTCGGTAGAATAAACGCTTATATAAATGTCGGCGTGGGCTAAATCTCTACTTGCTACAACCTTTGTTATTGAAAACATTTGAGTTATCAAAGGGTTTTTTAGTTTTCGAGATATTATTTCGTAAACGTCCTTTTGGAGTTCGCTAGATAACCTTACGCTTCTAGGAATTTTGTTGGTGTTTTTGTTCATATTACGCCTTTTCTTCCTCTATTTGATAACATTCGATAAAGTCGCCAACTTTAATGTCGTTGAATTTTTCAATACTCATACCACATTCGTAACCTTGAGCAACTTCCTTAACGTCGTCCTTAAAGCGCTTAAGTTGAAGAACGTTTCCTTCACAAATCATAATGTCATCACGATAAATACGTAGTTTACCACTTCTTAAAATCTTACCGTCGGTAACGTAGCAACCTGCAACTTGACCAACGCCAGAAATCTTAAATACTTCTCTAACTTCGGCTTTACCAAGATAAACTTCACGAGTTTTTGGAGTTAACATACCCTTAAGGGCCTTTTCAACGTCCTCAATAGCCTCGTAGATAATTCTATAAAGTTTAACGTCAACTCCACTTCTTTCGGCAATTTGTTTTGCATTAGAGTCTGGACGAACGTTAAAGCCGATAATAATTGCCTTTGAAGATTCGGCAAGCATAATGTCGGATTCTTTGATTGCGCCTGCAGCAGAGTGGATAACGCTAACTCTAACTTGCTCGTTAGAAAGTTTTTCCATTGATTGCTTAACAGCCTCGGCAGAGCCTTGAACGTCTGCCTTAACAATCATGTTAAGAACCTTAGTTTCGCCCTCGGCAATCTTGTTAAACACGTCGTCAAGAGTAACTGTTGAAGACGTTGCAACCATCTTTTCTCTTTCTTTTCTTCTTCTTTCTTCAGCAACCATCTTGATGAGTTTGTCGGCCTCGCCTGCAAATAAGATGTCGCCTGCGTCTGGAACTTCTTCTAGTCCCATGATAGATACAGGGGTTGAAGGTCCTGCTTGGGTAACCTTTCTACCCTTATCGTCGGTCATTGCCCTAATTTTACCGGTAACCGTGCCTACGATAATGCTATCTGCAACACGGAGAGTTCCGTTTTGAACGAGAATTGTAGCGATAGGACCTTTGCTTTGGTCTAACTTAGCCTCGATTACAACGCCCTTTGCCTTTCTATCAGGGTTTGCCTTAAGGTCTTGAATTTCAGCAACGAGGTTGATGTTTTCAAGTAAGTTTTCAATACCTTCGCCAGTTTTAGCAGAAAGAGGACAGATAATGGTATCTCCACCCCATTCTTCTGGTAATAAGCCGTGTTCGGTTAAGCCCGTTTTAACTTTTTCAATATTAGCCTCTGGCTTATCAATTTTGTTTACGGCAACGATAATTGGAACGTTTGCTGCTTTTGCGTGGTTAATTGCCTCTACCGTTTGTGGCATAATACCGTCGTCGGCAGCAACTACTAAAACTGCTATGTCGGTAGCCTCTGCACCACGAGCACGCATTGAGGTAAACGCAGCGTGTCCTGGGGTGTCTAGGAAGGTTATAGTTTCGCCCTTTAGGGTTACTTGGTAAGCACCGATATGTTGAGTAATACCACCTGCTTCGCCTGAAGTAACGTTGGTTTTTCTAATTCTATCAAGAAGTGAAGTCTTACCATGGTCAACGTGTCCCATAACGGTAACAACAGGTGGGCGTCGAACTAGATTTTCATCTGCGTCAACCGTGCTATCGAATTCTTCGCTTAAAACGTCTTCTGCCGTCTTGTCTAGTTTGAGTTCTAATTCAATGCCTAAATCAGAGGCGATAAAGGCAGCCGTATCGAAGTCTATAGAGTCGTTTATAGTCTTCATGATGCCTTCTTTGAATAGTCTTTTGGTGATTTCAGCAGCCGTGATACCGATTTTTTCCGAAAGGGATTTTAATGCGATAATTTCGGTGTTAATAACTGCCTTTTCAATTTTGATTACGTTAGCCTCTTGTTGTTCTTTTGATTTTTTCACAGGACGGAATTTTCTGTATCCAGTCTTGTTTTCATCAAAGTCATCGACAGAAACGTTATTTTTAATTAACGAACGTTTATTAACTACGTGTTTTTGTTCGTCATAGTTCTTTTCGTTTTGTTTTTTCTTGCCAAAACTACGCTTATCCTCTTTCATAATTACAGGAGGAGCAACGTAGGTTGATGCGCCTTGTGGTTTTTTACCTGCAAAGCGTTCTTGTTTATTGTCGCCCTGTCTAGGAGCGAAAGGCTTATCGCCCATAGGCTTTTTGCCCTTAAACTCTCCTTGTTCTCTTTTTGGACGGAACTCGTTTGACTTTTTCTTGTCGTCAGTTCTAATGAATACCCCTCTAGAAACGATAAACTCGTTTTTCTTTGGAGCAGGTGCTTCAGTAATAGGTTGGGAAACTTCTTCGGCTTGTTTTGGCTCAGCCTCAACGGGAGTTTTTTTAACCTCTTCAACTTCCTTAACCTCTTGTATTGGCTCTGTTTTAACTTCAACAGGGTCTTCTTTAACTATTGGCTTTTCTTCTACTTTAATTTCTTCGGTAACAGTTTCAACTTCCTTTGCTTGTTCTTGTGCTTTTTGCTTAGAGAATGAATCTAATTTGTCGTCTATTTTCTTTTTTAGACTTTTTACGCTACCCTCTAAAGCCGAAAGTTTTTGCAAAACTTCTAACGCAGTTTTTGACGTTAGAATTTCGTTGATTTTTTTAATATTGTCATTACGCATTACCTTATTTTCTGCCATATTATTCTCCTAAACACACAAAATTGAATTCTTCCTTAGCGTTATCGTAAATCGCATCTGCAAGGGACTTATCGGTGATAGCTAAAACCTTTACCCCAGGCTTAAAGATATACTCTTCTAAAAGTTTTTGCTCTGTTATAAGCATTTTAGCGCCTAAACTTTTAGATATCTTTATCACTTGCTTTTTTGCGTTTTCCGTTGCCGACTTACATAGTATTACAAGATTTGCCTTTTTTAGCGTTTGAATGGAATTTGTGCCTGTTCGACACTTGCCACTACGCACGGCAAACCCGATATACGTTTGGGCTTTAGTTTTTGTTATCAAGGAATTCCTCCAAAATTTTATCGTAAACTTCCTCTTTTACTTCGCAGGAAAAAACACGATTTAGACCTTTAGTCTTTTTAAGTTTTTTTATGCACTCTGGGTTACTACAAACGTAAGCACCCCTTCCGTTTGCCTTTCCCGTTTTATCTAAAAATATTTCTTCGCCCGATTTTACTATTCGGTTAAGTTCTTTCTTTGGAAGAGCTTGCCTACACACTATACACGTGCGAATGGGAACTTTCTTTTCCATATTCACCCTTTATTAAATTTCTTCTTCGGTGGTTTCTACTTCGTATTCGCTACCAATTACGGCACTTTGACTCTTAACGTCTACTTTCCAGCCAGTTAAACGAACGGCTAAACGAACGTTTTGTCCACTTCTACCGATTGCTAAGCTTAGTTTATCGTCTGGAACGATTGCAACTGCGCTGTCGTCTCCAGTTTGAACTACTTTAATTACCCTTGCTGGAGATAACGCCCTTGAAATAAATTCAAGAGGGTTTTCGCTCCATGGAATAATATCGATTTTTTCGCCACCTAGTTCTGCTACGATAGCGTTAACTCTTGCGCCCTTGTTACCAACGCAAGCGCCTAATGCATCTACCATTGGGTCTTCACTATAAATTGCAATCTTAGTGCGTCCACCCGGTTCTCTAGCAACGCCTTTAACAACGACGATTCCTTGCTTGATTTCAGGAACTTCGTTTTCAAACAATCTCTTAACCAAGCCATTTGCCGTTCTACTAACCATGATTTGAGCGTTTCTACCAGTATTCTTAACCTTTTTAACGTAAACGTTAAGTCTTTGGTTAACTTCATATTTTTCGCCTGGAACTTGGTCTTTTGGAAGTAAAACGCCTTCGATTTGATTTGCACCAACTTCTACGTAAACGTTACCGTCTTCTACACGACGAACGGTGCAAGCCATAAGTTCGCCTTCCTTATCTTCAAACTCAGAAACAGTGTTCTCCCTTTCGATTTCGTGAAGTTTTTGAATTAAAACTTGCTTTGCAGTTTGAGCGGCAATTCTACCAAAGTCTTTAGAGTTGAACTCGGTTGAAACTACGTCGCCTACCTTATAAGACTTTTTGATAAGTTGAGCGTCTGCTAAAGCGATTTCTTTATCAGGGTCAACAACCTCTTCAACGACGTTTTTTACGCTGTAAAGTTTAATCGACTTTCTTTCAGGGTTAAGTTTTACGTCTACTCCACCCGTTTCGCCCGTTGCCTTTTTGTAGGCAATTACTAGTGCATCTTCTAGAGCCGAAATAAAGTCTTCTTGGCTAATACCCTTTTCTCTTTCGAGGTCTACTAAAGCGTTAAAAAAATCTTGGTTAATCATATTTTCTCCTTATATGTTAAAAAAATCTAATTTATTATAGGCATTTTTGCCTTATTTACTAAAAATCAATATATTCGTTTACCTTAACGGTGTTCTTAAGGTCGATTGTATAACTGTCCTTATCGTCTACTTTTAATATAATACTCTTTCCGTCGTAAGAAATTAGTTCCCCTTCGAGCATCTTCTTGCCACGAATTGAGTTATACAACTTGACTTCTATCTTTGTTCCTATATGAGAGTTGAAATCTTTATCCGTCTTGAACGGTCTATCTACGCCTAAACTAGAAACGTTAAGGGTATAAGATGCGCCGAAGGTTGGGTCTAACTCGTCTAGAGGTTGGTCAATGGCTCTATGGAATTTTTCGCAAGCGTCTAAATCAACGCCCCCTTCTCTATCTATATAGATGGTAAGTGCAGGGTTTTTGCCTTGCTTAAATTCAACCTCCACAACCTCAACGCCAACGCTTTGAGCAATGGGTTTACAAAATTCCAAAATCTCGCTATTTGATTTAACTTTCATAAAAAACCCCTTTATAAAAACTTATGAGAATGGGCGAACCCATTCTCATACAAGTCAAGTCTATGTATCGTATATTTATATTAACATATAAATAAGGCTTTTGCAAGCGTTTTTCGATATTTTTATTTTTGCAGTTCGGTTTTTTCTTTAATCTTTAATAGTTCGATAAAGATTTCTGCCGTAGCGTATGCGTCGGCTAAGGCTCTATGGTGATGGAACACCACGTCAAAATACTCAGCCAGCGTTCCTAAGTCGTGTTTTCTAAGCTGTGGCAAGCACTTCCTAGCAATAGCGAGATTGTCCACAACCTCGTTCTTTATTTCATAATCTTCACTAGATGCAAATCGTTTCATAAATTTCATATCGAAGTCGGCGTTGTGCGCAACTAAAGTAGCACCATCAATAAACTTCATAAAATCTGGAATAACTTGCGAAAATTTAGGGCTATTTTTAACCATCTCGTTACTAATTCCCGTTATCTTAAAGTTTTCAGCGTCTATGTTATAATCGGGTTTAACAAGAGTGGACCACTCTTCCTTAACCTTTCCGTTTACGATTTTTACTGCACCAATCTCGGTTATGCCGTTACTCATAACGTCTAACCCCGTCGTTTCAATGTCGAACACGACGAAAGTCTTATCAAAAAGTTCGTTAGGTAATTTTTCTTGCAATTCAAAGACGTTATTAACCTTAATGGTCGAAGCCTCTTTTGGATAAATTAAAGAATAATGCGAGGGCGCAATCTTTTTGAACTTATCTTTTTTTACAAAGTCTATTGGGAAGGTGCATCTATTGATTTTTTCAAAGGTAAAAGAATCTTTGCCGTTATATTCAGCGAGATTTCCCCTTGCAATAATACATTCGCCAACGGTAATGTCTCTAATTTTTTGACAAGTATTTTTTTTAGTAAAGTAAACGCCTTTTATACTACCCGTCGTGTCGTTTATGTTTATTATAAACATAGGTTTACCTTTCGACGTTTGCTTTTCGGTGATTTCGGTTACCTTTCCACATACCGTATATGCTCCGTAAGTCTTTACGTCTTCAATGTAAATGGCAAGGTTTCCCATATGTAAATCGTCTACGATAACTACGTCTTTAACCTTTATCGTTCTATGCTCTATTTTTTGAAGTTCGCTAATATAAACGTCTTCGTTAAGTAGAGAGATGCTTTCTTCGGCTTGTTTTTCTTCATAACTGCCTAAAAAATCTGAACAATAATTCTTTGCCAAATAATCGCTTATCTTTCTTAAGATTCCGTTTCTGTTAACGTAATCTATTCCGTCCTTTGTAAGTTTTATGGTGTAGCGAACTTCTCCTTCGCCTGTTACAACTGATAAATCGGTGGGTTTTAGAAACATTGCAATAGACGGATAGTTAGCGTTTAGATAAGCTATTATAGAATTTGATACTAGTTCGCTATCGCTAACTATTTTTTTAACGTTTATTTTAACACTCTTAAAAGCAGGCGAAGTTATCTTTTCAGCTTCTCTTAAAATTAGGTCTAGCGTTGCTTTATCAACCGTTTTGTCGCATATAAAATCATAGCGAATACCTTTTTCCTTTCGGTCGATTTGTATCGCATTAATTCTAAGATTTCTTAAGTTTGGTGAAATAGCACGAATATCTGCTAAGAATTCGCTATTGCTTTTTACTGTAAACATTTATCTATTTCCTTAAAGAAAACTTGTTCTATCTCTTCTTTTTTTACTTTTAGTTGTATCTTGCCTTTTTTGAAAACGTAACAATAATCTTTTGAACCGGCAACGCCAATATCGGCTTCAACGGCTTCGCCAGGGCCGTTTACAGGGCAACCCATAACGGCAATGGTTATTGGCTTGTTTATATTTTTAACGTAGTTTTCCACCTTGCCAGCAAAGGTCATGCAGTCCCATTCACATCTTCCACAAGTAGGACAAGCAACGAGTTTAGCGCAATCGTTTCTTAAGTTTAACGCACTTAAAATACTCTTTGCCGCAAGCACTTCCCTTTCGGTGTCTGCAGATAGGCTAACCCTTAAGGTATCGCCAATGCCTTTTAAGAGCAAAGAGCCTATGCCTATTGAATTTTTTATAATTCCGTCATATTCCGTTCCAGCCTCGGTTACGCCTAGATGAAGTGGGTAATCAGTCTTTTTCGCAATGTATTCGTATGCTTTAACCATAAGAGATACGTTTGAGGCTTTGACTGAAATAACTATATTATCTACGCCGTATTTTTCTAGTAAAGCGACGTTTTTGAGTGCACTTTCACCAAGGGAAATTTCATTTTTGCCGTATTTTGCTAAAAACTCTTTTTCAATACTGCCTGTGTTAGAGCCTACTCTAACGGGAATGCCAGTATTTTTTAAGGCGAGGGCAACTTGTCTAACCTTGTCTTCGTTACCTATGTTGCCGGGGTTAATTCTTATTTTATCAGCACCACCGTCGATTGACGCAAGCGCTAGCCTATAATCAAAATGAATATCTGCAACTAGTGGCATATCCGTGCGTTTTTTAAGTAAACCAAAAGATTTAGCGTCTTGTTCGTTAACTACGGAAAAACGCAAAATATCGCAACCAACGTTTTTTAGTCTATTTATTTCCTGCTCGGCACGAGAAAGGTCGGCAATCTTAAAGGTAGCCATTGATTGAATGGCTATTTTTTCTCCACCACCTATTGCAATATTTCCTATTTTTACTCTTTTAGACATAATTCCTTCCTTTTACCAGATAATTCTAACACACAACTAAAAAAAAGTAAAGTATAAAAAAAGCACCAATTAGCCCTTTAGCCTTTTGGTGCTTTAATACGTTCTTCGAGAGTTGCGTTATTGCCCTGCTCTTGCTCTATACATATACAAAATATCCGTATAGTAGTCCTCTAGATATATTACTATTCTAGAGTCGTTCAAGAAATTTTGATAAGCTGTCATAGGTTCTAGAGTATTGTAATAGGCACATACGCAAAGCATTACGTCTTTATAATACCCCATTTCTATCAACTGGTCTTTGCTGAAAAACGCCTGATTTAATTCTTTATACTTAAGTTCAAGGTTTGCTTGCTTTATAACTATATCGTTAGCGTGTTTTAGTTCCTTTTCGTCTATAGAACTGTTGTATTTTTTTACCTCTTCAAGATGATTACTTTCTTCCATCTTGAGTTCCTCTATTTTTTTGTCGATTTCCTCGGATAAGAGAGAAGAATAAAATTCCTCGGTTTCTAAAATTTTACTTTCTAAACCTTGTATTTCCCCCTCTAATAGAGCGATTTTATCGCTATGTTCTTGCCTTACCCTTGCAACTTCCTGATTTTGCTTTTGCCTTATTTTACTTACCTCGCTAACCTCGATGGTAGAGTTTGTCGTGCCAAGTCTTGAAATTTCTTCCTTAGTCTCCTCCACCTGTTTGTCATATAATGCTATTATGCCGTTTACCGTATCTTCGATTTGCTGGTTTAGGCTAACCGTTTTATATAATAATTCGCTTTTGGCTAGAATAAGTTGTTGCACTGCTTGGTTCTTTTTTAACTTTATCTCTGGACTAACAAGTTTCTCAGCACGTTCTAAAATCTCTTCTTCGGTCGGTTTACTAAATTCTAACCTGTTAATCTTTAGAGGCTGTAATTCAACCGGCTCCCAAGTCTCTCTTTTAATTCGGTAATAATAGAATATTTCTTGCAACGTTTCATACATTTGCTCTCTCGTAGTTGGATTTGTAAACTCCATATTTTATTCCCCCAATATCTTATATTTAAGTCTTAAATTCCTAAAGGGCAATGCTCCTTGACTCATTTCGCATTTTACGTAAAAGTTCTTTGATTTTTCGTTGCATTTATATTCTAAGTAACCCCTAACTTCTAAACAAAGCTCGCCAAAGTCTCCACTAATCGTTAAATTAGTTCTTTCAAAAGCATATACTTCTATTCCCACTAGCCATTTTTCCTTTACGCTGTTAAAGTCAACTGCAGCACTTTCGTATTGGCATTTTTCACTAGTGATTTTTTCTCTACTGAACACGCTTGCCTTTGATTTAGGGCTTCTAGCATATCCACCCTTTTTTGATATACCCCAATGATATGGTAAGTGAAAGTTTTCTCTAGTTGAAATCTCAATTACCATTGTTTTGTTAGTTATATTTTCAAGGTAATTTATTATATAGAACCCTATATGTTCTCCCGTAGCAATAACCTTTATGGGTCTTTCAAACATTTGGTAAAAATTAACCTTGTTTCCGTCAAATATACAAAAGTAGATATCACTTAAAAAACACGTATGGCTTCCGTGGGTAACGACCGAGTTTGGAATAACCTCTAGTTCACTACAGTTTATTCTTTTTAATGTATATTGGCTTGGGCTTGGCGCAAGAGTTAGAACTACTATTCCGTGAGTGCATACAACCTGCAAGGATTGCCCTATTAGATACATGCCTTCAACGTTGCCTAAGTCCTGGTCTAAAACAATATAACCCGTAGGCTCCGTGCTTTCTATTTCGCTGACGTAATCGAATTCATCACTAAAATAAATAACGTTTTCTTTTGCATAAAAAAGCCTTTTGTTTACATAGGTTAAAAATTGTCCTACCTTGTAACCAAATTTAATAAGTCTCTCACCTAAGATTTCACCAAACTCTTCGTTTACTAATAGTATTTTATTTTCACCACCGTCGTTAACAGCTAGCAGTTGAGGTTGGGCGCTATAATACGTTAGTGAAATTTCCGTAATAATCAAATCCTTATACTCGCCTATTTTACTGTTATGGGTAAAGGCAAACACTCTGTTACCTATAACGTAAAATTGCCTTGGGTTCGGCGACTCTTTTAAATTATAGAGAACGTCTTCCTTAAAATACGGACTAGGAACTAGTTGATTTTTACTGACCGATATGCAACTTGAAGCCTTTGCATGCTTTACGAAATCAAAATCATAAACCTTTGGTTTGTTTGCGCTTTTCCCTGAAGTCTTTTTAGTGCTCATATAAAACTCCTGTTTTTTATCGTGGTGCTTTTAGGAACGCCTATTTTAGTTATTGCAGCTACGTATTTATCATGCCAATAAACTGCTGAATCAAAATCATTCATCGTAAGCAGATATTCGGCAACAACCGCCATTGCAATAGTCGTAGATCTAACAGTGTAATCGCTAAGAGTAATTTCTCCACCTAGAGTTTCATCAGGTATATATGCGTATTTGATTTTGACAGCAGAAGTATCACATTCAATATACGTTGGACTCGTCCTAAACCAGCACTCTTCACCTTCATTATTAGTCATTGCTAAAACTTTTATTGGCCTTTCTTGTAATGTGGTAAACAATAATTTACCATTTGTATGCTTTGCCCGTTGTTCTTTAATTACGTATATATTATAGGATGGTAATTCTGCTAAAACTAAATTGGTTAATCTTAGCAATTTTTCGAATTCTTGCACACCGTTACTCTTTTCCGTTCCTTTTTCAATATACTGGACTGCGTTGGTTAAATTTAATAAGTTGGCAGAATGTAAAAGTATGTTTTTTATATACATTTCGTCTCCTTTTGATTAAAAATTTATGCCGAGTTCTTTTGAACTCGGCATATCGTTATAGTTAGGCTTCCGTTATGCCGGAAATCATTCCTTGACCGTTTGGTCTAGCACAAATTAAATCTGCGTATTTTACTAGGGTTGCTGTATAAATAGGCTTGCCTGCAACTTGACGAAGAATCTTTCCATCGTCGCCAGAAAGCCATTGCCAATCGCAAAGTTGATGTAAAGTAAAGTCTTCGGTGTTTAGCATATACATAGTTCCTGCTGGGCAGAATCTATCTGCTACGATAGGAATACCATTGTAGCTAATAGCCTTAAATCCACCTGCTAATTCCATAACGTCTACGTTACGTTTGTTTGCTGAGAACAATGCTTGAAGAGCCCTTCTTACGCCCCAAGAACAAACGATAAAGTTAACGCCACTGCCACTATTTTCTTCGATAGTGTCTAGCGCTAATTGAAGTTTTGCTTCGGTAATTTCGCCTGCGTTTTGTAAAACGTAAGGATTCATCCATTTATTGGTTGCTTTATCCATTCCGTAAAGAGAAGTAACGCTTGAATCGAAAATTGCCTTTAGACCGGTAATTTCGTTGTTATACGAGCCTTGAACGGTTACCATACTGCCTGCTGGAACGGTAGAGGTAGTTAACGCCGTGCCACTTAAAGTAATCTTTTTAGTTGCTCTGTCTACAGAAAGAATTTTTCTTGCTTCTGCGCCAGAAATCGTTACGCCGTTAGCGTCTCTAAAATCTACTACCATTCCTTCGATAACGTTTTGAACGGTGTCGAGTTCAACTACGCCACTAGCAATCGCTTTAACAGCGCCAATTTTACCAGAGCCGTCGCCAAACAACATTCTTCCAAAGTTGAAAGAGCTTGACTTTAATAGTCCTTCCATTTCAGCGTTAAGTAGGCTTACGAATGCGCCTGAATTGTTTTCAGATGCTCTAATTGCCTTGTCTGAAATTTCAATAGTGCCGTAAAGGTTTTTTAAGGTTGTTACGAATTGACCGTAGTTGTTGCCTTGTGCTGATGGTAGGTCGCCGTCTTCAGTGCCTGCACCGATACCACCGTTCATGCCGTAGATGGCAAGTTTTCTAACTTCCTTACCCCATACGTCGTTGGTAGATTGTTTAATCTTTGCTAAAAGTGGGTTTACGTTTTCGTTAAGATGATTGCTTACTACGTCTAAGTATAATGATTTTAATGCGTTGTCTGCATTAGATAATGTTACTGCCATTTTATTTCTCCGTTATTTATTTTGTTTTAGTAATTCCCTTGCGAGAGCTCCTGCTTCTGCAATGGTTTTCGGCTTAGACACGGGGGTTTTTAATCCTGCGCCCACGCCGTCGATTAAAATTGCTTTTTCTTTTGCCATTACTACACCTTTAAGGTAGTCTTTAAGAATAGCTTGTCTATCCTCTTCGCTTATACCTTGGTTTGTAGTAGGCACTTCTGTTTTTGGACTTTCAATTGGGGCTATAGCCTTATCAATTTGCTTTCCCTCAGCCTCTAACTCTTTAATTCGCTGACAGCGTTTGGTAAATTCAGCTTGTAAAGAATTATACGCCGATAATAGCGATTGAACGTCTTTGAACTTTCCCAATGAGACTTCTTGTTTACTGTCGCCTTGTTCCTTTATTTCCGTATCAACGGCTTGCGTGTTTTCTAAAGTTTGTTCATTTTGAATTTGTTCCATATTCATTCTCCTTATTTATTGCTTTGGCTACGTTGTTTATGCGCCGTAGCATGCGCTAACAGTCTTTGTTTCTCGTCTTCTTTTAGACTGTCGTATTCGCTTAAAATGTATCTGGTATGTTCGTCGAAGTGAATTAAGTCGTCGTCGATTTCTTCGATTTCCTTACCGTTTTTTCGTATTTGTTCGTTTTCCTTTTGTGCCTTTTCTTCTTGTAGTCTAGCAAGACCCTTCCTGTAATCTAAATCCTTATATCCCAAAAGAGTTAAAAGTTTTTCTCTAGTTACGGGGCGAATCTCTCCGTTTTCGTCGCATAACAGACCACTCTCGAAAAGTCTAAACACCATCTCTTTCTTTTGAGCGTTAGAATATAGAAGTTCGTTTTCGCTGTCTAGATATACGTCGTCGCTTTCTAGCGTTTTTTTATCTGCATAAAAAATCTTAGTCTTATTGAATTTATCTTGGTAAGTAACTGCTCTTACTCCACTTAAGTATTGGGAATATAATCTAATCGTTTGTTTTGCAATTTCAAGATAACTTGTTCTAATGTTTTCAGCCGAGAAGATAAGTCTTTCGTTGTCTTGCTCTACTAAAATCTCAAGCGCAGAACTACTTCTTATATTGGTGTTGGTAGTCGTAGACGATATGTCAGGCACGCCACTTATAATTACGAATTCGTTTAGGAGTTTATCTTCTTCCTCGCTAAAGTCGTTTGGCATAGTAATTTCTTCAAGCATTTCAGGGGCCTTTGCGCCTTGTCTATATACTAAAACTTTTCCTGGTGATAATCCGTCGTCTTTTAGGTCGTCGGTGTCAATCGAGCCGTCTTCTACCGTCATTATGCCCATTGAAAGCCTGTTGATGAACTCGTGTTTTCTGTTCTTAACTGCGTTAAACGCCCTTTGAACGGGAATTAACCTTTCTATAACGCTACTACCGAAAAAACTGCCTGCCGTTGTTAGTGATTCTTGTTTTACAAATGGATATTCTCGTTCACCGTTTAAGCCGTTTACGTAAGGCATTTCTCCATAATATAAAAGCTTTCCTCCTGCAACCGAAATAAGCCTACCACCTGGGAATTCTTTTGTCGGCTTAACGTATTTTTCAATAACGATTGCGCTATTTTTTAGCACGCCGGTGTTAGTCTGTTTGTTGATTGTGATTTTGCCTGATTCGGTTAGATTAAAGACGCCGATATCCTCGCCTACAACGTCTACTCCGTATTTAGATTTTATAACTTCTACAGGCATTGCTCTTGCGTGAATTAAACTTAAACAATCTTGAATATTTTCGGTATATAAACTATCAGGAAAGATTTCAAAAGGCGATACTGACAAAATTTTCACGTCTCCTTCGTAAACGCTTTCACCGTTTAGTTCGCCTAAACTTTTTCCACCGAAGTTATCCCACACTATTTTATAAAAACCCGTTCCACAACACTCGCTCCACGTGTTAACCTTTCCAACCACGCTATCTAAATCGTTCCTCTTGAATACACCTTCGATAAACTTTTCGGCAAGGCTTGCGCTGGCAACGTCTTTGTCGTCGTCGCTTTTGGGCCTAACGAAAACGGTCGGCTTTATTCTTGAAAACTTTGCTAGTCTCGTTTCAATTACCGGTGCTATGTGATTGAACACCCTGTGAGATTGCCAGAAAAAGGCTTTATCTTCATCACAAATCTCACCTCTACTGTTAACGTCGCAGTATTGGTTACCAGTTAAGAAGTTGACGTTTAATTCCCATTGTCTTTCTAGCGCTAATCTGTCTTGCCTTCTCTTTTCAAAATCGGAAATAGTTTCCTCGATTAACTCTTCAAGAAATTTGTCCTTTTCACTTTTTGACCTTTTGGTCGTTTTTGTAAGTTTTTGCAAGTTATTTTTCTCCTTCTTTAACCTCGTTTAGCAATTTTAGCAAGCGAACTTTTTCTTTTTCTAATTCCTCGTCAGTCATTTCTATAATAGGCTTAGAAGCGTCCTCGTCTAGTAAAAGTTTTAATGCCTGAATGTCTGGAGGAACGCATTTTGTCGTTACCTTTCTTTTAGTGAGTTGAACTTCCCCCTCGCTATTTTGAACGTATTCTTCGACAACCTCTTTTGCGTCGTAACCGAGTGCTTTTTTAATTAACGCTTGTCTAACGTCTTGCGTATCTAAGGTCTTTTTTTTATTTTTTCCTTTCATTAAGAATTTTCCTAAAAAGCCTTTCTTTATCTTTTTGAATAGGGGTTTTTTGCGCTTTTATAGGGGTTATGTTAGGCTTCTTCATTAGGTAATATCTCATTTCGTCGAGTGAGTGGTCGTCGACTTTTTTTGGATTATCCCCTTCTCCCCACCAATAACTTTTGAGTTCTCTTATAAGGTTTACACAATTTTTGAAAATGTATAGTTTCGCCTTGCCATCCACCACCTTTAGGTATTGTTTAACACGCTGAATACCACTAAACATATCCTTGTTTACGCTTGGATTTACGGCTATGCCACACTCGTAAAAGAGTTCGCTTACGCTTTTAAGAGATGCTAAGGTTTTTTGGTTGGCAGCCGAGTCGATTAGCGCAGAAATTCTACCTTGCCCGTCTTGTTTCCACCCTAACGAACGGCTTATTTCCTTTATACGTTGCGAATGGTAGGTTATATCTCTTCCAGCCTCGAAATGCTCTGCCACGACGTATACCGTGCCGTCGTAGTCAACGCAATACCAATGCGCAGACAGAGGGTTATTAAGTCCCGGGTCTATTGAAATGGTATCTTGCCATTCACTTGGTATAGGAAAGGGCTCGATTACGTGGATATTCTCGTCGAATTCACTGTAAACTAGCCCTGTATTACTCTTAAATCTGCCGTATCTTCGGCTTTCTAAAACGTCTTGAGAAAGCGTTTGTGTTAGTAAATCGACTTCCCCTTTATCTAAAAAAGGGTTATCGCCCCATTCCATAAACTCACACCAAATTTCAGGCGAATTGCTCTTATTAAGGAATATCTCCTCGTAGATAAAAGTAAGTCCTTTTAAGGGAGTCATTGTGCCGAATATATCTCCCTTTTTATCTAAAACCCTCATTCGACATTCGTCGTAAATATCTTTAGGTGGCTCTTCGTCAAACCACACGAAGTCGAGCGAACTTCCTTGAAACTTTTCTCTTCCTTGGTCGCAAGACTTAAAGCCGATAACACTTGTGCCACCAAAGACGTTTTTTACCCTTATTTGGTCTATAACGCCGTATTTAAGGCTGTCTTTTTTACCCGAAAGCATTGATACGTCTTGTATCCACGAGGGGTTAAGATAGGATAAAACTTTTTGTTGCGCAACGTCTCTTTGAACTTGAGTAGAAAGAGATACAACCCAACCGAATACGTTATCTTTGTTCTTTCTAAAAGGGTGTATTCCCCTTGCCATATACACCGTTTCTACTGCGCCACATTCGGTTTTGCCACTTCTATTTCCACCGAAAACCCACCTGTTTTTCTTTGGACATTTGTGGAAAGCAAGTTGCTTTTGATGAATCTTCTCGCCACTATTGTAGGTAAGTATTCTATTGTTTTTTCTTCTAAAATCCTGCTCTCTTTCTATCTCGATAAGCCTTGATATAATCTCTTGCATACTTCCCCTTAAATTCAAGGGCATTGTAACATTCATAACGGTATAGTCAATTAGTTTATGACACCAAAAATAAAAGAAATTTTATGTAAAAATATTTGCTAACACCTCTTTTGCTTGTCTTTTAATTTTATAAGTCGTATAATTAAAGTAGTTAAGGAGCAACTAAATGGCTGTTTTGTTTAGAAAAAAAGAAGTCGATATGACGCACGGAAATATCCTAAAGCAAATTACAGGCTTTGCTATTCCAATGGCAATCGGTCTTCTTTTTCAACAACTTTATAACACCGTCGATATGATAATCGTTGGTCAGTTTGCCGGCAAACAGGCGCTTGCTGCCGTTGGTGGGACGACAACCATTATAAATACCTTAGTTGGCTTTTGTTCGGGGCTTGCTACCGGTATAGGGGTTGTAGTTGCCCAAGCCTATGGCAAAAAAGACAAAAAAGGTATGGAACGTGCCGTTTCAACCTCCTTTGCTCTCTCAATTTTCCTATGTATTGTTATGACTATCGTAGGTTGTTCACTAGCAAAACCAATGCTCGCTTTACTAAACACGCCTGACGACGTTATGAAGCCTGCCACCGAATACCTCCTTGTTTACTTTGCAGGAATTTCTGGTTTATTAATGTATAATATGCTTACGGGTATTATGCGTGCCGTTGGCGATAGTAAACTCCCACTTATATTTTTAGTTATAAGTTCTCTACTTAATATCGTATTAGACTTATTATTTGTTGCCGTATTTAACTGGGGTGCGCTCGGCGCAGGCATTGCAACTATAATCTCACAATTCGTTTCGGCATTCATGGCACTATTCTCGCTAATATTTACTAAAGCAGATTATAGAATAAACCTTAAGAAAATTTATTTTCATAAAGCGACGCTTGGTAAAATACTTGCCGTTGGCTTACCAGGTGGTTTGCAAATGGCAATAACCTCTCTATCTAACGTTTTCGTTCATTCGTATATCAATGCTTACGGCACGGACGTTATGAGTGGATATTCTATTCACCTTAAGTTAGACCACTTTATAATCGTTCCAGCAATGGCGTTCGCCCACGCTACAACGACTTTCGTTGGTCAAAACTTCGGTGCAGGTAATTATAAGAGAGCGCATAAAGGAAATAACGTTTCACTTGCACTTTCGGTAGCAGTAACGATTTTTATGTCTATACTCTTCTACCTTTTCGCTCGTCCTCTATCCAGTGTTTTTACTAACGAAGTGGAAGTTTTAGACTATGCCGTATTTTTTTCAAAAACCGTTGTGTTGTTCTATTTCCTAATGGCTTTAACCCAAAATTATGCTGGGGCGCTTAGGGGAATGAATAAATCTAAAACGCCAATGATTATTATGATTTCAAGTTTCGTGGCATTCCGTCAACTTATGCTATACATAGTATCAAAGGTTTACCCAGGTAATCTATTACCGATAGCGTTAGTATTCCCTTCGGGTTGGCTTCTTGCAGCATTATCTCTTTTAATTGCCTACTACCTATCACCAGTAATAAAAAAAGCTAGAGAGCAAAAGAAGTTAGATAATACCATAGAGTAGATTAAAAAATAAAGTAAAACCCCGATAAGCGATTGCTTATCGGGGTTAATTGTTTGTTTTTAGATTTCGTCAATTTCGTATGGTGTTGCTTGATAAACGTAGTGGTTTAGCCAATTCATGTAAATAACGTTAGCCGTTGAAACCCAACTCATTTTAATTTCTCC
>JAZRGN010000014.1:0-34942 GCA_045644165.1 Christensenellaceae bacterium | reverse complement strand
AAAATATTTTCATCCGTGCCGTGATAACCTATTTCTCTAAGAACAAATTTATAACAGTCGTTAAAAAACTCTAAAACTTTTGGCGGTGGCTGTTCGCTTTGCACGTAACCAAGTTTTTCAAAGAACGTTTTATCTGACGTTGCTATAATCCCTTCAAAAGCAACCGACTTTTTCGTGTCCTTAAAAGTAGCGTTTGTTTTGGTGGCGATACTTTTCCATTCGGCGTTCATACCATTTGTGGACTTTTTAAAATATAGATTAAGCGGAGTTCTTTCCACGTCTATGTCTGCATTTCGGTTGCTCCTTGAAGTTCTTTCGGTTTCCGCACCGATTTTTCCGAGCGAATTTTTTGTAAACTTTTGAACTCTAATTACCTGATAACTTATAATTTTCACCTCCTTTGACCGTTGTCAGTTTTTATTGAGCGTTTGGCTTTAGCCATATCTCACTAGGCTACGAAGTAGCCAGTTCGCTCTGCCGAGGGCTGATTTCCAACTTAAAATCCCGTTCATTAGGAAATAAAAAAACGCAAGTGTTCATTACCTGCGCTAATTAAAAAGGAGCACCTAAATAGATGCTCCAAGGTTGGCTAAATTACCCCTCCATATATAAACAAGAAAAGCAAATTTCTTCGCTTTGCTTGAAATTTAACAACCTATTGGTTGTTTGCAATAATTGCGACTTTTCGTTTGAAACGTCGTCGCAAATGCCTGTAAGCAAGCTTCCGTCATTTACTCTCTAATTATCAAGCGGTTAAAACGCCGAAATTATTCCGTAATTTTTAAATTTTTTGTAACAACTTTATTTTTATACTTTTTATCGAGTTTTTTACAATGCTCCATAAACGCTGTAAGTTGCTCTTTTATTGGGCGTGTATCGTTTTCATCAACTACTAAAACGTAATTTTCATCAAGATATTTTTGATAGCGTTTATTACGTTTTTCAACGTAAGGCTTTGCGATACGTTCTTTGTAGAACTCTTCCGCCGTGCACTCAAGTCGCTTAACTATCTCGTCATACTTATCCAAAAGTTTTTGAAAGTTTACGTCAGTAGGGCGTGGTTGATTTTGTTTTTTCATCTCTTCAATACGTTCAAAGAAAGCAATAAACAACCATTGAAAACACGGTGGCTCGTATTCGTAATATTCGTAAAACCACTCTCTCACTTGGCGTGGTAGTTCGTTAAGGCGGTTTCCAAGTTCTAATTCGTTATATTTTCCCCAAACCTTCATAACAAGATATTTAATGGCGAAATAGCAGTATTCTTTATAACTGTAAAACCAAGAGCAAATATATTCTTGGAGTTGCAACGGCATTTCTACACGGAACACGTCCCACAAAATATCTTCGTCGCCATCGGTAATGCCTTTATTTTTGAATTTGCGCCATTGCTTAATAGCATAAATTTCATCATCGTCTTGGGTTTGACTTTTTAAGTCGTCCGTTTCTATAGCGGAGAACATTTCGGTTAAACGTTTAGAAACTTCGCCTTGCGATAAGCCTACTTTTTGGGCAATCTCTTTTTGCGTAAACTTATCTTCATAAAGGGCATAAATGTCACGGTCAAGTTCGCTAAATTCTCTAAGTAGAAGATTTTCAATGTCTTTCTTTCGTAAGAAATCATCTTCAGAGTCAAATTTTTTGCTATGTAAAAACCCTTTTTCAGCATCAACAGCAGGCTTAACATTATCAGTAAGTTCAACCGAATGAGTTTTATGCCTACGATTACCGTTATACATTTCAGTATCCAATTCAACTAACTTTTCCCATTGCTCTTCATCTACGGCAATCGAATCCAACTTGTGGTTGTTATAAAAGTAGTAAAGGAACTTCCCTTGTTCTTCCGCCGGTTGCTTTTCCTTATTTAACTTATACGCTTTGGTTACTTTCATGCTTTTCTCCTTTTTCTTTGAGTATAACATAGTAAATATGACAGTTTATGTCATATATTGTGTGATATATTATAAAAAAGAAAATATTTTGTCTTTATTGCGTTCCAAAATAAATTTATAAGCCTATTGATACGAGCGTGTAAGTTATCGTGCAAGAAAACGTGTAAGATAGAGTTAAAACTTTGTCATAAAAATTATCAGAACAGTTTAAAAATTGGCATATAGTATTGACAATATACTTTTTAAAGTATATAATTATATCGATTTCGAAAAATAAAAAATTTTCAAGTTTCGAAAGCGAGGGCTAAAATGAAGATTATTGAAAGAGCTGATTATTTACAAAGGTTAGTTAATTTAAAAGGCACGCCTGATATAAAAATTATCACAGGAATTAGGCGTTCGGGCAAATCTAAATTGATGGAGTCTTATATCGACTATTTAGAAGAAAACGATAGTTCGGCAAACATCATATTTATAGAT
Source organism: Christensenellaceae bacterium (assembly GCA_045644165.1). GTDB lineage: Bacteria > Bacillota > Clostridia > Christensenellales > Borkfalkiaceae > UBA1259. The sequence goes on along the minus strand of JAZRGN010000014.1, from coordinate 32,570 downwards.
TTTTTCAATATAAAATTTGAAGAATTAAAAGAATATCACAAGCTAAACGACTACGTAGAAGCTAATTATCAAAAAGGTAAAAACAACTATCTTTTTATTGATGAAGTTCAACTTTGTGATAAATTTGAAGTTGCAATTAATAGCCTATATACGAGTGGTAAATACGATATTTATATAACGGGCTCTAACGCTTTTCTTTTAAGTAACGATTTGGCTACTTTATTTACAGGTAGATATATAGAGATACACGTGTTTCCGTTTAGTTTTAAAGAATATGTTCTTTACCACGAAAACGAAAGTAGTATAGACGAGTTATTTAAGCAATACACGATAAAAGGTGGACTTGCAGGGTCTTACGCTTATAAGAACGAGCAAGATAGGGTTAAGTATATAAGCGAAGTTTACAACACCATTGTTAATAGAGATTTGGTTAGTAAATACAACTTGCCCGACACATACGTTTTAGACCATCTTTCAGAATATTTGATGGACAATATAAGTAATTTGACCTCGCCAAATAAAGTAAGCGACACACTAACCTCTAATAAGATAACAACTAATCACGTTACTATTGGTAAATACGTTAAATATTTGTGTAATGCCTTTATGTTTTACGACGTAAAGCGTTATGATATTAAAGGCAAAAAATATCTTGATACTTCGGATAAGTATTATTTAAGCGACGTTGGTTTTAGATATGCTTTACTTGGTAGTAGGAATATGGACTACGGCAGAATTTACGAAAATATTGTTTGCATAGAACTTATGCGCCGAGGCTATGAAATTTACGTTGGCAAGCTTTATCAAAAAGAAGTTGACTTTGTTGCAAAACGTGGTAGCGAGCAAATTTATATTCAAGTTAGCGATAATATCGATAATCCCGAAACCTTTAAGAGAGAGTATGAACCGTTGTTAAAAATTGCAGACGCTCATCCAAAAATGATTATTGCAAATACAAAACACGATGACTACTCTTACGAGGGGATAAAGGTTTGCGACCTTGCTTTATGGTTGCTTAAAGATTAAAGGAGAAATTTATGCCTACAACCGATTTGAAATTTTTTACAAACGAACCTGAAAGAACTCTTTATGATAGGTTTAATAAGATATTAAAAACAAATACGCAATATTTTGACGTAATCGTTGGCTATTTTAGGACAAGTGGTTTCTTTAGACTGTGTGATGCTATGAAAGACTTGGATAAAATTCGTATTCTTGTCGGATTAAACGTTGACAAAACCACAGTTGATTTAATAGAACAGTCGGAAAATAATACCGTTATAATGTCACAAAAAGAAAGCAAACAAGAATATGGAGCTCAAATTGAAACTGAGTTCGCAGATTCTGAAGACTCGAAAGAAGTTGAAGACGGCGTAAGATGTTTTGTTGAATGGTTAAAGTCGGGCAAATTAGAACTCCGAATGTATAAAGAGCAACCTATTCACGCAAAAGTTTACATAATGAGAAAAAATCCCGAACTTTGCGATTATTACGGAAGCGTAATTACGGGTTCAAGCAATTTCTCTTATAGCGGACTTGTAAATAATCTTGAATTCAACGTAGAACTTAAAGATAGTGCCGACGTTAAGTTTGCCTTAGAAAGATTTGAAGAGTTATGGGCAAAATCGGTTGATATTAGTGATATTACTACGGAGACAATCGAAGAAAAAACTTGGATTAAAGACAACGTTACTCCTTATGAACTTTATCTTAAAACGATTTTTGAGTATTTTGACGAAGAAATTAACTCCGACCAAGTTGCTTTGATTAACGAACTCTTCCCAGAAGGTTATATGAAACTTCAATATCAAATAGATGCTATTATTCAAGCAAAGAAGATATTGGAAAAATATAACGGCGTTTTCATTTCAGACGTTGTAGGTTTAGGCAAAACTTATATTTGTGCATTACTTGCAAAAAGTCTTAAAAATAAACGCAGGCTTGTAATTTGTCCACCCGTTCTTGTGGATTATTGGGAATCTGTATTAAAGGACTTTGACGTTGTAGCCGACGTATGTTCACTCGGTAAATTAGACCATATTTTAGAAAATCCCGAAAAACTTGAAAGATACGATTATGTGTTCGTAGATGAAGCGCACCGTTTTAGAAATGCAAAAACGGAAGGTTATGAAAAGCTTCATCAAATTTGCTATGGAAAGAAAGTTGTTTTAATCTCTGCTACGCCAATTAACAACTATGCAAGCGATATTGAAAACCAAGTTTACTTATTCCAAGCAAAACACAATAGTAATATTATTCCAAACGTAACCAACCTTGAAGGCTTTTTCAGTAGATTGCGTGGCAAGTTAAATGGTTTAGAAAAAGGCTCTCCCGAATATTTTGAACAGTTAAGAGCAAATTCTGAAGAAATTAGGGATAGGCTTCTTCGTCACGTTATGGTTAGAAGAACCCGTACCGAAATTAAGGAATACTACACCAAGGATTTGGAAGAGCAAGGATTAAAATTCCCTGCGCTTGGAAATCCCGAAAGCATTATATATTCATTTGACGAACGCACGGAAGGGGTGTTTAACGAAACCGTTAAGGTTATTAAAGACTTGTCTTATGCAAGATATAAACCTATATTCTACTTGAAAGATACTAAAAAATATGCTTCATTGTTAGCAGGTCAAGTTAACATTGGCGGATTTATGAAATCTATTCTTGTAAAGCGTTTAGAGAGCAGTTTCTATGCTTTCAAAATGACTCTTGGCAGATTTATCGAATCGCACCAAAAATTCGTTGATATGTTCTATACGGGCGAAGTTTACGTTAGTAAAAAGGTTGACGTTTACGATTTGTTAGACAACGGTGACGACCATAAGCTAATGCAACTTGTAGAAAGCGAAAAGATTCAATATTTCAAAGCTGAAGAGTTTAAGGACTACTTTATTTCTGATATAGAACACGATTTGAAACGCTTAAAATATATCCTTTCCCGTTGGGAAGAAGTTTCGGTTGACCCTAAATTAGAAGAATTTATTAAAGATTTAGCAGAAAACCCTATTTTACAAGGTACTAAGAAAATAGTATTTACCGAATCGAAAGAAACCGCTTCCTATATTGGTGAAAGATTAAAACAAACTTACGGTTCAAGAGTAGTAGTTTTTTCGGGCGAAAGCACTAACTACTTAAAAAAGGAAATTGAAGATAGTTATAACCCTAAAAACAAGGGTAAAAATAACGATAAATACGATATTTTGATAACTACCGACGTACTTGCAGAAGGTATCAACTTACATAGAGCAAACGTGCTTATTAACTACGATTTGCCGTGGAATCCTACTCGTATAATGCAACGTGTAGGTCGTATCAACCGTGTAGGAACGGAATTTGATAGAATTTACGTTTTCAATTTCTTCCCAACGTCGCAAGCCAACGCTCAACTTCCGCTTAAAGATAGAATTATGGAAAAACTACAAGCGTTCCACGATATTTTAGGTGAAGACTTTAAGTATTTATCCGAAGATGAACAAGTATCTTCTCACAAATTATATGAAACCTTAACGGGTTCACTTGAAGGTGAAGAAGAAAACGTAAACCCTGAACTTGAATATCTTACCCTTATTAGAAAGATAAGAGATGAAGATATTGAACTCTTTGAAAAAATCAAGAAGTTACCGTTAAAATGCAAGTCAGGTAAAAACGCTAAACTCGTAAGCGGAAACGGTACGATTTCGTTTATTAGAAAAGGCGCGTTAAAAGCATTCTTCAAAACGGTTGGCGAAGAAACGCAAGAACTTACCTTTATTGAAACGATGCAATACGTGAAATGCGGTGAAAACGAGCCTAAAATTCCTATCAAGGAAATATATTTTGACCAACTTGCAACGAATAAGTCGGCGTTTAACAACAAATTGATTCAAGAAACGTTAGAAACTACTGAAGGTAAGACTGTAAGCGGTAACGATAAAAAGATTTTAACCTATCTCAAAGCGTTACTCTCTTGCCGAAAGTTTACCGAAACGGAAGAAAACACTATTGAAAAGATAAAAACTATGCTTGAATATGGCGAACTTCCGCAAGCACTTTCAAAACAAATCGTTTCTGACATTAAAAACGTGGAAGACCCGATAGAAATTTATCATCTTATCGTTGACGCTATACCGATGAAATATTTTGATGGTAGAAAGACGAAAAAGATTGAACGTAAGGGTAAAAAACAAGTTATATTATCGTGCTATTTAGAGGGCTAAACACATGACTAAACAAGAATTGTTATTACAAACCTTTCAAAGTAAATTTGATTTAACGCAATATAAAAAGTTTATAATCGAATTTTTTAACGATGCAAAACTATTAAACGGCGAAAAGCGCAACGATTATTGGAATTGGAACGAATATTCCTTTTATATCAACGGATACTATCACGTTGCCGATTATCTTGACGAAAAGCGCAACAAAATCGCCATCTTTGCCGTGGAACTTAAAAAAGGTAAATCGTTAGAAAAAGCGAGAAGCAAACAAAGAAACTTCATAGCCGATAGAATTAAAGTTATGGGCTATGACGGCGCAATCGCTGCATTCTATTCGGAAGATGAAAAAGAAAATAGATGGAGATTATCTTTCGTTCGTCTTGATTATGAACTCCTTAAAGGTAAAATTAAGACCAACTTTACGCCTGCAAAGAGATATTCTTATCTTCTCGGCGTGGACGAGCCTTGCCATACGGCAATGCAACAACTTTATCCTATCTTAGAAGAAGAAAAATTCAACCCTTCTATTGATAAGTTAGAAGAAGCGTTTAGCGTTGAAAAGGTTACCAAGCAATTCTTTGAAAAGTATAAAGAAAAATATATCGAACTCTACGAATATTTGTCCGACAACGAAACCTTTGTTGACGAAGCTATCCGTTGCGTAAGAAGCGATAAAGAAGAAGATATTTCTAAGTTTACCGAGCAGTTTGCCAAAAAACTTATGGGTCAAATCGTATTTATGTACTTCCTTCAAAAGAAAGGTTGGCTCGGTGTAAATGCTTTCCCGCCTAAAATTAGCGAAAGGGAGTATAAAAATTCCTTCTTTAACTGCAATAACGAACATAAAGAAATAATGAAAAAACTCTACCTTTTGGATAGCGACGGCAACTACGTTCGTCAAAGTGGAGAAATTAGTGCGCTTTCCGAAGAACAACAAACCTATTTTGCTTCTCGCATTAAAGGTATGCCTTGGGAAACAGGTCCTAAAAACTTCGTTAGAATTTTGTTTAAGGAAGCAGATAAATATAAGAGAAATTACTTTGAATATTATCTTGAACCACTTTTCTACGAAGCACTTAACGAAAAGCGTGGCGCAGATAACTATTACGCAAGATTACATTGCCGTATTCCTTTCCTTAACGGTGGTCTTTTTGAACCGCTTGATGGCTATGATTGGAAGAATAATAATTTCAGTATTCCTAATGAAATTTTCTCTAATGCAAGTATAAAAGGGGATAGGGAAGCTGACGGTATCTTAGATATTTTCGATAGATACAACTTCACTATGAACGAAGACGAGCCACTCGAAAAAGAAGTCGCCGTTGACCCTGAAATGCTTGGTAAAATCTTTGAAAACTTGCTTGACGTTAAGGATAGAAAATCAAAAGGCGCTTTCTATACTCCGCGTGAAATCGTTCACTATATGTGCCAAGAAAGTTTAATTAACTATATCGTAAACACTGTTGGCACGCCTTATGAAGACACCAAAGACTTTATCTTGTACGGCGAAATTATGAAGGACGAAGACTGTTCAAGAGAAGTAAAAGACGGCTATGCAGAAATGCTTATGCCTGAAAGTATTTATAAAAACCTAAAGGCTATTGACGATGCTTTAGCAGACGTTCGTGTTGCAGACCCTGCCGTTGGTTCGGGCGCTTTCCCTATGGGTATGGTAAACGAAATTGTTAAAGCAAGAGAAAATATCACGGCATACTTTGCAAGAGAATTGACGAGTAACGCCCAAAAACATCAACTTTGGAACTATACTCGCCACCCTTATATGCTTAAAAAAGACGCTATGAAAAATAGTATCTTTGCCGTGGATATAGAGCCTTCTGCCGTAGATATTACCAAACTTAGACTTTGGCTTTCGCTTGTTGTAGAGTTTGATATTAACTCTGATAACGACGAGTTCAAAAATCCGCCTACGCTCCCTAACTTAGAATGCAATATCCTTTGTGGTAATAGCTTAATTGACGAATTTGAAGGCGTAAAACTCTTCAACGATAGTCTTTTAACGGGCGCAAGCAGTAATTCTAATTGGATGGCAGACTTATTCCAAAACCAAGTAGACAGCACGCTTACAAAATTGATTGATAAACAAAAAGAACTTTTCTATGCAAACAATCACGACGATAAGTATCGCTTAAAGCGTGAAATTGACGTGTTGCAGCAACAAGTAATATTTGCTTCTTGCACTATGACGGACGATATAAAAGAACGTTTTATATCTTCTTTCGTTATGCCGTCAAAACCCTATATCCTTTGGAAGTTAGCTTTTGCAAAAGTGTTCAAAGACAAAGGCGGTTTTGATATTGTTATCGGTAATCCGCCGTATGTACAATTGCAGAAAGCGATTTCTGAAGATGGCAAAATAAAATTAGGCGATTTATATGAAAAATGCAAATTTCAATCTTATACAAAGACAGGCGATTTGTATTGCTTATTCTATGAGCAAGGTTATCGTTTATTAAAAAATAAAGGAACATTATCATTTATAACAAGCAATAAATGGATGCGTGCTGGATATGGAGAAAAATTAAGAAGTTTTTTTGCCAATAATACAAATCCTTTATTATTAATAGATTTTGCTGGACAAAAAATATTTGAAACAGCTACTGTTGACGTTAACATTTTGGTTTTTGAAAAATCTAAAAATTCATGTAAAACGATTTCATGCATAGCTAAAGAGGAATGCCGAAATAACCTTGATTCTTATATTTTTAACCATTCTTGCAAAATAGCTTTTGACTCAAGTGATAGTTGGGTTATACTAAGCTCATTGGAACATTCTATAAAAAGCAAAATAGAAAAGTTAGGATGCCCTTTACAAAATTGGAATTTGAATATAAATAGAGGGATTCTTACGGGATTAAATGAAGCATTTATTATTGACAACAATACTAAAGAAAATTTAATTGCAGAAGATTCAAAATCGATAGAAGTAATTAAGCCATTGCTTCGAGGGCGAGATATAAAACGCTATAATTGTAATTTTGCAGATTTGTGGCTTATAAATATACATAATGGAATAAAAGAAAAAAATATTAACCGTATAGATATTAAGGATTATCCTGCTATTAAAAAACATTTAGACAAGTATTATAATCAATTGTCGGTACGCACAGACAAGGGCGATACTCCATATAATTTAAGAAATTGTGCTTATTTAGATGATTTTTCAAAGGAGAAGTTAATTTATCCTGAAACCACACAAGGAGCATATTTTGTTTATGATGATGGCAAATATGTGATAGATAAAACTTGTTTTATGATTACAGGAACAAATAATCTTTTATATTTGCAAGCAACTCTTTCCTCAATGCTTTTCCAATTTGCATATAAGAAGATTTTTTCTAGTATTGAATTGGGGACAACGGGGTATCAGTACAATAAACATGCCTTAATTTTACTTCCCGTAATTGAGGAATCAAAATTAGAGGCTTCGAAAGTTTTGCGTATTGAACAGTTAGCTAAAGAAATTGCAAAAAACCAAAAAGAAGGCGAAAATACAGTTGTTCTAGAAAATGAAATGAACAAAATTATATATAATCTTTATGATTTAACCCCCGAAGAAATCGCTCTCGTCGAAGAAGCTGTAAAATAACAAAGGAAACATTATGAGAAACTTTTCAGAACTTAACTATGAATTTATAAGGTGGAAAAGAACGGTAAATAAAAAAAATCGCTACTTTACCCGTACAGGATTATTAGATTTGCTTTATAAATATAATCCTTTGTTTTCTTATGAAGTGCGTCGAGATGATAAATTTTATAGGGGAAGAATTTTTAATTTAGATGACATTGTTTCTAATAATCATCAGTATGTAGAATGGGTGAATTCAAACGAAAAAGTATTTCAAGGATATAACAAAGAAAATTCTGGTGCTCCATCTCCAAACTGTGCCGCAGAAGGTCGGTTAAATGCAAAAGGTATTTCTTTTTTGTACACTTGTAACAACGAGACAACAGTTGTTTATGAACTTCGTCCCACAAGAGAAGAAATAGTTTCAATAGCAACATTTATGGTTAATAAGAATTGTCGTTTTGCTGATTTAACAAGATATAAATCTAACAAAATCACGGATGCGCGCCTATCTGATTTATTAAGACTGATTGCCGACGAGTTTTCCACGCCTCACTACGCAGGACATAATTATGCTTTTACACAATATTTAGCGGGGCATTTTATGAATATGGGATTTGAAGGGATAATATTTGAGAGTTCTCTAAATCCTGGCGGAGAAAACTTTGTTTTCTTTAATCCTAATGATTGTGAAGCAATAAGTTCAAGGTTATTTATGGTTGACGACATAATAATTAAATCTAATCCGATAAGTCGTAAAGATTTTCAACATTTAGATAAATAGAAGTTAACGTAACAAAGGAGAAATATAATATGAGAAAAATAGATTTTAACTTGGTAAAGGATAATATTAGTAATTTAATGAAAAGAAAAAATATTAGTAACGGAGTTGCTTTGGATTTTTTTGTATGTGAAAGCTTGTTTGATTTGGACTCAAATCAAGCGGAGACATTTATCACTGACTCGGATTTTATTAACATAAAAGGGAATAACCATGACGATAGAGGGATAGATATTTTATTCCTAAATCAAGATGCAGACGAAAATGAGTTGGTTGTAAATTTAGCTTCTTGTAAATTTAAGGAAAATTTTGAAACTGCTAAATCATATAACTTTCCTACGACAGAATTGGCAAAAATAGAATCATCATTAAAAGATTTAACCGAAGATCCTATTGGTAGAATAGATACTTTCAATGTTAAACAAAAGCCACTGATAGAAGAAATTGGACTGAGATATGATAATTGCGAACAGGTAATTTTTAAGGTGTATTTATGTAGTAATGGAGCAACAGGTATAGATAATAAACGTTTTAAAAATTTAAAAGATAAATTTCCTGATGTGGAATTTATATTGATAAATTGCGACGATTTGGTGGAAAAACACATTCAGAAAAATAAACCAAAAATTAATAGTAAAATAATAATAGCTAAATCGGATAAATTTGATATAAGTAGAGGCTTTATTGCACAAGTAAATGCTTCAGAGCTATTAAGATTATTTTCTAAGAATAACGAGTTTAGGATGAAAACGGAATTCGAGTTGTTAGAACTTCAAGATGATTTAATAAATGAAGCGGCGCTCAAAGATAATGTTAGAAAATTCAAAGGTATCAAAAATGCAATAAATAAAAATATTATTAACACTGCGAAAACGGAAGATGAATGCGACAACTTTTTTTACTATAATAATGGAATAACAATTTTGTGTGATAAAATAAAAAAATCCCCTTTAGCCGTGAAACAGACTATAACTCTTGAAGGTATGCAGATTGTAAACGGCGGTCAAACTATTAGATGTTTGGATCTATTAAAACAAGATAATATAGAAAATTTAGAAAATATAAAAATATTATGTCGTTTTTATGAATCTGACGAAGAGGAGTTTTCAACAAAAGTTGCCGAATATACTAATTCTCAAACAGCAGTAACGACTAGAGACATTAAATCTGTAGATGAGATACAAAGGAAATTACAAACCTTAGCTAACGAGAAAGGTTATTTTTACCAAATTAAAGCTAAAGAATTTGAAGGTAAAGATAAAGAAAAAATCATCGATATGGAGAAAATAGCACAATGCATTTATGCATATAGTTGCGAATTTCCATCTCAAGCTAGAAATAATAAAAGAGAAATCTTTTTATCCAAGTACAATGAAATTTTTAACGATACCATAGATGCCGAAACAATAATAGGTTTATTTGAACTATTTAAACTAATAATTCAAAAGAGAAATAGTATTATTAAACAAAACATATTGGATAATACATATAACAAACCGGAATACAGTTTTATAACAAGTTCGGATTATTACATGTTGTATGGCATGAAGAAGCTTTATTTGAAAAAACATAATCATTTGCCAAAGGACCTACCTAAGTTAATAGAATTTTATGAAGATGTGTATGTGCTTTTACAAAAGTGTGTTTGTGCGGAAATAGAAAGAAGAGAAAACGATGGAAAATTAGCAGCCTATAGCAATAGTTATTACTTCAAAAATAACAAACTTAAAGAAGATTTAGATTTGGCAATCTCGAATTTATCAAAGAATGAAGCCGATTCAGTGATTTAATGTTATTATAATAATTTAGTGCAAAACAATAAAGAACTTTTACAAAAGCGGTCAGATGTACCTAAACGTGGACAATTTCCTATGGGTTAAACATTAAAAAACTGCCACAAAATGGGGTAAAATCGAAGCAGGTAAAGAAAAGTGCCACACTTCACTCTTTTGCCCTTAAACATATGGGAAACCCATATCTCATATCGCTTTCGAAAAATAAAAAATTTTAAAGTTTCGAAAGTGAGATTTGCTCCAGAAAGTTGTGAAAAAAGCAACTATTTGGAGCAAATGCAATACGTATCTAATTTTTAGCAAGTTAAAAGGCGAGAGAGTTCTCGCCTTTTATGTTTACGGTTTACAAACTCAAAATTACGCCGATTGACCATTCATAAGAAAATAGTTCAATTAGTTTTGCGGACGTGCAACCAAAAAGGAAAGACAGGTCGAAGCACCTGTCTTTTCTTTTTGTTTTGTCGAGGGAAAGGGAGGGGATTTGAATTAGGAGAAAATTTGCACAGCAAATTTCCCTTTAGGGTAAACAGTGGACATCCACTGTTTATCGGGAGGCTCGAGAGAAGCAAATCCCCTCCCGCAACCAAACAAATATAGGCAATCCAAAAGGGTTGCCTTTATTTGTTTGTATTGTTGTAGATTGGGTTTGAGTCTTGTGGCTTTCGTTATCTATGAGCCTGCTTTCGCCAAAATATGATGGTGATTATGCAAAAGCAAATAGGCGAAAGGGGGACCGGCTTTGCCAAAGGCAATGCTTTGGTGCAAAGCACCAACTAACCCGAAGGGCTAAATGGTGGACACCCACCATTTATCGGGAGGCTCGAGAGAAACAAATCCCCTCCCCGCAACCAATGACAACCTAATTGAACAGTGTGTTCAGTTGTCTTTTGTAGTTATAAACTATTTACAAATTAAAATTTATATTAAATTAGAAACAAAAAGCCTAATAGAATTATAGTTCTTTCAGGCTTTTGAAATTTAAGAAGTTTTGTGGCAAAAAAATTAAAATATTTTTATTATAATTATTGATTTTGGCAGAATATTATGATATAATGCTTCATAAGTTAGAGAGTAAAGTCTTTGATTTAATAAACTTAATAAATGTTGGATGAAAAAAGCGGAAGAGAGCACGGGCGTGCCACCGAAGAAGTAATGCTTTCAGGTAAAAGGACCGTTTTTGGACAACGCTTTGGAGAAGGCGATTGCGCTACCGACGAAGCAATTCGTTTTATAACGAAGAATCTTTCAGGTGAAAAGACAAAGTTGTGTTTAGGAGCTAAACATGGACTCTGTCTTTTTTTGTTTGGAAATTTTAGGAATTATAGCGTTTTCTATCTCTGGGGCACTAGTTGCAATTAAAAGCAGATTTGATGCTTTTGGGGTGCTAGTATTGGGCGTAATAACAGCCGTAGGCGGTGGAATAATTAGAGACGTTTTATCCGGTTGTTTACCGCCCAAAATTTTTTATAACGGTTATTTAATAGGAATTTCTGTGTTATTTGCAACTTTAACCTTTATACTTGCCTACGTTAAAAGGGATAAGTTTTGGCTAATTGAGGTCAAAATTGAAGCAGTTAACAACTATTTTGACGCCGTGGGGCTTGCGGTTTTTACCGTAATGGGTGTTGAAACTGCCTTTAATTACGGGTTTAGTGGCAACGTGATACTTTCTATAGGTATGGGACTTTTGACGGGTGTTGGCGGTGGCGTATTGCGTGACGTTTTTACTCGTTCGCCACCTAGTATTTTTACTAAGCACGTGTACGCTATCGCATCAATGTCAGGTGCTACGCTATACTATTTTTTACGCATTTGGGTTGAAAACACCATAATTTCGACCACGGCGGGCGTACTGCTTATAATTTTATTAAGAGTTTTAGCGACTAGATATCGTTGGAAACTGCCTAAAGTGCACATAAATGAAGAAAATGTAACGACAAACAAGGAGAAAAAATTATGATGATGGACGCTATTATTAAGCCTGCAAGAGAAAAGGGGCTTGATTTAGTAAGAAAAGAAATACCAAAAATAAATTTTGGTGAAGCGCTGGTTAAAATTCATTATACGGCTATCTGCGGTACGGACGTACATATATACGATTGGAATCAGTGGGCGCAAGATGCTATTAAGCCACCATTGACCATTGGGCACGAGTTCGTAGGCGAAATAGTTGAGATAAAAGGCTACGCCGATTCTTTTAAGGTAGGGGATATCGTTAGTGGCGAAGGGCACATAGTTTGTGGTAAGTGTCGTAACTGCCGTGCGGGTAGAAAGCATCTTTGCCCAAACACAATGGGCGTAGGCGTAAACAGGGACGGTATTTTTGCCGAATACGCAAGTATACCTATAAGCAATCTTTGGCTTTGCGATACCAAGTCGATTCCGGAAAAATTGTATTCTATTTTCGACCCGCTGGGCAACGCAACGCACACCGCACTAAAATTTGGAATGATTGGTGAAGACGTTTTGATTACTGGTGCAGGGCCTATCGGAATAATGGCGGCGGCTATTTGTAGACACGTGGGCGCAAAGAACATAGTGCTTACCGATATTAGTGATTACCGTTTAGAACTTGCGAAACAAGTTTGCCCGTCGATTACTACCGTTAACACCAAAAATCAAAGGCTGAAAGACGTTCAAAAGCAAATTGGTATGTTGGAAGGCTTTGATATCGGCTTAGAAATGAGTGGAAGCCCTATCGCCTTTAACGAAATGATAGATAATATGATTATGGGTGGAAAAATTGCAATGCTTGGAATACAAGACAACAGCACCACTATAAATTGGAACAAAGTGATTTTTAATATGATTACGCTACAAGGCATTTACGGTAGAGAAGTTTTTGAAACTTGGCACAAAATGACTTCTATGCTGAAATCGGGCTTGGATATTTCTAAAATAATTACAGCAGAATTGCCCTATAAAGATTTTGAAAAAGGCTTTGAGTTAATGCATGGTGGCAAATCGGGCAAAGTAATTTTAGATTGGACTAAATAGGAGAAAAAATTATGATTGATAAAAAATACTTTCAAAACATTTTAGACGAGATTGAACAAAGCGGTCTTTGGAAAGAAGAACGTATAATTACTACTCCACAAGGTAGTAAAATAGACACCACTAAGGCTGGCGGTGTGCTTAACTTTTGCGCAAACAACTATCTTGGCTTATCTAACGACGCCACGTTAAAAAGAGTTGCTATGGAAAGTTACGACAAGTATGGCTATGGGCTTTCTAGCGTGCGTTTTATATGTGGAACTCAAAGCGTGCACAAAGATTTAGAAAACGCTATTTCAAACTTTTTGGGCACGGAAGATACTATTTTATATAGCAGTTGTTTCGACGCTAACGGCGGTCTTTTTGAAACCATTACCACCAAAGAAGACGCCATTATTTCCGACGAACTTAACCACGCAAGTATAATTGACGGGGTGCGTCTTGCCAAGGCTACTAAATACCGTTATAAAAATAACGATATGGCTGACCTAGAAGCAAAACTTATCGAAGCCGACCAAAACGGCGCAAAGCAAAAGGTTATCGTTACTGACGGCGTGTTTTCTATGGACGGCATTATTGCCAACCTAAAAGGCGTTTGCGACCTTGCCGAAAAATACGGGGCGTTAGTTGTGGTTGACGATAGCCACGCAACAGGCTTCGTTGGAGAAACGGGTAGGGGAACGGCAGAATATTGTGGCGTTCAAGGTAGAGTAGACGTAATAACGGGAACTTTCGGCAAGGCTCTTGGCGGGGCTAGTGGTGGCTTTACTAGTGGCAGAAAAGAGATAATTGCACTTCTTCGTCAAAGAAGTAGGCCGTATCTATTCAGCAATACCATTGCACCCGCAATCTGTGCTACAACTATTAAAGTTTTAGAAATGATAAGCGCTGATAATTCACTTTGCAAAAAAGTTATGGATAACGCCAAATATTTCCGCAGCGAGATGGAAAAAAATGGTTTTACCCTTGCCGGTAAAGACCACGCAATAGTTCCGGTAATGCTATACGATGCGGTACTAAGTCAAAAGGTTGCCGAAAAAATGTTAGAAAAAGGTATTTACGTTACGGGATTTTTCTATCCGGTTGTACCTAAAGACAAGGCGAGAATAAGAACGCAAATGTCTGCAGGGCACAGCAAAGAAGACATTGACAAATGTGTAAAAGCATTCGTTGAGTGCAAACAAGAACTTGGATTTTAGTTGTTGACGTGGCGTTGATAATTTGCAGTTATCAATTAAACACAATAAAAGCGTTAGAGTTTTTTCTAACGTTTTTATCTTTACGGCTCTGCTAGTTCACCCCCCGCAACCACTAGACTATCAATTGAACCACATAGGTTAAGTGATGGTCTTTTTCTATTGTTTTAAATATAAAAAAATGTTATAATAAATAAAAAAGCAATAAACAAAAGGGAGAAAAATGAAAAAATATTTTTTAATTTTAGGAATAATTGAATTGATAGCCGTTTTTATAGGTGCTATATATTTTATTTCTGTCATTATAGCTAAGGGTTTTCTTATATACGATGTAAAAGAAACTATAAAGTTAATAGTTTTGTTTATTGCATACTTAATTTTTGCACCAGCATTTGGTTTGCTTTTTGTATCACATTCTAAGTCTTTGCCAGAAAGAGTATATGAAACTGAAAATCAACAACAAAATTACGACACATTTATAAGTGATAAAAAAAAATGAGAATGAATTGTTTTTAGTTGGAGATAGAGTGGAATGCATAGATATTAATTTATTAAATAAATGTGGTGTGAAATCAGAAGGAAAAGTTGTATATGTTCACGGAGAAAATATAGGCGTTGAATTTTACACCGACAAGGGGCACTATACTTTATCGCTATCGGAAAATCAAATAAAAAAATATTAAAATAGTTTTCTATAGCAAAAGAAAAGTTTAATTGTCATGTTGGTTGTGTAGCGTGGCCGTTTGGAAAGATAAAAATAGCAACACCGTTAATAAAAGATTAAGGAGAAAAGATTATGAAATGGCTAGACGAAGTAAAGGTTTTAAAAGATAAATATGAAAGTGAAGGCGTTAAAAAGGAGCGATAGGCACAATTATTTTTGCGTGGCTTCGTAATGATGAATATGAAGTTGTTTTTAGTAATAAAGATGGAAGTGACTATGCTGAAATTATGATACACGTAAGTGATTTAGAAATTGTAAAAAGTTCTAATATGACTGATGCAGATATTTTAGAAGATTTACCAGGACATGACCCTAATTGGTGGTGCAAGGTGGAAGACGGATATATAGTAAACTTAAAAGGCGAAAGGAAGAATAAAATTCCTTACGACTATAATTCATAAAGGGTGTAGAGTAAAAGGCGAGAATTTTCTCGCCTTTTATGATTATGGTTTACAAACTTAAAATTACGCCGATAGACCATTTGTAAGAAAATAGTTCAATTAAACTAGCGCCCCCGCAACCAAAAAGAAAACACTCATTGTAATGGGTGTTTTTCTTTTGGTTATTGTTACGAAATAGGGTCTAATTCTTTAGTTCGTATCATTTCTTAATTTAAATAATATGTATAATATGACGAAATCTGTCATTTTTAAGTGATATGCTAAAAGAAAAACGGAGGAGAGATGAGTGCTAGCCATTGTATTCATAGTGGTTTTTGTGTTAACGATTTTAAGTAACATAAGCAAAATGAAATAATAAAAATTAAAAGCAAAAACGCACATTTTTTCATGCTTATAAAATATACATAATAATGTCATAAAATATAATAATTTTGTCTAAAAATGCTATTTACTTTTATAAAAGTTTGTGGTAAAATCTATACTGGTGGCAGTTGGGCTACCTATACTAATAACATAGAAGGAGTATTTTTATGAGTAAGGTGTGGTTATTTGCCATGCTTGGAATTTGCGTCTTGGCTCTTGTTTACGTTGTTTACAACTACGTAACCATCAAGAAGTTAAAAGAAGGCAACGAGCGTATGGTAAAAATGAGCGCAATCATTCGTGAAGGCGCAGGAGTTTTCCTTAAAAAGGAATTTACTACAATCGGCATAGTTATTTTAGTTATTGCAACGGCACTTTCTTTATTTATTGAGAAGTTCAGTGGCTTAACCTATATTCTAGGCGCTTTAATGAGTAGTGTCGTTTGTATCTTAGGTATGAAAAGTGCTACCTATGCTAACGTTAGAACTGCAAACGTTGCTAAAGAAAGCCTTTCAATCGGCAAAACCGTAAAGGTTGCCCTTGGTGGTGGTTCTATTAGTGGTCTTTCAGTTCAAGCAATGGGTTTACTTGGTCTCTTGTTAGTAGTTATCGTTAGTGGTGTTGGTCCTCAAACCGAAATCGCAACTTTATCTGGCGCAGGTATTCAAACCTATCAAGGATGTGGTATTGTCGTTATCGATAAGTTGTTAACTAACACCTCTGTTATGAGAATTACTTCTTATTCACTAGGTTGTTCTACCGTTGCTATGTTTAACCGTGTTGCTGGTGGTAACTTTACCAAGGCTGCCGACATTTCTGCCGACATTTTAGGTAAAATCCGTAATGACCTTCCAGAAGACGATAGCCGTGTTCCAAACGTAATCGCAGACTTTATCGGCGACAACGTTAACGATATCGCTGGTAACTGTTCAGACCTTCTAGAAAGTTTCGTTGCAACCATGTCTGCATCGATTATCGTTGCTATCAGTTTCTTGTCTGACTTAGAGATAGTAAAGTTTATGACTGTTAGTCTCTTTACTTCAGCATACGTATTCCCACTAGTTGTTGCTGGTGGTGGCTTACTTGGCTGTATCATTGGTTTAGCATACGCTCAAATTAAGAAAATGGGTGACGACCCTTCTAAAGAACTTAACCTTGCAACTTACATATCTGCTGGTATTTCAGTTTTAACTTGTGGTCTTGCTGCTTACTTCGCTTTCGGCAAAGTTGGCACTGAAACCTTGAAAGAAGCTATGGACTTCAAAATTGGTTGGGTATCTCCTTGGGTTTGCGCAATCCTTGGTATCATCAGTGGTGTTGCTATCGGTTCTATCACCGAATACTACACTAGCGATAAATTTAGTCCTACCAAACAAATCGCTGAATATTCAGCAGAAGGCGAAGCATTCCTAGTTACAAAGGGCGACGCTGTTGGTTCACGTTCTTGCTTATATCCAATTTCAATCATTGCAATTTCATTATTGCTTTCTGGTTTACTTGGTGGCTACTACGGAATCGCAATCGCATCTCTCGGTATGCTTTCATTCGTTGGAACAACCGTTTCAATCGACGCATTCGGTCCTATCGCAGACAACGCTGGTGGCTTAGCAGAATCTTGCCACTTAGCACCAGAAGTTCGTGTAATCACCGACAAACTAGACTCTGTTGGTAACACCACTGCTGCTATCGGTAAAGGCTTTGCAATCGGCTCTGCAGCGTTCGCAACCGTTTCACTTATCGTTGCATTCATCAACAACTACGCTGCTATCCCAGCGCTTGACCCACCTACTTTCGCAGGTATGTCGTTAATCACTGTTGTTGCAGGCTTAATCATTGGTGGTGCGCTAATCGAATTCTTCTCTGCTATGCTTACCGACAACACCATTCGTTCTGCCAAAGAACTTGCACACGTTGGCGACAGACAACTTTCTGACCCTGCTATTTTAGCTGGCGAAAAAGACCCTGATTACAATGAATTAGTTCGTCTTGCAACCTCTTCAGCATTAAAGAGAATGTTATTCCCATCAATCATTGCTCTAGCAGTTCCACTAATTGGTGGTGCAGTATTTGGTCTAGACTTCGTTCTTGGTATTCTACTTGGTGCAACAGTTGTTGCTATTCCACGTGCTATCTTCATGGGTAACTCTGGTGGTGCATTCGACAACGCCAAGAAGTTTATCGAACAAGGCAAGTTAGAAGGCCACGGAAAAGGCTCTGCCGCTCATAAGGCTGCCGTTACCGGCGACACCATTGGCGACACTCGTAAAGACGTTGTAGGCGTTGCTCTTGATATTTTCATTAAGATGATGTCAACCGTAGCAACCACCTTATTCGTAGTTATCGCTGCTTTAAGTGGTTTAATCGGTTTACTATAATAGCTAATTTTAAACTAAAACACTCGTCGCAAGACGAGTGTTTTTTGTAGCAAAAAACTTTTTACCTGTGTTTTTATAAGGATTCATTGATAAAATGCTCGTAATAGACTTATTAAAAAACCAAAGAGATTAGTGGAACATTTTTAGTAGTTGAAGACATTTAGCCCATCATAATTTGACTCGTCAAATAATAGCTGAAATTTTACCTTGAAAATACATAAAAATTATGCTATAATCAATTAGAACATTCATACGCACCAAAATTTTAGGTTAAATAGAGATGGTGCGAGTATTTAATATATGAGGGTGATTTAAAGAAAATGGCTTTAGAACTAATGTATATAACCAACGACCCAGAGGTGGCGTTGATTGCTGAAAGGCAAGGGGTAGACCGTGTTTGGATTGACCTGGAAACGTTAGGCAAAGAAGAGAGGCAAAAGAACGTGGACGGTGTAAAATCTCATCACACCGTTCAAGACGTCGAGAAAATCTCAAAACTTTTGACGACTTCAAAACTTATGGTAAGAATAAACCCTTGGAACGAAGGCTCGAAGGAAGAAATCGAAAAGGTTATTAATGCAGGGGCTGAGATAATAATGCTACCTATGTGGAAAACTCTTGACGAAGTTAAAAGTTTTCTATGCGCAGTAAATCATAGGTGTAAGACCGTTCTGCTTTTAGAAACCAAAGAGGGGGTTGAAATTCTCGATAGCGTTCTAGAAGAGGCGCTTCCAGACGAAATGCACATTGGATTAAACGATTTGCACTTAAGTTATGGTTTAAACTTCATGTTTGAACTTCTAGCAAACGGCACGGTCGAAAAACTCTGCGCTAAAATAAAAGCCAAAAAGATACCTTACGGCTTTGGTGGAATAGCCAAACTCGGCTCAGGTGCTATTCGGGCAGAAATGATAATAGCAGAACATTATAGGCTTGGCTCGACTAGGGCGATTTTATCTAGAAGTTTTTGCAATACTCAAAAAATTACCAACCCAATTGAAATAGAAAAAACCTTCTGCGAGGGACTCAAAGACCTAAAGGTTTACGAAAATCAGGTTTGCTATTGGGATACTGAAAAGTTTATAGAAAACAAAAATATGGTAAAAGAAATTACCGATAAGGTAGTGGCTGACCTTAAAAAGCAAAAAGCCTAAAATCTTCTAAAGGAGTAGAGAATGAAAACTGAAGAACTTTTATTTTATCTGCTCCGAGAAGAGCTTGGTGCAATAAAGCCTACCCGAGAAGAGGTTGACGAACTTAGAACAACCTTAACGCAAGAGCAGGTGAGCGACTTGTTTAACCTTGCCAAAATTCACGACTTAGCGCACCTTGTTGGATATGCGCTTGTAAAATTAAACCTTATCTCTTTGGAAAGCGACCTCTATAAACTTTTTGATAAAGAAAGAATGCTGGCAGTTTATCGTTTGGAAAATCAGCATTACGAATACGAGAGAGTTAGAGAATTGTTCAAAACTGAGGAGATAAAATTTATTCCTCTAAAAGGCGCCGTAATAAAGGGTCATTATCCCGAAAACGTTCTTAGAACTAGTTACGACGTGGACCTATTGGTTGACGAAAAAGATTTTGAAAAAGTAAAGCGTTTGCTTGTTGATAGATTAAGTTATAAAGCGCCCAAAACTGCAACTTTTCACGATATGGGTTTTGAAAGCCAATCAAAGGTTAAGATTGAAATACATTTCTCTTTAAAGGAAGGGCTTCAATGCGCAGACGCTATACTGATGAATGCGTGGGATTACGCAAGCGTTGCAGGTCAAACTAGCGAATATCGGTTGACTAACGAATTCGTTATGTTTTATTTAACGGCTCATGCTGCCCACCATTTTCTTGGTGGTGGATGTGGGATTAAACCGGCTATGGACTTGTTCGTTTTGGAAAACAAACTAGAGTTTGACGAGCAAAAACTTAATGAATTGCTGAATAAAGGCAAGTTATTAAAGTTTTACAAAACGCTTAATCAACTAAAGTGTTTTTGGTTTGAAGGCAAGGAGCCAAGTCTCGACGTAATAACCGTTTCAAATTATCTAATAAGTGGTGGGGCATACGGTTCTCGTGAAAAGGGCGTAGTGATAGCGAACGTAAAAAAAGGCTCTAAGACTAGATACTTTTTCTCAAGAATGTTCTTGCCATACAGGAAACTAAAGAGAATATATCCAGTTCTAAATAAGCACAAATGGCTATTCCCATTTTACCAAGTAGTAAGATGGTTTTCCTTTCTGTTCGGCTCAAGAAGCAAAACGGGCAGAAGCGAATTGGCAGTTTTAACGAGTGTGAAAAAGCAAGAATTAGCGTCTGCAAGAGACCTGCTTTCAAGCGTCGGTCTTGAAGAAAACTAGCAAACAAAAAAATTGAAAATTAATTTTGAACAAAAACCTTTTTCCTTTAATAGAAAAAGGTTTTTTATATAAAATTAGCAAGGAATTTACAAATAATTACAGTTTTAAACAAAATCGACAAAATTAGACAAAATTTTGAACAAAAATAACTTGCCTTTTTTTGAAAAATTATGTAAAATAAAAGCATAAAGACAAAAAAAGGAGTTAATTATGCAAAAACAAACCGTATATTTATTGCAAGACACAAAAGAGTCGAACGACGTATTGTTAAAGGAATTTAGCCAAAGCGAAGAGTTTAGTGTTGTTGGAGCGTCAACCGACGGAATAAAGGCAATTACAGAAGTTGCCGAAAGAAAACCTCAAATTTTTATTACCGACTTAGTTTTGCGAGGATACGACGGATTGCTAGTGATAAACAAAGTAAGGGAAATTAGCCAAGACGTTAAGATTATTGTTCTTAGCGCTTTATCTTGTGAAGAGGTTATCTTAGAGGTTATGGGTGCAGGGGCAAACTATTTTATGGCAAAGCCATATGATTTTTCGGTGTTAAAACAAAGACTAATTGGTATTATGGAGGGTAAAGATAGGTTTAACAATAATGCAGACGCCAAGGGACTACATAGGATAACTTTAGAAGAAAAGATAAGTAAAATATTTATTAACGTTGGTATTCCTCCACATATCAAAGGTTATTCCTTTTTAAGAGAGGGTGTCAAGATGGCTGTGGAAGACCCCGACGTTATAAATAATATAACTAAAAAACTTTATCCGTCTATTGGAGAAAAGTATAACACTTCGGCAAGCAAGGTAGAGCGTGCTATTCGCCACGCTATAGAAGTCGCTTGGAATAGAGGAAGAATTGATAACATTAATAATATTTTAGGCGTTAGAGCGTTTATGGGAAGCGAAAAACCTACCAACGGTGAGTTTATCGCATTAGTTGCAGATAAGATGTTGCTAGAGAAAGTTTAAAGAAAACCACGACGGAAAGTCGTGGTTTTTTACTTTAATGCTAGGGAAAAAAGAAAGGGGGATAAAGCGAAACTAGCCAATAAGGGCGACGGAAAAAGGTATAAATTTAAAAAAATTGAAAAAAACAGTTTACAAAAGCAATATATATGGATATAATATAGGGCGATTATAAACAGTAACATACGCCACTAAAAACAAATATATATGATATATACGGAGAAAAGAAATGCCAAAATACGTTATATGCCCAAGATGTGAACTTAACTATATTCAAGAAGGTGAAGAATACTGCGACGTTTGTAAGGCTGAATTAAAAAAAGGTCCACAATTAGTTTTTGCCGTTGATGAAGACGACGAACAAGAAATGTTAGATTTATGTCCAAAGTGCCACCAAAATTATCTTAAGCCAGGTCAAACGATTTGTCGCCAATGCGCAAAACTCAGTCAATACGAAGAAGAGAAGAACGATTTAGACGACGAATCGTGGAAAGAATATCTAGACGACGAAGAACCGGAAGAAGAGGCTGACAGCGAAGAAATGCTTTCTCTTGCAAAACTAGCCGAAGAAGAGGGCGAAGAACTTTTCGACGACGAAGAGGAAGAAGAGATTGAAATTCACGAAAGCGTTGAGCCTGACGACTTTAATTACGACGTAGACGAGGCCGACTTCGAGGACACCGACGAAGAGGAAGAAGAGGGCGAAGACGAAGAAGACGATTTTTAAGGTATAAAAATTATCTTTAGGGGAATACCTTACTTACTATGATAAAAAGTAATATATCGTTAAGTCAGGTAAAAACTCAAATTGCAAGACTGAAAGAACAGTCTGTAGAAGTAACCCTTGCATTAGGAAGAAACAAGTTCGTAAAATTCATGGCAAAGATAAACGGCGTATACCCTGCGCTATTTACCGTTTCGCCAATGGATAAAGATTACAATGGAAGAACTTCTTACTCTTACTCGGAGTTTATGTGTGGAAGGGTAAAGGTCAAGAAAATACAAGAACAATTAAACTATTTATAACGGGAAGAATAATCTTTCCGTTTTTTGTTGTCATAAAAAAGGCTTTGGAAGTATATATTTGTAATGAATACGAAGTTAAGGGGGAAACATTATGCCATTTGAGCCTACGTTTGAGGACGTATATTTATCTCAACAAAAGGGAGTTTATAAAGAAATCGTAAAGGTTGAATGTAAAACCGAAGTTCCGTCAGCCTTAGTTGGTAAAATACTAAACGTTACTGCAAGGAGCGCTGTAACGGGTTACACGATAACTGAAAAGGATATTTGTTTTGAGGGGAAAGTAACCTTTTTCGTTTGTTACAAAGACGCAGAAGGTGGCCTAAGTAAGTGTGAGTGTGGTGCAGAATTTAAAGGACAGATTAAACACGGAGGCGAACAAAACGCTAGAGCGCAAATTCAGTCTTGTCTTGACAAAATCGAACCTGACGTTTCAGGTATTAGACTTACCATTATTGGATACGTGGGCGTTGAGGCAAACGTTGTTGAAAACAAAAAAATAAGTATTTTATCTGCTAGC
This sequence comes from Christensenellaceae bacterium, assembly GCA_045644165.1. Classification (GTDB taxonomy): domain Bacteria; phylum Bacillota; class Clostridia; order Christensenellales; family Borkfalkiaceae; genus UBA1259. The sequence goes on along the minus strand of JAZRGN010000014.1, from coordinate 9,295 downwards.
GATAATCTTATAGTGGATTCTAGAGAAAGACAATTCTGCAAAAGTTACGGTCAAAGAGAAAGCGTTTATCCTTTAGAAGAAGATTTTGAAATTAATTATAAAATAGAGGAAGTGTTAAGCCAACGAGCATTGCCCCTTATTACTGCAGTTCAATGTGGCGTAGGTTCGATTATCGTCGACGGAGAAGTATTGTTTTCAGCAATAATGTTGCAATCTAAAGAGAAAAACGATATAATAAGGGAAGAAAGAATTTTACCGTTTAGAGCAGAGATAGAATGCGAAGACGCTATGCCGTCAATGAGTGCAACGGCGTTTGCTCAAGAGAAACTATTTAAAACGGATATTTCGGTCGACCAAGTTAACTCTAACACACTTATAAAAGTTAGTGTAAACTTGCTATTATCAGGCGAGGCTTTCTATACCGAAAATCTAAACGTTATAGAAGACGCTTTTAGCACCACGCAAAACGTTGAAATCGAAAAGGAAGAACACCACTTCCACCGTCCTTGCGACCAAAGAAGCGCAACCAAGCAACTTACCCTAACTGCTTCAACCGATTCGCTACCCGTAGGCACGACGCTCGCTTGTTGTCTGGGCGAAAAGATAGAAATTCTATCGGTGGACTGCATTGAAGAGGGGTTAAAAGTTGCAGGCGTATTATCTTTAAATTGCCTATTTAAGGATAGCGAAAATCAAGTATTTTCTAGAAAACTAGAAAGTCCGTTTGAAACCTTACTTGACACTAGATGTGAGTGCGAGTGTGAATATTCGGTTAAAGCGCTTAGTCATAGGGTTAGGGCAAGGCTAATTTCCAACACTGAAATCGAGATGTCAGCCGAGGCTTTATTTACTGCTTATCCAAACGAAAAGTGTAAGGTTTCACTCGTGAAAAGTATAAAGGCCGTTGGCGAAAAGCAAGCCAATGCGCACGCTATAAGCGTTTATATCCCATACGAGGGCGAAGAGTTATGGTCGCTCGCAAAGCGATTAAACCTTTCTCCAGAAACCCTTCTAGCAACAAACCAAGATTTACAATTTCCTCTTTCAGGAAAGGAAAGAATCGTGGTTTACAGAAGAGGGTGCGAAAGCTCTCGCTACTAATTTGCCGTTTGTAATAAACTATAAAGGAAAAACTAATGAACAAAGTAAAAATTTTTGCACCTGCCAAGGTGAATTTTACCCTCGATATTTTAGGGACCAATGAAGGCTTTCATAATATAAAGTCTTTAGTTTCCACACTCTCTTTAGGAGATAGCGTAATTATTAAAAAACGAAAGGATAAAAATATTACGCTAACTCAAGAGGGAATAACGGTCGACTGTCCGTTAGAGAAAAACAACGCATATAAAAGCGCAAAACTCTTTATGGAGACCTTTAACACCTTAGGCGTGGATATAGTTATAAAGAAGAGAATTCCGTTAGGAGGTGGATTGGGTGGCTCGTCTGCCGATATTTGCGCCGTCCTTAAGGGAATGAAAAAACTTTATAAAATAGAGCAAGACATAACGCCACTAGCAAACCTCTTAGGTAGCGACACGGCGTATATGCTAGACGGAGGATTAGCCGTTTTAGAGGGAAGAGGCGAGATGGTTAGCCATATAAACGCAAGGTTAAACCTTTACCTATTACTATTAACTGCAAATTCTAGCGTTACGGCTGGCGAGTGCTATAAAGAATTTGACAAGCTTGGAAAAACTTTCGATAGCCTAACCGACAACGCCGTGGAAAGTTTAATAAATCGAAACTTCCAAGAATTTGTATCAAACCTTAAAAACGATTTATATATTCCTGCAAAAACGATTTGTGGAGAAATAGAGCAAAACCTAAACCTGTTAAAAGAGCAAGGCGATTGCTTTATGACGGGTAGTGGTAGCGTAACGGTTGGGGTTTATAAAACTAGAAGGGCAAGAAACAAAGCCTATAAAAACCTTTTACCAAAGGTTAAAACAAAATTAATAAAAACAAAAACAAAGTAAAGGTAAACGACGGAAACGACTGTTCCGTCGTTTTTATTTTTTCGTTAAGGTATAAAAATTAAAGTATGTGTCAATAAACTTTTCATCAATAAGGAGACGGAAAAAATGAAGAGTTTAAGTATAAGTTTTTTGGTTTGTTTCATAATAGTATTGTCTGCAGTAGGTGTTTACCTTAATAAATCTCAGGTTAACACCGAATATTTACGCATTCACGTAAGGGCAGAATCTAATTCCCAAGAGGACCAAGAAATAAAATATAAAGTCAAAGATGCCGTGGTTGAATACCTAACGCCACATATCGCAAGCGTTAAAACTAAGGAACAAGCCAAGAAAATGCTAAAGGGCAATTTAAACGAGATAGAAAAGGTTGCGAACGGCGTGTTAAGGGAGAATGGCTTTGATTACACCTGTAGGGCAAAACTTGCAAGGGAAGAATTTCCCACAAGAGTTTACCAAGATTATACTTTAGAACAAGGGATATACGACGCACTTATTCTAGAACTTGGTAGCGCAAAAGGGGATAATTGGTGGTGTGTGGTCTATCCACCCCTTTGCTTTACGGGAGAAGGGCACAATCAATACATATACAAAAGCAAAATTTTAGAGATTATAAACGATTTTAAGAAAAACCGATAGGAGGAAGATGAATGAAGAAAATATTTAAAATGATAACCATTCTCACGCTAGCGTTGGGAATGTGTTTTTGTATCGTAGGCGCAACGGGTTTTACTCTAAATACCTTTGAAAATTCACAAAGTGTATACGCAGCCACGATACTAAAAAAAGGAAGCACTGGTGCGACGGTAAAAACTCTTCAACAAAAGTTAAAGAATTGGGGATATTACAAAGGCTCGGTAGACGGTATTTACGGTAACCAAACGGTAGAAGCCGTTAAATACTTTCAACGGAAAAACAAACTAACGGTAGATGGAATAGCAGGTCCTAAAACTCTTGCTGCTGCTGGTATTAGTGCAGGAAGTAGTTCTTCGGGGCAAGGTCAATATTCTAACGCAGACCTAGAACTTTTAGCAAGGCTTATTTATGGAGAGGCTAGAGGAGAAAGTTACGTGGGACAAGTTGCCGTAGGTGCAGTCGTTATGAATAGAATTAGAAGTTCTTCGTTCCCTAACACAATGAGTGGGGTAATTTATCAAAAATACGCATTCACGGCAGTAGACGACGGACAAATAAATCTAACGCCAAATGCAACGGCAAGAAAGGCAGCGCAAGACGCAATGAACGGTTGGGACCCATCATACGGTGCAATATACTATTACAATCCTGCAACGGCAACTAGCCAATGGATATTTACTAGAAAGACTACCGTTACCATAGGTAACCACGTCTTTGCAGTTTAAGGAGGTATTATGGAAGAAAAGAGAAACAGCGCAATAGAAAAGGTTGAAAAGATATCTAGCGATAAGTGGCAATCTTTAACCGAAGAACAAAAAGCGCAAGTTCGCATAGAACACGCCTTAGAAAAAGAGCGCGCTAAGGCTCAAGAAGACAAGGACAAAACGGAAAAACAAAGAATTAAAGAACAACAAAAGCAACAAGCGCTTGCCGTAAAGCAAGAGCAAAAAAGTGCCGAACAAGAAAGGAAGAGAATGTTAAAGGAAAAATCGGCAGAGGAGCGAGCCACCTTAAAAAGATTAAGACAAAAGGCTAGAATGGAAAAGAGAGAGAATCTCAAACAACGAAAAGCGCATTCTAACGGCGACGGCAGGGGTGCTTCAAGAGGAAGAAAAGGTTGGTTAATTGCAGTAATTTGTTTAGGCATTTCTACTATTGCACTTGCAACTGCTTTAACCTTAACTTATCTCATTCCACAAGAGGCAGACGTCGTTATGGAAAACGCATACGCCAAATCTTTTTACGACACGGTGGAGCAAGTTGACAATATTGACCTCAACCTTTCTAAGGTTTTAGCAACCAAAGACGAGGGGGCAATTCAAAAATATCTTCTAGATATTGCCGTGGAAAGCGAACTTTGTGAAAGCGATTTAGGGCTACTTCCACTTAAAGATGAAAACAAGTTTTATACCACTAAATTAGTTAACCAAATAGGAGACTATGCAAAGTATTTAAATAAGAAAATTATAGACGGCGAAGGTGTTTCTTACGAGGATAGAGAAAATTTGAGGGCGCTTTACGAGGCAAACCTAACGTTTAAGCAAAATCTACAAGGCGTAGTGGCGAAAATGGGAAGCGACTTTTCCTTTTCAACCTTAAACGAGGCAGGAAAAGGTAACGCAATAGTAAAAGGTTTTAACGAGTTACAAAACTTGTCGGTTGAATATCCTGAACTTATTTACGACGGACCATTTTCAGACGGAATTAACAGAAAGGAAATAAAAGGTCTACCGAAAGATACCATAAACGGTGCAGTTGCAGAGGATAAGTTCAACGAGATTTTTGCCGATTACGGCGTAAAAAAGGTAAAGAGAGTAGGCGAAACGACGGCTATTATAGAAACTTTTAACGTTGAAGCCGAAGTTAAGGGAGAAAATCTTTACGCCCAAATAAGCAAAAACGGTGGAAAACTAATTATGTTTGCTTATGCAGGCAGTTGTAAAGAGGTTAATTATCAACAAGAAGACGCTATAAAAGTAGCAACTGAATTTTTAGAAAAAACAGGCGTAACGAGTATGAAACCCGTTTGGATAAATCTTTCAAACAATTTATACACCATCAACTTTGCTTACGAAAAAGACGGCGTAATAGTCTATAGCGACTTAATTAAGGTTAGAGTGTGTGCTGAAACCAATATGGTAATCGGTTTAGAAGCCTCGTCGTATTATATTAACCACACCGATAGACAAATGCAAAAGGCAAGCCTTTCAAAAGACGAAGCAAAGGAAAAAATATCTAACGACATGGAAGTAACTTCAAGCCGAATTTGTATCGTGCCGATAGGAACGAAAGCTGAAAAACTTTGTTACGAATTTTCCGGTGATTACAACGGTAGCACTTACTACGTATACGTAGATGCTATTACTGGTAAACAAGTAGAAATGTTTAAGGTTATCGAATCGACTGAAGGTCAATTATTAATGTAATAAAAAAAGGATAGCAATCGCTATCCTTTTTCAGTTGTTAGATTAAATTTTTAACCTTTTCTTCTAGTGATTTTATATCGCCGTCGTTTACTAAAACTTGGTAGGAAGAAAGGTCTGCGCCGTCGTAGTCGAACTGAGAATTTATCCTTTCTATAACCTGTGTTTTAGTTAGATTAGAGCGTTTCATAACGCTTTCAATTCTTTTTTCTAAATCCCTTTTAACAACGATAATTTTATCGAATTTATCTTGAGCTTTGCACTCGAAAAGCAGTGGAACTTCTACAAACACTTTTCCCTGAATTTTTCTTGCTTTTTTTAGCGTTTTCTTTAAGATGATAGGGGTTAAAAAATCAGTCAACTGCTTAAGTTCTTTCTTAGACGAAAAAACTTCTTTGGCGATAATTTTTTTGTTTATTTTTATAAAAAGCCTACCCGTCTTTGCGTTAGGAAACATTTTTGCTAAACGGCTTTTTACTTGGCGTTTTTTATAAACTTGGTCGGTAACTTGGTCGCAAGAAAGCGTAGGGTATCCTAGGTCTTGTATTATAGATAAAACCATAGATTTTCCACTTCCTATTCCACCCGTTACGGCGATTAAATAATTGTCTTTCATAAAAACCTACTTTGCGTCGAACCACGTTTTGCCCTTGCCAACCGAAACGGTTAGTGGAACGGATAGTTTAACGGCGTTTTCCATCTCTTGTTGTAGTATTTTTTCCACTTTTTTAGCCTCGTCTTTGGTTGCGTCTATTATAAGTTCGTCATGCACGGTTAAAATAAGTTTTGAACTTAATTGTTCTTCTTTTAGCCTTTTATCCACGCCTAGCATTGCGAGTTTTATAATGTCTGCGCTGCTACCTTGAAGTGGCATGTTCATTGCAACTCTCTCCCCAAAAGATTTTAGCATATGGTTGGTTGAATTAATCTCACTAATATATCTTCTTCTACCTAAAATGGTGGTTGCATAGCCGTTTTGTCTAGCGAAATCAACGTTTTTATTCATATATTCTTTAACCTCTGGGTATTCGTTAAAGTATGCGCTTATATATTTTCTAGCCTCGGCAGGTGAAACCTTAATGTTTTTTGCTAAGCCGTATTCGCTCATTCCGTAGATTATGCCAAAGTTAACGGCTTTTGCACTACTGCGCATTTGAGAGGTTACCTCTTTTACACTAACGCCAAAAACCTTGCTAGCCGTTGCCGTGTGAATATCTTCACCCTCTTGATATGCTTTAACTAATCCTTTTGCTTTAGAGAATTCTGCAAGCAATCGAAGTTCTATTTGCGAATAATCTGCACCTATTAGCACGCCGTCAGGGTGGCGACTTACGAAGAACTTCCTAAGTTCCTTACCTAAATCGTCTCTAACTGGGATATTTTGTAGGTTAGGTTCGCTTGAAGAAAGTCTGCCCGTTGCCGTAACAGTTTGGTTAAACGAGGTGTGAATTAGTCCCGTCGTTTTATCAATTAACGGTTTGAATCCCTCGATATAAGTCGAATAAATTTTTTGTAATTTTCTAAATTGAAGTATGAGTGAAACAATGGGGTTATCGGTGTCGAGATTTTCTAATACTTCTGCGCTCGTAGAGTAGCCAGTCTTAGTCTTTTTACCTTTTCCCACTTTTAGTTTTTCAAACAACACTTCACCTAGTTGCTTTGGCGAGTTTACGTTAAGGTTAGGCTCGTCGGCAATGCTTCTAATTTGGTTTTCTAAAAGGGTAATTTCATTTTTGAACTTTTCGCCTGCTATTGAAAGTGCTTCCTTGTCAATTTTAAAGCCGTTAATTTCCATATCGAATAATACGTCGGCAAGTGGAAGTTCCACGTTGTAATAAAGGTCTTGCATATTCTCTTTAATAAGTTTATCCTTAAGTTGAAGATAAACGTTATATAAAGAAAATGCAGGCGATTTTTGGTCTCCGTCGTATTGGGCTAGAACCTCGGCTAGCGTTTCTTCTTTTCCACCAAAATCGGCTAGATATTTTATAAGTGAAAGGTCTTCTATCTTGCATTTAAGAGTAATTCCATGCGTGCTATATAATAAATGGTTAAGTTGCTTTTTACTAAACGTGATTAGGGTGTTTTGGGATAAAAACAAGGGTTTTAGATGGGCGATAATCTCGCCTAAATTAAACCCGTCGTCTAAAAGAGTGCGCTTAACTTGTAGGGCGTATTCTTTTTCCTCGTTGTAAAGGTAAACGCCGTCCTCTATAATGCAAAATGCTATTTCGCCCTTTAAGGAATTAACGTCTAGGATAGAGAGGTTTTCCACCTTTATTTTTTCGACGTTGGTTGGCTTTGCGATTTCTTGTCTTGCGTTTTCTTGTTCGCTATCGTTAGAAAGGTCGAATAGGTTGTTTCTCGATATTAGGGATTTGAATTCAAGTTCGATAAATCTCTTTCTAACTTGGCTGGAAAATGGGAAAGGAAAGGTCATATCGTTTAGGTCGGTAGTAACGTCAACTTTAGTGTCAATAGTGGCTAAAGTTTTAGATAAAAACGCACTTTCTTTTCCTAAAATAACCTTTTCTTGGAGTTTACCTTTTAACTCGTCCACGTGCTGGTATAAATTCTCCACGGAGGAGTAAGTTTGCACTAAGTTTAGTGCAGTTTTTTCGCCCACGCCAGGGATACCGGGGATATTATCCGAAGTGTCGCCCATAAGCGCTTTTAGTTCTATAATTTGCCAAGGCTCTATGCCGGTTTTATCTTGGAAATTACTGTCGTTATATATATCCACGTCGGAAAGTCCACGCTTTGTAAAATGCACTTCAGTTTGGTGGTCGACAAGTTGAAAAGAGTCTTTATCTCCTGTGATGATAATAGTTTTTACGTCGGTGGCTTTTGCAATCGTGCCTATAATGTCGTCTGCTTCCGAGCCAGCCTTTTCAAGCACGCAGATACCCATAAGTTTAAGCAAGTTTTTAAGAGTGTCGATTTGTGGTCTTAACTCTTCAGGCATAGGCTTTCTCGTGCCTTTATATTGGTCGTAAATCTTATGACGGAAAGTCGGTGCCTTAAGGTCGAAAGCAACGGCAACGAACGTTGGTTTTTCGTCTTGAATCATTTTGGTAAACATATTCATAAAACCGTAAACGGCGTTAGTGAATTCGCCCTTTTTTGTGGTTAAAATAGGCATTGCATAAAAGGCTCTATTTATTAAACTGTTGCCGTCGATAAGAACTAATTTTTTCATAAAATCCTTATAATTGCTTGCGCAAACCTTAAAAGTGTGATATTATCGTAGAGTAGTTTTTAACGCAAGGCAAAGTAAATATACTAATCAGTTATATTTTACCAAAAAAATCGCCTAAATGCAACAAACTTTTAAGTATTTGCCGAAGTGGTGAAACTGGCAGACGCGCTGGACTCAAAATCCAGTGGGCTAATCCCCCGTGCGGGTTCGATTCCCGCCTTCGGCACCACGTCGCAACAAGGCGACCACGCAAACGACCTAGAAAAATCTAGGTCGTTTTGCTTTTACACCTGTTGCTCCTTTTAACAAAAATTTCTTCGACAATTTTTGTTAGAATTTAAATTTTAAAGACGACAACCCAAAAGTGGTTGTCTCTTTTTGTCCATAAAGAAGGTGGGAATCGAATTAAGGAGAAAATTTGCTTGCAAATTTCCCTTTAGGGTAAACAGTAGCCACCTACTGTTTATCGGGAGGCTCGAGAGAAGCGAATCCACCCCTGCCCACCAACTAATAAGGTTATCACACGATAACCTTTTTTAGTTTTAAATTTGGTGGATTTGAAAAGTGGTTGTCTTTTGGCAACCACTTTTCAAACAATCAACGTATATTTATTTTATATATTCTTTTAGGGCAATGTAAACACCTGCCGTCCACCCCATCATTTGTGGCGTGCCGTATTCGCTAACAGCATCTATGCTACCCGTTTTTGCATTGTATTTTTCCCATAAGCCGTTGGTCTTATTGAAATTATCTTCAACTAAATCCACGAACTTTTTTGCAATTCGTTTAGCCTTTTCTTTTATGTTGCATTTATCCAAAGCAAATACTGCAATATAATGTAGCGGTGCCCAAGCGTTTGGATACCCCCATTGATAATTATTTTCAGTTTTTTCTACTGCTGAAAGCCCAAATTCTAGTTCTAGTTTATCTAATAAAATGTTTAAGCCTTCTATATGGTTTTTGTCGTTAACGCCAAAAAAGTACGGATAAAAAGATGCACAACTTAAAACTTTTGAATATTCATTAGTCTTATAATTGTAGTCAAGATACACATATTTTTCTTC
>JAZRGN010000013.1:0-2698 GCA_045644165.1 Christensenellaceae bacterium | reverse complement strand
TAATCCACCGATAAATCTTCTTATATCCTCTATATCGTAGTATAGTTTTAGTTTGCTACTTGCAAAGTTTCTAAAACTTTCACATATGCTTTGCAAGGTCATTCCTTTTTCATAGTTTGGCGCTACGTAGTTTTCCATATCCTTATCTATTTGAGATAGCATGTAGAACCTGTTTCCTGCGCCCTTTACCTCTTTTTCTTTCTCGTCGTTCTCTTGTGATTGCTCATCGGTTTTAATAGGATTAGCATTGTAGAATGACTTATTTAAAGGACTATTTATAGATTTATTAGATTGAGTCCCGAATTCTTTCTTATATCCCACGTATTTTTCGTCAAGAGAAACAAGTCTTCTATCTTCATTAAAATCAACGTTAAGTCCCTCTTTTGAATAATGCTTAGCGTGAATCTTGGCCCTAAACGATAGGCATATAAAAATTATAAGCATTACAATTAGAAAACCTATAGAACCTAATAAAAGATAGGTTAAGGAATCGTTAATAGCGAAAAAATTTATTAAATTGTCGTAATTTACCCATATCGTTAAGCCCAACAAACAAAAAACCACTAAGGAAACAAGTAAAATTATTGGCGATAAGGTTTTATATTTTTTTTCTTTTTTCACAAAAACTCCAAATATTAATCTTTAATAGAATTTCTAATTGAACGATTAGTTTTTTTCCACTGAGATTTAAAGAATGACTTAAACGCAGCGTATTCTTCTTCAAGTTGTCTAAATCTTTCTTTTGAAGTAAAGTCATCGCAAGGGGTCAAAATGCCTTGTTGAACTTTTATAGCAGTTAACTCACCTTTGAAGAATGTTGCATAACTCTTAAGGGCTTTATTTTCTGCCTTAAGACCATCAATCTCAGCTTGGAAGGCCTTTTTAGACGTTTCAGCCATTTCATTATAATTTGACTCCATATCTTTTAGTTTGTTTTCGAAGTCATATAACAACATAGTGCGCTCATCTCTAGATTGTTTTAATTGATTTTCAAGGTCGGCAACTTTTTTATCGAAACCAGCAACGATTATACCAAGTTTATTCTTATAATCCTCAATGGTTTTAGCCCTTAATGCAACTTGATTATCAACTTCGTTAGACAATGCTAAAATCTTGTCTTTATATTCCTCGCCTAAAGCCACTCTGTCTGCATCATACTTGTTTTTAAGTTCGTCTAATTCACCAGCGTGCAATAATACGACGTTGTTAAAATCAAGGTCTCTTTGTTTATTTAATGCATCAACTTCATTGAAATGAGTGCTTCTTAAATTTTCCATGTCAGTAGCATATTTCTCGTTAAGTTGTGCTATTTCTTGTTCCTGAACTTGAATCTTCTCGTTTAATTCGATAATTTCTTGATTTAACAACTCTTTTTCTTTAGTAAGTTTATCGATATTATCGTTTAGTTCAACTATTCTTTCCTTAGCTTTAATGAGGTCTTCTTCAGCAGACTCTAACTCTTTGTTGCGATTTTCGAGCATAACCATATATTCTTCCATGCTCATTCCAGACTCAGTAACACGTTTTTTAAGTCTTCTAATTTGCTCAACTATACGTTTAGCCTCTTCTTCTTTTCGTCTTAATTCCTCACGTTGATACTCAAGTTCTAAAACGGAAGATATTTCATTTCCATATTTATAAGAAACAAACTCAGTTAGATTAACAATCTCGGCAATTTCTTCGCCCTTATCTTCTACAAAAGGATGATACTCTCTCGTGATTTCTTCGGAGGTAAAGCCCTCCCCCTTGTAAGATGCAACGTATTCATAAAGAGCAAGAGAACGCTTAAAGTTGTTATTCATCTTAAGAACGTTAGTTTTAGTAATAGGAGGTTTAATCATTGGTGCTTTAGCAACCTCCGTCATTAATTCCGTATTAAGCAATGAATTAACTATTTGTTTGCAATCATTAACTCTTTTAATAAGATTATCTGCTCTATTATCGATAAGTGGATATGGATTATTAGTTCTGTTTTCTTTTAGAGTAATTTTTACCTCGTAATTAATACCCTTTGATTTAATTGTCTTGTCTATATTGAACTCACTTAGATAAGTAGCCCTAAGTTTCTCAATTTTATTAAGTCTAAAGTCAATAAAATTGATTAAATAAACAAGCAATAAGTATAAAAATCTATTTTCATATACTGCATAATCGGTTAATTTTTCAACCATTAAAATTTGGTCGGGAATTAAATCGTCCTCTGGGTCGTCTGGAACGTGCGTTATTAAATCGCTGTGTTTTGCTAAATGCTCAACCGATTCTCTTGAAATTCTTTTTACCTTCTCAATAGGAACAACTTCGCTATTTGTTCTAATAAACTGCCTACCTTCTTCAATTGCCTTTTGAACATATTTTAGACCCTCTTCAATCTCTTTTACCCATTCCTCGTCAATAAGGCATAGATATTTAGTTGAAGTTAGTTTATCATTTTCAACATTTGAAAGTTTTATAAGATTTCTATCTTTCACGCATTCTTTTACGTTTAGCGTTTCGCTACGATAGTTCTTAAACGCCCTATAATAAACGTCAACTTTGTTCATAACAAGTTTCCTTTAATTAAATATTTTGCTCTATAACTCTTATTGCCTCTTTACAAAGTGGCATTTTGTCTATTCCAAACAATTCATCTAGATATGCACACATACTGTCTGCCATCTGTCTTACGTATACCGGATTTTTCGCCTCCAGTTTCCTGAAT
>JAZRGN010000012.1:0-40246 GCA_045644165.1 Christensenellaceae bacterium | reverse complement strand
GTTTGGTTATTAACCAAGGCGAAGACGCAGGTCAAACGGTTTTCCACTTACACATTCATATTCTATCTGGTCAAAAAATGGGTTGGACACCAGCTTAAACAAATAAAATTAACTAAAAGCGCCGTGCAATTTGCACGGCGCATATTTTATCATTTTCTTAATTCCTTTGGTTTTTTGATGCGATTTAACTTCTTGTTAAGTTTTAGAAGTTCTTCTTTGGTAAAACTGATATTAACCATTCCCATCATAGAAGTGAGTCTAAGCACGGTAAACCCACCCATCATTTTCATAACGCCTTCGCCTAGTTCAAAGCCTGCCGACATTTCTCCGTCTTTAGCAGAGTTTTTAGACATTTTCTTCTTTAGTTTAAGGGCTAGTCTTATAAACCATAATTTGCCCCTAAACGATTTCATAATATCTTCAACTTTATCGTTTAATGAATATCTGTTTTCTGGAGCGTTTACGTCAAACCAATTTAGAACGGCACCCTTTTCTTTAAGGATATAGTCTTGATTCATTTCGTCAACTTTACGAATAGTTCCCTCGTCCTTAAGTTCGCCTGCAACGGCAACTAGGGTAGATTCGCCTACGTTTGGAACCTCGAAGTAGAAGAAGTGGTCTGGCGCTTGCTTCTTGCCAAGTGAAGTTCCGTTAACGAATAGTTCAACTTCAGGTTGGTTAGAGTAAACGGTAACTTTAGTAACTTCTTCAACTCTGTCTACGTAACGTTTACCACAGAGATGAACGAAAGGCTCGCTTGATAACCAAGCCTTATAAGCGTAGAAAGCGTCCTTTTTGTATTTTCTATCCATAGTCATAAGACCTTTATGGTTTTGACCGTTTTCGCCACCTTCGCTTCTAGCGTCTGCGCCGAAGTCGAACATATTCCAAACGTGTGTTGCCCATAGGTATTTACGAGAGAATAGTTGCTTAATTAGTTCTTCGTGGTAGTATGCTTGATATTCTTCGGTGTAGTCGCCTTGAACGGGGTTAGAGGTATGCCAATTTAATGCTTCGCAACCATATTCGCTAACGCCGATTGGCTTTGTAGGATATTTTGCGTGGAATTCGTCAAACCAAGGTCCGTTCATAGAGGTGTCGCCACCATACCAACCAAAGTAGTGATTGTATGAAACTACGTCGGAAATATGAACGTAAGGTTCGTCCATATCGCACATAGAAACGCAAGCAACGGTGGTTAAACGAGTTTTATCCATTTCATGCACCAAGTCGTTTAATGCGTGATGGTTTTCAATAAGTTCAGGGGTAGCGCCGTTCATAGAGATTTCGTTAGAAAGTCCCCAAACAACGATACAAGGGTGGTTATAGTTTTGGCAAATCAGTTCTTTCATTTGGCTAATGGTGTTTTCTTTGCCCTTAACTAGGTGTTTAGAAATGTAAGGAATTTCAGCCCAAATTACTAATCCGTTTTTATCGCATAAATCATAAAAATATTGGTCGTGTTGATAGTGTGCAAGCCTAATAGTCGTTGCACCTACTTCCATAATGTATGAAATATCTTCTTCGTGATGTTCTGGTAAAAGAGCGTTGCCTACGCCAAGTCTATCTTGGTGGCGAGATACTCCTCGTAATGGGTATTCTTCGCCGTTTAGGATAAATCCACGCTCAGGGTCAATTTCAAACTTTCTGCAACCGAAGTTTGTAGAAACGCAATCAATTTTGTTTCCGTCCTTAATTAGGGTAGCCTTTGCGCTATATAGATAAGGATTTTTTCTTCCGTTCCAAAGGATAGTGTCGGCTATTTCAAAATTAGCAAGGTCTTTTCCCGTTTTGCTAGCGACTTCTTTTCCCTCAGCGTTGTAAATAGAGTAAACAACCTCGTCGTATTCGCCAGTTACAAAGGTTTTAATTTCAACCTTTGCATTCTTGCCGTCAATGGTAGGAGTAACCATAATTCCAGGAGCGCCGTAGTAGTCAAGGTCAAAGTGAGTTTTTGCTACTCCTATAAGGTTTACCGAACGATATAGTCCACCATAGAAAGTAAAGTCTGCAACTTGTGGATAAACACTGTCGTTAGGAGCATTGTCGACTATAATTGAAATTTCGTTTTCGTCTTTAAGTCCATCAGTAAGGTTTACTCTCCAAGTAGAGTAGCCACCGTCGTGATGGGCAAGTTTTTCGCCGTTTAGATAAACGTCTGCTGAAGAGTTAGCGCCCGTGATTTCTAGGTATACGAGTTCGCCCTCTGGAAGGTCTGCCTTATTAAAGATTTTAGAATAAATACAACTCCCTCTAAAATAGTCGTTGCCACCGTCCTGTCCGTCGGTAGCGTTCCAAGTGTGGGGAAGGTTAACTAGCTCACCGTTCTCTTTAGCGTTTATATCGGTTAAGTTTTTGTAAAAATTCCAACCCTCGTTTATGTTAATAATCTTTCTCATAGATTCCTCCCTATAATATTTTTTGCAATTTAAAAATATATTATTCCTTGTAGATTTTCAATAGCGATATCTTACAAAGTAATAACTTTTGGTATTAAATAGTCTAAAATGTTTATCATAATTATAAACGGAGGAAATTATGAGTAAACAAGTTACTTTAGACGCAAACGGCAAGCCTTTATTTGGAATGAGAGATAAAGTTTCATACGCTGCCGGAGACCTTGGTTGCAATATGAGTTTTGCCCTTAAAAGCACGATTATGGCTATTTTCTGGACTCAGTTTATGGCGCTTGGCGAAACGCTTTACGCAACCTTGCTTTTAGTTGTTCAAGTTTGGGACGCTATTAACGACCCACTTTTAGGCTCTTTATTCGACATGGATAAGAGAAAATATAAACACGGAAAGTTCAAAACATATATATTTATAGGTGCATTAGGCCTATTGTTTTCTGGTTTATTCTTCTTCTTGCCAATCCCTAGCGCTCCAAAGGTAATGAGATGTGTTATGTTCGTCTTAGGTTACGTATTATGGGACGCTTTCTACACCGTTGCAAACGTTCCTTACGGTTCTATGATGTCTGTAATTACCACTGATGGCTCTGAAAGGTCTCAACTATCAACTTGGCGTTCAATCGGCTCTATGATTGGTAATATCATTCCTATGGTATTGTTGCCTGTTCTTTGCTACGACGCAAGCAACAATTTAAGAGGGAACACGGTATTCTTGGTTGCAATCATAATGGGTGTTTTGGGTTTAGCATGCTTTATTTATATGATTAAGACGACTACGATTAGGGTTGACGAATCTTCCGTTCAAATTAGCGATAAGAAAGAAAAGTTCAACGTTTTCTCTGCTATGAAGAACTTTATGAAAAACCCACCTGCAATCGGTGCAACGCTAGCCGCAATGGCAATGTTTATCGGTATGCAAGGTTCTTCAACTGCAACCACCGTTTTATTCCAGGCCTACTTTAAGAACGCTAAAATTTCAGGCGTGGTAATGCTAATTAGTTATTTACCAATGTTCTTCTTTATGCCTTTCATTAAGAAAATCGTTGATAGGTGGGGTAAGAAAGAGGCATGCTCGGTAGGAACTGCTGTTAGCGTATTCGGCGCACTGTTATTATTCTTACCTTTAGGTAACGGAAAACTAGGATTAGTTGGATACGTTGTTGCTCAGGTATTCTTCGGTTTAGGTCTAGGTTTCTACACCTGCGTTTCTTGGGCGCTTATGGCTGACGCTATCGACTACAACGAATGGAAAAATGGCACAAAAGAAGAGGGAACCGTTTATTCACTTCACTCATTTTTTAGAAAACTCGCTCAAGGTCTTGGACCTTCACTCGTAATAATTATTATGGGTGCCTTAGGCTATAACGGAAAGTTCGGTGCAAACCAACCATTCTACGTTGCTGAAAATATGAAATGGTTAGTTGCCGCTTTATACACCTTTAGTGCAATCGTTATGTTCGTTTCAATAACTTTTATCTATAACTTAAATAAGAAAAAGGTTGCTGAAATGACTGAGGCTCTTAAAGAAAAAAGAGAAAACGCTAACTAATTATAACTAGTTATTAATAGATTCACTCTTTCGATAAAAATCAAGAATAATAAATTGCTCGTTGCTTATAAACTGAAGAAAAATAAAAAGGCATTATAAATTTGTTTTTTTGCCTAATTTAAGTTGACAAAATAAATATAATTAAATATAATTATCTATGCTAGAAACGGCCTTGGGCAAAGGAAGGTGAAAAAGAATGAGTATTGTTAGAGTTGGCGAAAACGAAAATATCGACAGCGCTTTAAGACGTTTCAAGAGAAAATGTTCTCGTGATGGTATTATCGGCGACCTTCGTAAAAAAGAATTCTACGAAAGCCCTTCTGTAAAGAGAAAGAAGAAATCCGAAGCAGCAAGAAAACGCAGTATTAAAGGCTAAAATTAGACCTACCAAAGACATATTTGGTAGGTTTTATTTTTACCTTAAGAAAAAAGTAGAACTTTGTAGAAAAATGTAGGAGAATGTATGAAAGAAGAGGGAAAAACGGTTAAACAGTATTGCAGGGAAGCAAAATTAAGGCTAAAGAGGGGATTTTGGCAAGACTATCATAAGGAATTGCAAACGGAAATAGAAAGAGCCAAAGAACAAGGACTTTCGGTGTCTAAGGTTAAAGACTTCTATAATGAACAAATTAGTGGCAATATTAAAAACCCAAAAGAACAAAACGACGAGTTTTATGCTAAGGTCAAGAGGATTTTGGACGAAGAAGGAGAGATTTCTAACGCCATAGGTAGGCTTACGGAAAAGGAAGTTTACGCTAGCCTTTCTTATGAAGAGCAACAAAGATACAACCTAGAACTTTCGGAAAAATATCTAAAAGCAGTTGAAAGGTATAAAAAAGAAAGGGCAATACTTATTGGTAATTAATCATAGTTGACACTTTTTTATATTTAAGATATAATATATTAGAGGTGAATTATGGAATACGAACAATTTTTACAATTTATAAAAACAAGACAGGCTTGTAGGGATTTTAACGATAAACCTATCGATAAGGCTTTAGTTAAAAAGATTGCGCAAACGGCTATGCTTGCTCCATCTGCTTGTAATAGTCAACCTTGGAGACTATATTGCGTTACCGATAGCCAAAAGGTAACTGAAGTTGCTAAATCAGTTCAATGGAAAACACAAAACAAGTTTTTAGATAACGCCAAAGCCTTTATATGCGTAGCAGATAAGGTTGCTACTCTAAAACCAGAGGCAATGACAAAGTTTGATAGAAATCACTTCGTTCAATACGACGTTGGGGAGGTAATCGCCTATATAACCCTTGCAGCGAAAAGTTTAGGCGTTGAAAGTTGCATTATAGGTTGGGTTACGGCAGAAAAAATGAAAGAAATTCTAAACATGGAACAAGACGAGAGATGCAATATCGTTATTGCTCTTGGTTACTCGGATAGCCCTATTAGAAACAAGGTTAGAAAACCCGAAGAAAACGTTATCGTTGAAATATAAAAACAAATAGAAAAAAGCCCTTTCACGTTGTGAAAGGGCTTTTTTGTAAAAAGTAACTTAAATAGAAGGTTTTGTTATTAATTTAAACTAGCGTTAACTTCATCATTCTTTTGTTGTTCAACCGTTTCACTATTGTCTTTTTGAACAGAAGACTCTTTTTTGTTATCCACGCTTTCAAATTTGGAAACAATTAAAATAGAAACGCTACAAAGTAATATAGGCAGATTCTCTTTTGCGTAGTTAAAATAAGTTATTATGTCGCTAGAGGAAGAACCAGAGGTTGCTGTTTTAATTATTATTCCTAGCAATACGATAATAATTGATAAACTAAGGAAAGGTTTAATTGGAACATTTTTTATACCATCTGTTATGCAGTAAGAAGATAAGCCAAAGTAAATTATTGAGAAAAATATCATTTCAAGTATAAAAAACAATATTGGGAAAATTATCGTTTTATATATAGCCCCTAAAACAATTACACTATCTAGACCTTCATAAATACCACTAGATGCTGCTTTCATGCCGTTTACCATGTTAAAAATAGAATGGCAAAGCAAATATTTTAAGCTAAAGGCACAAACTATAAAGAATATAGCAGAGCATACGGTTCTATAAATGCAATCAATAAATGTGAACTCTTCTAAAGAACTCATTAGATAGCAAATAGACACATAAGATATTCCAGCGATAACTAAAAGCCAAACACCATTAGAGGAAAGTTGATATTCACCAAAAGCACAAGATAGGATACAAAAAATAACAGAAGTTCGTATACAACCATAAAACAAAGAGAGTAGAACTTCAGTTGCTAATCTAAAGGAGTGTTCGCCTGGCTCTTTTTTTAATAGATAGCAAAAAGGTGATAAAGCCTTAAATGTGTTTTTAGCTAAAACAATTATGCAAACAATGTAGAAAACACCTATAAATAAGTTTGAAATATATAGATAAATTGCAGTTTTAGGAGTGCTGAAAATGTTAAATATAAAGTCTATAGCCTTAAGAACGCTAATTTTCCTTCCAAAGTCTTCTACGGTTCCAAAAAGAAATAATAAAAGAGTTAAAACCATTGAAAAATAAACAACGTAAGCTGTGATTTTACGGATTAAATTATTTAATGGAGTAGTAGCAAAGTCATAATTATTAACTGTTTTATTCATATTAATCCTCCAAAATATCAGAGAGAAGCTCTAAATTACTGAAATCAATTCTTTCTTTAATTATCGTGTTGTTTATATCCTCTATAACTATATCGATTGAATCATATGCGCTTACGCTAGACGAGTAAGACGAGTAGTCTGTGGATTCGCTGTTAGAATCCGAGTAATTATATTGTATTTTAACGTTTGGAGCAGATGCGTTACTTAAATCTAGCATAAAATCTCCACTAAAGTCATCAGGCAACGTTTGTCCTACTACGTAACCTAGGCATTCGGCAAATCTGTCTTCTTTAATATTCCATTTTTTTCCAGATTTTTTAAAATCATTTTCGTTTTTTAATGCCTGGGAAAGTCTTCCCAAAACAGACATATTATTATCGTTTATATCTTGCAATATGCTTTGGTCAGCCCCACAATCAAGCCATTTCCCATATGTTGGTGTAAAGTCTGGTGCATCATCAATTCCATAGATTTCATACTTTAAGAAACGAACGGCTACGAAGTCTTTCGTAATATAAATCCATAAGTCAAAATCTATGTAAGAGCCTGAATTTTCGACACTATCTTCATCACAATAATAACTGCTACTAATAATTTGTCCTACAGAATGATATAAGCTTTTACCTTCACTAACATATAGGTCTAGTTGGCGAGAAATTTTTACGTCTGAACTTCTGTCAACACTACCTGAATTATAGTAACTACTATGATAACTAGATTTTATACTTGAAACATTCCTTTCGTGATAAGTAAAGCTAACGATTTCTTCCTGCTGGCTGCTTGATGAAAATAATTGCTGAGCAAAAAGTGAGTGTTCGTCTTCAGTTTGTAAATTTACGTTGCCATTATTGTTAAAATAATCGCAAAACTGAGCGAATTCTTGTAGGGATTTAATTTCCTTACTTTTGCCATTTCCTCTTCCATACTTTATACCTATGGATGAAGTTGTGGCAAAAAACAATGAAACTAAAACCAATAAAAGGGCAACAATTGGATAAAAGTATTTTTTCATTCGTTTTCTCCTTAGTGTTTTTTACTAATTATAATCACCTAATATACGATTGTCAAGCAAAAAATCACCCTTTGTGCGATATTTAATACATAAATATTAATAAGGGGTGGATTATGGAGTTGTCAAAAATTCAGTTAAGGTTAAGGGAATGCATTAAAAGTTCAAGTCTTTCACAAAAGGATATTGCTAGGAAAATTGGCGTTTCACCACAAACGGTATCTAAATATATGAAGAAGGATATTTTCCCTGCTCTTGATACCTTGGCAAAGCTGTGCGCTTTGTTAGATGTTCGTTCTGATTATATACTTTGTCTTACTAATGATTAAGTGTAAAGCCCCTGATGATGCAGGGGCTTTAATTGTCTAAAAAATTATGCTCGCTAAACCCTAGGCTTATTAGTAGGGCAGTATTAACTTTTTTCATCTTTACGGGCGAAAGTTCGCCTATTCTTGCTTTTAGCCGTTTTTTATCGAGTGTTCGTATTTGTTCTAAAAGAATTACCGAATCTTTTTCAAGTCCAAATTCACCCTCATTTACTTCGATATGAGTGGGCAGTTTTGCTTTGGTCATTTTGCTAGTAACTGCGGCTGCTATTATAGTTGGGCTATATTTGTTTCCCGTATCGTTTTGAACTATTAAAATAGGGCGAACTCCACCTTGTTCGCTCCCTACTACGGGGCTTAGGTCGGCATAATATAATTCTCCTCGTTTAATCATACTTTCTCCAATGCCTTATCCCATTATTAGTTTATGTATTTTTATTATAATGGGTTAATCGTTTATATGATTTCCCATACCTTTGGTTAATATACCATTATATATAAAATCGCCCTAACTTTTCGGTTAGGGCGATAGGTCTATACGTCAACTTTGAGTCTGTTTTATCATTTGTTCGATAAAGTCGGTAAGTTATGCTCGTGCCGTGTGTTCGGCTGGTTGATTAGGAACGACGCTTTCGATAAATTCATTGTCGTTTGATAGCGTTATCAAGGCTTTATTTAGATTAGATAGGTTTAAACCAAGTCGCTTATAGATTTTTACGAGTGAATTTGTAGCGTGCGTCCATACGTCGAAAAACACGAAGTTTCTATCAGCGTGCTTGTAGTATAAATAATTAGGCTCAAGCGTGTGATAAATTGGGTTTTTAATTTCTTCTTTATTAAACACGATTTCTTGTAATAGTTTTATATCTTGTTCCTCGCCAATTCTTCCTAGCAAGCATATCGCAGATGCCGTTCTAAATTAGTTAGACCTACGGCAGTCCTTAAAGTAAAAGCAATCTCTATTGCTAATTATCTCCCTTAAATAAGGTAGCACCGTCTTGTCGCCCATTATTCTAAGAGTCAATGTAGAGTTATACTTGAATATAAATCTAATGTGAATTATATAATGCATTCTTACTTTAGATTCATAAACAAAGAAACAAGAGCGATAAATTTAAGTTAATGAATAATGATATAGAAAAAATCTAACGTAAAATCTTTCGGTGTAGAGTTTAGCGAATAGATTTGGATGTTATAGAAAACACATAAATCAAATGGTTAAGGAGATGACGTGGAATGCCTTAAGCAAACAAAAAGGAGTTTATAAATTGAGATAGTAAACACCTTATGACAGAAAGAAGCCTCTTCTTCCCGTTAATTTATACAAAAATAAAATTGCGCTCAAGATGGAGAGTGATGATTTAAGGTAAACTTAAGCGTGAGTTTTCTACGCTTTTGGAATTCCAAATTGCCGTGAAACGGGGTCTAAAAAGATAGGTAGTTTTGGTGGGAAAAAAGTGAAAAGGAAAAATAAGCAAGCAGTTATTCCTAGGATAATTTTTGGCATGGTTTGATTCGTTTGATGTAGCCATTGTGATTTTAGTAATATTCCTTCAATTAAAAAGGCAACGCCTAGGGAAATAAAGAAAATTAAAACGTTTAACCAGTCTGGAGTTTTCCCTAATATAGCGTTAAGTAAGTAAAATAAGAAGGGTATAAGAAGCGTTCCTACGAGCGTGCCAATACATTTAATAGTCCAGTAATTTTGATAATCTTTTGCAAAAAATTTTGATTGAATCAAGGCGTATATAAGCATTGGGAAAAACATAATTTTCATATGTTCCCACGTCGATTCGTTTACTGCAGAAATCGGCGCTACAAGTATGCACCCTTGAGTCCAATCATATGCAAAATGCAATAGCGTTCCTAAAATTGCAACAAAAGTTGCTCCACCTACCTGCCAAAGAATAATTGAATTTTTCATGTAAACCCTCGTGTTTAATAAGTATATTCAGCGAAAAAACATTTATGTCGAAAAGTTATTTTCTAACAGGTGCAGTTTTATTGACAAAATCTTTGTGAAGTAGTAGAATATTTAGGACTTATTAAGTTTTATTTATCCTAATAAAGTTTGTCCCTATAGTTAAATGGATAAGTCGTGGCAAGCACGACGGCGTTCGCAACTAGCGTTGCTCGGCTCAACAAGTTCTATCCATTTAACATTAGATTTCAATAAATTTTAGCCTCCATAGTTAAATGGATATAACAAGCCCCTCCTAAGGGCTAGTTACAGGTTCGATTCCTGTTGGGGGTGCCAAAGAAAGCACACCAAAATGGTGTGCTTTTTACATTGTTTATGTAGATATAACTTTAGTCTTTCTTTCCGTCTTGTTTTGGGGTAGAGAAATTACAGAAGAAATCGGTGCTTTGTGCTGTGTCGGGTTTTCTGCCTACCGATGTATTGTCGCATGTGCGATTTCTTAATTCCTTAATTGGGTTAGGTGCTACTTCAAAACGATAATCCTTGCCGTAACCACGAATATGTGCGTCTATAACTAAGTGTGATGGAACTATTTCCGTAGTTGGGTTTATTACTTTTTGATATTGGAAGAAGTTAGCATCGCTTGGAAGTTCGTTAACGTTTACGTAGTCGTCGAGTAGCCCTGTGAATTGAACTGTTGTTGCCAAAATTTCTCTAACGTATTCAATGTTTTCGTGTAAAGAAATAGGCGCAGGGAATTCTCCGTCTGGAATAACTTCTTGCCAATGCTTACCTTCGTATTTTTCTAGCAGCTCGGCTGCCTTTTGAAGGTGGGCAATTTCCATATCTAGATTTTCTTCCCAAAGTGCTTTAACGTAAGCGTCCGTTTCGGTAACAAAGCAAGACCAATATAAATAGCATTCGCAATATTCGTGCCATAAAAGCATTTCTAGCCAGGTTGCATCGCTATCCATAAGCGACTCGTATTGAGTAACGTGCTCTTCTTCGACCTGTGCAATTTCCATGTATAACTTTCTAGACAAATCGTTTGTTGCGAGGTTAGAAATATTCATATAGTAATTCATGGTTTGTTGCTCGGCAGCAGTGATAATCATAGTATTTAAAATGGTTTGCTTATCGGCAACTTTTGAATTTATATTGCGTTTAACGTTATCCTTATTAAAGCGATGATGTGCAATCGTCGGTCTAGCAGGCATTATTTCGGTGTATCTTCCAACCAACCTTTCGGCTTGCAAACCTTGTTCCATTTCTAGAAGATTTGAGTAGCGATATAGGTGGTCGAAGTCTTCTAAAAGTGCAAAGTCGAGAGCTTTTTTGACGTAACAGTCGCTCTCTCGTTTAGCAAGTTCAGCCGTCAAGTCGACAGCAAGTTGTTCGTAGCCAATCGTATGCTCTAAAGCGCTCTCGTTGCATGGTTTAAGTAGGGAAATTTTTATTTGTTGCTGTTTCTCGATTGAGCGAACTACGGCAAGTTCTCGCCTTAAATCGTTATCGGTTACGTGCCTAGCAAAATTATGCGAAAACCAGTTAGCTTCGAATTCCGTGCCGTTCATTAGAATAATACGTGTTTTGGTATACGGGTCTACTTCGTGTTTATTGTAAGATTTAGGATAAAGTTGTTTCCAGTTTTGAAAACTTGAAAGCAGACTCATGGGTTTTTGATTAAACGGATTCATAAATACCCCCTTTCTTGATATTCTTTTTATAATATGCAAGGGTGTATGTAAAAGTTAAAAAAAAGTGGGGCGTTAATCTAAGTGCGCCCAAACCTAATAGTGGGTCTAAATTTCCTTTTTGTGCAATGCTTTTTCGGATTGTTGAAAAATCGCTTCGGTGGTAGCAGGTCTAAAATGCACCAAAGTAGGCATGAGAGACGCTATCCCAACCTTTGACCAAGCGTTAGAAAAAATCTAAATTAAACTAAAAAATAAACAAGCGAAGAAAGTTCTTCGCTTGTTTTCATTTTGCTGATTTTAATTTTATCGTTATTTGTTTAATATCCATTCTATAGCGTCTAAAAGGTCGTTAGCCTCGTAGTCAGGGTAAACCGATAAAGGATTATTTTCACCCGTGTTTACTTTTACGGTAGGGATGTTGGCGTTTTTGCCTGTTAGAATATCAAGTTCACTATCGCCAACCATAAAGCATTTAGATAAATCTAGGTTAAAGTCTAGGGTTGCCTTTTCTAGCATTCCAATCTTTGGCTTTCTGCAATCGCAATCGAATTTTAGCTCTGGTATTTCGCCCTCAAAACCCTTGTGTGGATGATGTGGGCAGTAGTAAAATCCGTCAACGTAAACGCCAGTTTGTCCTAAAAGGGTTTGTATCTTTTTGAACATTGTTTCAACTTCGTCAAAGGTAGTCTCGCCACGAGCGATTACAGGTTGATTAGAAACGATTATCGAAAGGTATTCGCTTTGATTAATCTTTCCAATTGCCTCGCTAACTTTTGGTAAAAGTTCAATATCTTCGTGGCTTTTAATAAACCCTTTATATATGTTTATAGTGCCGTCTCTATCCAAAAAGATTGCCTTTTGTTTATTTAACAAATTCTTCTTTTTTGGAAGATTATTCTTTAAATCCTCTTGCGCCTTAATAAATCTCTCTGGCGTTCCAACGTCCTTCACGTATTCGGTAGAAGCATATGAATAAACTTGATTTTTAGCGATAAACGGATACACGAAGTCGTGTTCCATATTAAGTTTTTTAGGACATTCCAAACTATCTAAAGCCTTTGGGTTTATTATAATAACGCCTGCGTTTACCAAGTTGTAGTAATAAAAATCACGAGGCAAACTCTTAAAGTGCAAATCTTTAACTAATCCGTCTTTGTCGGCTATAATTAGGTCGCTATCGTATGGGTGAAGATTAGGGTGGGTAAATAGTGTGATTAAACCACCTTTTTGCTTGTGATAAGCCATCATTTTTTCTAGGTTAATATCAAAAAGTGCGTCGCCTGGGCAAACGATAAAATCTTCCTTAACCTTGTCTTTAAGAAAAAATAGACACCCCCCAGAACCTAGTGGGATATTTTCTTCTACGTAGGAAATATTAACCCCAAAATCCTTGCCGTCTTTAAGGTAGTTTTTGATAACTTCACTTAAAAAACCGACGCTTATCGTAATATCATAAACGCCGTTTTGTTTAAGGTTATCAATAACGTATTCAATTATAGGCTTTCCAAGGAGTTTAGCCATAGGCTTTGGAACTTGATTTTTAGTAATCTCGCAAAGTCTAGTGCCTTTTCCCCCTGCAAGTATAAGCGCTTTCATTAATCTTCGTTCTCCATAACCTGCCAACTTTCCACGCCCTTAGAAGAGAAGTAAACGGGGAAGATATGTCCGTGCAAGGTTTTCATTGCGTCGGTTAAGCGTTGTCTATCGTGTGGGTTGCAGTAAAGCATTAAAAAGCCACCACCACCTGCACCCGAAATTTTAAGACCTTTAGCGCCGTTAGCCATAGCGAACTTGATAATAAGTTCAAGTTCTTGGTTACAAATAATGCTAGACGTCTTTTTCTTTTCAGCCCAAGTTTGTTTTAAGATTTTAGCAAAACCACTAACTCTACCTTTTTCTAGCGTTTCTTTCATTCTATAAGCGCATTTTTTAAGGCTGTGCATTGCAGTTATGGTTTTTAACTTTTTCTCTTTAGCATTAGAAATTTGTTCGCTTATAATTTTAGCCGAACTTCTACTTCTGCCGTTGTAAAAGAGAATTAGAGAACTTTCTAGTTCGTTTAGGGTGTATTCGTCAAGGGAAAGTGGGTTAACGATAGTTGAGCCGTCTTTATTAAACTCCATAAGGTTAAAACCACCGTAAACAGCCGAAAATTGGTCTTGTTTACCACCTTTTAATAGTAAGTCCTCTCTTTCTATAGAGTAGGCTAGCATAGCCATATCGTATTGAGAAAGACCAAGGTTAAGCCATTTGTTAAATGCTTCTAAAATAGCAACGACCATAGTAGACGACGTGCCAAGTCCCGAGCCAACGGGAGCGTCGTTACTAGTGCTCATGTTAAAGGAAAGGGGTTTGCCACCGTTAAAATCTCTAACGATACGATTATAAACACCTTTATGTAAAATTAGTTGTTCTCCCTCGATTTTAAGTTCTGGGGTGGAAGCAACGTCTAAACTATTATTGTTGTCGTAAGCGACAATAGAGATTCTGCCGTTGTCGGTAGGCTCAATGGTGCAGTAAGCATACATTTTAATAGTAGCGTTCAAAACTGCACCACCGTAAACCTTGCTATAACTTTCAAGGTCGGTGCCACCACCGGCTAGTCCTAATCTCAATGGCGCTCTACTTCTTATTTTCATTATTGAACCTCTCGGTAACTTCTTTAAGGCGTTCTACGAATTGATACGCGCAGTCTTCCCAAGAAATATACAAGTCTTTTCCTGCGTTTTTGCCCACTTGTTTTAGGGCATCTTTGTCTTTGATTGCATTTTTAATGGTAAGGAAGAAATCTTCCTCGGTATCTTTAGAAAGGTATCCGTTTACGCCGTCGGTAACGCCGTATCCAGCGCAAGAGCCTTCTATAAATAAGCCAGGGGTGTCAAAAGACGCAGCCTCAACCTTCACTAGCCCAAAGTTGTCGTAAAGAGATGGGAAGAGAAGTAGGTTTGCTCTCGAGTAAAGTAGTGGGAAATCGCTTTCTTCTACAAAGCCTGTAAAAATAACCTCTTGGTCGGTAAAACCAAGTTTAGTTTTAAGACGCATCAACTTTTTCTTATCTTGACCTTTGCCAACGATAAAGAACTTAAACGATTGTCCGTCGTCTTTTAGTTTTTTAAGGCTTTTTAAAATAAAGTCTATTCTTTTAAGTTTTTCAAGTCTACCAACGTAGATAAAAACCGTTTCGTCTTCTTTAATGCCAAATTTTTGGTTAGCGAGAGCGATATTTTGTTCCTTGTCGTCGCATTTAGGAAGTTTAGTTCCAAAAGGAAGATAAGAAATTTTACCTTTATATCCAAACGAACGGCATTGCTCTTCTACGAGTGGAGAACAAACGAAAATTTCGTCGAATTGGTTGTAGGTTTTCCCTAAAATGCCAATCAATTTTTCGGTAATCCAATTAGATTTAACGATAGACTTAAAGATTGGACGCATGTTCGAGTGAAAGGTTGCAACTGCAGGGATATTCTTTGCTTTAGCAACTTTTAAGGCAAACTTCGCCATATTAAAAGGCGAGTTAACGTGCACGATATCAAAGTGCTTGTCCATAATTTCGTTAAAGAATTTTTTATCCTTGGTTGCCCTGCAATATCTATAATTTAATAAAGGCAAGTATAAACTTTTACATCTAACAACGGGATATGTAAGTTTGTCGTCATAATGATTAGGGTCGAAAGGCACACCTGCAACCACGTCAATTTTTTTAACGGCGTGCGTGCAGTAGTTGTGCATACAGGTAATAACCCCGTCCACGTGAGGAAGATATATATCCATAGCCTCAAAAAGAGAAAAATTCTCTTTTTCGCTAGTTTTAGCTTTTTGATTTTCTTTTTGCATACAAGTCCTTAAATGTAACCATAAAAATGATTTCTAATATTATACTTTATTTTTTAATTAAAAGCAAGTGGAATTAAAAAATTCTAAAATAGAGTAAAAAGCCGAAATGCTCAAAATATTTTTTACTTTAGTGTGTTAAATCGTTTGACTTTTACACTTTAGCGTGCTAAAATACTAAAGTAAAAAGAAAAATCAGGTGGGATATTAAATGAAAAAACAAAACCAATGTGATTTTACAAAACTTTATCAAGCAGTTTTAACGCTGAAAAACCAAGACGAGTGTTCTGCGTTTTTTAACGATATCTGCACTATCCAAGAATTAGAAGCGCTTGCTCAAAGAATGGAAGTGGCTCTTCGACTTAAAAAGGGCGAAAGTTATATTGACATTAATAAAAACACAGGCGCTAGCACTGCCACCATTTCTAGGGTTAGCAAATACGTTAACTATGGCGCTGGTGGTTACGATACCGTTATTGAAAGGATGAAAGACTAATGTTTGACCAATCTATCTTAAAATTTGATGAAAAAATCGTGTTTACCATGCGTGAACTCTTTATAAAAAAAGGCTATCGTCAATTCAAAATGAGTAAGTTTGAAGAATACGACCTATATTCTAAAAACAAAGAATTTTTACTTAACGACGGCGTTATTACTTTTAACGACACCAACGGCAAACTTTTGGCGCTAAAGCCAGACGTTACCTTGTCTATTATCAAAAACTGCAAGGACACTTCGGGCGAAGTTCAAAAGTATTTCTATAACGAAAACGTTTACAGAATTGCCGAAGGCAGTAAAACCTACAAGGAAATTTTACAAACGGGTTTAGAATGTATCGGTTTCGTTACCGATAACGAAGTTTTAGAAGTTACCTTACTTGCTCTTGAAAGCCTTAAAACTATTAGCAATTCTTTCGTTTTGCAACTTTCTAGCATTCCTTTGGTAGAAAGTATTCTAAACGATTACCAAATAGGCAACGACCTTAAAGAGCAAGTTTTAGTTGCCCTTTCTCAAAAGAACGAAGGCTTAGTTAAGGAAATTCTTTCTACCGAGCAATTTAAAGGCATAAAAGTTCTTTTTGAAAACTACGAAAGTGTTATAGAATGCCTAACTCAAGTTAAAAAAGTTTGTAAATCTAATCAAACGATTGAAAAACTTAAGCGTTTTGAAAAACTAATACTTTCGCTTTGCGACAAGGGATACGAAAACAACGTAAATATTGATTTTTCCATTATTAGTCTAGACGGATACTATAGTGGCATAATTTTTAAGGGCTTTATTAGTGGCATTGCAACCAAAGTCCTATCTGGTGGCGAATACGACAACCTACTTAAAAAGATGGGCAGAACGTCTTCTGCAATAGGTTTTGCCGTTTACCTTGACGAACTTGAAAGATTTGGCGAAGAACAACCTTTAGACGACGGATATATCAACGTTGCTCTTCCAAAGGGTAGACTTGGCGAAAAGGTTTACGATATGTTCGAAAAGGCTGGTTTTGAATGCCCTGCAATCAAGGAAAACAACCGTAAACTCATATTTGAAAACAAAGAAAAGAAGATTAGATATTTTTGGGTTAAACCATCTGACGTAACCATTTACGTTGAGAGGGGAAGTGCCGACGTTGGCGTTGCAGGTAAGGACATTTTACTAGAATACACCCCAGACGTTTACGAACTTTTAGACCTTAATATCGGCAAGTGCCGTATGGCTGTTGCAAGCAAAAAAGACTTTGTTGACGACCAAAGCAAAACCTTACGTGTTGCAACAAAGTTCAAAAATATCGCCCAAGCATACTACAATAAAAAGTGTAGGGATATTGATATAATTCACCTAAACGGCTCGATAGAAATCGCTCCTATTTTAGGACTTTCGGACGTTATCGTGGATATCGTTGAAACGGGTAAAACCTTACTCGAAAACGACCTAGTTCCATTTGAAACCATAGTTCCTATTAGCGCAAGACTTATAGTTAACAAGTCGTCTTTTGGTTTCAAGGCTAAAAGAATTAAAGAAATTGAAGAAGGGCTTTTTGCACAGGTGAAACAAGATGATTAAAATTTTAGATTATTCGGCTCTCGGCGAAAAAATCTTTTGTAGAGAAGAGCAAAAAACCGACGTTTCAAAAGTGGTTACCGGAATTTTAGAAAACGTTAAAACTAACGGCGACAAAGCACTTTTTGAATACGCTGAAAAATTCGATAAAGCAAGTTTAACTGCTTTAGAAGTTACCGAAGAAGAATTCCAAGAAGCGCTCTCTTTGGTTGAGCCAAACTTTTTAGAAGTTCTTAAAAAGGCTAGCGAAAATATTAGGGAATTCCACTCTAAACAAGTTAGAAAAGGATTTAAAATCGAAAAGCAAAACGGCGTTATTATAGGTCAAAAAATCACCCCGATTGAAAGAGCAGGTCTTTACGTTCCCGGGGGCACGGCTGCATATCCATCTACCGTTTTAATGGATAGCATTCCTGCAAAAATCGCAGGGGTAAAAGAAGTGTGCATAACCACCCCTCCTAACAAAGAAGGCAAAATCAACCCCGTTATTCTTGCCTCGGCAAAAATCGCAGGGGTAGACAAGGTTTATAAAGTTGGTGGAGCCCAAGCAATAGGCGCCTTGGCATACGGCACGGAAACTATTAAAAAGGTAGATAAAATCGTTGGACCGGGTAACGCTTTCGTTGCCGAGGCTAAACGTCAAGTATTTGGACTCGTTTCAATAGATATGATTGCAGGACCAAGCGAAATTTTAGTTATTGCCGACGGAAAGAGCAACCCTAAACATATCGCAAGCGACCTACTTTCTCAAGCCGAACACGATAAAATGGCAAGCGCAGTTTTAGTTACTGAAAGTATAGACCTTGCTAAAGCCGTTCAACAAGAAATCGAAGTTCAACTAGAAAAATTACCAAGAAAGGAAATCGCTAGAATTTCGATAGACCAAAACGGCAAAATCATAGTTGCTAAAGACGTTGAAGAAGTAATCAAAGTTAGCAACGAAATTGCACCAGAACACCTAGAACTAGTTGTGGATAACCCATTTGATTACCTTGATAAAATCGAAAATGCAGGTAGCATTTTTATGGGAAGATATTGCCCAGAGGCACTTGGCGATTACTTCGCAGGCCCTAACCACACGTTGCCAACAAGTGGCACGGCAAGATTTTCTAGCCCACTTTCAGTAGACGATTTTATTAAGAAAACCCAATTTACCTACTACAGCAAAGATGCTCTTAAAGAAGTTTATCAAGACGTTGCGTATTTTGCCCAAAAGGAAGGCTTAACGGCACACGCAAACAGCGCTAGCGTAAGATTTGAAGATACGGAAGAATAATATGAGTAGATTTTTAAAAGAAAGTTTGCAAAAACTATCGGCATACACGCCGGGCGAACAACCTCAAGACAAAAAATATATTAAACTAAACACTAATGAGTCTCCTTTTCCATCAAGCAAAAAGGTGGTAAAAGCAGTTGATAAACAAAGCGTTAAAAACCTAAGGCTTTACTGCGACCCTGTATGTAAAAAACTTAAAAACCAACTAGCATACGTTTATGGGGTTAAAGACCAAAACGTATTTGTTTCAAACGGCTCGGACGAAATTTTGAATTTTGCTTTTATGGCTTACGGACAAGACGGAGTAGTGTTTGCAGACATCACTTACGGCTTTTATTCGGTGTTTGCCGACCTTTACGGACTAAAATCGACTATAATTCCATTAAAGGACGATTTTTCGCTTGACATTGAAGGCTTTTGCAATCAAAATAAACTAGTAGTAATCGCAAACCCTAACGCCCCTACGGGAATGGATATATCTTTAGAAGATGTAGAACGCATTCTACAAACCAATAAGGATGGGGTTGTGGTTATCGACGAGGCTTACGTCGACTTTGGTGCAAATAGTTGTAGCACCTTAATAGAAAAATACGATAATCTTTTATGTGTTCAAACCTTTTCAAAGTCAAGAAGTATGGCAGGCGCAAGATTAGGCTTTGCCTTTGCTAGTCCACAAATTATTGAAGATTTAGAAAAGATTAAATATTCAACCAACCCCTATAACGTTAATAGTCTAACTCAAATTGCAGGCACTTTTGCCCTTAAAGATAACGGCTACTATATGGATAATGCAAAAACCATTATCAAAAATCGTGAATGGACGGTTAAAGAACTTGAAAAACTAGGATTTAGCATACTTCCATCAAAGGCAAACTTCATATTTGCTAAAAGCGAAAAAATCGAAGGAAAGGAACTATACCTTAAACTTAAAGAAAAGGGCGTGTTAGTTCGCCACTTTGATAAAGAAAGGATAAAAGACTATAACAGAATTACCATTGGTAGTTTTGAAGAAATGAAAACCTTTGTTAAAAAGGTTGAAGAAATTTTAGGAGAGAAATAATGAGAATTGCAAGTATTGATAGAAAAACAAAGGAAACGGATATTTCGCTAACCATTAACCTAGACGGAAAGGGAAAGGGCGTTATAAACACGGGTTGTGGTTTTTTCGACCACATGCTAGAACTCTTTACCAAACACGCTAGATTTGATTTAGACGTTACTTGCAAGGGGGATATTAACGTGGATTATCATCACACGGTTGAAGACGTTGGTATCGTTTTAGGTCAAGCCATTAAAAAGGCGCTCGGCGATATGAAAGGAATTATCCGTTACGGCACGACCATTCTTCCAATGGACGAAAGCCTAATTCTAACGGCTATCGACATTTCTGGAAGAAGTTATCTTCGCTACGACCTTCCTGTTAGAACTAAAATCATGGGCGATTTTCCCGTTGAACTTATCGAAGAGTTTTTCCAAGCATTCGTGCGCCACGCAGGTTTAACCTTGCACGTTCAAAAAATGGCAGGAACTAATTCTCACCACGTAGTAGAAGGTGCCTTTAAGTCGTTTGCTCGCTCATTAAAAACTGCAGTAGAAATCGACAAGGCTTTTGCAGACGAAATTCCATCAACTAAAGGTGTTTTATAATGATTGCTATAATAGATTACGGCGTTGGTAATTTATTCTCCCTTAAATCTTCCCTTAAGGCGATTGGCTACGATACCATAATTACTAGCAACTTAGAAGAAATAGAAAAGGCAGATAAAATTATTTTACCTGGCGTTGGCGCTTTTGGGGACGCTTCTAAAAAACTTAGAGAGAGTGGTTTAGATAAGGTGGTTATCGACCAAGCAAAAAAAGGAAAGCCTTTACTTGGCGTATGCCTAGGTATGCAAATGCTGTTCGATAAAAGTTACGAATACGGCGAATATCAAGGCTTATCTTTAATAAAAGGTCAAGTTGAATATATTGATATTCCAAAAGAATACAAAATTCCACACATTGGTTGGAACGCCTTAAAATTCGTTAAACAAAGTCCATTATTAAAGTATATAAACGAGGGCGACTGCGTGTATTTCGTTCACTCTTACTGCGCTAAAAACTGCAATGAAAGTTTAGTTGCTACGGCTGAATATCACGAAAATATAACTGCAATCGTTCAAAAAGATAACGTTTATGGTTGCCAATTCCACCCAGAAAAAAGTGGTGAAGTAGGGCTAAAAATCTTAAAAGCGTTTTGTGAGTTAGGTAATTAATATGAAGATTTTTCCAGCAATAGATTTATTCGGTGGAAAAGCCGTTAGGCTTTTTAAGGGCGACTATGCTCAAATGACCATATATAACGATAACCCTTTATCAGTTGCCAAAGACTTTGAAAAAGCAGGTGCTAAATATATTCACCTAGTTGATTTAGAAGGGGCAAAAGACGGCACTACGCCTAATATAGAAGTAGTTAAACAAATAGCAAACAGCACCGACCTATTCGTAGAAATTGGTGGTGGAATTAGAAGTGCTGAAACGGTAAAAAAGTATCTCGATAACGGCGTGGATAGAGTAATTCTCGGCACGGCAGCCGTTGACGACCAAGAGTTTTTAAGAAAGGTCGTTAAGGAATACGGCGAGAAAATTGCCGTTGGTGTAGACGTTAAAGACGGTTTTGTTGCCATAAAGGGTTGGACGGAAAAGTCTCAATACACCTGCTTTGATTTTTGCGCTTTAATGCAAGAAATAGGCGTTAAAACAATAATTTGCACGGACATATCTAAAGACGGCGCAATGCAAGGCACTAATAGAGAATTATATTCTGAACTTATTAAAAAATTCGATATTGAATTTATAGCGTCGGGTGGCGTTTCTAGTATGGACGATATAATTGCACTAAAAAATTCTAACGTTCACGGAGCGATTATAGGAAAAGCATACTACGTGGGCGCAATAGACCTTAAAAAGGCTGTGGAGATAGCAAATGATAACTAAAAGAATTATACCTTGTCTAGACGTTAAGGACGGAAGAGTTGTTAAAGGGGTAAATTTTAATAACTTAAACGACGTTTCTTCCCCAGTAACTCTAGGTAAGTTTTATAGCGATTGTGGGGCAGACGAACTAGTTTTTTACGACATAACGGCAAGTAGCGACGGCAGAAAACTATTCACCGATATACTAACCGAAGTTGCCCAAAACGTATTTATTCCACTAACGGTTGGTGGTGGTATAAACACCATAGAAGATTTTGACAGGGTGCTTAAGTGTGGTGCTGATAAGGTTAGCGTAAATTCTGGGGCGATTAGAAATCCCGACCTAGTAAAACAAGGTGCGCTAAAATACGGCGACCAATGCGTGGTAATATCGGTTGACGTTAAAAGAGTAGACGGCAAGTTCACAGTCTTTAGCAAAGGTGGTAGAGAAAACACCGGCATAGAGGCAATTTCTTGGATAAAGAAGTGTGTTTCTAACGGTGCAGGCGAAGTAGTAGTTAACTCTATCGATACCGACGGCGTTAAAAAGGGTTTTGACATACCCCTTCTTAAAGAAGTTTGTAGCGCAGTAAACGTTCCCGTAATAGCCTCTGGTGGAGCAGGTTCGATACAAGATTTTGTAACCTTATTTAAGGAAATTCCAACCATAGACGCAGGTCTTGCCGCATCTATATTCCACTTTGGCGAAGTTAAAATCGCAGATTTAAAGAAAAACCTAAAAGAAAACGGCATTATCGTCCGTTAAGGAGTAAATTATGTTAGATATTAAAAGTTTGAAATTTGACGAAAACGGTTTAATCCCTGCAATAGTTGTAGACGCTTACACTAAAAAGGTTTTAACCCTTGCCTATATGAATGAAGAAAGCCTTAAAATCACTATGGAAAAGGGTTTAACTTGTTTTTGGTCTAGAAGTAGAAAAGAACTTTGGCTTAAAGGCGAAACGAGTGGAAATTATCAACACGTAGTTTCAAT
The DNA here is from genome assembly GCA_045644165.1 of Christensenellaceae bacterium. Classification (GTDB taxonomy): domain Bacteria; phylum Bacillota; class Clostridia; order Christensenellales; family Borkfalkiaceae; genus UBA1259. The sequence continues at coordinate 17,615 of JAZRGN010000012.1, read as the reverse complement.
TACTGCCGACTGCGATAACGACGCTTTGATAGTTGCAGTTGAAAAAGACGGTCCTGCTTGTCATTTGGGAACTGATTCTTGCTTTAATAACCTTTTATATAAAGCCGAAGATAAAAACGAATTTTCTCTAGACGGACTATACGAACTTTTAGAAGGTAGAAAAAGAGATTTACCAGAAGGCTCTTATACAACTTACTTATTCCAAAAGGGCATTGATAAAATTCTTAAAAAAGTAGGGGAAGAGTGCACCGAGGTTATTATAGGTGGCAAAGCAGGCGATAAAGCCGAAACCATTTACGAACTTGCCGACCTTACCTATCACGCATTGGTTTTAATGGTTGAAATGGGTATTAGTGTAAACGATATTCGCCGTGAACTTGCATCTCGCCATATTATCGACCACAAAGTTAAACAAGAGAAAATGAAATAAACGGAAGTTAAAAAAATGGTAAAAACCAATTTTCACACTCACACGTCTTTCTGTGATGGAATAAACACCCCCGAGGAAATGATTCTTTCTGCAATTAGTAAAGGTTTTACGGCATTAGGTTTTTCTATTCACAGTTACACGGAAGGGGATATAGAACCTATAGTTTCAAAGGAAGGATTAGAAAATTACTATAAAACCCTTCGAGAATTACAGGTGAAGTATAAAAACCAAATAGAAATTTTATGTGGCATAGAGCAAGACGTTTATTCGCCACCGTTTGAATACGATTACGACTACGTTATAGGTGGCGCTCACTATTTTAGGCATAACGGAAAGCTTCTTTACGTAGACCGTTCGATAGAAGATAGCAGGCAAAACTTTTTACTTGAATACAATGGCGATTTTGACGCTTATGCTAAAGATTATTTTGCCGTGGCTAAAACTATAGTTGAGAAAACTAACCCAAGTTTCATAGCACATATAGACTTAGTTACCAAATTTGTGGAAATACTAGATGTAAAACTTTCCAACAAATATTTTGAATATGCAATCGACGCCGTTGATTATCTAGTTAAGTTCGGCGTTCCGTTTGAAATTAACACGGGTGCAATGTCTAGGGGATATAGAACTACCCCATATCCACACTTAACCTTGCTTAAAAGAATTAAAGAAAAGGGTGGCAAAATTGTTATTTCAGCTGATTGTCATAACAAAGATTATCTAGATTGTGGTTTTGATATAGCTGAAAGCATGGCTAATCAAGTGGGCTTTAACGAGCATTACGTCCTTACAAAAAAAGGAATGAAAAAAATTTCATTTTAGCCTAAAAATAGTTGACAAAAACTTTTTGGTGTATTAGAATACTAAGAAATAAATGCGGTGAGGATATTATTTTCTAAAACGCAAGCCTTACAGAGAGCCGTTGTTTGGTGCGAAACGGTGGGTGGTTTTAAGAAAAGTCTCGTATCGGAGCAGAACTTCTGAACTAAGTAAGAAGTTACGGGTGAGCCCGTTATAGGTCGAAAGCATGATGGTGCTTTATAGAGTGGTTCTTTTTAGAACAAAACGGGTGGTACCGTGGTTGATTTAATGTCAGTCATCCCGTCTCATTTAATTGAGACGGGTTTTTTATTTGTTTTTGTCGTAACTCACGATTAAACGCAAAAACGTGAAATACTTCGCAATATTTCGTTAAATCCCTCGACAAGATGTAAACTCTTGCCATCGGTCTTTGCCTAGTCTTGCTCGCATTTGACCTTTTTGCTTGCTTTAATCGTTCGTTACTCCAAAAACTAATTTTACAACTAGGGAAAACGTGAAATACTTCGCAATACTTCGTTAAATTCTTAGTCCTTAAAAAACAAACAAAACGTAAAAATACAAAAAACAAAAATTATAGAGGTGTTACTATGAAAAAAATTGACGTAATTGACGTAACCTTGCGCATAGCAACGGAAGTGCTTAACAAAGACCTTTCCTTTAGAGAAAGATTATCTATTTCTAAAAATCTGGAAAAGTTAGGTTTTAACGCTATCGAATTACCGTCAGCCCTTGAAATGAGCGAACAAGCAGTAGTTTCTCGCACTATTGCCGAAGATACAAACTGCGTTGTTTGTGTTTCTTGCGATAACGAAAACCATTTAGAACAAGTTTTTGCTCCTATTAAGGGTGCTAAAAGTAGTAGAATTTCGGTAGTTTTACCTGTTTCAACTACTCAAATGGAATATTTTTATCATGCAAAAGCACCTAAAATGTTAGAAAAAATTGCTAAAATCGTAGCAACGGCTAAAGAAGTTGCACAAGTAGAATTTGTTGCAAAAGACGCTAGTAGAGCAGAAGAAGGCTTTATTGAAAAATGCGCTAAAACTGCTTATGAAAACGGCGCAAGTGTAATCACTCTTTGCGACGACGCAGGCATTTTATTCCCAGACGAATTTGCATCACTAGTTAAAAAAGTTAAAGACGTTTGTCCAATAAAAGTATACGTAGAGCCATCTAACAAACTTAAAATGGCATCTGCTATCGCAGTAGAAGTAATCAAGGCTGGCGCAGACGGAATTAAAACGGCAGTTGGTATCGAAGACTTTTTATCTCCAGAAGTTCTCTCTGAGGTTATGCGTGCTAAAGGCGATTCGCTTGGCACAACCACTTCGCTAGACGTAACCTTAATAAATAGCGTAGTAAACGAAATCTTGCACGTTGCCGATACTAATGATGCTACTTCTAGCATAGTTGGTAAAGATAATGCATCAGTAAACGCCGACACTTCGTTTAACGATATTTCTAAAAAAATCACGGCTTTAGGCTACGAACTTTCTATGGAAGATTTAAGTAAGGTTTACGAAGAATTCCAAAGAGTATGTTCTAAAAAGGGCGCTATCACTGATAGAGAACTAGAGGCAATAGTTGCTAGCACGGCAATGCAAGTTCCATCTACCTATCATTTGGGAACGTATTTAGTAAATAGTGGTAACGTTATGACGGCTACTGCAAATCTAATTCTAATTAAAGACGGCAAGGAATTAACGGGCGTAAGCACGGGCGACGGTCCTATCGACGCTGCATTCCACGCAATCGAACAAATCATAGGTCATCACTACGAACTAGACGACTTTAACGTTCAAGCAGTAACAAAGGGTAGAGAGGCAGTAGGTTCTGCAGTTATTAGACTTCGTGCAGATGGAAAACTCTATTCTGGCAACGGCGTTTCTACCGACATAGTAGGCGCTTGTATTAGAGCGTATATCAACGCATTAAATAAAATCGTTTACAACGCTTAACATTTAGGAGCAAAAAATGAAATTCTCTTTTTCAACTAAAAACGTATGCCGTTCTACCTTTATAGAATTGTGTAAAACTGCTAAAGAATATGGTTTTTCGGCATTTGAAATTTTTGACGCTTTTAAGGAAAAGGCTACCCATGCAGATAGCATTTTTAGTTCTGCAACCAAAGCCGATTCAAAGCGCAAACTAGTAAATAGACACATAAGCATAAGTGCGTTAACTTTCCCTACGCCTATCGACTCTCAAACGGATACTTCTGCTATTGAAAAATACGTTGACTACGCCGTTCGTGCTGAGAGCAAGAGCGTCATTATAAGCGTTCAAAAAGGTCAAGACTTATATGAAATAAAAGAAAAACTTTCTAGCGTTGTAAAAATGGCAGAAAGTCTAAGCGTAAGCATTTTAATTGAAACCACGGGCGAATTTTCCAACACTCTAAAGGTGCTAGAACTTATCAACCTCTTTGAAAGTGCATCTGTCGGTGTTTGTTGGGATATCCGTGAAACCTTTTTTAACGGCAAGGAAACGGCAGACCAAACTATCCAAATTCTCGGTGCATATATAAACTACGTTAGAATTGGCGATAGAAAGGACGGAAAAAACGTTCTTATTGGCGACGGCGATTTACCCGTGCAAGAATTTGTTAACGCATTAAAATCGCTTAACTACGAAGGTTTTGTATCCGTTGAATGGAATGACGTTTACACTCAAGCAGACGTCGTTTTAACCCATTTTATCAACTACATGCAAAAGAATTCGGGCGAAAACAACGAACAAAAACCCGTTTATTACAATCGTTCTAAAACGGGAACATTCCCTTGGGAAAAATATAAAACCATAGACCTAACCTTTTCGCAAGTATTAGACGAAATGGCTGAGCGTTACCCAGACCAATACGCATTTAAGTATACGACTCTTGACTATACGAGAACGTATTCGCAATTTAGAGACGACGTTGACAGGGTTGCAAGCGCTTTAATATCTTTGGGTGTTGAACCGGGGCATCACGTTGCTATATGGGCGACGAACGTTCCCGAATGGTTTTTAACCTTTTGGGCTACCGTTAAAATTGGTGCAGTGCTAGTTACCGTTAACACGGCGTATAAAATTCACGAAACCGAATACTTACTTCGTCAATCCGACACGCATACTCTAGTTATGATAGAAGACTGCAAAGACAGTAACTATAAAGAGATTATGCAAGAATTATGTCCTGAACTTAAAAACACCAAAAAGGGTAGTCCGTTGTATTCTAAAAAATTACCATTCTTGCGCAACATTATTAGCGTAGGATTTAAGATGGAAGGCTGTCTTGAATGGAATGAAATGTTACAAAGAAGTTCACTCGTTCCAAGAGAAGAAGTTCTAAGACGCGCGTCAATGGTTAAACCAGACGACGTTTGTAACATGCAATACACCTCTGGAACGACAGGTTTTCCAAAGGGCGTTATGTTGACGCATAGAAACATAGTAAATAACGGAAAAACCATAGGCGATAGAATGGATATATCTACGGCTGATAGGATGATGATACAAGTTCCAATGTTCCATTGCTTTGGAATGGTGCTTTCTATGACCAACCTTATGACGCACGGTGGAACTATTTGTCCTATGCCGTATTTTTCGCCAAAATCATCACTTGCTTGTATTAACGACGAAAAAATCACTTGTTTCAATGGCGTTCCTACTATGTTTATCGCAATGTTTGCACACGAAGATTTTGAAAAAACTGATTTCTCGTATATTAGAACGGGTATAATGGCTGGCGCAAACTGTCCTGCAGACTTGATGCGTAGAGCGGCAGACGAGATGAATATGAAAGAAATAATTTCGGTATATGGTCAAACGGAGGCGTCTCCTGGTTGCACTATGGGTGAGGTTAACGAAGATATCGACCGCCGTGTAGAAACGGTTGGAAGTGCTTTCCCAGGCGTAGAATGTAAAATCATAGACCCTGAAACGGGAGAAGATTTACCTGACGGAATGAACGGCGAGTTCGTTGCAAGAGGCTTTAATATTATGAAAGGTTATTACAAAATGCCAAAGGCAACCGAGCAAACCATCGATAAGGACGGTTGGCTTCATAGTGGCGATATCGCAATGAGAACTAGCGACGGATATTACAAAATTACGGGTAGATTAAAAGATATGATTATTCGTGGTGGCGAAAATCTTTATCCTAGAGAAATTGAAGAATTTTACCTCACTCACGAAAAGGTAAAAGACGTTCAAGTGGTCGGCGTTCCAGATAAGAGATACGGCGAAGAGGCTTGCGCTTGGATTATATTAAAGGACGGCGTTACTTCTAGTGAAGAGGAAATGAGAGAATATGGTAATTCCCATATGGCTAAACATAAAGTTCCAAGATATTTCCTCATAGTTAAGGATTTCCCAATGAATGCAGCAGGAAAAATACTAAAATATAAGATGAAAGAAGAGTCGATAGACTTATTGGGTTTAGATAAATAAAATGTTTCCTATAATAGATTGTCATTGTCATATTTATCCAAGTAAAATTGCCGACAAAGCAGTTTTAGGTATTGGCAGTTTTTATAATATTGGTATGTGTTACGACGGTAGGCTAGAAACTCTAACCAAACAGAACAAAGAAAATGGAATCACGCATAGCCTAATTTTTTCGGTTGCGACAAAACCTTCGCAAACGCAATCTATAAACCAATTTATAGCAGATAACGTTAGCCAAAACCCAGAGGCTTTTACAGGTCTTGGAACTCTTCACCCAGACAGCACCGACCTAAAAGGGGATATCGAACACCTAATAGAATTAGGGTTAAAGGGCGTTAAACTTCACCCTGACATTCAAGGCGTTTCATTAGAAGATAAAAGGTGTTTCAAGATATACGAGTTGTGTGAGGGAAGATTGCCAATTTTACTTCATACGGGGGATAAAAGATATAATTATTCCAACCCAAAACAGTTAAAGACCGTGCTAGACACCTTTACCGAGTTAACGGTGATAGGCGCTCATTTTGGTGGATATTCCGTTTGGGACGACGTGGAAAATACCCTCGTGGGATATAAAAATCTTTACGTCGATTGCTCTTCAAGTATGCCGTTTATGCCAAGAGAAAAGGCTAAAGAATTAATTAATTTTTTCGGCGCTGATAAAGTTCTTTTCGGCACCGACTTCCCAATGTGGAGCGTTGGCGAAGAAATCGCTAGGTTAGAAGCCTTAGGGCTTACCGACCAAGAAAAACAAAAAATTTACTACCAAAACGCTGTTTCACTTTTTTCAATAAAAATTTAAAAAAGTTGTTAAAAACGCTTGACAAAGGAAATGTCAGGTAGTAGAATGAAGAAAAATTAATATAAATGCTATGACGAAGACGGAATTAACAGAGCGTTTTACAGAGAGTCGGGGTTGGTGCGAGCCGATAAACAATGGTTAAATTCTTATCACTTCCGAGCAGGTGATTTAAAAGCGTAAGCGAGTAAAGTCCCCCGTGATTGCTGCGTAAAGGCATAAGGCTTGATGGAGCCTGAGTGGCGTGGTTATAATGGCTACGCAATTTGAGTGGTAACACGAGTATAGTAATTATACCCGTCTCAAGAGTTTTCTTGAGACGGGTTTTTGTTTGCTATAAACTTTAAGTGGCGTCGTTTACCGTTTAGCGTTTTGACTTCGATGACCAAAAAGGTCTATCTATTTCCCAAAAAATAGGGCTCCCAAAAATTGTCGAAGAAATTTTTGGGAAGAGGAGAAACCATCAAAAGGTCATACTCTTTTATTGATAAAGAAAAAAGTGGACACAAAGATGAGTTTCGACGACCAAGCCTTGGCTAACTCGTTTCTAACAAACAAAAAAATATACCTAATAAAATAAGTAAAAAACCACTTAAGTGGTAATAAAATAATTTTTTTTCAAAGGAGGTTAAGAGCCATGAACACAAACAACACCCTAAATCAGTTATCGGAAGTCGCAACAAGAATTAAGGAGTTGCGCGAAATTATTGGTTTCTCCGTAAAAGAAATGACTGAAAAAACCGATGTTAACGAACAAACGTATCTTTCTTATGAAAGTGGAAAAGTAGATATTCCTTTCTCTTTTATACACAAATGCGCTTTGGCGTTAAACGTTGATATGACCGACCTTTTAGAAGGAAGTTCTGCTAAACTTTCCACCTATACCGTAACTAGAAAGGGTAAAGGTCAAGAGACGGCTAAAGAAGACGGCATTGATATTGCAAACTTAGCCCCAAAATTCAAAGATAAGCTTGCAGAACCTTATTACGTTACCTACGAATATTCTGCAAGTCAACAAAATAAGCCAATTCATCTAACCACTCATAGTGGTCAAGAATTCGACCTAGTTTTAAGTGGTAAACTTAAAGTTCAAGTAGGCGACCACGTAGAAGTATTAGAAGAGGGCGATAGCATTTATTACAACTCTTCAACCCCACACGGTATGATTGCCGTAGACGGAAAAAATTGCACTTTCGTTGCAGTAGTTATGTCAGGCGACAATTCTACAGAAACAGTCGTAAGGAAAAGCGTTATGGCTGCTAAAAGGAGCGAGGGTTTGGTTTGCGAAAAATTCCTTGACGTTAAGGAGAGCGTAGACGGACAATTGCAATCTATTAATTTCAAAAATACCGACACCTTTAACTTTGGTTTCGATATAGTTGACGGTATTGCCGGAAGATATCCAGAAAAACTAGCAATGTTACACCTTGACAAACACAAGGTTGAACGTAGATTTACCTTTAAAGACATAAAGAAAGCCTCTAACCAAGTTGCAAACTACTTCACCTCTTTAGGAATTAAGCGTGGCGACAAGGTAATGCTAGTTCTTAAGCGTCATTATCAATTCTGGTTCTGTATGGTTGCACTACACAAACTAGGCGCCGTTGCAATTCCTGCAACTAACCAACTAAAAGAACACGATTTTGAATATAGATATAATTCTGCAGGTGTAAAGGCAATCGTTTGCACTGCAGACGGAGACACCTACGAATACGCTCAAAGCGCAGCTCAAAAATGTCCACAAGTTGAAAGACTTATAATGGTTGGTGGTGCTAAAGACGGTTGGCTTGATTTTGATAAAGAATACAAACTCTTCTCTAGTAAGTATGAACGCCCAGATGATTGTTCTTGTGGCGACGAATCTGCATTAATGTTCTTTACTTCGGGAACGACGGGTAACCCTAAAATGGCATCTCACAAACACACCTATGCGCTAGGTCATTATGTAACGGCTAAATATTGGCATTGTTGCGAAAGAGACGGCTTACACCTTACGATAAGTGATACCGGTTGGGGTAAATCTTTGTGGGGTAAACTCTATGGTCAATGGCTTTGCGAAGGCGCAGTTTTCGTTTACGACTTCGATAAATTTGACGAAAACGATTTATTACCAATGTTTGCTAGATATAATATCACCACTTTCTGTGCTCCACCTACAATGCTAAGAATGTTAATTCGTGGCGACCTTTCAAAATACGACCTATCATCAATCCACCATATGACTACGGCAGGCGAGGCTCTTAATCCAGAAGTTTTCAACAAATTCAAAGAGGCAACCGGCCTTGAGATTATGGAAGGTTTTGGTCAAACGGAAACAACTCTTGCAATTGCAAACCTTTACGGCACGACTCCAAAAATCGGTGCAATGGGTAAGGCAAATCCTCAATACGACGTTGACGTTGTAGACGCAGATGGTAAGAGCGTTCCTGCAGGTGAAGTTGGCGAAATCGTTATTCATACTGAAAAGAGCGTTCCATGTGGATTATTTAGAGAGTATTATCGTGATATTGAAAAGACTAGCGAGGCTTGGCACGACGGACTATATCACACCGGCGACACAGCTTGGCGTGATGAGGACGGATATTTCTGGTATGTTGGTCGTGTTGACGACGTTATTAAGTCAAGTGGCTATCGTATTGGACCATTTGAAATCGAAAGCGTTATTATGGAACTTCCATACGTATTGGAATGTGGTGTTTCAGCCGTTCCAGACGAGGTTCGTGGGCAAGTGGTTAAAGCAAGCATAGTTCTAACCAAAGGCACCGAAGGCACCGAAGAATTAAAGAAAGAAATTCAAAAATACGTAAAAGACCACACTGCACCTTACAAATATCCAAGAGTGGTAGTTTTTAGAGACGAACTTCCAAAAACTATAAGTGGTAAAATCCAAAGAAATAAGTTATAAACTTCGTTAGCCTGCGTTTACTGTTTAGCGTTTTGACTTCGATGACCAAAAAGGTCTATCTCACCCAAAACGCTTCACGAGCCTTGGCTAACTCGTTCCTAACTCATTTCTTACATAAATAAGTTATAAACTTCGCATCTCTGCGTTTCTGTGCTAAACAAAAGACCTCAATGAACAGATGTTCTATTTCGCCCTTTTGTTTGCACGAGCCTAGCCATGCTCGTTCCTAACTCATTTCTTACATAAAAAACTATAATATTATGAAAAAAACCTATGTTACAAATATGCCTAATCAAATTGGGGCATTCTTAAAAGCAAGCAAATGTTTTTCGGAACTTGGTATTAATATTACGAGGGTAAGTTATAATAAAGCCGTAGATTCACACACCTTATTTATTGAGGTCGAAGGGCAACAATCGCAGTTGGAAGATGCCAACGAAAGACTAAAAGAAATAGGCTATCTAACAAATGGTGAAGAAAATAGTAAAATAATTTTACTAGACTTCCGTTTGAAAGACCAGCCGGGTAGCGTTACTAGCGTTTTAGAGTTAATAAGTAAATTTAATTTTAATATTTCTTACATTAGTTCTCAAGAAAACGGAAGTGGTTATCAACAGTTTAAGATGGGCTTATACGTTAGCGAAGAAAGCGTTTTGACTCAGTTTTTATCGCAGGCGCAAGAAATTTGCGACGTTAAAGTGGTAGACTATAATAATACTGAAAAAGTCTACGACAATAGCCTTTTCTATCATTCATACGTAGACGGACTTGTAAAGTTAGCATCTCTTTGCGAAGAAAAGAAAGAAGAACTTTTGGTTAACGTAAATCTAGCAATGCAAACGCTAGACGAAAGGGGTCTTTCCCCTTATAAAACCTTTGATAGTATAAGCAAATTTGCAGAACTTTTAGCAGAGTGCAAAGGCGAAAATTTTAAACCAAGAGTAACCAGACATGCAATCACTGAAAACACCTGTATAACCCTAATAGAGCCTAATTGTGGTAGCAATACTGCAATAATAGAAAGTAATGGAGAGAGGCTTTTCGTAGATTCGGGGTATGCTTGCTATAAAGCAGAAATGCTCGACCTAATAAAAAATCTATTACCCGATTTTAAGACTAAAAAAGAAAGACTTTTAATAACTCATGCTGACGTAGACCATTGTGGGTTACTAAACGAATTTGACGAAGTTATAGCAAGTCAAAGAAGTGCAAAAAGTCTAATTGCCGAAGCCGATAAAAAAGCAGGGTATAGAGAGCAAAATCACTTGCATTTACCATACGTTAACATTTGCAAGATTTTAACGGAATACGAAACAATTGAAAAAAATAGGCTTGTTACTTTTTGGAATAATTCAAGTTTAACTGCACCTATAGAACAAATAGGTTTTTATAGCGTGGGCGAACTAAACTTTGAAGTCTACGAAGGTAAAGGTGGGCATTTGTCTGGCGAAATATTGCTAATTGATTTCGAACATAAAATCGCATTTACGGGAGACGTGTTTGTAAATCTAAAAGACCTAACGAAAAAGCAAGCCGAGTATAATCAATATGCACCAATTCTTATGACTTCGGTTGACACTGATTCAAACCTTTGCTTGCAAGAACGCTCTGCATTCTTGCAACGATTAGGGGTTGGCAAATGGAATATTTTCGGTGGGCATGGTCAAAAGAAAGAGTATTCGGCACAAGTGCTAAAATAGAAAAATAAAGGAGCGAGTATGTATTTTAACGAGTTAGAATTAGGTATGTCGGTTGACGTTGCGCCCGTGCTTATTGAAAAAGAAAGAATGCTAGACTTTGCACGGCTTTACGATAATATCCCACTTCATACCGACGAAGAATACGCAAAGCATACTCCTTTTGGCAGTATTATTGCACCCGGCGTTATGTCTTTTATGGCAGTATGGAATAAATACTTAGAAGTGGATTTTTTCGGCGAACAACTTCTTGCAGGGAAGTCGACAAAAATAGAATGGTTCAAGCCGGTTTATGCAGGCGACGTTTTAACGGCAAAAGCAACCATAACAGCCCTAACGCCACGAAATCATAAAAACGGTATAGTTGAAGTTACGATAGAAGTGTTCAACCAAAACGGCGAAAAAGTGTTAGCCGACGTTACCGAGGCGATAGTAAAAATTAAGTCGTAGTTCTCGTTTTGTAAATCCCGAGTAATAATATTATAATATTATTAAAAATCGATTGACTTTACACTAGAATATATGTTATATTTTTGTTAAATACAATAGGCGTAGAAGAAAAGGGCGAATTTAGTTTCTTTTTAGAGAGGCGACGTTTGGTGCAAGTCGCTAGGAAGTTTTATTCGTTGTAGTTTCCGAGCTGAAAGAGGAAAAGCGAAAGCCGAGTAGAACTTTCCGTCCACGTTACGAGACGACGTTAAAGAGAGGCGTTAAAACGCAAATTGAGTGGTACCGCGGGTAAAGTAAATTATGCTCGTCTCAAAGATTACGTTTGAGGCGAGCATTTTTGTTTTCGCTTGGAGGATAAAATGGGTATAACAACAGGCTTAGAATTTAAGATTCGTGAGATGGCGCAAAGAATTAAGACTTTGCGTGAAATAGTTGGGCTTTCAACGGCTGAAATGGCATTAAAAACAGGCGTTACCGAAGGTGAATACGTCAACTGTGAATCTGGTAAAAGCGACCTTAACTTTGCCTTTTTATACCGTTGCGCTCAAGCGCTAAACGTAGACGTTACCGATATTATCGAGGGAACGTCTCCTCGTCTAGTAGGCTATACCGTTACTAGAAAAGGCGAAGGTCAAGAAATTCAAAAGGCGCACGGCATGGAATATTTTAACCTTGCGTCATCATTCAAGAACCGTATTGCAGAGCCTCTTTACGTTGTTGCTGAATATAACGCTGACCTTGAGGATAAGGAAATTGAACTTACCACTCACGAAGGCCAAGAATGTGATATAGTAGTTAGTGGAACCCTAAAAGTTCAAGTGGGCGACCACGTTGAATTATTAAACGCAGGCGATAGTATTTATTACGACTCGTCAACTCCTCACGGAATGATAGCGACAGGTGGACAAGATTGTATTTTCTACGCTATCGTATTAAACCCATCAAGCGAGCCTATGTCTACGCTTATCCACGCAAACACCAGAGAACTAGTTTCTCCTAACGTTAAAAAGAAAGCCAAGGAAAAGAGTAGAGTTTGGAAAGAATTCATTATTCCAACCGAAAACGAAAAGGGTGCGCTTACTGCTATCGACTTTAAGAACCAAGATAAATTCAATTTTGGCTACGACGTTATAGATAAAATTGCAGAAAAAGAACCTAAAAAAGTTGCGCTTTTGCACGTTGCTAAAGATAAAACCCTTAATAAGTTTACCTTTGACGATATTAAAAAGGCATCTAATAGAACTGCTAACTACCTTAAATCGCTAGGCATCAAAAAGGGCGATAAGGTTATGCTTATTCTAAAGCGCCATTATCAATTCTGGCAAATTATGGTTGCATTACATAAACTAGGCGCAATTGCAATTCCTGCAACCAACCAATTAAAGGCTTACGATATAACCTATCGTATCAACAAGGCAGGTGTTAAGGCTATAATTTGCACACCAGACGATAACATTCCTTTTGAAGTAGAAACGGCAGAAAAAGATTGTCCTACTCTAGAGCACAAACTAATCGTTAACGCTCAAAGAGAGGGCTGGAGAAGTTACGACGAGGAATACACTCTTTACACGGGTAAATTCCCTAGAACGGAAGATTCTCCTTGTGGCGACGATATTATGCTTATGTATTTCACTTCGGGAACGACTGCTTATCCAAAGGCTGCAATGCACAATTATAAATATCCTTTAGGACACTTCGTAACGGCTAAATATTGGCACTGCGTTAACCCAGACGGATTGCACTTTACCATTTCCGACACCGGTTGGGCAAAGGCTGCATGGGGTAAAATCTACGGGCAATGGCTTTGTGAGGCAGGTATCTTTGTTTACGACTTTGATAGATTCGATGCAAACGAAATTATGCCAATGTTCAAAGAACATAACATTACTACCTTCTGCGCACCACCTACAATGCTCCGTCTAATGATTAAACAAGACCTATCACGCTTTGATTTCTCTTCGGTAGAACATATGACTACTGCAGGCGAAGCGCTTAACCCTGAAGTTTATCGTCAGTTTGAAAAGGCGACTGGACTTCAAATAGTAGAAGGCTTTGGCCAAACGGAAACGACTGTTGCCGTTGCTAACCTTATCGGCACTAAATCAAAACTCGGCTCAATGGGTAAACCTGTTCCACTATACGACATAGACCTTGTTGATGAAGAGGGCAAATCGGTTCCTATCGGTGAAACGGGCGAAATCGTTATTCACGTTGAAAAGGGTATGCCTTGTGGCTTATTTGCAGGCTACTATGACGACGAGGCTAAAACCAACGAAGTTCGCCACGACGGACTATACCACACGGGCGATACTGCTTGGCGAGATGAAGACGGATACTTTTGGTATGTTGGTAGAGTAGACGACGTTATTAAGTCAAGTGGCTATCGTATTGGACCATTTGAAATCGAAAGCGTTATTATGGAACTTCCTTACGTTCTAGAATGTGGCGTTTCAGCAGAGCCGGACGAAGTTCGTGGACAAGTAGTTAAAGCAAGTATCGTTTTAACCAAAGGCACGATTGCAAGCGAAGAACTTAAAAAGGAAATTCAAGAATACGTTAAGAGCAAGACAGCACCTTATAAATATCCAAGAGTTGTTGTTTTCCGTGATGAATTACCTAAAACTGTGAGCGGAAAAATCCAAAGAAATAAGTTATAAACTTCGTTAGCCTGCGTTTACTGTTTAGCGTTTTGACTTCGATGACCAAAAAGGTCTATCTCACCCAAAACGCTTCACGAGCCTTGGCTAACTCGTTTCTAATTCATTTCTTACACAAATAAACTATAAACTTCGTGTGGCGTCGTTAACTGATTCGCCAAAACAACCTCAATGACCAAAAAGGTCTATTGAGTCTGTTTCGGCTCTCGAGCCTAGCCACGCTCGTTTCTAACTCATTTCTTACTTAAATAAGTTATAAACTTCGCAATACTGCGTTTCTGGTCTTCGTTACCACCCTTGATGACCAACAAGGTCAATCAATTCCCAGAAAATAGGGCTCCCAAAAATTGTCGAAGAAATTTTTGGGAAGAGGAGAAACCATCAAAAAGTCATACTCTTTTATTGATAAAGAAAAGAGTGGACACAAAGATGAGTTTCGACGACCGAGCCTAGCCACGCTCGTTTCTAACTCATTTCTCAAATAAAAACAAATTATAATTTTCACCTAAAAAGGAGATTGTTATGAAATACGATATCAAAATTACAAAAACTCAAACTCCAAAATCAAAACCTCAAGACGAAAGCAGTTTAGGTTTTGGCAAAATATTCACCGACCATATGTTCTTAATGGAATACGACAAGAAAAACGGTTGGCAAAATGCTAGAATAGTTCCTCTAGGACCTATTCCAACCCACCCAGCATCTACCGTTTTCCATTACGGCGCTGAAATATTCGAGGGTATGAAAGCGTATAGAGCAGTTGACGGCACTATTCGTCTTTTCCGTCCTGAAGAAAACGTTAAAAGACTTAACGTAAGTGCCGAAAGACTTTGTCTTCCACAAATCGACGTTGAGGCAGGTCTAGACATCATCAACAAAATCGTTGAACTCGAAAAAGATTGGGTTCCTCATAACGACGGAACTTCTTTATACATTCGTCCATTCGTTTACGGAAACGACGAGTTTTTAGGCGTTCACGCAGTAGACCACGCAGTATTTGCAGTAATTTGTTCTCCTGTTGGCGCTTACTACAAGGAAGGCTTAAAACCTGTTAAAATTATGATTGAATCAGAAGACGTTCGTGCCGTTCGTGGTGGAACGGGTTACGCTAAATGTGGTGGCAACTACGCTGCATCATTAAGAGCAGGCGAAAGAGCTGAACAAAAAGGTTTTTCTCAAGTTCTGTGGCTTGACGGCGTTGAAAGAAAATATATTGAAGAAGTTGGCGCTATGAACGTTATGTTCAAGATTAACGGCAAAATCGTTACGCCTGCACTCACCGGTTCAATTCTTCCTGGTATTACTAGGAAGAGTGCAATCGAACTTCTTAAAGATTGGGGTTACGAAGTTGAAGAACGCCTAATCTCCGTTGAAGAACTTTTCGAGGCTGCTGCAAACGGCAGTTTAGAAGAGGCATGGGGAACGGGAACTGCTGCAGTTATCTCTCCAATCGGTCAACTTTCTTACCAAGGCAAAGATTACACCCTTTGTGGTGGTCAAATCGGCGAACTTTCTCAAAAACTTTACGATAACCTTACCGGTATTCAATGGGGTAAGATTAAAGACGAAAAGGGTTGGAGCGTAAAAGTTTGCAATGCCTAACTACAAGTATAAAAGGGTAACGCTATTTGCAGGGCATTATGGTAGTGGAAAAACTAATATCGCCGTAAACTTTGCTCTTAAAATGGCGAGCGAGGGTTTAAAGGTAAAAATAGCCGACCTAGACATAGTTAACCCTTATTTTAGAACAAAAGATAGTGAGGTAGAATTGAAAAAGGCTAATATAGAACTTATTTCTCCAGCCTTTGCAAATACCAACGTAGACTTGCCGGCACTTCCACAAGAAGTTTACAAACTCGTTCATTCAAAAGAGTTTAAAGCTGTTTTCGATATCGGTGGCGACGACCGTGGGGCATACGCCTTGGGTAGATACACCCCCTATATTCTAGAAGAAAACGATTACGAAATGGTGTTTGTTGCTAACTTCTATCGTCCACTTACTAAAACCCCTGAAGAGGCAATTGAAGTAATGCGAGAGATAGAAGATGCGTGTAAAATTAAGTTTACGGCTATAATAAACAATTCTAATCTTGGCAATATAACCACGGCAAAAGACGTAAACGCAACTATTTCTAAAGCCCAAGAGTTATCAAAATTATCTGGTTTACCTTTAATTTTTACTACGGCTGTAAAAGAAGTTGCTAACGAGATTGACGCTGATAATATTTTTGAATTACAATTACAAGAAAAAATTTTTGAAATAAAGGAGAATTAATATGGCAAAAGTAACGTTTAATTCAGACTTGTGTAAGGGTTGTTCGCTTTGCGTAAGCGCTTGCCCTAAACAAATTATAGTTTTAGCAAAAGACAAAATCAACGCTAAAGGACATGCGCCGGCAGAAATTACCGACCAGTCCAAATGTATCGGTTGCGCATTCTGCGCTACCATGTGTCCAGACTGTGTAATCACGGTTGAAAAGTGAGGTGCAAAAATGAGTGAAAAAGTTTTAATGAAAGGTAACGAAGCCATCGCTGAAGCCGCAATTAAAGCAGGTTGCCGTTTCTACTTTGGTTATCCTATAACTCCACAAACAGAAATCGCTGCATATATGGCAAAGCGTATGCCTAAAATAGACGGGACTTTCCTTCAAGCAGAAAGCGAAGTTTCGGCTATTAATATGGTTTACGGCGTTGCAGGTGCAGGATATAGAGTAATGACTTCTTCGTCTAGCCCAGGGGTATCTCTAAAACAAGAAGGTATCTCTTACATAGCAGGTGCAGACCTACCATGTCTAATCGTTAACGTTCAACGTGGTGGCCCAGGTCTTGGTGGTATTCAACCATCTCAAGCCGACTACTTCCAAGCAGTTAAGGGTGGTGGACACGGCGATTATCATTTAATCGTTTACGCTCCTGCATCAGTTCAAGAAATGGCTGATTACACCATAAAGGCTTTCGACGTTGCAGATAAATATCGTGTTCCCGTTATGCTACTTGCAGACGGAACTATGGGACAAATGATGGAACCCGTTGAACTTCCTGAAGTTAACGCTAAACAAGTTGAAAAACCATGGGCAGTTAGGGGAACTAATTGTGAGAGAAATCACAACATCATTAACTCTCTATACTTAAAGCCTGAAATTTTGGAAAAGACTAATTTCGAACGCTACGAAAAGTATAAAGAAATCGAAAAGAACGAATGCTTATACGAAGAATATATGACCGAAGACGCTGATATTGTTTTAGTGGCTTACGGCATTACTGCAAGAATTAGTAAAAACGCAGTTGTAGAGGCTAGAAAGCAAGGCTTAAAGGTTGGTTTAGTTCGTCCAATAACCTTGTGGCCATTCCCAACTGAAGTATTAAACAAACTTGCAGACAAGGCAAAGGGCTTTATTTCGGTAGAACTTTCTATGGGACAAATGAT
>JAZRGN010000011.1:0-9403 GCA_045644165.1 Christensenellaceae bacterium | reverse complement strand
ATTTGGCGGAGAGGAGAGGGGATTCCCCTGTTAGGGGAAATGTCGCATAAGCGACAAAAGGGTTGCCGTCCCACGCTAGTGGAGCGAACCGTAGGTGAGAAGACTCGACGACGCCACACGAAAAAACGCACCGACATTTAGTCGATGCGTTAGTGTGGCGGGCAAGTGGTGATAGCGTTTGAACCTTTTTAATTTTACTCAATTTTCTAATTAAAATTTTAGCTGTTAGTCCAAATGGTTATTTCTTTATTGTCATAATACCAATAATTTCCAAATTTGTTTGGTTTAGTTTCACTATAATAGAACAGTGTTTGTTGTGTAAACTTTGAATTATGTATACCTAACTGAATCCACTCTTCCTCTGTTCCACAAAAATAGACCTTTTGCAAATTGTTACAATTATTGTTTGACCCAAATATTGAAGACGTGAAAGCATTTGGATCAACATTTTTAATGTTTGTTGGTAGAATAATCGATGTTAAATAGTTGCAGTCAGAAAAAGCATATGCTGATATGATTTTACATTCATCGTTTATTTCAACATCTATTACTTGAGTAGTTTTAGTTTTTATTAAGGCAAAATACTTGTTTTCCTTGTTACCTAAATATAATGCACTACAATATTCATTAAAAGGCAAACTGTGACAATCATAAAAGGCACTTATACCAATATCTCTTAAACTATAAGGTAATTCAATAGAACTCAATGTTGAGCAACCAAAAAACGCATATGCTTCAAGCATTTCCACCCCTTCAGGTAAAATGATTGATTTTAAACTATAACAATGCCCAAACCCATAAGTTTCAATAGTTTTTAAATTTTTTGATAAAATTATATTTTCTAATTTAGAACAATACCCAAAAGCGTTTTCACATATGGTTTTTATGCCATTACCCATAATTACTTCTTGTAGATTTCCACATTGGTAAAAGGATTTTTCACCTAATTTAGTTACGTTATCTGGAATTTTAATACTTATTATATCGCTTTTTTCAAATCCTTTTTCTGCAATTTCAGTAACATTTTTTCCATTATATACGCTTGGAATAACTACGTTTTTCTCACTTGATTCTCCAATTCCCACAGCATATTCAGTATTATTTTTTATTGGAGCAAAAAACAAATCCATTGTAGCAAGCAACTGCGTTTCGCATTCGCTACAATACCATAAACTATCATATTTATGGCCTAATGGTTCAATATATGAATCATCATAAGTATCTCCACAAGTACAAGTATATTTCGTAAAGCCCATTTCTTCACAAGTTGGCTCAATTATAATTTCAGTATAGTTGTGATTATGTTTAGGAATTAAAAAATAGCATAATATAAATATGGATAATACAATGAATACAATCGGAACAACAATTTTTGGTGTTTTAAATTTACGTGTTTTATTATTCGTTGCAAATAAAATAGCGTCACTATTATGCTTTTGATTTGCATAAGACATTGCATTAAAATAAATATTATCTGAATTGCACGAATCATCATTAGATTCTGCTTTGTCTCCAATCATTAGGTAATCAACAGAAACATTAAATATTTTTGCAAGAATCGGGAAAAATTCAATGCTTGGAGAACCTACGTCTTTTTCCCATTTACTAATTGTTTTATCGCTGACCTGTAATTTTCCGGCAAGTTCACGTTGTGTCCAACCTTTTGCCTTTCTAAGTTCGGCAATTGTTTTCCCTATACTATGTGCCATAAATACTCCCTGCATTTTTATTGACATTATTTTATCATAAACACTAAAAAAAGTAAACCTACTTGTTGTTGAGATGTTTTTTGTATAAAATTAAAGCATGAACAAAAACTCTACGATACGTAGAATTATAACATAAATCTAAAAAACATAGTCAATATCTCCATAAAAACCATCTTTAAATTAAATATGCCTAGAAAGTTTAGGTTAAGCTACTCACATAAATAAAGTCCTATCCATTACTTTTAAATAATTATTTTTTATTATTCAATTCAGCAAGAAAATCGTCCCAATCAACTCGTGTTTTTAAATCTTCTAAATTATTTCCCACTAAAATATAGTGGTCTAATAATAATTGGAGTAATTCTTCATGAATATTATAGCTTGATTCAAATAAGTCTTCTAAATCTTCTAGATTTTCGACTTCAAACATTTTGTGAGTAATAGTTCTTCTATTATCGTTAATAGTTTTTAAATGTCCTAATATTTTTGGTCTGTTTTCATAATCAACAGAGTAATTTTTGTAAATTTCTATTACTTGACCAAATGTTTTTCTATCGTAATCAATTTTAAAATCTATTTTCGTGGGCCAAATTTCAGCCTTTACATAAAATATACTTATTTGAATAATTTCTTTTAAAAATTGCTCTATAACTTGTTGCCAAAGTAAAAGACCACCAATTTTACGAGATATTGAGGAATTAAAGTTTATTTTTCTGCAAGACCTGATTAATTCAATCTTTCTTGCTTTGAACTTATCTATCCACCAATCTTTATTTTTCATAGCTTCGAAAATCTTTCTATCATATTCATCAAAATAGTCGCTCATAGCATAATTTTTCTCCTTTAGTTTTCTATATCTTAAAATATCTTTGGTTTTTGCTTTTCGGTTTATCAGGTTCGGTCATGCCGATTAAACCTGCTTCTAATGCAGGGTTTATATAATTTTTACGGAAAGTATCTCTTGATTTAAGTCCAACTTTTTCCATAAGTTCTGTAAGCGACATTGGATAACTTTCTATAACTGCCATAAGTGCTGTAATTTGGTTATTTATATGGTTATAATGATTTCTCGTATCTTTAATAATATCGTTAAGTGCCGACTTGATAACGCCAAGCATAAACACGATAAATCTATTTGATTTCCCTTCAGACGTTGAAAGCGTAATTGCCTTATAATAATCTTCTTGGTTATCTTTGATTATGCTTTCAATAGGAATCCACCTAAATATAGGTTTCCAACTAGCAAGCAATGCCGTTTGCCAAAGTCTTCCCATTCTTCCATTTCCATCTCGGAAAGGGTGAATAAATTCAAATTCATAATGGAAGACACTTGACTTTATAAGCATTTGAGTTTTACTAGTGTTTACCCAATCAAAAAGTTGATTAACTAAACCGTTAACCATATTTGCAGGTGGTGCAACGTGTATTACTTCGCCATTTTGATTAATAACGCCAACGGGCGAAGTTCTAATTTGTCCTGCTCCTTCTACAAGCCCTTTCATCATTACACCGTGAGCGTTTGTTAAATCACCTATGGAAAACGGATTTATTTTCTCTAAAGTTTTATAAACCTCAAAAGCATTTTTTACGGCAATAATATCATCTTCAGGGCCTAAAACTCGTTTGCCTTCAATAACATCTGTAACTTGTTTTAGTGTGAGAGTGTTGTTTTCAATGGCAAGCGAAGAGTGAATTGATTTAATCCTACTAACACGACGAAGTCTTGGTAGTTTCCCAAGGTCGTTAACGTTTTTTAACTCGCCTAAAAGTTCCATTATTTCAGACGTTAACTCTAACATTTCCTCTGTAATATCATAAGGTGGAATATATTTATCCATAATGTCCTCCTTTTATTTGTTATAATTTTAACATAAAGGCATTTAAAAGTCAATATGTTACACGAAATCTTGCATGAAAACATAAATGTTTTTAGGAAAATAAAGCCCTTAAATAAGAGTTTTATTTAGGTCGATCAAAATCAAAGATTATACCTGCATTTCCTTTAATAAAGATATATTTAATTATGGTAATAGAAAAAGCGACTCTATTTGGGTTCAAATACAATCTCTCTTGGCGGAGAGGAGAGGATTCGCTTCTCTCGAGCCTCCCGATAAACAGTTCACTGAACTGTTTACCCTACGGGAAATTTGCAAGGCAAATTTTCTCCTAATTCGAATCCTTCCCTCGTTCCATACATCAAAGCAAAAACCCTACACTAGAGTGCAGGGTTTTCGTTTGCTGGCGGAGAGGAGAGGATTCGAACCTCCGATAGGTTTCCCTATACACGCTTTCCAAGCGTGCACATTAGACCACTCTGACACCTCTCCGTGCTTTGTTCTATACATTATATTATATAAGGCTTGTTTTATCACCATTGTTTCGCTAAACCATTCTAATATATTTTAAAATTATTTGCAACAAATTTTACTATCATTTTTCTTTTTTATTCACATTTTGCGCCTAACTTTCATATTAAGATAAAGGAGGTGGTAGTTTATGAGTAATAAAAACGACTATTTTGGTTTGAATTTCTTAACTAGTCTAATTTTGGCTATAATTCCCCTAACTTCTTGGGTATGTGGTGTTATAACTAGAATTAACGAGGGTAAATTCCTTTCGGCTATGGTGCGTCTGTTCCTTGGCTTTAATATCGTGTGGATAATAGATATTGTATATATGGCTACCACCGGTAGTATTTTTAGATTGCTAGAATATTAATCTCTTTTATAATTTATTTAGTAATTTATTCAAAAATCAACCTAAATTGCATAAAAAAACGCTAAAATTGTGTATTATCGCAATTTTTAGCGTTTTTTGTTTAAACACAATATATTGTGGTTAAATAAAAAATATTTTACAAAATGTTGTATAAAAGCATTGACAAGGTGAATATTGTATGGTATATTAAAAACGTTCACCAATAAAAAACGAAAACGGAGGAAAAATTATGTTTCAAGTTAAGAAAAGAGATGGTTCGTTAGTTGATTTTGACATGTCCAAGATATCCGTAGCGCTTTCCAAGGCTTTTAATGCTTGTAAGGTTGATTACACTGCAGATATTCTTAATATGTTAACTCTTCGTGTTTCAGCAGACTTCTCAAAAAAGATTAAAGATGGAGTTATTACCGTTGAAGACGTTCAAGATAGCGTGGAAGTTGTTTTAATTCAAGCAGGCTACGTAGAGGTTGCAAAAGCATACATTCTATATCGTAAACAACGTGAAAAAGTTCGTAACATCAAAGGCACTATGGTTGACTACCAAAAGGTAGTAGACGACTATTTAAAAGTTGCCGACTGGCGTGTTAAGGAAAACTCAACCGTTACTTATTCGGTTGGTGGTTTAATCCTTTCTAACTCTGGTGCTGTTACTGCTAACTACTGGCTAAGCGAAGTTTACGACAATGAAATCGCAGAAGCGCATAGAAACGCTGATATTCACATTCACGACCTTTCTATGCTTACCGGTTACTGCGCAGGTTGGTCTCTTCGTCAACTTATCAAAGAAGGTTTAGGTGGAGTTCCTGGCAAAATCACTTCTTCACCAGCAAGCCACTTATCAACCCTTTGTAACCAAATGGTTAACTTTTTAGGTATAATGCAAAACGAATGGGCAGGTGCGCAAGCATTCTCTTCTTTCGACACTTATCTTGCACCTTTCGTTAAGGTAGACAACCTTACCTATAAAGAAGTTAAACAATGCATTCAATCTTTCATTTACGGCGTAAACACGCCAAGTAGATGGGGAACTCAATCTCCATTCACCAACATCACATTAGACTGGGTAGGTCCAAACGACCTTGCTGAAATGAACGCTTTAGTTGGTGGCAAGGAAATGGACTTTAAGTATAAAGATTGCGTTGAAGAAATGAGAATGGTAAACAAGGCGTTTATCGAAATTATGATTGAAGGCGACGCAAACGGTCGTGGTTTCCAATACCCAATTCCAACATATTCAATCACTCGTGATTTTGACTGGTCTGAAACCGAGAACAACAAACTCTTGTTTGAAATGACTGCTAAATACGGCACTCCATACTTCTCAAACTACATCAACTCTGACATGGAACCAAGCGACGTTCGTTCTATGTGCTGTCGTCTTCGTCTCGACCTTAGAGAACTTCGTAAAAAGTCGGGTGGTTTCTTCGGTAGTGGTGAATCAACCGGTTCTGTAGGCGTTGTAACGATAAACATGCCAAGAATTGCTTACCTATCAAAGACTGAAGAAGAATTCTACGATAGATTAAAGCACTTATTAGACGTTTCTGCAAGGTCGTTAAAAACCAAGAGAGAAACTATTTCTAAACTATTAGAGGCTGGTTTATATCCATACACCAAGAGATATTTAGGAACTTTCAATAACCACTTCTCAACTATCGGCTTAGTTGGTATGAACGAAGCGTGTCTAAACGCTAAGTGGGTTGGCAAAGACTTAACCGAACAAGATGCTCAAGTATTCACCAAGAACGTTCTTAACTTCATGAGAAATAAACTTTCTGATTACCAAGAACTATACGGCGACTTATACAACCTAGAAGCAACCCCTGCTGAATCTACTTCATTCCGTCTTGCTAAACACGACAAGAAGAGATATCCAGACATTATAACTGCTTCTAACGCAGAAAATACGCCATATTACACCAACTCTTCACACTTACCTGTTGGTTACACCGACGATATTTTCACGGCTCTTGATATTCAAGACGAACTACAAACTCTTTATACTTCAGGAACGGTATTCCACGCATTCCTAGGTCAAAAACTTCCTGATTGGAAGGCTGCTGCAACGCTAGTTAAGAAGATTGCAGAGAACTATAAACTTCCATACTACACCATGAGTCCAACCTATTCGGTTTGTGCTGACCACGGCTATATTAGTGGCGAAGTTTACAAGTGTCCTGTTTGTGGAAAGACTACCGAAGTTTACTCTCGTATTACCGGTTACTATCGTCCTGTTCAAAACTGGAACGACGGTAAGAGAGCAGAATTTGGTGAAAGAAAGGTTTACGACGTTGAAAATTCTAAATTTAACGCTAAAGCAAATGCATGTGCTTGCGAAAAAGAGAGCGCTCCAGTAGACGTTGAAATGAACGGTCCTGTTCTATTCACGAGAAACGGTTGCCCTAACTGTAAAACCAGCAAGATGATGCTTGATAAAGCAGGCGTTAAATACGAAGTAATAAACGCTGAGGAAAACCCAGAAATCACCATCAAATACGGCGTTAAAAAAGCACCAACTCTTTTAGTTCCAAACGGAAACAGAGTAGACGCTTACGACAACGCTAGTGAAATTAGAAAATATATAGAGAGTATCAACTAATGTATGACGTTATAGTTATAGGCGCAGGCGCAGCAGGTATGACCTCTGCGCTCTACGCTTTAAGAAACAGCAAAACAGTTTTGGTTTTAGAAAGCGAAAGCCTTGGTGGACAAATTGCTAATTCTCCAAGACTAGAAAATTATCCTTCTATAAGAATGATTAGTGGCGAAGAGTTTGCCGATAATTTATTCAATCAAATAACCGACTTAGGCGCAGACCTAGAAATAGAAAAGGTAATAGGTGTAGAAAAACTTGGCGAAGGCAACTTCAAGGTTCAAACAGAATATCGTGAATACTTTGCTAAATCAGTAATTATCGCATCTGGCGTTAAGCATAAACACTTAAGAACTAAGTCCAATAGAGACGATTTAGTTGGTAAGGGCGTTTATTACTGTGCTATTTGCGATGGTGCCTTTTATAAAGACCAAGAAGTTGTAGTTATTGGTGATGCTAACACTGCACTACAATACTCATTACTTTTATCTAGTTATTGCAAAAAAGTATACATTTACACCTTGTTTGATAAATTCTTTGGCGATAGAGCGCACGTTAAGGCACTTATGTCTAAAGATAATATCGAATGGCGTCCACAAACTAGCGTTATCGATTTTATCGGCGATAAAGAATTAAAAGCAATCGAATACAAAGATAAAGATGGAAATATTTGCACGCACGAAATTCCAGCAGTGTTCGTGGCAATCGGTCAAGTTCCAGACAACAAAGCCTTTACTAACGTAGTAGACTTAGACGACATGGGATATATTATCTCAGACGAAAACTGCAAAACTAAAACGGAAGGCGTATACGTTGCAGGCGACTGTAGAACTAAGTCTGTTCGTCAAGTAGTAACTGCTGTGGCAGACGGTGGCGTAGCGGCAACCAATGCAACTTTATATATTGAAAGTTTAGAAATTTAATAATATAATGGTTAAGCCCCTCGCTTTTGATATGCACTCCAAAAGCAAGGGGCTTTGTTTTTAGTATTTTTTATACAGGTGAGAAAATGCCGAGAAGTATAATACCTGCAAAGGTTAATGCAATGGTAGCGTAGTGTTTCCAAGAGAGTTTTTCTTTTAGGAAAATTCTACTCCATAATACCGAAACGACGCAGTAAGCCGAAATGATTGGCATACCGATTTCGTAATCGGCAAACATAACTGCCATATAGAAAACTTGACCAATCGTTTCGCAAAGTCCACCAAGGTAAATTGCGTTTCCTGAATTTTTGCCTTTGTAGAACAACTTATCCTTTTTTACAAAGATAACCCAAACGAAAGCAAATACTGCTAAGAGGGCGAAAGTTAGTTCAAAGCAAGAGTTAGCAGAGTAATCATTGATGATTATTCCAATATCCTCTTCTAGATGCGCATCTGTAAAAACAAAACCACAATGAGAACATGTGGTGTTCGTTCCAATGAATTTACCACAGTTGATACAGTTTCTTAACGAGAATATAATTTCGTCGCCAACCGTTCCTAAGGCGTCAATGATTAGATATGCGATAGGTAGTAAAAAGGCTAAAATGCTTTTGCTGTATTTTCTGTTAGATTCTTTACGGCGAAGTTCTTTTAATTCTTGGTTTTCACGATTGTCAACCACGCCAAGACCAACGATACCAAGGGTAATTGCTATAACGCCGATAATTGAGAAAGCGTCAAGTTCAATAGCGTCAGCCCCGATAATAGGGAAGATAATCACGCAAAGAAGTAGTGCAAGTGAGCCAGAACAGTTGCAAATAGGCGAAGAAATAGAAAGTTCTATGTATCTAAGACCTATGTAGCCTAAAACCATTGCGAAAATGTAAAGTGCCGATACAGGCAAGTATTTAAAGAAATCAATAACTTTGAAATCGGTATAAAATAAACTTGCAACGAACTTTGGAATAGATTCAGGTCCACCGTTAGCGTCTATTATCGCCCCTCCAACGAGTGTGATGATAAAATGCATGCCCATGATTAGGCCAACGGCGAAAACTACCTTCCAGTGGCTGTTTTGGTCTTTTTCGTCAGTTCCTTTCTTGGAAAAGAAATCAGAGCCACTCCACGCAAGTAGAGCGACTAGTGCGAAAATAAAATACGTCATATTAAATTGTAAATCTCCTTGAAAATAGTTTTAGTTTAAATCGTAACCTCTCAAAAAGGTGTTAGGAATATTCTTAAGCAAAATATCCCTAAATTTAATAACTAAACTATCTTCCACGGCGGAAAGATGTGGCTGGATACAACTCTCGCTGTCTTTGAACTTCTGTAAAAAATATTTGTTCGCTCCTTTTATCCATTCGCCAATTTTGGCGATATTTTCTTGTGTGTGAAACTCTTTAATTAGGGTAGTTCTAAACTCGTAAGGAAA
Organism: Christensenellaceae bacterium; assembly: GCA_045644165.1. Taxonomy (GTDB): domain Bacteria; phylum Bacillota; class Clostridia; order Christensenellales; family Borkfalkiaceae; genus UBA1259. The sequence goes on along the minus strand of JAZRGN010000011.1, from coordinate 28 downwards.
TTTTCCGTTTAGTAAAAACTCAACGCTC
>JAZRGN010000010.1:0-24879 GCA_045644165.1 Christensenellaceae bacterium | reverse complement strand
GCATACTTGCTTATAACAGCCATTACGCCACTATACACACCTGCTTGTAATACGCCGTTTATTGCACATAAAAGATATAAAAGCTCCATGCTTGGCGACACACCCAATAGTATGGTTACAAGCGAAGATAACCCCATTGTTACCGTTAAAAATACCTTTATGTTTATCTTTTTAAACAAAGGCGCTATGACGAGTTGTCCTATTGCGTAGGTTATAAAATAGTAAGTCATTGCGAGACTTGCTTCGGCTTTGGTCCTGTTAAATGCAAGTTGAATTGCCGCAACTTCTGCAGTATATACGTTTTTAGAACCCATCATTAAAAGGTAAACGAAAAAGCCTGCCCAAATTAAAAATTTTGTGCTTTTTTCTTTTTTACTCTCTTGCGCTTTTGACAATAATAATTCTAATTCGAGCATATCTATTTCTCCAAACAACTTAATTATACACGCTTAAAAATTTTAAGTCAACGCTTTATGTATACATTATATAATAAAAATGCATATATCCTTTCTTTTTACCTTGCTACAAAATGCAATATGTGGTATAATTTTTTTATAAAACATTCAAAGGATTTATTATGGATTACAAAAAGTTACAAAACGGAAGCGACATTAGAGGCGTTGCCCTAGAAGGTATTGAAGGTCAAAACGTAAACCTTACCAAAGAGACTACTTTTGACATAGCAAGAGGCTTTGCTTTATGGCTTATTAATAAGACAAACAAGAAAAACTTAAGAGTTGCAGTTGGTAGAGATTCTAGACTATCGGGCGAAAACTTATGTAATTGGCTATGTACGGCACTTATTAAACAAGGTATTAACGTAACCGATTTCGGCATGGCTAGCACCCCTGCAATGTTTATGGCATGCGTTACACAAGGCTATAAATTCGACGGCGCTGTTATGATTACTGCAAGCCACCTTCCTTTTAATAGAAACGGCTTTAAGTTCTTTACCGAAAAGGGTGGATTAGAAAAGGAAGACATCAAGGCTATTTTAGAATATGCCGAACAATCTATGCAAACCGAACTTCCAATAGGCACGCTAACCTACGCCGATTTTATGGGAACTTATTCTCAAATTTTAGTTGATAAAATTAGAAGTGCAACTAACAGCGACACACCTCTTAAAGGCTTTAAAATCGTTGTAGATGCAGGCAACGGTGCAGGTGGTTTCTTCGCCCACAAAGTGCTTAAACCTCTTGGTGCAGACACGACGGGAAGTAGATTTTTAGAGCCAGACGGAAGTTTCCCTAACCACATTCCTAACCCAGAAGACAAAGACGCTATGAAGAGCATTATAGAGGCTGTTAAGCAAAACAACGCCGACTTTGGTATTATCTTCGACACCGACGTTGATAGAGCAGGCGCAGTTTTAAGCGACGGAAGTGAACTTAATCGTAACCGTATAATCGCTATGTTATCTGCAATTCTTCTTCGTGAACACCCTGGCACTACTATCGTAACCGACTCTATTACCAGCACGGTACTCAACGAGTTTATTAAGGCTAAAGGTGGTATTCACCATAGATTTAAGCGTGGTTATAGAAACGTTATTAACGAATCTATCCGTCTTAACAACAGAAATCAAGATAGTCAATTAGCAATCGAAACATCTGGGCACGGTGCCTTAAAGGAAAACTATTTCCTAGACGACGGTGCATATCTAGTTACTAAACTTCTAATCGAACTTGCAAACAGCAAAAAACAAGGCTATACCCTAGAAAGTTTAATCGCAGACCTTAAAGAGCCAAAAGAAAGCGTTGAGTTTAGAATGAATATCCTTTTAGAAGACTTTAAGGAATACGGATTAAAGGTTATCAACGACCTTACCTTATATGCTAGCGAACAAGAAGGTTGGGACATTGAACCATCTAACTACGAAGGTATTAGAGTTAACCTAGATAAAGAACACGGCAACGGCTGGTTCTTACTTCGTATGAGTTTACACGACCCACTTTTACCACTTAACGTTGAAAGCGACGACGAAGGTGGCGCTAAAATTATCGCTAGCGCACTTGCTAAATTTATTAAAAACTACGATAAACTAGACGCAGCTAAACTTTTCGATTTTGTTAAATAATACTTAATAAAACTTTAAGCCCCGAAAGGAATACCTTTCGGGGCTAATTTTACGTTTATTTAACGTGTTTATATTTTTCTTCAGCAAGTTTTAACTCTTGAATAAAGGCGTTGTCTAAATCACTTAAAGTATAATCTTTCTTGTAAACTAAAACGTCTTTATAGGTAGGTCTATCATTTTCGCACTCTCTATTTATAAGGTCGTATCTTTCAAGCACCTTATCTGGAACGAGGGATACCCACATAAACGTTTCTGTGTTTTTAGAAAGAAGGTCGAATTGGCTTGCTCTTTCAAAAACGAAAATACGTCTTGAAATATTTTTATCGAGTTCACCTTGCTTTACCGTTGAAAGTGGCAAAGATGGAACAAATTGGTCTGCCCTAGCGATTTCGATATATTCTTTAAGGTCGCTAACAGATATAACAGGCTTGTTGGCAATTGGGCATTTCTTATTCATAATAAGACTATACTTAAACTCGGCAACCGTTTCGGCCTTTAAGCCCTTGCTTTCAAACATTTCCTTAAAGTATTTGTCGTATGTTTCGGCGTAACGAATTATTGCAAGTTTATAATCTGCTTGAAGAATGTTGTTGATAGCGTTGAGCGAGTTTGTTTCGTGATAGAAAACTTCGGTATCTTTTTTAAGAAGATTTTTAGAAAAACTCGCAAAAGCATCTGAAATATAGCACGCTCTAGGCACGGAAATTGAGAACTTGTGTTTAACCTCAAATCTATGCTTATACATATATTCAACTTCGTCCATTTCGGCAAGAATTTTTTTTGCGTAGCCGATAAATTCCTCGCCCTCAGGTGTAAGAGTTATACCCTTTGGAGAACGACGGAAAATAGTAATGCCTAAATCGTGCTCCAACTCTTTTATTGCTCTACTTAAATTAGGTTGTGCGATATAGAGTTGTTCGCTCGCTTTGTTCATAGAGCCTGCGTTGGCAATCTCTACGGCATACTTCATGTGTAAAACGTTCATGTTCCACCACCAATATAAAATTCAAACCAATCTGTCTAGATTGCTCGTTTTTAATAAGTTATACTCAAAGTTTCGAGCAAAATCGTCAATTTAATTATATTATACAACGAAAACGCACATTTATCAAGTAAATATTTTCAATTTTTAATTTTAGATAAAAAGAAAAGGCTCGAACAAGTCGAGCCTTTAAGATTTTGTTAAATTATAGCGTATTGATAAATGCGTATCTTAATACGAATAAAGCAGCGATAATAGTAACAACTATATCGTGTTTGCTGTATTTACCAGTGAACGCTTTAATTAAAACGTAAGCAATCGCACCAATAGCAATACCATTAGAAATAGAATATGTTAATGGCATCATTATTAAGGTTAAGAATGCAGGAACTGCACTTGCTAGGTCGTCCATATCTATTGCTTTGAAGTTCTTCATCATAAGAACGCCAACGTAGATAAGAGCTGGAGCAGTTGCTTGTGCAGGGATAATGTTTGCTAGAGGAGAAAGAACTAGGCAGATTAGGAATAAACCAGCAGTAACTAAAGCAGTTAAACCGGTTCTACCACCTTCTGCAACGCCTGCAGCAGATTCAACGAAAGTAGTAACGGTAGAAGTACCTAACATTGCACCAGCACAGGTTGCAACAGAGTCGCAAAGCATGCTCTTTTCAATGTCGATTGGGTCGCCGTTTTCGTCTAACATACCTGCTTGAGCAGATGCGCCATAAAGAGTTCCAATGGTATCGAACATATCAACTAGACAGAAGGTTACGATAAGCATTAATACAGAGAAGATAGTGCCGAAGGTAACGCCGTCGAAAGCGATATTCCAACTATTAGCCTTAAATACAGAGAATCCGTAATCACCAAAATCTTTGAAAGATTGACCGATTTGACCAAAGTCAAATACAGGAGCAGTCCAAGTAAATAAGTAGAATAAAATGGTTGCAACTAAAATGCCTAAAACGATAGATGCTTGTTTCATCCACTTAACGCCAACCTTGTTGAATACAACGATTGAGATTAAGCCAAGGAAGATAGCAAGAACTGGACCAACGTTAGCCCAAGTAGTCATGTCGGCAAAAGCAACTAATGTATATTGATTTGCAACAACCAAGCCTGCGCCCTTTAAGCCAAGAAGAGCAATGAATAGACCGATACCGGCTGGAATCGCTTTCTTTAAGCAGTCAGGAAGTGATTTAGCGATATAACTTCTTAAACCAGTAGCAGAAAGAATTAAGAAAATAAGGCCTGAAATAAGAATGATTACTAAACCAGCGCCATAATTGTCTTCTACTTTTCCACCAGTTATAACTGCTGGTAAAATGAAAGAAACGAAGAAGAACGAGTTAAGTCCCATACCAGATGCTTGTGCAAATGGCTTTTTAGCAAGGAATGCATATAAAAGCGTTCCTAATACTGCAGCGAGGATAGTTCCTACGTAAACAGCATTCCAAATAGGACCTGCTAACATCGGATTATCAAAAGTGAAACCGATGATTTGATTTGGGTTAACCACTATGATATAACACATTGCAAAGAACGTGGTAATACCGGCGATAATTTCAGTCTTAACACTGGTATCTGGCTTTAAGCCAAGTGATTTCCCAAGCTTGGTGTTGTTGAAAGATTGTTTCATACCAAAATCTCCTTTAAAAAATTTCCTTTATATTAAGCCTTTTGCTAAATATCCTAATTAAGCATCTTCGCCATATTCTGCTATGTAAGGTAAATTTCTATAAAGTTCTGCGCAGTCTAGTCCGTAACCGATTACAAAATGGTCTGGAATAGTAAATAACGTATAGTCTGGCTTAAATTCAACCACCCTTCTTTCAGGCTTGTCTAAAAGGGTTATTACACGAAGAGAAAGAGGATTTCTTGACTTTAATAGGTTGTAAATATCCTTAAGAGTTCTGCCAGTGTCGATAATATCTTCAACGATAATTACGTTATATTTTGTAATATCATGGTCTAAATCCATTTTTATGCTAACCATACCCGTAGATGTAGTGCCTTGATAGTAACTTTTAGCACACATAAAGTCGATTTCACAAGGAACGGAAACGGCTCTGCATAGGTCTGCAAGGAATACGAATGCGCCTTTAAGAACGCTTACGAGTAAAATTGGCTTGCCGTCATAAAGGCTATCGATATACTTGCCTGCCTTTTCTATTGCGCCTATAATTTCTTCTTGAGAAATGAGAATTCTTTTAATTTTGCTTTGATATTCTTCGATATTGTTCTTCATTTTTCACCAAGTATTAATTTAATAATAGTTTATGCTTTACTATTCTAACACACTTAACTTTGATTTTCAATACTTCTTAACGTATTTTTCGACATTTTTCTATTTTTTATTTGTTTAGAGCTTTGACAAACTATAATGAATGAATACTTAAACAAGTAACGAGAATTTGTTTAATTGTAAAAAAGTTTTTCTAAGATACTTTTTTCTTTTCTTTTATCATAAATTCTTGAATTGTCTGTAAAAATATGCTATTATGTTTAAAATGCTTTATAAAACCCTTTAAGGAGAAAAAATGAGAATTATTAACTTAAAAGACGTAACGGAAAAAGTTAGAGAATTATTTATTGAAGCCTGTGAAGATATACCTGAAAACGTTCTTAACGCGCTAAAAAACGCAGTTAAAGAAGAAGAATCACCCTTAGGCAAACAAGTTCTTGAACAAATTATTGAAAACGACCTTTTGGCTAGGGAAAAACACCTACCTATCTGTCAAGATACAGGTGTTGCAGTAGTTTATATTACAATGGGTTCAGAAGTTTGTTTTGAAGGCGACCTTTATGAAGCCATTAACGAAGGTGTTGCTAAAGCTTACACGGAAGGTTATTTAAGAAAATCTGTAGTGCGCCACCCATTAGATAGGGTTAACACTAAAAATAACACTCCAGCAATAGTACACGTTAAATTAGTTGATGGCGATTCTTTTAAAATTGACGTTGCACCTAAAGGTGGCGGAAGCGAAAATATGTCTACCGTAAAAATGCTAATCCCTGCAGATGGTATTGAAGGTGTTAAGAAGTTAGTTGTAGATACTGTATTTAACGGTGGTGGAAAACCATGCCCACCTATTATAGTTGGCGTAGGTATTGGTGGCAACTTTGAAAAATGCGCTTTGCTGGCAAAAGAAGCACTTATGCGTGAAATTGACGATAAGAGTCAAGACCCTATTGCTTGCAAATTAGAAGAAGACTTAAAAGAGCTTATTAATAACTGTGGCGTAGGTCCAATGGGCTTTGGTGGTAGAGTTACATGTCTTGCAGTAAAAGTTAACGTTCACCCTTGCCACATAGCAAGCCTACCGGTTGCAATTAATATTCAATGCCACGCAGCAAGACATAAGTCTTGCACGCTATAAGGAGAAAAGAAATGTTAGTAGAATTAAAAAGCCCTTTTAACCCAGAAGAAGTAAAAAAATTACGTGCTGGCGATGCAGTAAAAATTACCGGTGTTATTTATACTGGCAGGGATGCTGCCCATAAGCGTCTTTGCGAGCTTTTAGAAAGAAACGAAAAATTGCCTATAGACGTTAATAATATGGCTATGTATTACGTTGGACCTACCCCTGCTAAACCAGGCAGAGCAATAGGTTGTGCAGGTCCTACTTCAAGTTATAGAATGGACCCTTATTCTGAACCACTACTAAAAGAGGGCTTAAAGGTTATGATAGGTAAAGGCCCAAGAGATAAAGAATTAAAAGAAATGCTACCAAAATACGGCGCTGTTTATATGTCTGCAATAGGTGGTGCCGCCGCATCCATATCTGAAACAGTTAAAAAATGCGAAGTAGTTACTTACGAAGACCTTGGTGCAGAAGCAATACACCGTTTAGAAGTAGAAGATTTTTATGCAATAGTTACATACGATTCAGTTGGCAACGACCTATTTGAACAAGGTATTGAAGAATACAAAAAATAAGGTGCTGTATGGATGTAAACGATTATATTTATGAAGTCTATAAAGAAAAAAGTTTTTCTGTTGCCGCAAAAAAATTTTTTGTTTCTCAACCTGCCCTTTCAGCTATGATAAAAAAAGTAGAAAAATCTTTAGGAGTAATGCTTTTTGACCGGTCTACTTCCCCTATAACACTAACTGAAGCAGGCAAAATATATATTAAAAATATAGAAGAAATGCGTTCTTTACAAAAAAGACTTTATGAAGAACTTAACGACGTATGTGAACTTAAAACTGGCACCTTAATTGTTAGTGGCGAAAACTTTGTTTCTTCGTTCATTATGCCAAAGGCAATAATGCACTTTGCTCAAGCATACCCTGGAATTAAAGTTGATTTAGTTGAATCTAACTCGCCAGACTTAAGAAAACTTTTGCTAACAGATGCAATAGACCTTCTTATTGCGCACGACTTTGACCAAAAATTATATTCTTGCAAACCTTTATTTGATGAAATGGTATTACTTGCCGTTCCTAAAAGGTTAGAAATTAATAATAGGCTTAAGGATTTTGCTCTTTCTGTAGAAGACTTAAAAAACAACTTACATTTAAATCAAAACTGCCCTTCCGTAGATTTGATAGAATTTAAGGATGAACAATTCTTATTGTTAAAAAAGGGCAACGATATGTATAGAAGAGCACAAGATTTGTGCGAAAACGCTGGTTTTATTCCTAAAACAAGAATTAGTTTAGACCAACTTATAACTTCTTACAATATGGCTTGTGCCGGAATGGGCGTTGCTTTTGCTACAGATATGTTAATAACTTCTGCAAACGGTGAAAATTGTAATTATTATAAAATTAAAAGTCCTAATACTACGAGACGTATGTATATAGGCTATAAACGAAACCGTTATATTAGTAAAGCCTGTGCAGCCTTTATAGAAACAACTAAGGAAGTTTATAAAAATAAGCTTTTTAATTAATAATTTTTTAAAAAACCATCATTAACTAATATGCACCCCCGAAAGTTTATCTAACTTTTGGGGGTGGCTTTTTATTCAAGATATTAAACAAAAATTATAATAGTTATTACTTTTATTTATAATGTTTATTAAGTTATATAAAAAAATGTATAAGACGAGCTATCCTTATCCCGTTGCTTATTGATGTTATAAGTGTTATAATTAAATTATTATAATACACTGAAGGTGGAAAACATGAAAACTATTGTAATTGGTGTAATTGGTGCAGACGTACACGCTGTAGGTAACAAAATTATTGAATACGTTTTAAAAAACGAAGGCTACAACGTTGTTAACATTGGCGTTCTTTCTTCTCAAGAAGATTTTATTAACGCTGCAGTAGAAACTAAAGCAGACCTTATTTTAGTTTCTTCTCTTTACGGTCAAGGCGAAATAGACTGCCGTGGTATGAGGGAAAACTGCATAGAAGCAGGTATTGGCGATATTCCGCTTTTCGTTGGTGGCAATATTGTTGTTGGCAAACAAAATTTTGACCAAGTTAGAGAAAGATTTGAAGCAATGGGCTTTAACAAAGTTTACGCTCCTGGTGTTCCAATTGAAGATACACTTCCAGACATTAAAGAACTTTTGGGAGAATAATTTATGTGCCGTTATCTTATGATAGATTTCGGTTCTACTTTTACTAAATTAACTGCAGTTGACACCGAAAAAGAAGACATAATTGCAACTGCAAGCCACTTCACTACCGTAGATACCAATATTACTATTGGCTACGAGAAGGCACTAACAGAGTTAAAGAAAAAACTTAACGAAGAAAATCCTAAGTTCGAAAAAATTATTGGTTGTTCTTCTGCCGCAGGTGGCTTAAAAATGGCAGCTATTGGGTTAGTTGAAGAACTCACCGTAGAAGCGGCAAAGCGTGTTTGTTTGGGCGCAGGCGCAAAAGTTGAGTTGGCGTTTTCTCATCACCTAACTAATGCAGACGTAGATAAAATTATAGAAAAAAAAATAGATATAATTCTTTTGTCTGGTGGCACAGATGGTGGAAACGAAGAGTGCGTTCTATTCAACCAACGAAAACTTTGTGAACGTGGTGTTAAAATTCCTATAGTTTTTGCAGGAAACAAAAGTTGCACGGACGAAATTAAAAGTCTTGCCAAAAAATACAATATGAACGAATATTATTGCGAAAACGTCATGCCAAAATTAAACGTTTTGAATATAGACGACGCTAGAAACACTATTCGCAGTATATTCCTAAACAACATTATAGTAGCAAAAGGCATTAAGAAAATAGAAACTGAAATAGATAGACTTATTCTCCCTACCCCAGAATCAGTTTTACGTGCGTCAACCCTACTTGCAGACGGATACTTAAGAGAACCTGGTTTGGGCGAAATAGTGCTAGTAGATATTGGTGGTGCCACCACAGACGTATATTCTATATGCTCTGCATCTGCAAAGCGTAGTGACGTTGTAGTTAAAGGCTTAGAAGAACCTTATGCAAAACGCACGGTTGAAGGCGACCTTGGTATGAGATATTCTGCACTAGGCGTATTAAACTCTTTATCGGAAGAAGAAATTAAACTTATTAACCAAGATGAAAATTTAGACCTAGAAAAGGAACTTAAATTTAGGCATTTCAACGTAGAAAGCATACCACAAACGAAAAAAGAAGAAAAAGTAGACGTTATAATGGGCAGAATTTGCGTAGATAAAGCAATTGGTAGGCATGCAGGCAAAATGGAAGAAATGTTCACCCCGATGGGAATGCTTTACAACCAATATGGAAAAGATTTAAGCAAAATTAATTTTGTCATAGGTACGGGTGGGGTTCTAGTGCACTCTCCTTACCCACAAAAAATACTAAGCGCAATAGAATACACTTTAAAAAAAGGGTTAGAATTAAGACCAAGAAACCCAAGATATATGCTAGACAAAGATTATATTCTTTCAGCAATGGGCTTACTTGCAGAAATAGACCCACTACTAGCTTTAAAAATTATGAAAAAACACATTATTAAAATATAAAATTATTTAACAGGTGGAAAAATGGTTAAAAACAAAAAACTAACAGAAAAAGAATTTTTGCAAGAAAGAGAAGAAGTGCTTGCTACGTGGAAAACGGGTAAAGATTATCATTTAGATTTTGAAGAATCTATTCCCTTTCTAAAAAGCATACCAGAAGGAAAGAATTTTGCTATTAAATTAGAAAAAGCAAAGAAAAACAAAGTTAGAACTTTAGTTCAACCAAGGGCTGGCGTCCCAGTTGTAAACAAACACATAGAACTTTTGCAATATTTAGAAGATGCTGGTGCAGACTTTTTGCCTAGCACAATAGATAGTTATACCCGTCAAAATAGGTATTTAGAAGCCGAAACGGGTATTAAAGAAAGCATTATGAACGACCGTGCCTTACTTAATGGTTTCCCTTGCGTAAATTATGGTGTAGTTGGCTGTAGGCAAGTTTTTGATGCCGTTAAGGTTCCTCTTCAAGCAAGACACGGCACACCAGACGCTAGGTTGCTTGCCGAAATTATTCACGCTGCTGGATGGACTTCTAATGAAGGTGGCGCAATATCTTATAACCTACCTTATGCGAAAAGTATTTCTTTAGAAGACTCAATTAAATATTGGCAATATTGCGATAGGCTTGTTGGCTACTACGAAGAAAAAGGCATTCACCTTAACCGTGAACCTTTCGGTCCACTAACAGGCACGTTAGTTCCACCTTCGATTTCTAACGTTGTTGGTATTATAGAAACACTTCTTGCAGCAGAACAAGGTGTTAAGAATATTACAGTTGGCTACGGTATGGGTGGAAATATTATTCAAGACGTTGCAGCCGTTCGTGCTTTACAGACTCAAACCGAAGAATATTTACATAAATTTGGTTACGATGACGTTGTTGTTACAACCGTTTTCCATCAATGGATGGGTGGCTTTCCTCACGACGAAACAGAAGCACTTGGCTTAATAGCTTTAAGTTCTACCGTTGGCGCTCTTTCCGGCGCGCATAAAATGATTACTAAAACCCCACACGAATCGGTTGGCATTCCTACGAAAGAAGCAAATGCACAAGGTATTAAGGCTTCTAAAATAGTATGTAACCTACTTTGCGACCAAAAATTCCCAGATTGCAAAGAACTACAAGAAGAAATTGAACAAATTAGGAAAGAAGTTAACTGTATGATGGATGCAGTATTAAAAGTTGGCAATGGCGATATTGCTCAAGGCACGGTTAACGCATTTGCTCAAGGATTAATAGACGTTCCGTTTGCTCCAAGCAAATATAACGCTGGGCTAATTTTACCTGTTCGTGATAACGATGGTTTTATTAGAATTTTTGAATTTGGCAACCTTGCATTTACTGAAGAAATTAAAGAATATCATCGCAAGAAAATTGAAGAAAGAGCTAAAGCAGAAAGTAGACCTGTTTCGTTTAAGTTTACTATAGACGATATTTACGCCGTAAGCTTAGGTCATATAGTTGGAAGACCAGCATATAAAGAAATTTAAGTATAGAAGGTATATAAAATGAAAATTTCAAACGTTATATTAACAAAATCATACACAGGCTTTTATTTTGACGACCAAAAAGCAATTAAACAAGGTGCCGGGCACGACGGATTCATGTATGTTGGCGACCCTGTTACTTCTGGTTTTACAGGCATTAGGCAAGCGGGCGAAGCAATTTCCGTTCAACTTGTTTTAGAAGACGGAACAATTGGCCATGGCGATTGCGCTGCAGTTCAATACTCTGGTGCTGGTGGAAGAGACCCTTTGTTTTTAGCAAGCGATTTTATTCCTTTTATTGAAGAAAAAATTAAACCTATGCTTATTGGCGAAGACGTTACTTCTTTCCGTTCTTTAGCCGAAAAATACGATAAACTAATTGTAGATGGCAAACGATTACATACTGCTATTCGTTATGGCATAACTCAAGCCCTACTTTCTGCAACGGCTAATGCAAAACGCATTACCATGGCAGAAGTTATTAGGCAAGAATATAACGTTTGTGGAGACGTATACTCACCTATTCCCGTATTTACACAATCTGGCGATGATAGGCAAACCAATGCGGATAAAATGATTATTAAAGAAGCAGACGTTCTTCCACACGCACTTATTAACCACGTAGATACTAAACTTGGTAAAAAGGGTGAAATTTTATTAGAATACATTGCTTGGTTAAGAGATAGAATTCTTAGATATAGAACAGATGAAAATTACTCCCCTGTTTTCCACATAGACGTTTATGGAACTATTGGTTTAGCATTTAATTACGATATTGACCAGATGTTTAACTACCTTATTAAATGCGAAGAAACTGCAAAACCTTTCGCTATTCGTATAGAAGGCCCTATAGATACAGGCGACCAAGCAGGAACTTTACACTACGAAAAAGTTTTAACCAAAATGTTAAACGATTGTGGTAGTAAACTTCAAATAGTAGCAGACGAATGGTGTAACACTTTAGAAGATATTAAACTGTTTGCAAACGAAAGGGCAGGCCACGTATTACAAATTAAAACCCCAGACCTTGGCGGTGTTAACAACGTTGCAGAAGCAATTATATACTGCAATGAAATGGGAGTTGGCAGTTATTGTGGTGGAACTTGCAACGAAACAGACCAATCTGCAAAAGTTACAACTAATATTGCTATCGCTTGCCGTGCTCTTCAATGCCTTGCAAAACCTGGTATGGGCGTTGATGAAGGATACATGATTGTTAAAAACGAAATGAACAGAGTTATTGCTAGTGCAAATACTCGTAATAAAAAATAATTTTTATATTGCTATAATTTTATTTTGCCTTTATAAAGTAGTAAAGGAAAAATCGTTTATGGAGAAAATTATGAAAATTGGTGTTGCTGGCTCGCTAGAATCTAACGATGCGCTTATAACCGTTACCGAAAGCCATAAAACAGAAATTACCATTAAAAGCATTGTATACGACTTTTTTCATACTCAAATAGAAGAAGTTATTGCTACCGTGCTTAAAGAATTTAACATAACTAACGTTAACGTGCTTTGTGAAGATAAAGGCGCATTAGACTATACTATAAGGGCTAGGCTAATTACTGCCCTTTCTAGAATGGAGAAAATATAGTGAGAAGAAGTTTACTTTTTATGCCAGGCAACAACCCTGCAATGTTACAAAATTCCGATATTTTCGATGCAGACGCCGTTATTTACGACCTTGAAGATGCCGTTTCTGTTACCGAGAAGGATTCTGCAAGAATTTTAGTTTCTCAATTTCTATTAAACCACGATAAACCCTTCCCCATGGAAGTAGTTATTCGCATAAACGGTTTAGACACAGAGTTTTATTTAGACGACCTAAACCTCATTGTTACCGACAAAATAGATACTATTATGTTGCCAAAAGCAAGTTTTAATTATTTAAAACAATTAGACGAAACTTTAACAAGAATAGAAAATGAAAAAGGTTTAAGTAAAAAAATTAACGTTATTCCTATAATTGAGTTGGCGTCTTCTGTTTTAGAAATAGAACAAATTGTTAAAGCCCCACGTGTAAACGGCGTGCTTTTAGGCGCAGAAGATTTAACTAGTGATTTAGAAATTTCTAGAACAAAGTCTGGCGAAGAAATACTTTACGCAAGAATGAAACTTGCTATCGCTTGTTGCGCTTATAAAATAGATTCTATTGACACCCCTTTTACCGACACCAACGATGAACAAGGCTTAAAGGAAGATTGCGCTAGGGTTTTGGGTTTAGGCTTTACTTCTAAGTCGGCAATCCACCCTAACCAAATTGCACTTATTAACTCTACTTTCGTTCCTACAAAAGAAAAAATTATTTGGGCATTAAGGATAGAAGAAGCCAACAAGACTGCTCTAGAAAAAGGGCTCGGTGTGTTTAGTTTAGATGGTAAAATGGTAGATAAGCCGGTTATAGAACGTGCTAAAAAAATTATTGCGAAAGCAAAAAGATATAACCTTATATAAAAATTATGAAAAATAGTATAATCAGAACCATTCCTCAAGGTTTTAAGCCTTTTAATGGTAGCAATAATTATAAGAATAACCCCATAAAACGCATAAACGAAAAAGAAACTTCTAACGGCTTTATTTCTTTAAGCAGTTACGAAGAACTTTTTAACGTGCTTAATATTAAAGATGGAATGACGCTGTCTTTTCACCACCATTTAAGAAATGGTGATTTCGTGCTTAACGAAGTAATAAAGCAAATTAAAAAACGAAACCTTAAAAATATGACGCTTGCACCAAGTTCTATATTCCCTACCCACGAAAGTATGGTGGAACTTATAGAAAACGGAAATATAACTTCTTTAAGCGCAAACTATGCTAACGGCCCTGTTGCAAAGGCTATTTCACAAGGCAAATTAAAAAACATATTTACAATGTATACCCATGGTGGTAGGCCTGTTGCCATAGAAAGTGGCGAACTTAAAATAGACGTTGCTATTTTAGCCGTTCCTACCATAGATAAAGCTGGTAACGGCACAGGTGTTATTGGCAAAAGTGCTTGTGGCAGTTTGGGTTATGCCGTTAGCGACCTTAAATACGCTAAAAAAGTTGTATTAGTTACCGATAATATTGTAGAAAAAATAGAAAACCCTCAAATAGAAGGCAAATACGTAGACTACGTATTAAAAGTAGATGCTATTGGCGACCCTAACGGCATTGTTTCTGGAACTACTAAAATTACCAAAGACCCTGTTGGCTTAAAAATAGCAAAACTTGCCACTACCCTATTAGATGAACTTGGCGTAATTAAAAACGGCTTTTCAATGCAAACAGGCGCAGGTGGTGCTAGCCTTGCCGTTGCACATTTTGTTAAAAACATAATGAAAGAACGTAATATTAAAGGTAGTTTTGCTTCTGGTGGCATTACTGGATACTATACCGATATGCTAGAAGAGGGTTTCTTTAATAAACTCTACGACGTTCAATGTTTTGACCTCAAAGCCGTTCATTCTTCTCAAAAAAACAAAAACCACCAACTTATGAGTGGTAGCGAATACGCAAGTTGCTATGATGATTGCGTTGTTAACAAACTAGATTTCGTTGTTTTAGGAGCAACTGAAATAGATTTAGATTTTAACGTAAATGTCACCACCGATTCTCACGGGGTAATTATTGGTGGTTCTGGTGGACATAGCGACACGGCTCACGGCGCAAACATTACCTTAATCACCACTAACCTAATTAGGTCTAGAATGCCAATAATAAAAGAAAAGGTTACTACTATAACTACACCTGGAGAAGACGTAGACGTTTTAGTTACTGAACGTGGTGTTGCTATAAATCCAAAACGAACGGATATTTTACAAAAACTAAAAAATTCTAAATTACCTATCTATACAATAGAAGAACTATTTAAAACTGCCCACGAAATTACGGGCAAGCCAAACAAGGTAAAAACATCTACCCAACCCGTTGGAGTTGTAGTTTACCGTGATGGCACGGCAATAGATACCATTTATAAAATTTAGCATGCAAATAAAACAAGCAATTTTACAAACTGAAAAACAATCCGTTAAAAACTTTCTTGAAACCTTTGATTTAGCGTTTAGAGAAGACGTAGAGCACGTGGCGTATGTTGAGGATGAAAATAAAGATGAAATTATCGGCACCGTTTCTTTAACGGGCAATCTTATTATGCAACTTGCCGTTTCTAAAGATTACCAAGGCGAAAACATTGCTCTTCTTTTAATAGATTACGCTATTAAAACTCTGCGTGAAAAAAATATTTACGGCTATAAGGTTTTTACAAAGCCACAATATTTACCCTTGTTTGAAAATATGGGGTTTAGAAAACTTGTCGAAACAGAAAGTTTTGTTGCTTTAGAAGGTGGTGTTTCTTCCATTAAAAAAAGCATAGATGCACTTGCAACCAAAGTGGCTATGGAACTAGGTGGCATTGAAAAAAACGCTGGTGCTATAGTAATAAACGGCAACCCTTTTACCAATGGCCATATGCAATTAGTAGAGTATGCTTTGCAAAAACATAAAAGAGTGCTTCTTTTCGTGTTAGAAGAAGATGCTTCTTATTTCTCTTTTAAAGAAAGGTTTTCGCTTGCGTTTGTGGCTATGCGCCCTTATTACGACAAGGTTAGCGTGTTGCCTTCTACTGAATATATAATTTCTAAAAGCACTTTTCCAGACTATTTTATTAAAGATGCTAACAGTTTAACCAAAGCATACGCTGTATACGACGCGTTAATTTTTAAAAACTATTTTATGCCTGCACTTGGCATTAGCAAAAGATATTTTGGCACGGAAAACACTAACTATATGTCTATCTATAACCAAACTTGCAAAGAAGTTTTAGGTGAACAATGTGAAATAGTTGAACGCTTTAGCATTAATGAACAAGAAATTTCTGCTAAAAAAGTGCGTGTCCTCATTGAAGAAGGTAATATAGAAAAAGCCCTAGAATTCGTGCCAACTTCTTGCAAATCACTTATGAAATTAATTTTAAATTCTAAACAATGATAACAGATAAAATTTTAATTTGCCGTGAACAGCGTAGTGAAAAAACTATAGAATATGCTAAAAAGTTTTCAGTAATCACGCTAAAAGCAAACGTGCCGGGTTGGGAAAAGAATATCCCCCACGCCTATTTAGTAGTTAGTTATTTTGTAAAAATCTTAACGAATAAAGGGGCAAAACTTTTAGAATGGTTTTTTAACCAAGATGGCATCACCGTTTATTTTTCGTGCGATAACGGTGAAGAATATAAAGCCTTTACCTGTCATTTAGAAGAAACTTTACCTATTGGCAGACTAGTTGATATAGATATCACCTTGAAAGACAATGCTTCTAGCCTTTCTAGGACAACACCAAGAAAATGTTTTTTATGTTCTAAACCTGCATTTTTATGTGGGAGAAATAAAACTCATACGCTTAGTGAGTTGCTAGCCTACTTTACTACTACAACCGAAAATTATTTACGCCCTATTATTGCAGAAAGTATTAAACTGGCTTTACAAACAGAGTTAAGCGTAGAAAATAAATTTGGGCTTGTTACGTTAACTTCTAACGGTTCGCATAAAGATATGAACGCTTCTATTATGCAAAAGGCAATAGAAGAAATTTCTTTGCCGTTATCTAATGCGTTTTTCGTAGGCTTACGTGCAACTACAACCAATAATCTTATGAAAGAACTCATTCCTATTGGATTACTGTGCGAAAATTCAATGCTAAAAGCAACCAATGGCATAAACGCATATAAAGGATTTATTTTTGCCGGTGGTGTGCTACTCGCTTCTGTTGGATACGTTTTGGGTAAAGGATTAACCTATAAAGAAATAACTAACATTTGTAAAGAAATTTGCGCTAATTTACCTACCCCAACCAATACCTTTGGCTATAAATCTTACCAATTAGGCTTTGGTGGAATAAGAGAAAATGCTAAAAACGGGTTTTTAAGCGTGTTTAATGCAGAAAAGTTATTAGACACCTGCCCTGCACAAATGGTTTTAGCAAAAATTACCGACGACATTGAAGATTCTGTTTTGCTTAAACGTGCAGGCAGTTTAGAGAAATATAAATATTTTAAAAATTTAATTGCAACTTGCAAAGAAGAAGACGTTGAAAAAATAACTAATCTTTGCGTTGAAAACAACGTAAGCATTGGCGGTTGTGCAGACGTATACATTTGCTCGATTATGATGCAAGAACTAAAAAAACATTTTTCTTTTAAGGAGTAATATGGTAAAAGACTGTCCTTTGTCAACAGATTTAGTTGGCGAAAAAACCTTAAAAACTAACGAGAAAATTAATTTTTTTGGCGATTTAGATGAAGCAAGTGCCTTAATTATGGAATTTAGCCATTACGTTGATGATAATTTTCTTAAAAAGGAATTAAAAAATATTGTTAAAACTCTTTCCGTTGCTATGGCAGAAACGGCAGGGGCAAAAGTAACTTTAAGTGAAGAAAACCTAACAGGTTTAGAAAATTTAGTAAACGAATACAATAAAAAAGGTGGCAAATTTAACGGGTTTACCTTACCGGGAGAAACCATTTTAGGTGCAAAAGCACACGTTGTTAGAACGGTTGTTAGGCGTGCAGAACGCTCCTATGCAAAGGTTTATCAATCTAATGGCGGTAGCAAGGTAGTTTTTGAATACCTTAATAAATTGTCTACTCTTTTTTATGCAATTGCAACCATTTACGATAAACAGTAAAAAATTTTAATTTACCAATTAGCGTATTTGCCTTTTGGCAGAAAGCAGGGGAAGTAAGGTGCAAATCCTTCACAACAGTCATTACGGTCATAGTCCGATAACCTGCACGCTTAATTAGTTACTTTTCTTGGGCGAAAGAAGAAATGTAAGTAACTTAAAAATTTTAACGCCCATTAGGGCGTTTTTTATTAAAAGAGATTTTTTATGAAACACACAAGACACAAACAACTAATTGCTTTATTCATTTCTACACTTATGCTTACAAGCCTAGTTTTTCTTGGCGCTTGTAAAACGACAAGCAAACCTGACGACTCGGTTAAGCCCATCATTATAACGGCAGATTTTTCTCGTTACGACTTAGAAAACAAGAACTTAAATGATTTAATGGCCATATTACAACACGAAGGAAAACTCTTTTACCAATCTTCTAACGGAATGATTACCAGTATAAACGGAACAAAAAACACAACCAATTCGTATTGGATGCTTTATACCGACGACCAAGAACATTCCAACCAAGCGTGGGGAACTTTAGAATATAATGGGAAAACTTATTTTTCCGCTACCCTCGGTTTCGAGGAACTACCATTAAGAAAAGATTGCACGTATATATGGAGTTATCAAAATTTTTAACATGAAAAGTCCTAAAGATTTAACTCTAATCGGTCTTTTTACAGCCATTTTGATTGGTGGCCAGTTTGCGTTATTTTCTATTGCTGGTATAGAGATAGTTACGGTGCTATTTGCAAGCTTTGCATTTTATTTTGGCATTGTTCGTGGTTGTGCAGTTGCAACGACTTTTTCGGTGCTAAGGTGCTTTGTTTTTGGTTTTATGCCAAACGTTTTAATATTATATTTAGTTTACTATAACCTTTCTGCCCTTGTTTTAGGACTTGTTGGAAAATCAATGCACAAACAAATATCTGTTGTTAAAGTAATAGTTGTAGTGGCGACTTGCGCCTTATTAACAGTTTTCTTCACTTTGTTAGACAATTTTATTACCCCACTCTACTATGGCATGACGGGTGAAACGTTAAAAGCTTATCTTGCCCTATCTTTATCTACAATGGTGCCACAAGTTATATGCTCAATAATCACCGTTGCAACAATTTTTCCATCATTAGTAAAACTTTATTCCAAGATAGATTTTACTAAATAAAACCCTCACGTAAAATTAACGCTAAAATAATTATTTAATCAAAATAATAAAGAAAATATTTCCTTTTAACAAATTTTTTAGCTGATTTTTCAAAACTAGAAATTTGGCTTTTAGAGCCTTTTATTTTACACACCAAGAGTTTTTATTAAGTCGTCTTATTCCTCGCTACTATGCCATATTTTATAGCTAAAGCCCCTCATAAAACTTATTTTAAGACAAAGAATCCACCAGCCTAGCTGGTGGTTTTTCTTTTTCGGGCAATTAGCCCTAAACTATTCTGGCATACGCACAAGTGCGTTTTTAAACGACCTGCCAGTCCTACACATATTGCTTGCTATCCTTAAACGGGTCTTTAAGGTCAAATATGCTTAACTGGTTTGATTGTTTATCTTGTTCTAGTTGATTTTTTATGTATTCCTTAATCGCTTTCATATTTTTCCCGATGTATCTACGTAAAATCCCCTACACCAAAATTCGCGATTTCGGTATGCAAATTTCAAATTTCCATATTTTTGAAATATCATTAGACTACTTTTGCCTTTTAGATACCCCATAAACCCCGAAACGCTAATTTTGGGTGGAATAGATAAAAAGCGAATGTATATGGTTAGGACATACTTCTCCTTCTATTATCTCAACGCCTTTCCATTTACATAGCGTCCGCAGTATATCTCTTATATCCTGCCTTTTATCCTCGAAAAGTTCTTTTCTACGATATTTTGGCGCAAATACTATATGATACTTGCAATTCCATTTTGTGTGTGCTAAACTATTTCCAGTGAAAACTTTTTTCATAAATCCTCCGTTTGTCTTATTGGTTGCAACTGGCAGGTCGCAACTTTTATTATACACAAACTGAGGATTATGCTCAACGGTAAACCTTTACTGGACCCCCAGACTATCTGGGGGTTTATTGTTAAGTTATAAAATCGTTTACTTTAATATAATACTATCTTATCTTAAACTTATTGTTTTCTGCGCCGTCGCATGGTATTGATTTTTTTAGAAGCTTTTTTATCTTCAAAAATTAAAAAGACGTTACTTTTGGTAATGTCTTTTAACCTTTTTAACGAAATATTCAAATCTTTTTGTCATCGTAAATTACTCTATTAAAGTATTTGTCTAAATCTAATTCTTTTAATAAACATTTGGCTCGGTTTTTATCTGCACTCGTCCAAAGATAACAATATTCTTTATTTTGATTTTGCAAAAACTTATTATTTCTTCGTTAACTACAACTCTATATTTTAGCCACTTTTGAGCAAAATAATTTTGCTTGTTGGTTATTATTTTTTCGTTAGGCGTTTCGCCTAAGGTTTCTCGTGTTAATCGATTATTCGTTTTAATCCGACTTTGACCATTTTGTTCTAAAGCAAAATTGTAGGCGTCATTGTTTAAGTTTTTTGTTAAAACTAAAGTATCGTCTAAATCTACAACGTAAACCAATTATAGTTCCTCAATTTCTTTTTGCGATACACTCTTTTCGCTTTGCATAACGTAATCTTTATTTAAACCAAATTTTAAGTCGTTAGAGTCGCTTTCTCTAAACATAACAAGTCGCTTTTTGCCGTATTCTTTAGCTTTTTCAAAAGCGTGGCGAGAACCACTATCGCCTTCGCCTTTACGATAACTTGCAATTAAAATAACAGCTTTAGAATATAACGATTGTAGCCTATCCCTTTCAATAAACCTTTTAACACTTTCGTATTTATTTTTAGGCTCGTTTACATATTCACTTATTATAAGCCCGCCGTTGTTAATAATTTCATTTGCTAAGCCAATATTTTCTTTTGGATAAATATTATCTATGGTTGATGGAAGAAAAGCAATCGTTTTTACATTGTTTTTAATACTCTCACTATGTGCAACCGTATCGCAACCTTTGGCAAGTCCACTAACTATATTAAAACCTTTTTCAGTTAAACTTTTTACGACTTTTTGTTCTCTTTCTGCAATCTCTTTGGTTGGCGTTAAAACGCCTATAACGGCAATGTCTTTTATTGTTTCGCCGTCAGCGTAGCGCCCGAATATTTCACGAACATAAGGCGCTTTCTTTTCATCAATTTGTAGATGTTAATCATCATCCAAATAATACCCCAAAGGAATAACACTGCCATTGTTTTTGCATTTTAGGGCGTTTTCTTTCATTCCACGAGAAACTTTTTCAGCAAGGTCAACTGAAAAATATTCAGCATAACCTTCTAAAACTGCTTCCAACAAAATGCCATCAGCACCTTCTGCTATTGCCTCTCTTGCAGAAACAACTCTAACACCATTTTTCTTTAATTTATTTTTATATACAGCACTATCAAAGCGATTACGAGCAAAGAAGTTGACCTTCGATAGATTCTTCTCTTTGATTGTCTGAAGAATACCTTGCATATATAACCGCTTTCATAATTTTCCTCCTTTTGTTAGATTTTTTTGCCGAAATACAACTAACTTTCCAATATGCTTTCGTCTAGTAAGAAATCGTATAAGCCTACATGATAAATGCCGTTATCGTCAAACCAAGGCTTCATATATGATTTAGTCACAATTATCTTTTTAAAGAAATCTTTGGTTTCAAGGAATGGACGAAGTTCGGTTTTCTCTTTATCGTCCGTGTTCAACGCCAATGCCGATTGAATATAATATCTTCTCATTCCTTTATTGACAACAAAGTCAATCTCACATTGTTTTTGATGGCGTTTTCCGTCTTCGCCAACGCTTACGATTTCAACAACGCCCACGTCAACGGAAAAACCACGAGCAAGTAATTCATTGTAAATAATATTTTCCATTGCGTGCGTTTCTTCTTGTTGTCTAAAATTCAAGCGAGCATTACGCAAGCCCATATCCGTGCAGTAATATTTAGACGGATAAAGGAAATATTTTTTACCTTTAACGTCGTAACGCTTTGCTTGATTAAATAAGAATGATTCTTCTAAATATTCCAAATAAGTTGCTATCGTTTGAGAATCTACTTTAACGTTTTTAGCTGATTTTAATGCCTTTGCTATTTTAGATGAATTAGTAAGTGAACCGATTGCCGAACATAAATCATCTGTTAAAAGTTGTAGAACTTCAGGTAAATCAATAGCGTAGCGTTCTTCTATATCCTTGAAATACACTTCTTTGAAAAGGTCAAATAAGTATTTTGTTTTATCTTCTGCCGCTTTTCTTGATAAGGTAAGCGGAAGCCCACCGTACTCGGCATATTCTTCAAAACGTTCCAACTTATCGCCGCCCAAATAGCCGTAGTATTCCTTGAAAGTAAGGGGATAAACTCTAACCTCATCTCCGCGACCACGAAACTCTGTCATAACGTCTTTAGAAAGAAGTTTAGAGTTACTACCCGTAACGTAAACATCAACGTTTTGCATACGAAGCAAGCCGTTTAATACGCCGTATAAAGGCAACGGTTTGTCGCTTTTAAGTTCTTCTTTCTTAATAGCGTATTGAACTTCATCGATAAAAACATAATATTGCTCGTTCTCATTAACAATTTTAGAACGGATATAAGCGGAAAGTTCTTTCGGTTCACGATATTTATCGTTTTCTTCTTCGTCCAAGGCTATCGCTATAATATTTTCTTTCTTTACGCCGATAGAAAGCAAGTAATCGTAATATAAGTGGAACAAAAGATAACTTTTCCCACACCTTCTAATACCCGTAATTACTTTTATCATCCCATTTTCTTTACGGTCTATTAACTTTTGTAAATATCTTTCTCTTGCAATTATACCCATAAAGCACCTCTTTTTATTTGAAAGTTGGTCGTAAAAACAAGTTACTTTCAATTATTATACTTAAAACAATACCTTTTGTCAAGCTGAAATGACCAAACTTTTCGTCGTTTCTTGGATTATACCACATTAAATATTACAGTTTTAGTTGCATTAAAAATATTTTCGATACGATATTGAGAAAAATTTAAATATCATCATATTTATTGCTACAAGAAATACAAAAACCATTTCCTGCGTCATTATCATATGTTATTTCTTTTCCACACTTAGGGCATAAATTATATTGGTCATATTCATCGTATTCGCCTTCTGACCAATGAATAAAATTTGTTTCCTCTAATTCACACGATTCTAAACGTGCGGCATCATATACAAAGTATACATTCCGTCGTGAAGAAAGAACGAGCCAACGCTTCTTGTACTCATCTAATATCTTCTCTTAATTTATGTATGTTTATATTATATAACAAAAGAGAGTGTATATATTGTCCACCGCCCTCACTTTGTTCGGGCGGTAGACTTACCATTTCGCCACTCTTACTATTATCTTAAACGAAATCGCCTTGACTTTTTCGCCAAGCAAAAATTCATAAAAACTCTTGTAAAATCTAGAAGTTTTTAGATGCAATCACACACCCGCTATCATATGTAAGAAATTTTTGCTGTTTTTTTGCAGTTTTTACACCTGTTTTTATCGCCGTCATAGTTAAAACTATAGGCTTTTATCAACAACAAATTGATTTTATAATTGTAATTAAACTTAAAAAGGATGTCGTTTTTAGCGACATCCCCTAGGTTTTTATAAAAATTTTAATTGTTCGTTTTCTAATATTCTAACGTTATATAAATCTGGGTTTTTCTCGTTAGCAAAAAGTTCAACGTTTGGTGCTAATTCCCTTAAACAAAATTTATAATAAACTTGCTTATTTGCAGGTCTTAATAAATCAATGCAGTTTTGCAAATATTCTTCCCAATTTTGCCATTTATCAGCTTTTTTATAGTTGTTGATTTTTCCGATTTTATAATGTTCAACGGAATTATCTTTTAGGGTTCTTTCTATAAGTTTAATGCTTTCATCTGGCTCTATTGTCGGTTCAAAACTTGCAAAAGTTTTTATTCCGTTTTCATGAAGTGTTTTTAAAGTATAAAGCCTATCTTCAGGCAAGGACGCATAAGGCTCCCACTCTTTACTTTTATTTTCATCTAAAAATGTCAACGTTGTGCCAACGGTTATTCTATTGCCAAAAGATTTGAACACGTCTAAATCTCTAAGCATTTTGCTTCCACCTTTTGAAAGCACTGCAACAGGAACGTTATAAGCATTTAGCAATTTTAACACTTCTCTTGTAGTTTCACTGTTATCTGCATTATCACAATAAACGTCTCCTACAAATGAAATTAAAACTTGCTCTTTATATGTGTTTTTTTGCAAATCCTTTTCTAAAAGTTTCAAAATATCTTTTCGTGGCTGTGGCTTCCCAAAATAACTATCTTCCGTTCGTTGAAGAGTATGGGGCGCATAACAATATTTGCATCTATGACTACATCCAATATAGATATTTAAGGCATAAGGGCTATATTCTCTTGCCATTCCCTTTGGTTTATATATAATACTCATGTTTATAATATTTGAAGTTGGGTGTTTGCTTGCAAGGACACACAACTGATGTTTTTCAAATTTGAAGTTGCATAAACTGTTGTTTTTGCAGTAAAACGATAGTTTTACAAATTTATGAGTGCAAGCGAAATAAATTTAACTTCTTGTAATTTATATTTTAACATAAATATTATATTTTTTCAATTATCTATTTAATTTTTGATAAAATATCCATAATGTTTTAAGAAC
>JAZRGN010000009.1:0-4803 GCA_045644165.1 Christensenellaceae bacterium | reverse complement strand
TTTTTTATTTTTGTTGCTACCATTTTGTTGACAAACAAAAAACCTTGTGGTAATATGTATAAGCAACGAGCGAGCATGGCGGAATTGGCAGACGCGCTAGACTTAGGATCTAGTGGGAGACCGTGGGGGTTCAAGTCCCTTTGCTCGCACCAAAACAAAAGGGCAACGTTTAGTTGCCCTTTTGTTTTGGTTTAAAAGAGCAAGGGACTTGAATTAAGGAGAAAATTTGCTTGCAAATTTCCCTTTAGGGTAAACAGTGGGCACCCACTATTTATCGGGTATGGTCGCACAGGCGAAAGTCCCTTTGCTCGCACCTCGTCAAAGCAAGGCAAATTGTCGTGCTCTCTTATATTGTAATAAAAGAACAATGACCTGAATGCCTGCTCTTTCTCTTCGCTAAAACTTCCTCGACAATTTTAGCGAGTGTGAAAAAGAAAATTCCAACCTAATCGTAGGTTGGAACTTTTTATTTTAAACCTAATACCTCGTCTGCAGAAATATCTAATACCTCACAAATATTGGCAAACGTATCTAAGGAAGGGTATTTATCAAGTCGCATATATTTGCTAACCGTAGATGGGTTTATATTTAACTTTTCAGCAAGTTCTTTTTGCGAAATTAAGCCAAACTGAATTGCCTCTCTCAATCTTTTTTGGATATCTTCTATTTTAATCATAATTTGATGATAGCATATTGGGTATTTATTACTTGACAAGAGGCACATTGTGCCTTTATAATATCTTACTAATATGAGTTTTTTTTAGGAGAAAATTATGAGCAAAAAATTATTGTCGTTTATGTTGGCTATACTTTCAACAACGTGTTTTGCTTGTTTTGCTGGCTGTGGCGAAGAGCCTACCACTGAAGAACACGTTTGCGAGTATACCGACGTAATTACAGAACCTACTTGTATTGACCAAGGTTATACTACCCACACTTGTAATTGTGGAAAAACTTACGTTGACACCTACGTTGAGGCAACGGGAGAACACATTCTAGGGAATTGGGACGTAGTTGATAATGCTACTTGTTCTCAAACTGGTTTGGAAAAAAGAGTTTGCACTACTAATAACTGTCAAGAAGAGGAAACTAGAGTAATTCCAAAAACTCCTCATACCTTTGAATCTAAACTTTGTTCGGTTTGTAGCAAGAATATTGCAGACGTTGCCAATAAGTCTTTTAGTGGAACTTCTAGCAGTGGCTCGACTTATTACATTTATTTTATAACTAACGGAAATTACTACGACTGCTATATTTTTGGCTCTGGGGATTTTACCACTCCTACTCCTGTAAAGACTTTCTCAGATTACAGAAAACTAGCCAAGAACGTATATATTGCAGATGGTATTACTAGTATACCAAACCAATTCTTTATATCTTTTAGTGTTCTAGAAAGTGTTAGACTTCCTAATACGCTAGAATCAATTGGCATTCAATCTTTCTATTATTGCTCCAAACTAAAGAGTATTGAAATTCCAAGCAGTTTAAGAAGCACTGATAGGTCTTTCGAAGGTTGTTCTGGACTAGAAAAAGTTATCATAAGCGATTTAGAGAGTTGGTGCAAGATAGATTTTGACGATTTTGGCGCAAACCCATTATATTACGCTAAACATTTATATCTAGGCGATACCGAAATAACCGAATTAGTTATTCCTGAAACCATTACTGAAATTAAGGGTAGCGCCTTTATCAACGGTTCGTTTACTAGCGTTTCAATTCCAGACGGAGTAACGAGCATTGGTGCAGACGCATTTAAGGGTTGTAATAATCTTCAATACTATGAATATGATGGTGGAAAATATCTTGGAAATGCAAACAACAACTACCTAGCGTTTGCTAAACCAATTGATTCTACCACCACTTCGGTAAACCTACACGATAACACGAAAATTATTCTTGGTGGCGCTTTTGAAAGCACTAACGTTGTAAGCGTTACTATTCCTGGCACCATTAAAGCCATTAGTAACAATACTTTCTCCGGTTGTTACTCTCTAGAAAGCGTAACCTTAAAGAGTGGTGTTGAGAGCATTGGTCAAAACGCTTTTGCTTATTGTTCTTCATTAACAAACGTTTCAATTCCAGACACCGTTACAAGTATTGGCTCTTCTGCTTTTATAGGTTGTTCGGCTTTACAAACTATTGATACCGGCAACGGCATAACTTCTATCGAATCTACCGTTTTCCAAGGTTGTAGCAACTTATCTAGCGTAACCATTGGTAGTAAGGTTGAAACTATTGGTGCAAACGCATTCAAAAACTGCACTTCATTACAAACGATTGAAATTCCAAATAACGTTACCGATATTAATTCCACTGCTTTTACAGGCTGTAGCGAATTAACTACCGTTACGTTAGGAAACGGTATTAAAACTATAAACGATTCTACTTTCGCCGGTTTTGCTAAACTAACGAGCGTTACTTGTGGAAATCAACTTGAAATTATCGGCGATTCTGCTTTTGCTGATTGTGTTTTATTGTCAACCGTAAGTTTGCCAAACACCGTAAAAGAGATTGGCGCTAGCGCATTTAAAAACTGTTCGGTGTTAAGCGTTTTACCTGTAGGTAGCAACGTTGAAATCATAAAAGAATACGCTTTCTCAAGTTGTGTTGGCTTAACTACTATTATTATTCCTGATAGCGTTGCAGTTATCGAAAACAACGCTTTTGAAAAATGCACTAATATATCTTCGGTAACCTTAGGCTCAAGCGTTACTAGTATCGACGCTTATGCATTCACTAATTGTGGCAATCTAACCAATTTAACCTTAAACGAAAAACTAGTAAGCATTGGCGATTATGCGTTTTACTATTGTTCTAAACTAGTAAAAGTGCAAATGCCTAACACAGTTTTAAGCGTTGGTAACTCTGCCTTTTACGGTTGCACCCTTTTGGCTGATTTAACCTTTAGTAGTGAATTAGAAACTATTGGCAGTAACGCCTTTTACGCATGTGTGGGTTTAGTCAACGTTGCTTTACCTAATAGCGTTAAAACTATAGGTCATTCTGCTTTCTCATGGTGTAATAAACTAGAATCTATTTCTATCGGTAGCGATATTGAAGTAATTGGTAGCAATGTGTTTGAGGATTGCTCTAAGTTGCAAACGGTAACTATTGCCGGTAACGTTAAAAGCGTAGGCACCGAAATTTTCTATGATGCAGATAACGTTCAACTTAACGTATACGAAGGTGGCTACTACACGGGCGACACAAACAATCCTTACAGAGTATTCGTTATGCCTATTACCGATACTGTTACCTCAATTAAAATTCACGACAACACCAAAATTATTGCAGGCGAGGCGTTTAGAAGTTGCATTAGTTTAACTAGCGTAACTCTTCCAAATGGTTTAACTACTATTTGTGATAGCGCTTTCTATCAAACGGGATTACTTAGTATTGAAATCCCTGATAGCGTTACGACCATAGAACAATATGCTTTCTACTACAATCAAAAACTCACTACCGTTATCATGAGTAGCAATATAACTAAGGTAGGAAATAATGCTTTTACAAGTTGTAACAAACTAAATTACAACACATACAATAACATTCGCTATTTAGGAAATTCTACTAATAAGTATTTGGTTTGTGTTGGGGCAATTTCAGACACAACTACTTACACTTCTATCTCTATAAACTCTAGCACCAAAGTTATCGCAGGTGCTGCATTTATGGGACAATCCAAAGCGACTAGCATCTCATTACCAAACGGACTAATTAGTATTTGTGCTTCAGCGTTTAGTGATTGCAAAAAGGTAGAGTCGCTAGAAATTCCTAACACCGTTACTTATATCGGCGAAAGTGCTTTCTTCCGTCTATGGGCTATGACTTCACTTACTCTATCAAGTAACCTAAAAGAAATCGGTAGACAAGCATTCTATCAATGTTACAATTTTACTTCTTTGATAATTCCAGATACCGTAGTTACTATTGGCGAGAGCGCATTTGAGAATTGTAGTGAGGTTACTACCTTAAAAATCGGCTCTGGCGTAAAAAGTATTGGTGTAAAAGCCTTTGCTGGTTGCACGGATTTAACTAACGTTACCTTTAATGCTACCGAGGGTTGGTGGTATAGCGCAACGAACTCTGCAACGAGTGGAACGGCGATTGATATTGCAAACGCCGACAAGGCTACTATTATAAATTACCTATTGGGAATGGGCGAAACAAAGTGCTTTAAGCGCTAAAAGCGATAAATGATAATCTAAAAGGTTAGGCGATTGTCTAACCTTTTTTATATTTAACTATTTTTTCATCTCGTTAAAGCGTGAATTTACTTTTTTTGCCTATAAAAAAGCCAAAAATGGTTGAAAATAGACGAAAATTTATAAAATAAGCCGATTTAACGCTTTTATAGTTGCATACTTTTTTCTACTATTGTATAATAAATTCAAGGTGAAAAAATGAGTAGAGTTTTTGACTTCGATATTGAAAAGATAGATTATATCGTTAAGAGAAATTATCGCTGTAAAGATAGGTATTCCATTTCTAACGATTATTCTTATAGATTGCTTTACGTTCTCTCTGGGGAAGTTGCGTTTTATTTTAACGACGGCACTACGAAACTAAAAACGGGCGACTTAGTTTTTCTTAAACCTAAGAGTGATTACGTAGCTGAAGTGCTAAGCGAGGAAGATTATAATTTTATAACCGTTAGTTTTTTGGCAGGTGGCGATTTTTCTTGGCTTAAATCTCCACTCTTGGTGGCTCATAATGAAAATCTAATTAGCGAATTTTCTACGGCATACGATATGTATGAGTTTCAAGATGACCTTTTTATAATTAAAGCAAAATCTTTAATTT
>JAZRGN010000008.1:0-19161 GCA_045644165.1 Christensenellaceae bacterium | reverse complement strand
GCTAGCGCACGGATTATGGTAACCGAAGTTTGCCCACCTGCGTTACCTGCCGTTCCCATTAGCATAGGCACGAATGCGTATAGCACGGGCGAAAGCCTACTTTCATATCCGGCAAGAATAATACTCGTAAAGGTTGAAGTTAGCATAAGTAAAACTAACCAAGGCAACCTTGCTTTCCAAATGGAATATACCGATTGCTTTAGATATGGCTTTTCGTTAGGCAATATTGCCGCCATCTTTTGAATATCTTCGGTCGCCTCTTCTTGAAT
The DNA here is from genome assembly GCA_045644165.1 of Christensenellaceae bacterium. Lineage (GTDB taxonomy): Bacteria > Bacillota > Clostridia > Christensenellales > Borkfalkiaceae > UBA1259. The sequence continues at coordinate 18,892 of JAZRGN010000008.1, read as the reverse complement.
AACGTCCACAGCGTCGTCGACGGTAACTATACCAACGATACAACCCTCGTGGTCGATAACAGGCAATGCGATAAAGTCGTATTTAGAAAACTTTAAGGCAACTTCTTCCTTATCCTCTAGCGTTTCAACGGTAATAACGCCAGGGTCCATTATGTTTTCGATAAGGTCGTCTCTATTTGCAAATAGTAAGTCTTTAACCGAAACAACGCCGATTAAATGCTTTTTGTTGTCGGTAACGTAGCAAGTGTAAATCGTTTCTTTGTTTTGTCCCGTTCTGGCAATTTTATCAAACGCCTCTTGAACGGTGTTCTTGGCAGAGAAAGCCGTGTATTCGGTGGTCATAATAGAGCCTGCCGAATCGTCAGGATATTTAAGAAGTTCGTTTATTTGCTTTCTGTTTTCAGGGTCGGCATTCTTTAGAATACGCTTAACAACGTTGGCTGGCATCTCTTCGATAACGTCAACTGCGTCGTCAAGGAACATGTCGTTCATGACTTCTTTAATTTCCTTATCGGTAAACGCTTTTATCAAAAATTCTTGGGTGTCGGAATCGAACTCAACAAAAACGTCGGACGCCAATTCCTTAGGTAGTAACCTAAAAAATAAAAGCCTTGCCTTTTCTTCGAGGTTATCTTCTATAAACTGGGCTATATCGAAAGGCTCCATATCGAGCAAAGTCATTCTTAAATCAGCGAACTTTCTTTCCTCAAAACAAGCAGATAGTTTTTCATACAATGCTTGTAATTCTTCGTTCATAATAACCTCCTATAATTTGTTAATAAAAAACCACCGACTTAATCGGTGGGTAAAAGCAAATCTGCACACCTTACGTGTGCTTTTTAACCATACTGGCTTTAGCACCGTAGGGCGATGAAACTGCATTAAATCACGCCTTGTTTTCGACGTGGTTTGCTGACCTGCTCGTAGTGTCTCCACAACTTTGCGGCAGCAGTCCGTATCCCTATGGTAGCCTTACCTACCGGCATCAAAACTCTTTTTGAGAGTTTTACTTATATTTAATTGGTAAAAACAACGGTCTTTACAAGGTTAGTGTATACCTATTTATAAACTTTGTCAAGAAAATTATACCATAAAATTTAATTAGGAAGGTCTTCTCCCTCTATTCTGTTATCATAAATAATATTTTTATTAACTTCTCTTAGGGCAAGAATAAAATCTTCGTAGTAAGAAGGAGAAATCAAAATTATAACGTAACTCTTATTTCCAAAGTAAACGACTAGTTTATCGCTCTTTTTAAAGTGAATAACGTGAGTAATAACGTTAATATCGATTCTGCTTTTTATAATGCCGAAACAAGAATACAAGTAATTACCTTTTATAGAGTATTTGCCATAAAAAACCACGCTCAATGAAAGAACTGTTAGCGCAAAGCAAAGAGCGCATAAAATTCCTGCAGATATAACTTTATAAGTTCTTAATCCGGCAAATTCAATAATGGTAAAAAGGTTCCAGGCAAGACCACATACCGAAAGCAGTATGACTAATGCTAAAAGTATCCAAATTACGGGCGAATATTTTAGTTTAAAACTCTTCATATCTATATTTTATATTATGTATAGTGAAAAATCAAGAGCGAAAAATAACTTTTTTTGTTTTTTACACAAGACCTTTGCTTGCAAAATTATCGTTTGTAGTGTATACTTATGCTATTAAACAGAATGGCTTTTATGGAGAATTTTTATGATTAAACTTATCAACAAAAGCGTTATTTATAAAAATGGAAGGTTAGTTCGTGCAAACGCAAGCCAAAAGGCTAACGCTTGTGGCACTATGGCTTATAAAATTTTATCAGCTCATAACCTTTCTAAAGATGCTGGTAAACTAAACGTTAAATTCGACGAAATTACTTCCCACGACATTACTTACGTAGGCATTATTCAAACGGCAAAGGCGAGTGGTTTAGATAAATTCCCACTTCCATACACTTTAACCAACTGCCACAACTCTCTTTGTGCCGTTGGTGGAACTATTAACGAAGACGACCACGTTTTCGGTCTATCAGCCGCTAAAAAATACGGTGGCGCATTCGTTCCTCCACATCTTGCAGTAATTCACCAATACATTCGTGAAATGCGTGCCTTTTCAGGTGGAATGATTTTAGGTTCCGACTCTCACACTAGATACGGCGCTTTAGGAACGCTTGCCGTTGGCGAGGGTGGACCTGAACTCGTTAAACAACTTCTTAATAGGACCTACGACTTAGATATGCCAGAAATCGTTGCAGTAGAACTAAAGGGCAGACTTCGCAAGGGCGTTGGCCCACACGACGTTGCGCTTGCGCTCGTTAAAGCCACCTTTAAGTCGGGCTTTGTTAAAAACAAGATTTTAGAATTCGTCGGTAACGGCATCAAAACCCTTTCTATGGACTTTAGAAACGGTATCGACGTTATGACTACCGAGACGACCTGTCTATCTTCTATTTGGATGACCGACGAAAAGACTAGAGCTTATTACGCTGAACACGAAAGAGAGGGCGCATATAAGCAACTTTCTCCAAAAGAAGGCGCCTACTACGACAAAGGAATCGTAATCGACCTTTCAAAGGTTGAACCAATGATAGCCTTACCATTCCACCCATCTAACGCTTACACTATTAGAGAATTTTTATCTCGTCCATACGAACTACTTAAAGAATGCGAAGAGGCAGGCAAAAAACTTCTTCCAGAAGGCAAGGGCGAATTCAAACTAACCGACAAAATCAAGGACGGCAAAGTTTACGTTGAACAAGGCGTAATCGCAGGTTGTGCTGGTGGTATGTATGAAAATATCGCCGAGGCTAGCAACATTTTAGGCGACACACCTATCAATAACAACGACTTTACTCTAGACGTTTACCCATCTTCTCAACCTGTATACAAAGGCTTGGTTGATAGTGGATATATTAGCAAACTTATGGTTAACGGCGCAGTAGTTAAAACGGCTTTCTGTGGTCCATGTTTCGGTGCTGGCGACGTTCCACAAAACAACGGCTTATCTATTCGTCATACCACTCGTAACTTTGAAAGTAGAGAAGGTAGCAAACCTGCTAACGGTCAACTTTCTGCAGTTGCACTTATGGACGCAAGAAGTATCGCTGCAACGGCTAAAAATGGTGGCGCAATAACTTCTGCTATGGACGAAGAGTATTCAAACAAGGTTAAAAAATATCGTTTCGATAACAAGATTTATCGTGCCCGTGTGTTTAACGCCGTTGAAAAGGCAGATGCTAGCGCAAATTTAGTTTACGGACCTAACATTGCCGATTGGCCAAAAATGGAAGAACTCAAAGACGACTTATTATTAAAGGTTGTTTCCGTTCTTCAAGACCCCGTTACTACTACCGACGAACTTATTCCATCAGGCGAAACGTCGTCTTATCGTTCAAACCCACTTAAACTTGCCGAATTTGCTCTTTCTAGAAAAGACCCTTCTTACGTTGCAAGGGCAAAAGCCGTTAAAACCCAAGGTTTCCCAACCGAACTTGGTTTAGACGAAAGCAAAACTTCTTATGGTAGCGTAGTTTGTTCTATAAAACCGGGCGACGGCTCTGCAAGAGAACAAGCGGCGTCTTGTCAAAGGGTGCTAGGTGGCGTTGCGAATATCGCTAAAGAATACGCAACCAAGCGTTATAGAAGTAACCTTATCAACTGGGGAATGTTACCACTTCTAGCAGATAAAAACGACTTTGAGGTTGGCGATTATGTGCTAATCAGGGGCGTAAGAAAGGCTATCGAAGAAGGCGCAAAAGAGTTTAAGGCAGAAGTTTTAGGCTCTAACCCAAGAAAGATAACCCTTAAAATGGACGCACTAACCGACGCAGAAAAACAAATCATTCTAAAAGGATGCTTAATCAACTATTACAAAAACTAAAAACGAATATCCACCAGTAAACTGGTGGATATTTACTTTAAAAAATTAAATATTGACACAAAAAAATTCCTCTTATATAATAAAATTAAAGAAGATTAACGTTAATAATCTTTTTAGAATAGTTTTGCAAGGGGGGGATTTATGAAACACACGAAAATATTTACGACAATTCTCGCATTGCTTATCTCTATTTTTTCTTTTGGATGTGGCGAAAATCCTGTCGATAATGAAAACCTATATACTGGGGATTTGTTGCTTTATGACTTGGGTTTTGAATATGAAACTCAATATACCGAAGAAGAGCATATCGAAAGAATAACGGCTAGAACGGAGGAGAATCTAGCAGAAGATATAACGAGTGATAAAATTGAAAAAATTGAAGTGGAAATAGTCTATTCACTATACACTAAAGACCCAGAATATTTTTTAATAGAAGTGGAATATAAACAAGAATTTACTGGATATTGGTCATCTAGTAATATCCCATATTCTACTAAACATAAGCATTTTTTCGGTATGATTTATTGTGATAACTATATAAAAACACCACATATGGACGATTTTATTGATGGGCAAAGCATTTATCGTGCTAGAGGCTATAAGAATAACGTTAAATATCACAGTTCATTTTGTTTTGCTATAGAGGAAGGCGATAAGTTATATCAACTATTTCCTGAAACTGGCTTACACAAATTTAATACTGTTCTAATGTTAAGCGAATATCCTCACGAGGCGATAGACTATAACATTTTTAGGGAGTTGACAACAATGCAACAAGTTTATCTGCTTAAGCGTTCGAGAGCACTAATTTCGGGAAACTATTTTTGGCATTTTCCAGAACTTTATTAAAAACAACCAAAAACAAACCCCTTTCGGCATTTTGCCGAAAGGGGTTTAGAAATAACCAAACGGCTTGCAGGTTTGCAAGCCGTTTTTCGTTGCTGTAAAAAGTTATTTTGTGCCCCCTTTTTGCATACTTATTAGTATGAGTTTTATTGAAAGCGTTAAAGAATTAATAAGTTTACAAGAAATGCCAGTGCCTACGTTTAAGGCGACGCTCGTGGGGGACGGCGCAATATTTCTAGAAGGGGTTGTGGACGTAACCGAATTTACCGACGAGCAAATAACCATCCGTTTAAAAAAGGGTGGTTTTATTATTAAAGGCAAAAACTTGTTCGTTAAAAAATATTGCGAGGGGGATTTAATCGTATGTGGGAAAATTATTTCAACAGAAAAGTTATAGCCCCCGTTTACGACCTTTACGAGGTGGAAGGCCTCAATCAAAATAGGCTTATAAAAACGCTTGTCAAAGAGCAAATAGTGCTTTACAATATAGTTAAAACTTCGCCGAGTAAAATGACTTTTTGCATTAGCGTTAAACAAAGTAAAAAATTTTTTGCAATAGTCAAAAAAATGTGGTATACTAATTATAACGACCTCTCGGTAAAGCAAAAGAGAAAGAGGGAAAAACTCTTTTTACGTGGTGTTATCGCTACAAAAACCGAGTGTGGCTATAACGTTAAGCGTATAAAAACAAAGGGCAGGGGATATCCTTTATATCGCCTATCTGCCAACTTTGGAGTCGCTATCGGCATAATCGTGTTTACTCTTGGTTGTTATCTTTTTAACGATTACCTTTTGGAATTTTCATACGTAGGTAGCGGCAAGATTTTAGAGCGAGAAATTCAAGATTATTTAGAAGAAAACGGAGTTACTAAATTTAGTCGATTTTCTTCACTCGATTTGGATGGATTATCTAAAAAAATTCACGCCCAAAACCCAATGCTTTCTTTTGTTCAATGTTACAAAAGGGGCAACAAACTAGTAGTTGAACTTGCCTTAGCCTCTACCGATAACGCTAAATTAGACGATACGGTAACCGAACTTAGAACGGACGTTAACGGCGAGGTAACATCTCTAAGAGTGCATAGAGGCACGCCACTAGTTAGCGTGGGAGACAAAGTGAACGAAGGAGACCTTCTAGTTGGGGGTTTTACCCAAACAAAAGAGGGGGAAATTCCCATTAACGTTTTAGCGACGGTAGTGGTTTTAGCAGAGTATCATCACGAATACCTTTGCGAATTCGACGAAAAGGAAAACCTTGCAGAATTATTCGCTAGAGAACAATTTAATTCTCAAGTTGAAAGCGCTAAGGTGGAAAAAATTCAAACGCCTCAAGGGTTTTTATATAAAACCACGCTATACTATAAAAAATATTTCGTTGCAGGATAAGGGCAACGCATTGTAAACGAAAAGGATTAACTTATGGAAAAAGAAATTTGTAGAAAACAACTAAAGTGGACGCAAAAAGACGTTGCGAAAGTAATCACCATATACGTTTTTAACGCTATACTGCTAGGTGGTATTTTTTTGGCGTTAGAATTCGTCAACGGTGGACTCAATATCGAGCCTGTTAAATATTTGCTATTTTCAAAGAGTTTATATTTTCTTAACTTCTTTATCTTATCTTCGTTGTCTACAATTTTTATGGCAATATTCTTTTTGATTTTCGATAAAGACTTCCTTCACGACGCAGTTAATAGTGAAATGCTTTTCCTAGTAATGGAATTATCGTTAATTATAGGCTTTTGCTGTTGTAAATTCGTGCACGTTTACTTCTGTCCGTTTGCAATAGCAGGCTTATTAACGCTTTACTTAACCAATTCTAAAACGGCGCTATTCGTCAACACGCTTTACAGTTACACGTTTATTCTATTCTTTACCTTCTTAGGCTTAAACGATTATTTGGTTGGGAACATAGAACAAACTATTACTTTCTTCGTGCTTTGCTTAACTTCAGGAATACTTTCAACCTACCTCATAAGTGGCGTTTATTCACGATTTAAACTCTTAAGCAGAAGCCTTATCGTATCGCTACCAAACTTATTGGGCGTTGCAATTTCCATATTGATATACAGCGAGAAAAACCTCGTAAGAGCCTTGGTGGGTGCTGCATTATCAGGCCCTGTTGCCGTTTGCATACTATATATTCTTCTTCCAATACTCGAGGGAATTTTTAAGAGGGTTTCTTGCTTTAAATACGCAGAACTTACCGACCACAAGTCAAAATTTATTAAAAAAATGATTGAACAAGCCCCTGGAACCTTTAACCATTCAATAGTCGTTTCTAACATTGCCGAAGCGTGCGCAACTGCAATCGGCGAGGACGCTTTGCTTGCAAGAACTTGCGCTTATTATCACGACGTTGGTAAACTTCGTCGCCCTGAATATTTTACCGAAAATCAAGCAGACGGAATTAACCCTCACGACGAGTTAACCCCAGAACTTTCTGCAAATATAATTAAATCTCATACTCTTGACGGACATGATTTGCTAATTAAAAATAGAATACCAAAAGAAATTGCAGACGTTTGCGTGCAACATCACGGCACTATGCCAATGCTATTCTTTTACGATAAAGCCAAAAAGTTTACCGACGGCGAAGTGGACGTAAATCAATTCTCATACTTTGGACCAAAGCCTCAAACTAAAATCGCTGCAATTCTTATGATTGCAGACAGTAGTGAGGCAGCGACTAGAACTCTTAAGGATAGGTCTAGAGAAAAGGTTTCTGCCGTAGTTAGAAAGGTGGTAAACGACAGAATGAAACTTGGTCAATTCGACGAGTGTGAAATAACCTTAAAAGAATTAAGTATAATAATTAACACCGTTGTAAACAACCTTACGGGAATTTACCATAGAAGAATTCAATATCCAAAGGTAAGCCTTGAAGGATTAGAAGTTGAGGACAAGGCTTAATATGAAACAATTAGTTATCGAATGTTTCAATAAAAAAATAGGGCTTAAACGCATAGCCAAAGCCGTGTATAGTGAACTTAACCAAACGGCTAGTCTAAAAGTTGAACTTGGTTTCGTTAGTCAAGAAGAAATTAGAGACTATAATAGGGAAACGAGGGGCGTAGATAAAGTTACCGACGTTTTATCCTATCCCACTCTAGACGGAATTAGAGGAAAGGTTTTGCAAGAAAAAGATTTTCCTACCGACCTAGACGAGGGCAGTATATTTTTAGGCTCGATAATTCTTTGCGAGGACAAGATAAAAAGTCAAGCGCAAGAATACGGGCATAGCGAAAAGCGAGAAAGAGATTATTTAATTATACACGGACTATTGCACCTGTTCGGTTACGACCACATGACCGACGAGGACAAGGCTCAAATGAGGGCTAAAGAAAAAGCAGTTTTATTAAGATTAGGAATTACCGAATGAGAAGTGGAAGAGTTGCAGTAATAGGAAGAGCAAACGCAGGGAAAAGCACCTTAGTTAACGTTATGGTTGGCGAAAAGGTTGCTATCGTTTCGCCAAAGCCTCAAACTACTAGAGATAGAATAACGGGTGTGCTAACTACCGACGAATATCAAATAGCATTCGTAGACACCCCCGGTTTATACAAGGCAGATAATCTTCTTAACGCAGTAATGCAAAAGACGGTTAAGGATAGCGTTGAGGACGTTGACGCTATTCTTTTCGTGCTAGACGCCCACGCAGGAATTTCCCAAAAAGATAAAAACATTATCAAAGGCTATGCAGAATTAAAAGTTCCAGTGGTCGTTGCCTTATCTAAAATAGATATTATGCCCGAAAGTCTACTCATTAGCGAGATGAAAGACTTGGCGATAGAAAACGCCACTATAGTTCCCGTTTCGGCAAGAAAAAATCGCAACGTGAAAGAACTCGTTAAGGTAATAGTCTCTAAACTTCCAGAAGGGGATAAACTTTACGACTTCGATATCGTTAGCGACAGGTCGGAAAGATTTATGATTAGCGAAATCGTTAGAGAAAAAATACTTCTTAAATGCGATAAAGAAGTGCCTCACGGTGTTGCCGTTATCGTAAATAAATTCGATAACCCACCTACTAGCAAGGTTGCCGAAATAAGCGTGGACATTATCTGTGAAAGACCTAATCATAAGGCTATAATCATTGGCAAGCAAGGCAGTAAAATAAAGGAAATATCTTCTTTTAGCCGTGAAGAAATGGAAAAATTCCTAGGCAAAAAGGTTTTTTTAACCACATACGTTAAGGTTAAAGAAGATTGGAGAAACAGTTCATTCCTTCTAAAGGAACACGGCTATGGACAAGAATAAAATTCTTTTTGTTCCTCATACTTTCTATAGGGGGAAGTATGAAAAAGAAAAGCGATTTAAGTTTTGTTGAAAACGCAGAATCTTTGTGGAAACTCTTTGAAAAAACAGGCAATGTCTCTTATTACCTCTTATATAAGAGGATAAAAGGAGAAGAAAACCTATAAAGGAATTGTAATGGAAGAAAAATTAAGTGGAATAGTTTTAGGTGGCGTAAGCGTCGGCGAAAACGATAAAATACTCAACGTTTTTACTATTGAACAGGGAGTAGTTTCTGCAAAAATCAAAGGCGTAAAAAAGGCAGGGGCAAAATTAAAGTTTGCATCTCAGCCTTTTTGTTTTGCCGAATTTATTTTTGCTAAAACAGGTAAGAATCGCACGGTTATCGGCGCATCACTAATAGAAAGTTTTTATCCATTAAGAGAGGAAATTACCAAACTTTACGCAGGTAGCGTGGTTTTAGAATACTGTAAAAAATTCCTAAAAGAGGGAATTGAAAGCAAAGAACTTTTCACTTTGACTATAAATTCTCTTAAAAACTTGGCTTATTTAGAACAATCTGCCGAATACTTTTTGTGCGATTTTTTAATCAAATCGCTTGCCTTTTCTGGTTACGCATTAAACTTTGACGGCTGTTTTGAATGTGCAAATGAAATAAAAGGTAGGGTTTTTTTTGATTTTTCCGTCGGTGGTTTTTATTGTGAAGAATGTAGGACGTCTACTTCAAGGGAAATAAGTGCGTTAACTTACCTTAACCTAAAAAAAATCATAAACGGCGAGAGTGTGCAAAAACAAGACTGCATAAAACCACTTAAACTTTTAGATTATTACATAAAAGAAAAGGCAGAGGTTATATTGAATTCGCTAAAAGAACTTATAAATTTAAATAATATTTAAAAATATTGCAAATGCGCTTGAAAAAAAATTAAAAAAGGTGTATCATATATATCCGTTAGTAAACAGATTCGGGGTAAAATTTTATTTTCAAAGGAGAAAATATGAAATTCGTTTATCTATTTAGCGAAGGCGACGCATCAATGCGTGAACTACTAGGTGGTAAGGGTGCAAACCTTGCCGAAATGACCAAGATTGGACTTCCTGTTCCACAAGGTTTTACTATCTCTACTGAAGCTTGCACAAAGTATTATGAAGACGGCAAGCAAATCAACGACGAGATTATGGCTGAAATTATGGAAAATATCGAAAAGATGGAAGCCATAACCGGTAAAAAATTCGGCGATTTAGAAAATCCACTTTTAGTTTCAGTTCGTTCAGGTGCAAGAGCATCTATGCCAGGTATGATGGATACTATTCTTAACCTAGGCTTAAACGAAAAGGTTGTTGAAGTTATGGCTGAAAAGTCTGGTAACGCAAGATGGGCTTACGACTGTTACAGAAGATTTATTCAAATGTATTCAGACGTTGTTATGGAAGTTGGTAAAAAATACTTCGAACAACTTATCGACAAAATGAAAGAAGAAAAGGGCGTTACTCTCGACGTAGAGTTGACGGCTGAAGACTTAAAGGAACTTGCTAATCAATTCAAAGCAGAATACAAGGCAAAGATTGGCGCAGACTTCCCACAAGACCCAAAAGAACAACTTATCGGTGCTGTTAATGCCGTTTTCCGTTCTTGGGACAACCCACGTGCTAACGTATACCGTCGTGATAACGATATTCCATACAGTTGGGGAACTGCCGTTAACGTTCAAGCAATGGCATTCGGTAACATGGGCGAAGATTGTGGAACGGGCGTTGCATTTACTAGAGACCCTGCTACCGGCGAAAAGAAACTTATGGGTGAATTCCTAACCAACGCTCAAGGTGAAGACGTTGTTGCCGGCGTTAGAACTCCAATGCCTATCGCTCAAATGGAAGAAAAATTCCCAGAAGCATTCGCTCAATTCAAAAACGTTTGCGCTATCCTAGAAAATCACTATCGTGATATGCAAGATATGGAATTTACCGTTGAACACGGCAAACTCTATATGCTTCAAACCAGAAATGGTAAGAGAACTGCTGCCGCTGCTCTTCAAATCGCTTGCGATTTAGTTGACGAAGGCATGATTGACGAAAAACAAGCAGTTCTTATGATAGACCCAAGAAACTTAGACACCCTTTTACACCCACAATTCGACGCTAAGGCATTGAAAGACGCTAAACCTGCTGCTCGTGCTTTAGGTGCATCTCCAGGTGCTGCTTGTGGTAAAATCGTTTTCTCTGCCGACGACGCTAAGGAATGGAAGGCAAGAGGCGAAAAGGTTGTTCTAGTTAGATTAGAAACTTCTCCAGAAGATATCGAAGGTATGAAAGCCGCTCAAGGTATTCTAACTGCTCGTGGTGGTATGACCTCTCACGCAGCCGTTGTTGCTCGTGGTATGGGAACTTGTTGTGTTTCTGGTTGCTCTGCAATCACCAACTTCGACGAAGATAACAAGACTTTCGTTCTTGCTGGCAAGACCTATAAAGAAGGCGACGTTATTTCTCTTGATGGTTCTACCGGTTGTATTTACGACGGTGCTATCGCTACCGTTGACGCTCAAATCTCTGGTAACTTCGGCAGAATTATGGCGTGGGCTGATAAATATCGTGCATTAGGAGTTAGAACTAATGCTGACACTCCAAAGGACGCTGCTAAGGCAAGAGAACTTGGCGCTGAAGGTATCGGCTTATGTAGAACCGAGCATATGTTCTTCGAAGGCAATAGAATCGACGCTTTCCGTGAAATGATTTGTGCCGACACCGTTGAAGAAAGAGAAGCTGCTCTTGAAAAGATTCTTCCAATGCAACAAGGCGACTTCGAAAAACTTTACGAGGCTCTAGAAGGCAACCCCGTTACTATTCGTTTCTTAGACCCACCTCTACATGAATTCGTTCCAACCGAAGAAGAGGACATCAAAGCACTTGCCGACGCTCAAGGTAAGAGCGTTGACGCTATTAAGTCAATCATCTCTTCACTTCACGAAGCAAACCCAATGATGGGACACAGAGGTTGCCGTTTAACCGTTACCTATCCTGAAATTGCTAAAATGCAAACTAAGGCTGTTATCCGTGCCGCTATCAACGTTCAAAAGAAACACGCTGATTGGAAAGTAGTTCCAGAAATTATGATTCCATTAGTTGGCGAAGTTAAAGAACTTAAGTTCGTTAAGGATATCGTCGTTGCTACTGCTGATGCTGAAATCGCTAGCGCAGGTGCAAAACTAGAATATCAAGTAGGAACTATGATTGAAATTCCTAGAGCATGTATCACTGCCGACGAAGTTGCTAAACAAGCAGAATTCTTCTGTTTTGGAACTAACGACTTAACCCAAATGACTTACGGATTTAGCCGTGATGACGCTAGTAAGTTCTTAACTGCTTACTACGACACCAAGATTTTTGAAAACGACCCATTCGCTAAACTAGACCAAGTTGGCGTTGGTAGACTAATGCAAACTGCCGTTACCCTTGGTAGAGAAGTTAACAAAGACTTACATTGTGGTATCTGTGGTGAACACGGTGGCGACCCATCTTCTGTAGAATTCTGTCATAAGATTGGTTTAACCTACGTTTCATGTTCTCCATTCAGAGTTCCAATTGCAAGACTTGCTGCTGCACAAGCAAACATCAAAAACCCAAGAGCATAAATTAAAAGCTTAATCGTAAAGCCCACAAATCTTTGTGGGCTTTAAGTATTTCTATTGACAAAGTATAAATGCCATATTACAATAATAATGTAAATCTAAGGAGAAAGAAATGAAATTTAACGTCATTAGAATTGTGAAACTTTGCGAGAGTGCTATTATTACGTTGTTTTCTTTGGGTTTATTGGTGTATGTAACCTATTTATATAATAATATTAGCAACGTAGATAATTTTTATAGTGCTATTGCCGTTGCACTTGCAGTTGCATTTTTTGGTATTGCAGGATTATTTCTCTTGATTGTTTCCTTGTTTGCTATGCTAAAGATTATTTTCGACAAGCCTGACAATGCAAAATACGGTGGATACGTTATACTTTTTTTAATTAATTTAGACGCTTTGTTCGCTTTGCCTAGTTTGCTAAAATCTGCAATAGAAAACAAAACAGGGGGACTTGTCGTTCTATGGATATCATTAATCTTGATTTTCATTGGGTTTTTAGTTACAGACGTTATGATTATTTTAGATAGAACAAAGCGCAAAAAGGAACAAAAAATTCAAAGCCAAGAACAAAATAAAAAAGAGATGGAATATCTATAATAATCTGGTTGCTCTTTCTAAAAAGAAAGGGCAACCTTTTAACTTTAAAACTTTATTTTTCATATTATAGCGTATGTATAATAACGTCATAGTAAACTTAGCCAATCTAAAACAAAACGCCTTAAAAATTAAAAGCAAATTAAAAAACACTAAGCTTTGTGCCGTGGTAAAAGCCGACGCTTACGGACACGGCGCTTGTCCTGTGGCTAACGCCCTTTATCCTGTTTGCGATAGTTTTGCCGTCGCTCTCGTCGAAGAAGGCGTTGCTTTGCGTCAAGGGGGAATAAATAAGGAAATTTTAGTGCTTATTCCACCATTCATTGGCGAAATCGAAAGGGCGATAAGTTACGACCTTTCTTTAACCGTTGATAATATAAGCCTACTTTACCATATACAAAAAATTTGCGAAAAATTAAACAAAAAGTGCAAAATTCATATTAAATTCAATAGTGGAATGAATAGACTTGGCGTTGACAACTTGCAAGATTTACAAAAAATGCTAGACGTTTGCGCCAAACTTAAAAGGGTAAAAGTCCAAGGACTTTTTTCGCATTACGCCTGTCCTGAAGATAAAAAATGCTTTGAAAGTGCAACCGAGCAATTTTTGCTTGCCAACGACCTAGTAAAAGGTTATAATAAAAATATACTTTCTCACATATCTGCAAGTGGTGGTTTTCTTAAAGGCGCAAACTTCGATATGGTTAGAATTGGCATTATGCTTTACGGATATACTCCTTTTGAATGTGATTTTTCCTTAAAACCTGTTATGAAAGTGTATTCACCCGTCGTAAAGAGAAGGAAGGTGGTTGAGGGGCAAAGCTATCTATACGGAAACAATCGTTTAGAAACCACTCAAAACGCAAGCATAATTAGATACGGATATGCCGACGGACTTCCACGAAAGGAGATATTAGGACAGTTAAACAACCGATGTATGGACTTAACTATGGTTAAGGGCTTTAGCAAGAAAGATTGGCGACCAGTAATGACTGACGCTAAAATACTTGCCGAGGAATACAATACTATTCCATATGAAATATTAACTAAAGTGGGTATGCGTGCCCAAAAAACATATATAAACTAAAAGGTGAAAAAATGAAATACTACTTAAAAATGGTGTTAATGCCCTTAATATACTTGCTTTTCTCGGCAATGATTGGCATGAGTATTATGCTTTTAGATAAAGACATGATGATGCTAGAATATTTGCTATGCCTAATTAATATGGCATTTTACGTTATAATTATTGGCTTTGCAGGTTTCAAGGATGGTCAAGGCGAACTTAAAATAAGAATGGAAAACGATATGTATAGGCGTAGAATTATCGAAACGGGCGAAGAGTATCCTATAAGAGCGTTAGAGGAATATAAACCTTGGAAAGGTTGCTTAATAGGCCTATTGTCGGCTATTCCAACCATAGTTTTGGTAGTCGCTCACTTTATCTTTTTGGCGACTTCCTCAAACGTGGACAACTCGTTTGGCGTTATCGCAGGTCTTTTGAATATGGTTGTTTTCTCCTTCTTTATGGTTGGTGGAACTCTTGCGCCTTGGCATTACGTATTCTCGCTTTTATATATACCTTTCGTGTTATTGGTATACGGACTTCCTTATTATCTTGGTGGAAAGCAAATGCAAAAACAATACGACAAAATCGAAGATATTAAAAAGCAAATCGGTGGCGACAAGTGAGAATAGTCGGTGGCATTTATAAAGGCAGAACTTTACTAGAATTCAAAGGTCAAGAAGTTAGGCCAACTTCGGACATGGTTAGGGAAAGTCTTTTTAATATTCTACAATTTAAGATTGCAGGAAAAACTTTTTTAGACCTATTTTGTGGCACGGGTGCCGTGGGCATAGAGGCGCTTTCTCGAGGCGCTAGCGAGGTTGCCTTTAACGATTTAAGTAAAGAAAGTCTTTCCATCACTCAAAAAAATTTGGAAAAACTTTCCATTTTTGAAAAGGTAAAAGTCTTTAACAGAAGAGGAGAAGACTTTCATTTATATACTAAAGACCTTTACGATTACGTGTTTATAGATGCGCCTTATAAAGACGAAGTGGGTTTAAAAGCATTAAAAAATTCCGTTAATCTTTTGTCGACGGACGGCGTGGTTATCTACGAAAATGAAAAACCCGTTACCGAAGATATAGACGGTTTAGAAAAAATTCAAGAAAGAAAATACGGAAGAGCAATATTAACGTTTTACAAAAAAGGAGAGTAGTAGTGGCAAACTGTGTTTTTGCAGGCACTTTCGACCCTGTTACAAAGGGACACGTAAGTATAATTAATAAGTGTTGTCTAAAATACGATATGGTTTTAGTAGTAGTTGGCGAAAACCCCAATAAACAATGCCTTTTTACTAGAGAAGAACGAGTTAAATTGCTTAAAAAATGCTTTGAGAATAACGCAAAGGTAAAAGTTATCGCCTATTACGAGTTGAAAGAAAATTACGCCGATTTTCTTAAAAAACAAGGCGTTACCGATTACGTAAGGGGCATTAGAAACGACGAGGACTTGAAGTTTGAAAAGCAATACGAAGAAAAAAACCAAGAAATTTATCCTTTTATAACCACTAAATATATAGAGTGCGACGATATTTTTAAATCTGTTAGTTCTACTATCGTTAAAGAACAAATAAAAAAGGAAGATTATAAAAATCTTCCCCATGAGTGTGTAGAATTGGTTAAGCAATTTCTACAAAAGAAGTAAATTAAATAACAAACAAATACAAAAACACAAACCACCGTGTAGCAATTTAGCAAGCAAAAACATGGTGGTTTTTATTTTTGCGCCCTTTAAGTAGGTTAGCGATTGCATTAAAATACAAATTCCACCAAAACTACATAAAAATCCACAAAGTGGAAGTGTTAAAAAGGTTATACCACCTTTTCCTAGGGCGATTATTCCAGAAGTGCATTCAATTAACCCAAAAACTAAGCCTTGAGATAATTGCTGGTTGCCAAGTGTTTTTTCAAAAAGAGCAAGGGGAAGAGACAAAACCCTTAAATCTAAAAGCATTTTATTAACGAGGGTAAAAAGTGTTATTACTCCACCTATAAAAAGGCAAGAATTAATCGCCGAAAACACGCTTTCATAAAACAAATTGTCGACTTTTTCAGGAAAAAATTGCTTTTCTAACGGCTTATCCCCTCTTTTATAAAAAGAAAATATAACCCCAACTATAATCGAAGAGATGAGGTGGGCGAAAAGCAAAAACAAACCAAATCTAAAAGAATTAAAGCATATACAACCCACGGTTGAAATCAAAAAAATGGGGGAAGAAGTAGAACATAGCGCACTCGCCCTAACGCTTTCGCTCTCGCCTATAAACCCACCTTTTTTAAGGTCGCTAATCGTTTTGCTTCCTATTGGATAGCCTGCAATAACGCTTATAACGAATGCGTAAGCCGTTACCCCTCCCGTGTTAAAAACCTTTCTAGTAAGAGGTGAAAGTTTTTTTGAAAACTTGTGCGTAACGCTTAGCCTTGAAAGACTTGCCGAGACAAAGGCGTAAGGGAAGAGCGAGGGTAAAACGCTAGTTGCCCAAATTGATATTCCCAGGGTTACCGTTTGTGGGTATCCACGTCCTATCGTGAGGGTTATCGTCGCTACTAAAAGCGCAAAGGCTATCCCTAATTCCTTTTTACTAACTTTACAAACTTTTTGCATATTTTTCTTCCATAGATATTGTATTAACCCTTGAAAAATAATATCCGTTATGTTAAAATATTTCTATGGATTTATTTGATTTAGCAAACGGACAAAATAAGAATATCCCACTTGCAGAAAGAATGCGTGCCAGAACCCTTGCCGACTTTTTAGGGCAAGAACACGTGGTTAGCGAAACTTCTTTGCTATCGAGAGCAATAAAACTAGATAGGCTTGGAAGTTGTATTTTTTGGGGGCCACCTGGTTGTGGCAAAACCACCCTTGCCAACGTTATCGCCAACAGCACGGACGGAAACTTCGTTAAGTTAAACGCCGTTTCAAGTGGCGTTGCCGAAGTCAAAAAGGTTATCGAGGACGCTAAGCAGTTGGCTAAACTCTACGGCAAAAAAACCTATCTTTTATTAGATGAATGTCATAGGTTTTCAAAAACCCAAAGCGATAGTTTACTTCCTGCAATCGAAAACGGCGACATACTTTTTATAGGCTCTACGACCGAAAATCCATTTGCATCTATGACGCCTGCAATAGTTTCAAGGTGTAGAGTGTTCGAACTTAAACGTCTTTCTAACGAAAACGTTATAACTGCGCTTAAAAAGGCGCTTGCCGACAAGGAAAAGGGACTTGGAAATTACCAAGTAGATGCAAAGCCAGAGGCTTTATTACATATAGCAAACATGGCTTGTGGCGATTTAAGAGTTGCATATAACGCTTTAGAACTTGCAACGCTTACTACCACACCTAGGGCAGACGGAACAATAGTTATAACCTTAAAAGACGCAGAAGAATCTATCCAAAGAAAAGCCCTTTCATTCGACGAGCAGATGTATTACGATATGCTCTCTGCTTTTTGTAAAAGCCTTCGTGGAAGCGACGCTAACGCAGGTTTATATTATATGCAACGCCTTATTCAAGGTGGTTGCGACCCACTTCTTATCTTCCGTAGGCTAATTGCTCACGCTAGCGAAGACGTTGGTATGGCAGACCCACAAGCGTTAGTAGTGGCTACGAGCGCTATGGTGGCGTTTGAAAAGATGGGATTACCCGAAGGGTTGTTACCTCTATCTCAAGCCATAATCTACGTGTGCGAGGCTGAAAAGTCCAACTCGGTTGTAAACGCTATGGATATGGCTGGAGAGGACGCTAGAAGCGTTAGGGACGACGCCGTTCCACCTTGGGTTAAAAACGCCGTTTACGGCAGTGAAGAGGATAAAAAACTAGCAAGTCAATATAAATACCCACATAATTATGGTGGCTACGTAGAACAGCAGTATTTGCCTGATAGCCTAAAAGATAGGGTTTATTATATTCCAACTGACAACGGCTACGAAATAACCGTTAAAGAAATTAGAAAGAAAAAAGGAAAATTAAAATAATGGCTATGGAATATTCATTAAAATTATCAAAGGAATTTTCAATTCGTGCCGACCACTCGGCAAATATCATCTCGCTTATAGACGAGGGAAACACCATTCCGTTTATCGCTAGATATCGTAAGGAAATGACGGGCTCTTGCGACGACCAAGTGTTGCGTGAGTTCTTCGACAGGCTAAAATATTTAAGAAACCTAGACCAAAGGAAAGAAGAAATCGCAAACTCTATAACCGAGCAGGGTAAAATGACCGACGAAATTGCTTTGGCGTTGGCATCTTGCGAAACTTTAACCGAGGCAGAAGACGTTTATAGACCATTCAAACAAAAGAGAAAAACTAGGGCTAGCGTGGCTATTGAAAAGGGTTTAACCCCTCTTGCAGACGCTATTTTAGAGCAAACTCAAGGTTTAGACTTAAATGCAAAAGCAAGCGAATTTATTAACCAAGAAAAGGGTGTGGAAAGCGTTGAACAAGCCTTACAAGGTGCGAGCGATATTATTGCAGAGCGTGTTTCGGATGACGCTAATTTAAGAAAATTACTACGTAAAAAATTATTCGACACGGGTTCTATTGCAACTAAACTTTTAGAAAACGAAAATGCAAAGACCTACGATATGTATAACGAGTATACCGAAAAGATTTCTTCAATGCCATCTCA
>JAZRGN010000007.1:0-7095 GCA_045644165.1 Christensenellaceae bacterium | reverse complement strand
GCTGTTTTTGAAAAAAATTTTTACAAAGAAAAAGAACTCAGATTAAATATCCAAGTTCTTATTTTCTTTTTGACCGCTTGAAAGTGCAATTTCCTATAAATTTTTAATGTTTCAAAAAATCCCTAAGAGAAGAGCGCTTTGGTTGGTGTTTTTGTTTTGGCTGCCCCTGACAGACTCGAACTGACGACACTTCGGTTAACAGCCGAATGCTCTACCGACTGAGCTAAGGGGCAATATTCTCAAATGCTTTATTATTATATGTTGTTTATTTAATTATGTCAACCATTTTTACAGCCTTTTTATTATTTTTTTCTTTTTGTTATATATATTTTGAACAACCTCACCTCTTGAAAACTATTCCGTTTTGTGTTATAATGCTTTCGATACTTATTTATTGTCTTATAAAGTATTATGATTAAAAACTTTTTAATTTTTGGCGATAGTTATTCTACCTACGAGGGTTTTATCCCAAACGGCTATAAATTCTATTATTCCATAGAGGGTAGACCTAACGTTGACGTTACCCGTATGAAGGTTTCGCAAACGTGGTGGAAACAATTTATTGATAAAACGGGCGCAAACCTTATTCTTAATAACAGTTGGTCGGGCTCTACCGTTTGTCATACTTCTCTTGACGGCGAAGATTGTTCGCGCACCAATTCCTTTATATATCGTTTTCGCCAATTAAAAGAGCAAGACTTTTTTAAGCAAAATCAAATTGACACGGTTATCGTGTTTGGTGGCACTAACGACGATTGGGGCAAAAGTCCAATTGGAAGATTAAAGCTTAATAACCTTACCGA
Organism: Christensenellaceae bacterium; assembly: GCA_045644165.1. GTDB lineage: Bacteria > Bacillota > Clostridia > Christensenellales > Borkfalkiaceae > UBA1259. Next base: position 6,292 of record JAZRGN010000007.1, on the reverse strand, counting down.
AAAAGACCTATTTTCTTTTAAGCCTGCAATAAGTTATCTTGCTAGTTGTTTAAGAGTAGAATTGCCAAACGCTAACCTTATCATTTTAATCAACACCGACATGAAAGAGTAGGTTGGAAAAACTATAAAGCGTGTTGCCGAGCGTGTTAACGGCCACGCAGTTGAATTTCACGACGTAGACAAGCAAACGGGGCACCCTACCATAAAAGGTATGGAAACCATTTGTAATCAATTAATAGATTACGTAAATAAAAACATCAAATGATATATAACGGAGATAAAAATGGACATTCTAGACCAAAAAGAATGGGAAGAAAAACTTTCTATTTGCTTTGATAAAATGTATAAAAAAGAACAAGAACTTGGTTGCTTAGTTTCAAGCGAACACGGAATTGGATATTCAAAAATCAATTTCCTAAAAAGGCAATTAGGGGATACGCCAATCTTTATTATGCAAGAAATTAAACATGTTTTCGACCCTAAAAATATACTAAACTCAGGAAAAATTTGCTTTTAATTATGTTAGAGCGAGTTTACCTTGAAATAGGCAATATTTGTAATCTTTCTTGCTCTTTTTGCACGGGCACTAATCGACCAAAAAGGCAGATGAACACTAAAGAATTTGCCCATGTCTGCAAAGAGATTAAAGGCAAGGTTAAGTTCGTTTATTTTCACGTTTTAGGCGAACCACTTTTTCATAAAAACCTTGATGAATTTATCAAAATTGCAGGGCAAAATGACCTTAAAGTTTGTATTACAACAAACGGCACACTCTTAAAAGATAAGGGACAAATTTTACTAGAAAATAGTCATATAGTTCATAAGGTTTGTATATCCTTACACTCGTTAGAGGCTAACAAAAATCAGTCGTTTGACGACTATCTAATTGATGTTCTAGAGTTTTCTAAAAACAGTTCAAGAGAAGGTATATTTACTGTTTTAAGACTATGGAATAAGGACGGCGAGTATGCTAAAGGTAAGCGTCAAAACAACCTAAAAATAGAAGAGTTTTTACACTCTAAATTCCCTAATGATTGGCAAGTTAGACCAAGGGGATACAGGCTAGATAAAAACCTATTTTTAGAATATGACGAGGCTTTTGTGTGGCCTACGGATAGCAAGGAAAATTCTTGCGAAAAAGGGTTTTGCTACGGACTTATAAATCAAGTTGCAATACTCGTTGACGGAAGCGTTTCGCCTTGTTGTTTAGATGCTAACGGCGAGATAAATTTAGGCAATATTTTCACTTCTTCTTTTGATGAAATAATTTCTAGCGAAAGGGCGACCGATATTAAGAAAGGTTTTGAAAAAGGCGTGCTTAATGAACGCCTTTGTAAAAAATGCACTTTTATAAAGCGTTTTAATTCAAAGTAGTTATATTAAATTTTGTAATTTAAAAATTAAAGAATAGCATTCGCTATTCTTTTTTTGCGTTAAAATTATAATTAAATTCAAAAAATCATTAATTTTCCACTATTTATAGCGCAAAATGTGGAAAAATCACAAATAAGGGTCTTGACACCCCTTAATATATATTATATAATTTATTAACAATAAATTAGTTTGGGAAAGTATAACCTAAAAGGACGTGTTTTAGTATGTATAGACATTTTTTCAAAAGATTTATAGATATTTTCTTTTCTCTTATAGGAATTATCATCACTAGCCCTATTTTACTTTTAGTGGCAATTTTAATTAAAATCGACTCTAAAGGTCCGGTTATTTTTAAGCAACAAAGAATTGGTAAAAACGGAAAGGTGTTTAATATTTATAAATTCCGTTCAATGGTTGTTGGGGCAGAACAAACAGGCTCGGGCGTATATTCTGGTAAAGGCGATAAAAGAGTTACCAGAGTAGGAAAAATTTTGCGTGCTACGAGTTTAGACGAGTTGCCTCAATTTTTCAATCTTCTCAAAGGGGATATGAGTTTTATTGGTCCTCGTCCACCACTAACTTATCACCCTTGGACCTTCGATAAGTATACCGAAGAGCAAAAGAAAATGTTTAACGTTCGCCCTGGAATTACAGGCTGGGCGCAGGTAAACGGCAGAAAGGAAGTTGAATGGCATAGAAGAATCGAACTTAACGTTTGGTATGTCGAACACCTATCTTTCTGGCTAGATATTAAAATTATTTTCATGACCGTTTTCAAGGTATTTACAAACGCCAATAACCAAAACGTTGGAGAAACGGTTAAAACCGAAAATTCCAACGAGCAAGTTGAAAGCGTAATCGAAAGCCAAACTTCGGCTGCCGAGGTGGAAAGTAAAACTGAAGATAATGCTTCTAACCAAGAAGTAGCAATTCAAGATAAAGGAGAATAATGAAACTACTTGTAACGGGTGCGTGGAAAGTATCGCAAGAACAACTTAATAAAGTTAGCGACTTAGGTTACCAAGTAGTTTTTATGCAACAGGAAAAAGACGCTTTGCCTTGCCCTCCCGAACAAATAGACGGGGTTGTTTGTAACGGACTTTTCCTTTATCACGACCTTAAGGCGTTTAGCAACTTAAAGTATATTCAATTAACTAGCGTTGGTTTTGACAGAGTGCCTATGGACGTGGCGACAAAAATGGGAATATCCGTTTTTAATGCAGGCAACACTTATGCTATTCCAATGGCCGAATTCGTGCTTTCTGGAGTGCTTTCGTTATATAAGCGAATGGAATTCTTCTTTAAAAACAAACATTCTAAAGAATGGATAAAGCATAGGAACTTATTAGAACTCTACAAAAAGTCCGTTTTAGTAGTTGGCTGTGGCAACGTGGGTAGGGAATGCGCTAAAAGATTTAACGCATTCGGCGCTGAAGTTAAGGGCGTAGACCTATATCCAAGAGTAGACGAGAATTTTATCTCTATGCAAGGAATGGACAAACTAGACGATAACCTAAAAAGTGCCGACATAGTAGTTTTGACCTTACCTTTAACAAAAGAAACCACCCATTTATTTAACCAAGAACGCTTTGCCCTTATGAAAGAGAATAGCGTTTTGGTAAACGTGGCTAGGGGCGCTATCGTTGAAGAGAATGCGCTTATAAACGCTTTACAAAATAACCTTTTGGGCGCTGTTATAGACGTGTTCGAAACCGAGCCACTATCTACAAGTAGTCCTTTATGGGGAATGGACAACGTCGTTATAACACCTCACAACGCTTTTGTGGGAGATGGAAACGAACAAAGGTTATTTGACTTAATTATTAAAAATCTTAAGGAACAATTATGAAGAAAATTTTATTCGTGGCAACCATGCAAAGCCACGTGGGACAATTTCATAACGCTACCATAAAGGCACTTAAAGAAAAAGGCTATGAAATTCACGTCGCTGCAAAAAACAACTTAAAGGAAAAAGACACCCTTACTTTATCTCAAGCAGATATGGTGTTCGATTTGCCGTTTGCTCGCTCGCCACTTTCTCTTACTAATTTTAAGGCTTACAAGATGCTCAAAAAAATTATTAAAGACGGTGGTTACGACGTAGTTTATTGCCATACTCCCGTTGGTGGTGTGTTAAGCCGTTTGGCGTGCAAGAAACTTCGTAAGAGGGGACTTTGCACCGTTGTGTATATGGTGCACGGTTTTCACTTCTACAAAGGCTCTTCTAAAAAGAATTGGCTTATTTACTATACCATTGAAAAACTTTTCGCTAAACATACCGATACTTTAATTACCATTAATACCGAAGACTTTGAACTTGCTAAATCTAAACTAAAAATAAAAGATATTCGCTACGTTCACGGCGTTGGCGTCGATACCGATAGATTAGTTTGCGAGCAAGATAAAAAGGAGTTAAGACAAGAACTAGGTTTTAATCAAGACGACTTCTTGGTCTTGATGGTTGGCGAACTTAATCAAAACAAAAACCAAATAGTGGTATTTAACGCACTTAAACAAATAGAAAAACTAAACGTAAAACTTTTAATTGCCGGTAACGGACCAAATAGAGCGTTCTTAGAAGAGCAAGTTAAGGTTTTAGAGTTAGAGGATAGAATTAAATTTTTAGGCTACACTAGAAAAATCGGCAAATACTACAAGGTAAGCGACGTGTTCGTGTTATCTTCTATTAGAGAAGGCTTGCCTTGTGCCGTTATGGAAGCAATGGCATCTGGTCTTCCCGTTGTTTGTTCTAATATCCGTGGTTGCAGAGACTTAATTGAAGACGGCTTAGGTGGATATCTATGCTCGCCAAAAAATAGTCAAAATTTTAAGGAGGCAATTCTAAAGGTCTATGACAAACAAGACGGCGAGATGGGTGAGTTTAATAAACAAAAAATCATTCCTTTTAAGGCAGAAAACGTAGTTAAAGAAATCGAACAAATTTTTGAAGGTTAGGGGGAAATATGGCAAAGTTTAGTATTATAATTCCCCTTTACAACTGCAAAAAATATATAGTCGAGGCGCTAGAATCAGCCGTTAATCAAGATTATCAAGATTTTGAGGTTGTAGTTATTAACGACGGCTCTACCGACGGCAGTGAAAAGCTTATCGAGCCATATCTTGACGGTGGCAAAGTAAGATTAATCAACCAACAAAACAAGGGTCTGTTTCACACCCGTTTAGTTGGGTTAGATAACGCTAAAAACGATTATTGTCTTTTTCTCGACTCTGATGACCGTTTAGAACTAAACGCTTTAAGCACGTTAAACGAAATTATTGAAAAAGAAAATGCAGACGTCGTGTTTTTCCGTTTAACTAGGTTTTTTGAGGACGGCAGTCAAAAGGCGTCAAGGCAAGTTTTTGATAAAGACGGATTTGTAGATAGAAACGAAATTCTTTCGCTTTTGTATAGAGATAATAAAGTTAACAGCATTGTGCTTAAGGCTTTCAAAAGAGGGTTAATAAACACTGCCGAATTACAAGGTTTTCCAAGAATTACTGTTGGTGAAGATAGCGTTTTTACTCTTAAACTTTTTGAAAACACCGATAAAATATACTATACGCAAAAGGTTTTGTATAACTATAGAATGCTTTACGTAAGTATGACGCATTCTATAGACAAGTCTTCCTATTTTGGTGGAAAATTTATAATTGAACTATTCTTGCAGTCTTGTAAAAAAATGCAACTTGAAAATTCACAAGGGGATATATATTCTCACTTTTTTAAAAAGGTTGCAAGCACCATCTTTTACGGCAAATATCTTGTCAAAGGTAAAAAGCAAGAGTATATAGAAATGCTTAAAAGTATTGCCGAGGACGAGTTCTTTATAAACGCTTTTAGTCAATACGGCAAACCACAAAAATTAGTAGTAAAACTTCCTAATAAGCTTTTATATAAAAAGAAATTTAAAACGCTATACTTTTTGAAAAAAATAATCGAAGGAAAAATGCTTAAAAGATAATTCATGAGTTACGTCGTTCTTTCTATTCTCGTTGTAATTTTATCTGGAATATACGAGAAGATTAAAAACTTAAACGCAAAAAGCAAAGGCTTGCAATATATATTGCTAGTTACTATTTGCTTGTGTTTATGTGCTTTTGCAGGATTAAGAACGGAATATAACGACACTAGTATTTACATTAGAGGATTTAAGAAAACCCCAACTAGATTTTCATTATTATTTGCAAACGATTTTGCAATCTCTAACGTATATGGATTTAACATTTTCCAATATTTAATATATAACTACGTTAGCACAAATCCACACGTATTTTTATTTATATGTGCAGTAGTATTCGTAGTGCCTTGCGTTATTATGATTGATAAACATTCTAAAGCTTTTACTTTTTCAATGTTCTTATTTATGGCTACGGGTGCTTATCTTTTCTCTCTAGCAGGTATTAAACAAGCGCTTGCTACTGGAATAATGATGCTAGGATTCAACGCCTTCTTAAACAGGAGGGTTTTAAGTTATTATTTATATTGCCTACTTGCGATTTCTTTTCATACTTACGCAATATTTTTCCTAATAATTCCTATTTTCGGTGGCAGTTTATGGGATAAAAAAATTGTCGTTTTTGGTTTTTTAATTTTAATTGTTGGTATCGCTTTATCACAATTATCAGGAGTAGTGGCTAGCATAATTGAATTCCTAGGAAAAGACGTTGAAGAAGAAATTATCGTTGAAGGTTCAGTTAACGTGTTTAGGGCGCTTGTATATCTCGTGCCATTCGTTTTGGCAATATTTGCAAACGACGAGGTTAATCAAGAGGGAGATAGAGGGCAAATGCTTTGGATAAAAGTCGGTATAATAAGCACTTTCTTTATGGTGCTATCTTTATTTGGCAATCCTATACTTTTTGGCAGAATACCTCAATATTTCTTAATGGGTATCGTTATAAGTTTACCTTATTTAAT
>JAZRGN010000006.1:0-3345 GCA_045644165.1 Christensenellaceae bacterium | reverse complement strand
GCATAATTCCATAATAGGTCCAACGTAATCTGGTGGGGTGAAAATGCTAGCCTTAATAACAGGCTCTTCCATATAGTCGATTTCAGTTGTTGGTGGTAAGTGGGTTGGATTTTCCACAACCATTTGCGTTCCGTCGGTTTTATAAACCTTATAAGAAACAGATGGCGCAGTCGTTATAATTTGCAAGTCGAATTCACGCTCTATTCTTTCTTGAATAACGTCCATGTGTAGTAAGCCTAAAAATCCACAACGGAAGCCAAAGCCTAACGCTGCCGAGTTATCTGGTTCGATAGACAGCGCAGCGTCGTTTAACTTTAATTTTAACAAACCGTCTTTAAGGTCGTTAAATTTACTGCCGTCTAATGGAAACACACCAGAGAACACCATAGGTAATGCCTTTTTATAACCTGGTAAAGGTTCGCTCGCAGGGTTATTTACGTCGGTAATAGTGTCGCCTACTGCCGTATCTTCAATACTTTTAATGCTTGCAGCGATATAACCTACTTCGCCGGAAGTAAGGCTTTCTTTTGCCGTCATTTTAGGCGAGAATACGCCAACTTCGGTAACGACGAATTCTTTATCCGACATAAAGGTTTTAATTTTAGTGCCCACCTTAACCGTTCCGTCCATAATTCTAACGAAACAAATAACGCCCTTAAAATTATCGTAAAAACTATCGAATATAAGCGCTTTTAAAGGAGCGTTGTCGTCCCCTTGTGGCGCAGGAATTTTAGCGATTACTTGTTCTAAAACGTCTTCTATATTAAGTCCACTCTTTGCAGAAATTCTAGGAGCGTCGCTAGCCTCTATACCCAAAATGTTTTCGATTTCTTCCACAGCCTCGTCAGGACGGGCAGAGGCTAAATCCATTTTGTTGATAACAGGCATAATTTCTAGGTCGTTATCAATTGCTAGGTATGCATTTGCCAAAGTTTGCGCTTGAACGCCTTGCGTTGCATCTACGATTAGAATTGCACCTTCGCAGGCTTTTAGAGAACGAGAAACTTCGTAGGTGAAGTCAACGTGGCCAGGGGTATCGATAAGGTTAAAAGTATATTCCTTGCCGTCCTTGGCTTTGTAAAACATTCTAACAGGGGTTAGTTTTATGGTGATGCCCCTTTCACGCTCTAAGTCCATAGAGTCTAGAAGTTGCTCTTCCATATCCCTTTCGGAAACTTGCCCCGTTTTTTCCATAAGCCTATCAGCCAAGGTAGATTTACCATGGTCAATGTGCGCAACTATGCAAAAATTTCTTATATTTTCTTTATTCGTTGACATAAACTTCCTTGTCTTGTATAATTATTACCTGAAATAATTATATACTAATACTAGTTTTTTTGCAAGTATTGTTAAGGAGTGAATTGTGAGAATTGACGATAATCATTGGCTAAAAACAACCCCTATTGCTCACAGAGGACTTTGGGGAGGCGAAATTATTGAAAATTCGTTAACGGCTTATAAAAATGCCGTAAATAACGGCTTTGCGATTGAAATAGACTTATACTCTTCTAAAGACGGGGTTTTGTATTCTTTTCACGACGCTTTGCTTAAAAGAATGACGGGTGCTGACGGCTATATTTGGGACTACGATAGCGAGTTCTTAAATACGCTAAGACTAAACGGCTCGAATGAAAAAATCCCTACGTTTAGAGACGTGTTGCACGCAGTTAACGGCAAAGTTCCACTACTTATCGAGATTAAAAATTGCCCTGACGAAATGATTGTTGAAAGGGTTTTATACGAATTAGACGAATATCACGGCGAATTTGCCATTCAGTCGTTTAACCCACTTTATATAAATAAGGTTAGAAAGATTGCGCCATATATCATTCGTGGGGTATTAGGCACTAGTAAGGCAGACGGCGAACCTTTGTTTACTCGCTACGTTCTTAAACACCTATCACTTAATTTTTTAGTTAAGCCAGACTTTGTTAGTATGAGATATAAAGATTTACCTTTGCCAAAACGTAAAACTAAAGATAAAACCGTGCTTGCTTGGACGGTTAAATCAAAAGAAATTCAACTCTCTCTAAAAGAAAAATGCCATAATATTATTTTTGAAAATTATATTCCCGAAAAATAAAAAATAAATAATTCGAAAGCCTTGCTAAACAGTAAGGCTTTTTTGATATAATAGAAAATGTTCGATTACTTGACTTTTTTTCGCAAATATTTTACAATATTCGCGTAATTTTCGTTTAGGAGAAAGTATGGACGCTTTTATAATAATGCTACGAAAAGTAATAATGTTCGTGGCACTCGCTATCCCTGGATTTGCGCTTGTTAAAGCAAAAGTCTTAAAGCAAGAGCAGTCTAGTGCGTTATCTAAAATTCTTTGCACGGTGGCAATGTTCTTTTTCATAATGACAAGCACGATAAATAACGTGTCGTTTGACAAAGGCTCGCTTGCTGTTTTAGGTGTTTCTGCCATAATCGGCGTTGGCTACACCTTAATTTTGTTTTTACTTTCTAAACCTCTTTCTTTTATGGAAGGCTCTTGCTTAGAACAGGGCGAACTTTCACAAGAAGTTGTTGAGTTTAACGCTAAAAAACGTGGAATGTTAAGATTTTGTTCAATCTTTTCTAACAACGGCTTTTTGGGAATTCCTCTAGCAATGGAAGTTTTGGAAAAAACATCCTCTCCTGCTCTAATGGTTTTAATAATTATCAATATAATTACAAACCTTGCAATGCTTACGCTTGGCGATTACGCTATTTCTGGTGGAAAGGCAAAAATCAACGTTGTTAAGGTTTTAACTAATCCCGTATTACTCGGTTTTGCTATCGGTGTTGTTATTAACCTATCTGGAGTATGCAAAGTAGTTCCAGAAGTGCTATCGTTCACCACTCATTTTTCTAACTTAGTAACGCCAATCTCAATGACCATACTCGGTATGAAAATGGGTTCGGTTGACCTTAAAAAGGTTTTCACTTGTGGAAAAATGTATTATGCATCTGCCATTAAACTAATTGCAACCCCTGTTGTAATAATCGCATTATTACTTATTTTACAATTAATAGGCTTAGATATAATTAATAAATACGTTATTTTGGGAACGTTTATAGCGTTTGCAATGCCAACTGCAGGACTTGCCTCTCCTCTCGCCGACAAAAACAAAGGCGATATCGAAGGCTCGGTCGTATACACTTTAGGCTCAACCATTTTATCAGTTGCAACCATTCCGTTACTATATATGCTAGTTAATATATTGATATAAAATAAGAAAGAAAAAAGGCTAACCACACGTTAGTCTTTTTTAATTTTTAAAAATTTATCTATTGGCGTTATATTCAATACAATTTTTTATAATCTTAATAAGTATTTCTATTTCGGTAACACAATCT
>JAZRGN010000005.1:0-12559 GCA_045644165.1 Christensenellaceae bacterium | reverse complement strand
ACCTTAACGATTGTAAATAGAACGATTGCAATAAGCAAGAAGTTTATAATCGAACTTATAAACGCACCCCAATCTATGTAGATAGAGTTAGCAAGGTCTATCGCACCTGTTGAATCGTATGCAGGACTAAGCATTGTAACTGCAGCCTCTAGTCCGTCTTCCCCTATAATTAATGCCAAAATCCAGTTAATAATTGGTTTTAACACGTTGTTGGAAAGACCGTTAACTATACCAGTGAACGCACCACCTACGATAACGCCGACAGCCATGTCTAAAATGTTTCCACGAGTAATGAATTTTTTAAATTCACCAAAGAATTTTTTCATATTCTTTCTCCTTTGTAAAGTTTTTCTCTAACTAATTTTTTTACTGCCCTAGCGCACTCTTTGGGACTAGCGTTTTTCCAAAATTCAACGTTTTGGTCTAAAGACTCGTCGTTTTTAATTTTCTTTTTCTTCATTTTTTACCTTTTCTTGGTTATTATTTCCCTTTTTTAGAAAATTCATAACGTCGAACTCTAATGCAAACTTAAAGAATTTCTTATCCTTGTGCTTTTCGATTAACGCAAACAAGTATTTGGTTGCGTAAAAAGATATTAAGCCGGCAACCGTGCCAACTAGCATTCCTGCGATAACGTCGGTGGTGTAATGCACGATAAGGTAAACCCTGCAAAAACCCATGAGTAAGGCAAAAGGTAAAGCCAAGAAACTCCACTTATTATCCCACGATAAAAATAGTGCAAACACGAATGCAGTAGTTGCCGTAGTATGTCCTGATGGGAAAGAAAATTCGCCCTCTTCCACCGAGCCTGCGCTTACCCACATTGAATTAAATTCTTCTTTTGTAAAAGGTCTAGGACGAGCAACCGTTTCTTTTAAGATTACGTTTGTAAACAATGCACCAAAGGCTATTGCAAACAATAGACAAAAGCCCATTTTTCTAGTTTTTGCAAAACACATTAAAACGAGTGATGCTAAAATTAGTGGAATTCCCTTTTCTCCAAAAAGCGAAAAGAACTTACAAAAAAAGTTTAGAAATCCACAATTTATATTATTCATAGCCACAAACACGGCTTTATCTAATGGATAAAACCACGTATTAAGCCAAATCGCCATAATTTTCTCCTTTAATTTATCTTTGCGCCAATAAGTTTAATGAACTCTTTAACTGCAAAGGTAAGGTTTTCCGTTTTTGGAAGAGCAAGCCCTATTGCTCTAGACGGAAGTTGAGGTGTCGTTTTAATTTCTTTTAGACTGCCCTCTTCAAGTTCGTGTTTGACGAATTCTCTAGGAATACAAGCAATGCCTATACCCGATTTAGCAAGTTCGGTCATAAGTTCTAGGCTTGCAAGTTCTATTTCTGGGTGAAGGTGTATGCCTTGCGAATGGGCAAACGATACGATTGCTTGACGAGTTGCCGTAGATAATTCTAGCATAAGCAAAGGATAGTCTTGCAATCTCTTAAGGTCGATAGTTTCTTTAGTAAGGTCGCTAAACTTTTCGCTTGCAACGAAAGTGTCGTGCAGTTGCATAACCACGCTAGAAAGATTTATATCGCTATCGTCTAGAGGTAGATTTACAAAGCCTATATCTCCTTTTTTGTTCTTTAATAGTTCAACCGTTTCACTTGAAGTGCAGTTTTGTAAAACTAAATTAACTTCTGGGTATTTTTCGTGGTATTCTTTTATGTAAGGCAATAAAAAGTGTGTGCTAACGGTATCCGAAGCGCAAATTCTAACCACGCCGGTTGCCGTGTCCTTTAACTCGGAATATTTGCTTTCCACTTGGTCGAAAAGTTTAAGGGCTTGCTCAACTAATGGAAATATTTGTTTTCCACCCGTTTCTGATAGTTCCATACCCTTTCTCGTTCGGTTAAAAAGTTGTCCACCGAGTTGCGTTTCTAATTGTTTTATTTCCTGCGAAACTGCAGGTTGAGAAATAAAGAGTTCTTCTGCCGCCTTGGTTAAACTTCCACATTTGGCAACGGTGTAGAACACTCTATAAAGTTCTAAATTTACCATATATTACCTATTTACCTACGCAAAATTTTGCGAAGATGTTGTTTATAATTTCTTCGGTTGCAGTTTTTCCAGAAATTTCCCCTAATGCGTCCCACGCATCTTTAACGTCTATTGCAAGAAGGTCTAGCGTTACTAGTTCTATAGCACTAAGAGCCGATTGCAATTTTTCTTTTGCCCTAGATAATGCCTCAAAGTGCCTTTCTTCACAAAGGAAGTCGCCGTTAAGGTCTATCCCGTTTTCCACCGTCTTTTCAAAAATTGCTTTAGAGAGTTCTTCAATATTAGTTTTGTTTAAGGCAGATACGTAAAGGTCGGCACGCTCGTCCTTAAAGTCGCTAACGTCGGTTTTGTTTATAACGAATAATAAATTTTTATCTTTAACTAACGATAAAATTTTTTCGTCTTCGCTATTAAAATCGCTCGCATCTGCGATAAACAAGATAAGGTCGCTCTCTTCTAAAATTCGTTTAGAAAGCGAAACGCCGATTTCTTCGATAACGTCTTCGCTTTCTCTTATGCCTGCCGTATCGAAGAAGTTAAACCTAACGCCGTTAATATCGATACTGCCCTCTACTATATCTCTAGTCGTTCCAGCAATGCTAGAAACGATTGCCTTATCGTAATTAAGAAGTGCGTTTAAGGTTGAACTTTTGCCCGTGTTAGGCTTTCCAACAATGCCCACCTTAACGCCGTTTTTAAGCGTTCTGCCCGTGCGATAAGTTTTAAGAAGTGCGTCTATTTCGGCAATAGAATTTATTAAATCCTGCTTGATTTTTGGGGTTGCCGTTTGCTCGATATCTTCTTCAGGGAAGTCCATATCAACGTCTATTTGAGAAAGGCTATCGGTTAAAACGTTTTGAATGTCGGTAACCTTTTTAAGTAGTTTTTCTCTATAAAGATAATAGCCTGCCTTAACGCCACTAACCGATTCGCTGTTAATCATATCGATTAAGCCTTCGGCTGAAGAAAGAGAGAGTTTTCCGTTTAAGAAAGCACGCTTTGTAAACTCGCCGTTAGTAGCAAGGCGAACTCCAAGCGATAAAATTTTACTTAAAATGCCTTTAGTAATAGCCGTTCCACCATGGCAATGGAATTCTACCGTGTCTTCGCCCGTAAAACTTTTTGGCGCCTTAAAATAAACGCACATACCAAAATCGGTAAAGCCTTGCGCCTCGATTTCCCCAGCATACATAACGTTTGGGGCAAAATCTATTACGTTGACTTTACCTAATGGTTTAAACATTTTATTGGCAACGGCAAGTGGCGAATCTCCACTTATTCTAATAACGGCTACACCACTAGCAACCATTCCGGTCGATATAGCCGCAATATTTTCACTTGGCATTAGTATTTTCCTTTTTGATTAAAAATCTGAGAATGGGTCGTCGTCGCCAAACTCGGAAAACGGGTCGTCTTTTTTAGAACGTTTTGGCTCGCTAGTTTCTCTATAAGTATTGTTTGACGAATTTGTTTTCATAGAGTTAACGTATTGTTCAAAACTCATAGCAACCTTGTTTCTTATAACGAATACAAAGATTGGGAATAACCCAAACGCAGACATAACTGCCGCCACGATATAGTGTTTTGGCCAGAATTTTCTAAATAGAACGATATATAGATTGATTAGAACGATAACTTTAACTAAATCGAGTAAACTCATTATTAAGTTTATCTTATTTAATAATTTATAAACTAAATTGCTACCATAGTATTGAATATTTTTGCCGTAAATAATAGTTCCCTCTAGCCAAAAAGATTGAGCCTCAGAGGTAACGCTTGCAACAGCCGTTGCACTACTAGATAGATAAATTTCTCCACCTAAAAAGAAATATCTAATCAAAGGCAAGTAAACCATAAAGTCGTAAATAGCCGAAAGTCCACCGTATACACAGAAAATTATACAGATTGGCAAGGCTATTTTACCGTAAGGCGTGCCGAAGAATAAAAATTCTTTAACGAGAATGCATAGTGGATAAACCCACGCAAAAGGAATCCACGCCAAAAAGGCCTTATCTATGCCGTGATTTTTTGCAAGCTTGTAAATGCCAATCGACCTAAGCAGATATACTGCTATTGGAACGGCAAGCATAACGATTGCAGATATAACTATTCCAAATACCGATAACTCCATAAGAGTTGCGTCGTTGCCTAAAGTGTTAATTACAAAAATCTTACCCATTATAAATCCTTTTTGGAGCCTAGTATGCTCTTGCGAAAATTACTTTGTGTTTTGCAGGTTTGCCACAGATTGCGCACTTTTCAGGAATTCCCTCGTCGTCGCACATAACTCTTGCAGTTGCTTGAGCAGTTTCCTTAACCTTGTCTTCACATTCTCTACAACCACACCAGCCTGCTTTAACGAAATTTTTGCCTTCTACACCCGAAAGTATACCGTCTAGGCTATCAGCCTCAATAGTTCTAGCATCACGATTTTTTCTAGACTTAACTAGCATATCTTTTTGAACGCTTTCTAAAATTAAAGGTAATTGAGCGTTTAATTGGTCTAGTTTAACAAAAGTCTTTTCTAGGTTGTCTCTACGAACAACTACTGCTTGATTATTTTCAATATCTCTTGGGCCTATTTCAATACGAACAGGAACGCCTTTCATTTCCCACTCGTTGAACTTCCAACCTGGACTCATATCACGAGCGTCAACTTCGGCACGAATACCAGCGCTAATAAGCGCTTGTTCGATTTTCTTAGCCTTTTCGATTACCCCACTTTTATGCGCAGCAACGGGAACGATAATAACTTGAATTGGTGCAACCTTTGGTGGCAACACTAAACCTCTTTGGTCGCCGTGCGCCATTATAATAGCGCCGATAAGTCTTGTCGATACACCCCAAGAAGTGGTATAGCCATACTTTTGAGAACTATCCTTGTCTAAATATTTTATGTTGAACGCTTTAGAAAAATTCTGTCCTAAATAGTGGGAAGTTCCTGCTTGTAAACTTTTTCCGTCTAGCATCATTGCTTCCATACCAAAAGTAGCGACTGCGCCTGCGAATTTTTCCTTTTCGGTTTTTTGACCGGTGTAAACAGGAATTGCCAGCGTTTCTTCGGCAAAAGAACGATAAACTTCTAGCATTTTCATAGTTTCTTCCATAGCCTCTTCTTCGCTAGCGTGAACGGTATGCCCTTCTTGCCATAAGAATTCGCTAGTTCTTAAGAATGGACGAGTGGTTTTTTCCCAACGCATAACGTTACACCATTGATTCATCATAACAGGCAAATCTCTATAAGATTTAATCCATTTAGAATACATAGTGCCGATAACCGTTTCGCTAGTAGGCCTAATTGCTAGTGGCTCTTCTAGTTTTGCGCCACCTGCGTGGGTAACTACTGCAACTTCAGGAGCAAAACCTTCAACGTGTTCTGCCTCTTTAGTAAAAAAACTCATAGGAATAAGTAGTGGGAAGTATGCGTTTTTAGCACCCGTAGCCTTAAAGCGAAGGTCTAAATCCTTTTGAATGTTTTCCCATATAGCGTATCCGTATGGACGAATAACCATAGTTCCTTTAACGGGGCCGTAGTCAACAAGTTCAGTTTTAGTTACAACGTCGGTATACCATTGAGCGAAGTTTTCGTTGATGTCTGCTATTTGCGTTACAAATTGTTTTGCGTCCATAATTCTCCTTAAAATTTAAAGTGCATAATTTTCTATGTTACCATTATACACTCTAGACCGAAAGATATCAAGCAGTTTTTGTTATAAATAACCAAATACCCTTGAAAAAGGCTTGAAAAACGGCAAGGTTTAATATATAATGTATCTATTAGATTAAATAAGCGAACCTTTTCGCTAGGAGGAATATAAATGCAAGACGTAAAGCAACTTACAATTAACACTATTAGAGTTCTTTCTGCAGATGCTATTCAAAAGGCAAATTCAGGCCACCCTGGAATGGTTTTAGGCTCTGCTCCTATCGGCTATTCTATTTTTACCAACATGGCGTTCAACCCAAAGAACCCTATGTCTTTCGACAATAGAGATAGATTCGTTCTTTCTGCCGGCCACGCATCAATGTTAGATTATTCACTTTTCTATCTATTCGGTTTCGGCCTAACCAAGGAAGATATTATGAACTTCCGTCAATTAGGCAGTAGAACTGCAGGCCACCCTGAATACGGCGTATGCCCAGGCGTTGAAACAAGCACGGGTCCACTCGGTCAAGGTATTGCTAACGCAGTTGGTATGGCTATCGCCGAAGACTATCTTGCTAACAAATTTAATAAAGAAGGTTTCCCTATCGTTGACCACTACACCTACGCTCTTTGTGGCGACGGCTGTATGCAAGAAGGTATTGAAAACGAGGCGGCATCACTTGCAGGCTCACTTAAACTTGGCAAGCTAATCGTTTTCTACGACAAGAACGACATTACTATCGAAGGGAATATCGACATCACCTTCTCTGAAGACGTGGGCAAACGCCACGAGGCTTTAGGGTGGCAAGTTATTAAGGTTGACGACGCCAATAACCTTGTTAAACTAAACCGTGCAATCAAGAAGGCAAAGGCTGAAAAGGAAAAGCCATCTCTTATTATCGTTCAATCAAAGATTGGCTACGCTTCTCCACTTGAAAACAAGGCAAGTTGCCACGGCGCACCTTTAGGCGAAGAAAATATTAAAATATTAAAACAAAATCTTGGTTGGGAATTACCTGCGTTTGAAGTTCCTGAAGAAGTATTTAAGCATTGCAAGAAATTCGGCGCTAAAGGTAGACGTGCTCAAAGAGCTTGGAAAGAAATGTTCAAGGCTTACGCTGAAAAATATCCTGAACTAGCAAAAGAATACAATGCTTGGAAAAATATGGAAATGCCAGACCTTAAGAATATCGAAGAGTTATGGCAATTTGAAAAAGACGACGCTTCTCGTGGATACGGCAACACCGTTTTGAATAAACTTGCAAAATATATTCCAAACCTAATCGGTGGTAGTGCCGACCTAGCACCTGCTAATAAATCTAACATGAAATCAAGAGCAGACTTCTTACCTACCGACAAAACTGGTTCTAACATGCATTTCGGTATTCGTGAACACGCTATGGCTGCCATTTGTAACGGTATGTATTTACACGGTGGTTTACTTCCATACTGTGCAACCTTTGCAGTTTTCTCCGACTATATGAAGAACGCAATGCGCATGTCTGCTATTATGGAATTACCTGTAACTTATATCCTAACCCACGACTCAATCGGTGTTGGCGAAGACGGACCTACCCACCAACCAATCGAACACTTAACGGGACTTCGTGCTATGCCAAATCTTCGCATATATCGTCCTTGCGACGGAAGAGAAACCACTGCCGCTTGGATTAGCGCAGTTACCGGCAAGAACCCATCTTGTTTAATTCTTTCTCGTCAAACCCTTCCAATGCTTGAAGGCACGGGCGAAAAGGCATTCAAGGGTGGCTACGTTCTAGCAGATAGCCAAAAGAAAACCCCAGACATCATTCTTTTAGCAACGGGTAGCGAAGTTAACCTTGCAGTTAAGGCTAAAGCAGAACTTATCAAAGACGGCATTGACGCTAGAGTCGTTTCTATGCCTTGCGTTGAAGATTTTGAGGCTCAAAGTGAAAAGTATAAGGAAAGCGTTCTTCCAAAGGCTGTTACCAAGCGTCTTGTTATCGAGGCTGGCTCTCCAATGTGTTGGTATAAATACGTTGGCTTTGATGGAAAGATTATGGGTATTGAAACCTTCGGTGAATCTGCACCTGCTAACAAACTTTTCGATAAATTCGGCTACACCGTTGAAAACGTTGTTAAAAACGCTAAAGAAGTTTTAGGAAAATAATTAAAACTAAAAAGCAAATACAAACGCCACTTGCTGATTTCAGCAAGTGGCGTATTTTTTATGTTTAAGTTAATGTTTACTAATCTTCAAAAACGAATAGGACTACGGGTGTTGAAAGTGCGCCTATTAGCCCACAAGTTGCGCCGAGAATTGGGCCAACCCCTAGGTTGTAAACTTCCTTATATGCTTTTACGTATTTAGAAAGTTCGCTAAACCTAACTCCGTTTTCTAGTCCTTTAGACGCTAGATATAGAAAATCTGTATAATACAAAAGAAGAGAGGCTAACAAAAGAATTCCCATTCCAACGTATCCAACAACTTTATCTTGGTTAAGTCCAAACATAACCGTGCATAATCCACCAACCATCAACAAAGCAAATGCTATTATAGGAATAATCGTGCCTTCTGCAGAAAAATACACTTGCTCTAAGGTAAGCGCAGTCGATTCCGTTAAGTTTTGCACCTTTAGGGGTGTAAGAAAAATAAACACTATACCTATGCACGCAAGCGTGCCACAAATTATACTTGCCATTCTGTTTAATCCTAATTTCATAATTTCTCCTTTTGTTTAAGCTTTAATCTTTTACGCTAATTGACCAATTTCTTCTTCGGTCTTTTTATTAGTTAAATCGTTTAAATTTTTAAGTTCAAAGAATTTTCCCTTCTTTTTCATCAACTCGTCGTAAGTGCCCATCTCGACGCAAACGCCGTTTTCCATAACGATAATCCTATCGGCGTTACGAATTGTCGATAGCCTGTGCGCAACGATAAAGGTGGTTCTTCCTAATATTGACGACGAAATGGCTTTTTGAACGTGATATTCGGAAATATTATCTAGCGCAGAAGTCGCCTCGTCTAATATAAGTATTTGAGGGTTACGAATAAGCGCTCTAGCAATGCTAATGCGTTGGCGTTGACCACCCGAAAGTTTATCTCCATGCTCGCCTACTTTGGTTTCTAGCCCGTTAGGCAATTCGTCCAAAAATTCCTTGATATTAGCCATCTCTAAAACGTTATCTAACTGCTCGTTAGAATAGTTAGTTAAGCCGTAGGTAATATTTTCTTTTATACTGCCTGCAAATAAAATGCTGTTTTGTGGAACAACTGAAATATGGTGGCGATATTCCGACCTATCAAATTCTTCGATAGACTTTCCGTCTATTAATACTTGCCCCTCGGTTGGTAGTAAAAAACCGATAATCATATTTACTAGTGTCGATTTGCCACTACCAGAAGAACCGACGATTGCTATACATTCTCCCTCTTTAACTTCTAGATTAAAATTTTTTATAACGTCTTGGTCGGTATTTGGATAACGATAGGATACGTTGTTAAAAGCAACGTTTCCTTTAACCGAAGAAAGAACGGGTTTGCCTAAATTTATCTCAACGTCGTTAACCTTCATAAGTTCGGAGATGGATTCAACCGATTCTAACCCAGAATAAATTTGAGGCATAGAGTTTACGATTGCCGATACGTTGCCACTTATAGAGCCGAACATTGATTGGAATAACACTATATCGCCAACGGTAATAATACCCTTAATTGCTAGTATAGAACAAAATGCTAAACAAATTATTGATAAACCGTTATTAACAACGAACGCCCACGCACCAAAATTAGCAATGGTGTTATCCATTTTTATTCCCGAACTTTCCACCTTTTCAACAGTGTTTTCCACTTGATAAATTTCGGTGTTTTCAAGTCCGTGCGCCTTGGTTACCGGAATCATTTCTACCATAGTAGTAAGTTTTGCACTCATACCCTCGGTGTTAATGCGGTGGTCTTTATAAACCTTTCTAATTTTCTTGTGATATATGTTCCTAATTAAAACGTTAAATGGAATGATAACCAAGAAGAATAATGAAACCCAGCCGTTTCTTACCACAGCAATGACCGTGTAAACGATTAAACTTATTATGTGAAGTAGAAAACTATTTATCATGTTAGCGAAAAAGCCGTCAATCGTTTCCATATCACGGAGGAACTTGGATTGAATTTTTCCCGTTTGCATATCCTTGTGATAAGTCAAAGATAAACTTTGAAGTTTCCTAACGAGTGCCATACGAATGCCTGCGCTAGTTCTACGGAGCATTTTGCTCGCAACCCTCCATCTAGCGACGGTGGTAGGCACGTTTAATAGTATAGTAAATAACGTTATAACTACGTTAAGTGCAATTCTAACCCATTGCGCCCTAGTTATAAAGCCTTGGCTAACCGAAGTAGTAACGACGTTTATCACGTCTGCCGTTGCAAGTGGAATTACAAAGGTCGGCAAGGCTTGGAATATGTAGATAAATAATGATAAAAGAATAGGTTTAATATTGATTTTTATAATTTTGGATAAAAACCCACTTTTCTTTTTTTGTTTACCTACGTTGTTTTGTTCAAACAACCAATCGTAGTTAGGTATTCCGTGTTCACCGTTAGATTTCTTTTGGTTAACTTCAGGTTTGCACTCGCTCATTACTTGACACCTCACAAAACACGTTTGGCATAGAAAAGACTCTAACCTTATGGTTAAAGTCTTTTGGTTACATTGAGTTTAACATTTTGAAAATAGACTGTCAATACGTTTGATAAAAATTGTTTATTTTTTTATGGCTTTATAAAGGGCTTGCGTTCCACGAACCACGTCGTCGTAAGTAATTTCAAAATTACGAGTATACCAAGGGTCTGCAACGTCCCTAAAATCTTTGGTCCAATCGAGTAGCAAAGAAATCTTTTGCTCTTTATCTTCGCCAAAGACTCTTAACATATCACGCTTATTCATAGCGTCCATACCCACGATATAATCGAAGTTTTGATAATCGGCTTTGGTTATTTGACGAGCACGCTTATTAGAATAATCAATGCCTAGCCTATCTAAAATCTGGCGAGTTCCACGATGAACGCCGTTGCCGAGTTCTTCGGTGCTAGTCGCCGCCGACTCTATATAAAAACCTTGACTTTCGCCCTTTTTATTCACTAGGTCTTTCATAACGAATTCAGCCATAGGCGAACGGCAAATATTCCCATAGCAAACGAATAAAATCTTAATCATTTTAGTCCTTTTCTTTCTTTTTCGATTTGTTTAACCTTTCTCCAAAGCGCAAGGCTTTCTTCGGGGGTAGTTGGTCTTGGCTCGTCGCCAAAAACGTGTGGGTGGCGACGAATTAGTTTTTCGCACACTACTTGCACCACGTCGTTAAAATCAAACAGCCCTTTTTCGCTTGCGATTTGTGAATTCATAACCACTTGCAACAAAACGTCGCCTAGTTCTTCTTTTAGGTTATTATAGTCTTTATTGTCGATAGCCTGTAAAACTTCGGCCGTTTCGTTAGTTAAGCATTCTTTCATAGAATCAAAGTCTTGCGCCCTATCCCATTCGCAACCAACAGCGCTACGCAAAACGTCAACTATTTCTTTTAACTCGTTTATATCATGTTTTTCTTTTTCAATATACACTCTTCCGTTATGTTCTCTCATATAATCACCTAAAGCAAATAATTATATACGTTTTATAACAATTTAGGTTTTTTATTCCTCTATGCCTAAAACGTAGTCTGTTGTTTCGTTAAAAAATTTAGCAAGAGTAATTATAGCAGAAGCCGTTGGCTCGGTTTTGCCCAATTCCCATTTTGCTATTGCTGACTGACTTATGTTTGTTTTAACAGCAAGTTGCATTTGGCTAAGATTTTTTGATAATCTTAATTCTTTTATTCTCTCCTTAAATTCCATATTTTTATTATACGCTTATCAAGTCTTAAAATACTTGGCAAGTCATAAAAGACTTGTTATGATGAGTAAAAAATATCTTTGGAGGTCTTGTTTTTGGTAAATTTTTCTTTCTTCGAACGAGTTAAGAATTTTTTTATTCAACTTTTTTTACTCTCTTTGTCTTTACTTTTTCAACTCTTATATGCTCTACGTGCATTAGCCAAATATCTTTCAATAAAGGCTGAATTGTCGACCTTTACTGTTCCTTGAACCTCAACAGTTCCTTCTATCATCATTTTCTTTGCTTCTTCTACAGAATATTGAGTTCCACAATTTTGACAAACAAAAACTCCATCTTATTTTACAAGATTGTTACTACTACATATTTCACATTTTAAGGTCTTCATAAAACTTCTCCTTGGTTACTTTTTTATAGTATATTCTCAATTTTTGATAAACTAATATAGTAGGGAAGAATATGAGTTTTTGTGAAAATCTTAAAAGTATACGAAAAATTAATAAATTAGACCAGTTGGCATTGGCAGAAAAGATTAACGTTTCGCCAAAAACAATTTCGCATTGGGAAACGTGATACACCGAGCCATCTATTGCACAGCTTATAAATCTTGCGAATTTTTTCGACATATCGGTCGACGCCTTGTTGACAGAAAATAAAAACCACTCTACCCGAGTGGTTTTTTATTTCTATCCCTTCAGCAACTACCATGTGTCGTGTAACGACATATCACTCGGTAGTAAAGTAACTAACCCTGTTTGTTGTTGACACTCTGTATAGCAAAAAAACGTTGTTTGTAACTGGTGATTTCTTCCCGTCCATTCGTAGAATGGCGGGAAGATTTATGTCGCTACACCCAAAAGAAAAAACCCAACCTTTATGGTTGGGTTTCTCTTTTGGATGCAGCAACTACCTATCTTCCCGGACCGTCTCCAGTCAAGTATTGTCGGCGCTGGTGAGCTTAACTTCTGTGTTCGGTATGAGAACAGGTGGGACCTCACCGCTAACGTCACCGCAATGGTATATCAT
>JAZRGN010000004.1:0-173362 GCA_045644165.1 Christensenellaceae bacterium | reverse complement strand
AACGGCTCTACTTCACAAGCAAGTGTTTGCGGTTCTACCCTTGCTCTTATGGATGCAGGTGTTCCCATTAAAGCGCCCGTTGCAGGTATTGCTATGGGTCTTATTAAGGATGTTGAAAGCGGTAAAGTTTCTATCATGAGCGATATTCAAGGGCTTGAAGACTTCCTTGGCGATATGGACTTTAAAGTGGCTGGTACTACTAAGGGTATCACCGCTATCCAAATGGATATTAAGATTAAAGGTATTGACGAAAATATTCTTCGCACGGCAATATCTCAAGCAAATGAAGGCAGACAGTATATTCTTGATAAGATGCTTGAATGTATTCCTGTGCCTAATGCAGAACTTTCTAAGTATGCGCCCAAGATTATTTCCTTCAATATTAATCCTGATAAGATTAGGGAAGTTATTGGTTCTGGCGGAAAAGTAATCAATAAGATTATCGAAGAAACCGGCGTTAAGATTGACATTACTGATGACGGTAAAGTTAGCATTGCTACCTATGGCGAAGATATGAGCAACGCTAATAGGGCAAAAGCTATAATTCTTTCCATAGCGAAAGACCTTGAAGTAGGAGATATGTTTATTTCTACCGTTGCAAGAATTCTTCCTAAGGTTGGCGCTTTTGTTGAACTTAGTCCCGGTAAGGACGGTATGATACACATTTCTAAGATGAGCGATAAGAAGATAGCTTCCGTTGAAGACGTTCTTTCTATCGGAGATACCGTTAAGGTTGAAATTATCAAGATTGGCGAAAAAGGAATTGACCTAAAACTTCTTGAAATCATTAACGACTAATTAAAAGCGTAATAAATATGCAAGGTGATGCCTTGCATATTTTTTATCTAAAAAAGCGTAATTAATCTTCCTCTTAAATCATAAAATACCCAAAGGGGAAGATTGTATGAAAAATAACAAGGTTAAAATAACTATAATTACTAACGCTATTTTAATAATGATGGTTGCAGTGGTCTTATCCGTTTCTTTCATTCCCGAAAAGGTTAAACCAATCGTTAGCGATAATACGAGCGAGGTTATTTACAACGGAAATAGGTCAAACCCAAACGTTTCTTTAATGTTTAACGTTTACGAAAATACTGAGGTAGTAAACGGCATAATGCAAGAATTAGATAAAAGGGGCTTAAAGGCAACCTTTTTCGTTGGTGGTTGTTGGGCAGACGACAACGAGGAAATGCTTAAACTATTAGTTCAAAACGGACATGAAATAGCAAATCACGGATATTTTCATAAAGACCATAAAAAACTCTCATACGAGCAAAATTATCAAGAGATTAGGCTTACGGCAGAAATCGTAAAATCTCTATGTGGAGTTCAAACAACCCTTTTTGCACCACCATCTGGTAGTTTTGGCGACAACACCCTCACGGCATCTAAAAATTTAGGATATAGGGTAATAATGTGGTCGAGAGACACTATTGACTGGCGTGATAAAGACGTAGATTTAATCGTTAAAAGGGCAACCGAAAAAACGACAAACGGCGATTTAATTTTAATGCACCCAAAACCTCAATCATTACAAGCTTTACCAAGAATTTTAGACGCTTTGGAAAAGAAAGGATTAAAACAGGTAAAAGTGAGCCAAAATATAGAAGAACAAACGATTTTAGGAGATTAGAATGACATTTAGTAAAACCTATCCAAATGGATTAAGGCTAATTATAGAGAAAATGGACGGGCTGTTTTCAGTAAGCACGGGCGTTTTAGTGAGAACGGGAAGTATAAACGAAACGGAGCAAGAAAACGGTATTTCCCACTTTATAGAACACTGCATTTTTAAAGGCACAAAGAGACGTTCTGCGTTTGAGATTTCCGATTACATTGATAGGATTGGTGCGTCAATAAACGCCTTTACGTCAAAGGAAATAACTTGCTATTACACGAAATCTACTACTGAACACGCAGGTGAAACCTTAGAAGTTCTTTCGGATATCTTTTTTAATTCCACCTTTTTAGAAGAGGAAATTAATAAAGAAAAAGGCGTTATTATAGAAGAAATTAATATGAGTGAGGATTCCCCAGAGGATACTTTGTTTGACTTGCTTGCAACTAGTTCGTTTGGCGAAGAAGGGCTAGGAAGAACTATTCTAGGTCCACAAAGCAACATTAAAAGATTTACCAAAAAAGACATTGATGCCTACATGGATAAATACTACACGGCAGATAACGTAGTTATCTCGGTTGCCGGCAACGTTGACGTAGAAAAAACCCAAGAGTTGGTAGAAAACCTTTTCGTTGATAAATTTACTAGAATTAAAAGTAAACCTCAATTTACCAAAACTACTGTTCAAACAGGAAAACTTCACAAGTATAAACCTATCGAGCAATGCCACGTTGGAATTTCTTTTCCTGCCTTTAATATTCAAGATGAAAGGAGCGAGGCTTTAAGTATAGCGAGTATTATTCTTGGTGGTGGAATGAGTAGTAGATTATTCCAAACCATAAGAGAGGAATTAGGCTTAGCATATAGCGTTTATTCATATATTTCTTCGTATAACACTCAAGGTGTGTTAGAAATTTACGCCGGAGTCAACCCCGATTCAAGAGATTTAGCCACAAAAAAAATCATTGAAGAAGTTAAAAAGTTCAAGGCTAATGGAATTACAGAACAAGAATTCTTAAGGGGTAGAGAACAAATTAAAAGTTCGTTCATAATGGGTAGAGAAAGCACGGCAACGCAAATGCTACTTTTTGGTAAATACATGCTATACTTTAACAAGGAATTTAGCATACAAGAAAAGTTGGATAAGTTCTATTCTTTAACCAAAAAAGAGGTTGAAAATGCTATAAATGAAAGTTTTGATTTGTCTAAAATGGCAACTTCGACGGTTGGCCCAAAAAAGAGTGCATTAAAAGTGTAAAACAAAATATATATAAAGACTTTTAGCGATAAAAGTCTTTTTTTATGCCCTTAAAGAATATAATTTTATTATGAAAATTTTAAGAATTTTTTTTGGCATTTTGGGGGCGTTCTGTATTGTATGGACAATAATATTCGGTAGTTCTTGCATAATGAAAAAGCAAAAAATTTTAACCAAGGCTGAATATAAATGTATTCTCACCGTGTGGCACGTTGATACTTTTGAAGGTGGAGAGGGTTCAAGGAAACAATATCTTCTAAAAGTGTCTCGTGAGTTTGAAGAAAGCAATGAGGGAGTTTTGGTTTCAGTTATAGATTACACACCCACGGCTGTAAAAGAACAAATCAACAAAGGTATTTATCCAGATTTAATCTCTTTTGGTAATGGAGTTGAGATAAAAAATCAAAGGGAGATAACTAACTCTATTAGTTTTAAGGCTGGAGAGATTAACGGAAGACAGTATGCTATTCCGTGGTGCAGGGGTGGCTATCTCTTAATTACAAAATCGAGTGAGAAAATAAACCTTAGTAATCAACAAATAGACCGTTTAATCGTATCGCAGAGTGAATACACCTTGCCTTTAGGTGCGTTAATGCTTGAAAACGTTTGTGCTAGCGATATGACAGTTAAATCACCACTAGATGCATACGTGGACTTTGTTTCCTCGAAGGAGACGGTTCTTTTAGGAACACAAAGAGACGTCGTTAGACTTAGGAATAGAGGGATAGAAATAAAAACTAGACCGTTAACAAGTTTTTGTGATTTATATCAATACGTAGCAATTACTACAATGAATAAAGACAAAATAGAGTTGTGCGAAAAATTTGTTAATATTTTACTTAGCCAAGATAGTCAAAAAAACCTAAAAAACATAAGCATGTTTAGCATTAATTACGACCTTGATTTTAGCAACGAACATTTAAACCTAATGCAAACAGTAAATCCTAAGAAGACAGTTTCTCCATTTTTAGATACAAACGCTTTAAAAAACCTTCAAGAACTTTCGTATAGTGCCGTAAAAGGGGATAAGAACGCCGAGATTAAATTTAAAAATTTACTTGTTTAACCTTGAAAAAAATATTAAAATATAGTAGAATGATAAAAGGAGTTATATGGACTTTTTACAAAGACTATTTTCTATATTTTGTGTAACCGTTTCTCAAAACGAGCCTATGAGTAAAAGGACTAGTTACGGGGTCGGTGGAAATGCAAAATATTACGTAACTGTATACTCGGTTAAAGCACTTAGAGACGTTATTGAACTATGTTTAGACTTTAACGTAAAGTATAAAATTATTGGAAATGGCACCAACTTATTGTTTAGCGACAAGGGTTACGACGGCGTTATTATTAGCACGAAAGGACTTAACACTCTTAGACACGAGGACGGAAAAATCACAGCAATGTGTGGGGTTTCCTTGTGCGACCTTATATTGTTTTCAGCCGAATATAATCTTTTCGGTGGGGAAACTCTAATTGGAATTCCTGCAACCGTGGGAGGTGCTGTCGTTATGAATGCCGGCGCTTTTGGGTGTAATATAGGAGACTTTATCGATAGCGTTACTTGTATTAAAGAAGGTAAGCTTAAAGTATACGATAAAAGTGAATGTGAGTTTGGTTATAGAAAAAGCGTGTTTTTAGGTGATAATCTTCCAATAATTTCAGCCACTTTTAATTTTAGTTACAATCCTAGTGCCGAGATATCCAAAGAACTTATGGATAAATGTAAGCGTTCACGTAAGCAAAATCAACCCTCAGGCAGAAGTTGTGGATGCGTTTTTAAAAATCCAACTGGCGACTTTGCAGGAAGGATAATAGAGGCTTCAGGGCTAAAAGGCTACCAGATTGGTGGAGCGAGCATTTCATATAAACACGCTAATTTTGTTGTAACCAATAAAGACGCTACTGCAAAAGACGTTTATTTATTAATTCAATACGTAAAAGAAAGGATAAAAAAAGAATTTGACCTTACACTTCACGAGGAGGTTGAATTCGTAGGGGAGTTTTAATGCAATTAACTGCCGATTTTCATACGCATACTACCTATAGCCACGGCAAGGGTAGTGTTATGGAAAACGCCCAAGTGGCGCAAGAAAAAGGGTTAAAAATGGTCGCTATTACCGACCATGGTTTTGCGCACTCAATTTTCGGCTTATCTAAAAGAAAAATACCTAATTTAATTCAAGATTGCAGTAACGCCACCGAAAAAACTGGCGTAAAGGTTTTAGTAGGAATAGAATCTAACGTTACTTCTTTATCTGGCGACGTGGACTTAAAACCTGAGTTATACGATAATTTCGATATATTCCTTGCAGGCATTCATAAACTTATATTTTTCAAGTTTGGCAGTTATTTTAGGTTTGGTATTCCAAATCTTTTATATACCACGCTTAATTGCAAAAACGCTTCAAAAGGCTTGGTAAAAAGAACAACTAAGGCAATGGTAGAGGTTATAAAGAAAAACCCTGTCGACGTTATTACCCACCTTGATTTTTGCTCTTTTCTTGACCCCGTTGAAGTTGCAAAAGTTGCAAGGGATTACGGAACTTATATAGAACTAAATGCAAAAAAGGTTCATTTGAGCGACGAAGATTTATTTAAGGTATATAACACGGGTGCAAGATTTTTAATTGATAGCGACGCTCATACCCCTGATAGAGTAGGAGAAATTTCATTAATTGAAAATACCCTAAGAAGAATAAATTTTCCTATTGATAGAATTGACAATATAGACGGGAAATTGCCTGATTTTCGTTTCAAGGCGTTTAAGGAGAAATCGTTATGAGTTTTATAGACGACTTGAGACAAGAAATCCTTAGTAAACCCATTAAAGAACAGCATTGTAAAGTTGCTTTTTTAGCAGGACTTACTAGAGGCGCAGGCGTTCTGTTTGAAAAAGACGGAGAAATTGGTTTAGACGTTAAAGTGCCAACCGAGGAATGCGCCTTATCAGTTACAATGCTGTTAAAGAGCCTTTTTAATTACGACGTAAGGGAAGTTTCGGTAACCGAAAACAGCCTGTCAAAAAAGGACAAGTTCGTGATTACTATTTATGGGAAAGGAGCAGTAAATATCTTTAAGACGCTTGGAATACTTCAAGAAGAAGGGGAAGAACTTAAGGTTAATTTTCATATTTTTAACGAAGTTAACACCCTAGAATGTTGTTTGCGCTCTTTTATGAAAGGCTTGTTTTTAGCAACGGGGAATTGCACTATTCCAACTAACAAAAAAAACACGCATACGGGATATCATCTAGAATTTTCATTCTCACACGCTTCACCTGCTCAAGCAACGGCAAATAAACTATATAAAATTGGCATAAAGCCTAAATTCTTAAATAGAAAAGGCAACATTTTGTTATACGTTAAGTCGGCTGAAGAGATAAAAGATTTCTTTGCGTTTATTCAAGCCCCAAAGTCAGTTTTGAAAATTACCGACCTAATGATAAATAGAGAAATATCAAACAATAGTAATCGTCAAAAAAACTGCGACCTTGGTAACCTTAATCGCCAAGTAGAAGCTGTTTCAAAACAACTTGACGCTATTAAAAAGATAGAACGCTCAATTGGGTTAGATGCCTTAAAACCCGACTTAAGAGAAACTGCGATTTTTAGGAAACAAAACCCCGAAAGTTCGCTAACCGAACTTGCAGAAATTCTAAACGTTTCTAAAAGTTGCTTAAATCACAGATTAAGAAAAATCGTTGAAATTGCAAAAACATAGGAGAAAAAGATGGCAGATTTCGTGCATTTACACCTTCATACCGAGTATAGTTTATTAGATGGTGCAACTCGTATCGATAAACTTTTTAAAGCCTGTAAGCAAAAGGGTATGGATACCGTTGCTATAACCGACCATGGCAATATGTTCGGTTCTCTTTATTTTGCCCAAGAAGCAAAAAAAGCAGGTATTAAGTCTATTATTGGTTGTGAAATGTATGTGTGCGACGATTATAACGTTAAATCTGGTAAACCTGACTACGACCACCTAATTCTTATTTGTAAAAATAAGGCAGGCTACAAAAACCTAGTTAAATTAGATTCTATCGCCTACGTGGACGGCTTTCACTATAAGCCAAGAATAGACTATAAAACCCTTGCTCAATATAGCGAAGGCTTGATATGTCTATCTGCTTGTCTAGCAGGTAGGGTGGCTAGAAAACTACTTGAAAACGACTTTGACGGTGCAGTTAAAATTGCAACCTATCTTAAAGACGTTTATAAAGACGATTTTTATTTAGAAATTCAAGACCACGGACTAGAAGAACAAAAAAGAATAAACCCACTATTAATTAAACTATCTAAAGAAATAGACGTGCCTTTAGTTGCAACTAACGACGTGCATTATCTAGAAAGGGAAGACGCTGAAATGCAAGACGTAGTTATGTGTATAAGCATGAAAACTACTTATGACGACCCTACTAGACTTAAGATGGAAAGCGACCAATCTTACCTAAAAAGCCCAGAAGAAATGCAGGGGTTATTTGCACATATTCCAGAGGCTATTGAAAACACTAGAAAGATTGCCGATAAGGTTACCGAAGAAGTTTTTGCATTGGATAAAAAGGGCGAACCAATTAGAGACGTATCTCTAATTCCTAAATACGTTCCTGACGACGGCTCTTCACCAAAAGAATACCTAAGAAAACTAACTGAAGAGGGGTTAAAGAAAAAATATAAAGAAATTACCCCTGAAATTAGAGAAAGAGTAGAGTATGAATTTGACGTTATAACGTCAATGGGTTTCGCCGACTACTATCTAATCGTTTGGGATTTTATTAATTATGCTAGAAGCGTAGATATTCCCGTTGGCGCAGGTAGAGGCTCGGGTGTATCTAGTATAATTGCTTATGCTATAGGCATAACGGACGTAGAGCCACTTAGATACCAACTTATTTTCGAGAGATTTCTTAACAGAGAAAGAGTAAGTATGCCCGATTTCGACGTAGACATTTCTGATGCTCGAAGGGGAGAAGTAGTTGAATACGTTAGAAACAAATACGGCTCGGAGAGAGTTGCGCAAATAGTAACGTTTGGAACGCTTGCATCAAAAGCGGCAATTAAAGACGTTGCTAGGGTGTATCGTATTCCTTACGCTGAAACTGATAAGATTACTAAATTAATGGACGGTAAAAGTAATATCGCCCAAAGTTTTGGTTTTGCACTTACAAAAGACGGCGAAGACGTTAGCGTTCCCGAACTTAAGGAAATGTATGCACAAGATGAGGTTGTTAAAAAAGTAGTCGATATGGCTATGAAGGTGGAAGGTCTTCCTAGAAACACTTCTATGCACGCAGCAGGCGTAGTTATATGCGAAAAGCCTATTATGGAAAACGTTCCACTTCAAAGAAACGGCGAAGATATAACCACTCAATTCGACATGATTGAAGTTGAAGCGCTCGGTATGTTAAAGATGGACTTTTTAGGTTTAAGAACTTTAACCGACGTTCAACTTGCTTGTAAATACGTAGAAGAAAATACAGGTAGACACATAGACTTCCACGAAATTGGTTACGAAGACCAAGGAGCATACGAACTTATTGGACAAGGCGAAACGGACGGCGTGTTCCAGCTTGAAAGTCCGGGAATGAAACGCTTTATGAAAGACTTAAAGCCTAATACTTTCGAAGATATTATCGCAGGAATTTCGCTATATCGTCCGGGTCCAATGGATTCTATTCCAGACTACATAAAAAATAAACATAACCCTGATAAGGTTACCTATGACCACCCGTTATTAGAGCCAATTCTAAAGAATAGTTACGGCATACTAGTTTATCAAGAACAAGTTATGCAGATTTGCCAAACCCTGGGTGGATTTACCCTTGGCCACGCCGACGTCGTTAGAAAGGCAATGGGTAAAAAGAAAGTAGAGATAATGGAACAACAAAAGGGTATATTCGTTTACGGTGGTATTAACGAAAGCACAGGTCAAGACGTAGACGGTGCTATTAAACGTGGCGTTCCTGAAGACGTTGCTATAAAGGTTTACGATAACATGAAACCTTTTGCAAGATACGCTTTTAACAAATCTCACGCAGCGGCATATGCAGTTCTAGCATACCAAACGGCATTCCTAAAGAGATATTACGAAGTAGAATTCTTCTGTTCTATCCTTAATAACAGGATAGATAAAATTGAAGAACTTTCCAAGTATCTAACCTACCTTAAGTATAAAAACATCAAGGTTTTACCACCTGACATAAACAAAAGTAAGTCGTTATTCTCTTGTGAAAACGGTGGCATAAGATTTGGACTCGTTGGTCTTAAAAACGTAGGTCAAGCAGTTATAGACGCAGTTATAGCCGAAAGAGACAAAAACGGAGATTATAAATCGTTCGACGATTTTATTAATAGAACTGTTAACTCAGGCTCTAACAAGAGAATGGTAGAAAGCCTTATTTTAGCAGGTGCGTTTGATAATTTAGGGCATAATCGTCGTGTGTTGATGGAGGTTCACGCCGACTACATGGATAGGATTTCTAATGCAGAAAAGAACAAAAACGATATGCAAATATCATTCTTTGGAACGCTTTTAGAAAAAGACGAAGGATTAGAAATCAATTATCCAAACTTACCTGAATATTCTTCTAAGGAAAAATTGGTTTACGAAAAGTCGGTTTTAGGAATATATCTTTCGGGACACCCTTTAAGCGATTACAAAGAGCAGTTTGATAAGTTCTCGTTTAACACTAGCGTTTTAGAATATTACGAAGAGGACGAGGACGGAAATAAAACCTATACCGAAATTAAAGATGGCGAACACGTTATTATGGGTGGTATAATTTCCGAATATAAGCGCCTCGCAACAAAGAGTGGCTCGACCATGGCATTCGTTACGGTTGAAGACGTTTACGGAAAGATAGAAGTAATCGTTTTCCCTAAAATTTTCGACAAGGCTCGTGCCGTGCTTAATGAAGAACAAATCGTTAGAGTATCTGGTAGACTTCAAACTAAAGACGGAACCGTGCAGATTATAGCAGACGACCTTACCGAGATGGAAGTTACTCAAGACGATAAAGTCGAAAATCAAAGGGAATTCCTAGGGCTTATAATTCCAAACGGCGACCAAGATGTTTTAGACAAAGTTTTAACCGTATGTGAAAGTTATCCGGGAAATATAGCAGTAATAGTTGCCCTAAACGGTCAAAAGTATAATGCAAAAATCTCGGTTAGAAAGGTAGAAGGCTTGCTGGTAGAACTTAAACAGTATTTAAAAGACGAAGATATAATTTTTTTCAAAAATAGTGTAAAAAAGCATAGTTGAAATGTGGTAAAATTATTGTTAATGTGATAAAATAATAATATACTTTTTCTTAGCACTAAGGAGATAAACAAATGGAAAGAATAGCTGTATTGACAAGTGGTGGCGATGCTCCAGGTATGAACGCTGCGATAAGGGCTGTTGTTCGCACAGCGCTTAATAGTAAAATGGATATTTATGGCGTGGAAAGAGGTTACGCAGGTTTAATTAAAGGTGAAATTACCCGTCTTAATCACCGTGCCGTTTCAGATATGATTCATAAGGGAGGCACCTTTTTAAAAACTGCAAGATGCCCTGAGTTCAAGGACGTGGAAGTGCAACATCAAGCTGCGGACGCTTTATCAGCATACGGAATAGACGCCTTAGTTGTAATAGGTGGAGACGGAACTTTACGTGGAGCAAGAGATTTAAGTGAAAACTGTGGAGTTAAGGTAATTGGCATTCCTGGAACTATTGATAACGACTTGGCGTATACCGACTATACCATAGGTTTTGATACTGCAGTTAACTCAGTTTTATGGGCTATAAACAATCTCCGTGATACTATGCATTCTCACGATAGAGTTAGTTTAATAGAAGTTATGGGTCGTCATTGTGGTGATATCGCTTTATACGCAGGTGTAGCGGGTGGTGTTGAATATGTTTTAGTTCCTGAAATTGAATATGACCTTGACAAAATTGCATCATCCATAAAAAAGAGTTACCTAAGAGGGAAAACTTCAAACATGATTATTCTTGCCGAAGGTGCAGGAAATAGAGACGAAATAGTTTCCCGAGTTCAAGAAAAGAGTGGCATGAGTGTTAAAGTAACTAACTTTGGATATATTCAACGTGGTGGCTCTCCCAATATGCAGGACAGAATTCTAGCTGCAAGATTTGGTTATAAAGCAGTAGAAATATTAAAAAATGGTGGAGACAGTTGTGCTATAGGAATAAAAGACAACAAGATTATAAGTGTTCCGTTTAGTGAAGTTTCAAGGGCTAAAAAAATTTTTGATAAAGAATTGTATGACATTGCGCATACGTTAAGTTTATAAAACGAAAAAGGGGGGGAAAAGAAAAAATGAAAGGATTAAAGGGTGCATTAGTTTTTGCACAATCAGGGGGACCAACTGCAGTTATTAATTCTAGCGCAGCCGGAGTATTTATCGAAGGTCTACACGCTGAGCAAATTACTGCTGTATACGGTGCTGCACACGGAATTAGAGGTATTCTTAATGAAGAATTCTACGATATTGGAAAAGAAGACGAAAAAGAACTTCTTTTATTAAAGCAAACTCCATCTTCGGCATTAGGTTCAGTTCGTTATAAATTGAAAGATGCTAGCGTAGACGATGCCGATTACAAGAGATTGCTTGAGGTGTTCAAAAAATACGACGTTCGTTATTTCTTCTATAACGGTGGAAATGATAGTATGGATACTTGCAATAAAATCAGTAAGTATATGGCTAAATCTGGCTATGATATAAACGTTATCGGTGTTCCAAAGACTATCGACAACGACTTATTTGGAACTGACCACTGTCCTGGCTTTGCTTCTGCGGCAAAGTATATTGCAACAACAATTATGGAAATTAACCTAGACGCTAAAGTTTACGATACGCCAGGAGTATGCATAATTGAGACTATGGGCAGAAATGCTGGTTGGTTAACTGCAGCTGCTCAACTTGCGAATTCTCAAGGCTATGGCGCTGACCTTATTTATCTTCCAGAGGTTGATTTCGACGTTGATAAATTCGTTAAAGACGTTAAAGACGTTTGTGCTAAAAACAACAATAAATGTATCGCAGTTGTGTCCGAGGGTATTCACGATAAAGACGGCGTTCTAATTTGTGAAAAACTTGGCGAAGCAGGCGCAAGAGATAGCTTCGGGCATGCTCAACTTGGTGGCGTTGCATCAATGCTTGCTGGTTTAATTAAGGCTGAAACAGGATACAAGACCAGAGGTATTGAGTTATCTCTTATGCAAAGATGTGCGTCTCACTGTGCAAGTAAGACCGACGTTGAAGAAACCTTTAGGGCAGGTAGAGAGGCAGTTAAAGCAGCAGTAAACGGCGAAACCGATAAAATGGTTTGCTATGCTAGAAAAGATGGCGATATCTATGAATGCGAATATAAACTTCTTCCACTAGAACTTGCCGCAAACACCGAAAAGACCGTTCCACTAGAATGGATTATCAACAATGGTACGGGAATTTCTAACGAATTCGTTAAATATGCTATGCCATTAATTCAAGGCGAAGTTGAAATGATTAAGGAAAACGGCTTACCAAGATTCGCTCGTCTTAATAAGGTTTTAGTTGAAAAAAAGTAAAATAAAAATGCTAAAAGCATTAATAAAAACACCTACAATAAAAAGTAGGTGTTTTTTTATAAAAAATAACGAAAAAAGGTAAAAAATATTTACAAAATAATTGACAAGTTATATTCATTAAAATATAATGTATTCATTACATAAAGTTTAGATTTATTAAACTTATTGTTAGAAATGTTTAAACTTAAGGAGAATTAAATGGTCCTGGGTGAAAGAATTAAAACGCTAAGGCTTAGTTGTGAACTTACGCAAGAAGAACTTGCTGATAGATGTGAACTTACAAAAGGGTATATTTCCCAGTTAGAAAACGACCTTACCAGTCCGTCTATAGCAACGCTGATAGATATTTTGTCTGCTTTAGGAACAGACCTAAAAGAGTTTTTCTCTCAAGACGAAACTGAAGAAAAAGTCGTCTTTAACAAGAACGAATTTATTGAAAAAGTTACAGATGGGTATACGCTGAATTGGCTAGTGCCTAACGCACAAAAAAACTCAATGGAGCCTATACATATAAGCCTTAATCCTAATTCACAAACCGACCAAGACTTTCCACACGAAGGGGAGGAGTTCGGTTACGTGCTTAAGGGAGAAATAACTTTACTGTTAGGTAAACGAAAGGTGAGAGTAAAAAAGGGAGAAAGCTTTTATTTTACTTCAAGCATCGTTCATCAAATAATAAATAGGGGCAATCAAATTGCTGAATTTATTTGGGTGTCATCACCTCCTTCATTTTAAAAATAAAAGGGTAAATGGTAGAAATTATGCAAAACGAAAGACAAGTGAAAAACTTAAAAGAGCAAGAAAAAATTATAGAACTAGTAAGCGTTAGCAAAGAATTTAGCGACGGAACCGTTGCTGTTGACGACTTTAATTTCTACGTTAGAAAGGGAGAATTCGTTACCTTTTTAGGACCTTCTGGTTGTGGTAAAACGACTACCTTGCGTATGATTGCAGGCTTTGATTTACCAACTTCAGGTAAAATTTTATTAAACGGCAAGGATATTAGTAATCTTCCTCCAAACAAAAGGCCTATTAATACCGTATTCCAAAGATACGCTCTTTTCCCACACCTAAATATTTTTGAAAACATTGCCTTTGGCTTAAAGCAAAAAAGAGTTAAAGTTACCTATCAAGACGAACAAGGAAATCAAATAGAAAAGATAGAAAAACTTAAAAAGAGTGAGATTAAAGAAAAGGTAGAAAAAGCACTTAAAATGGTTGACCTTGAAGGCTTTGAAAAACGTTCCGTTTCAACCCTTTCAGGTGGTCAACAACAAAGAGTTGCTATTGCTAGGGCAATCGTTAACGAGCCTCAAATATTACTTCTAGACGAGCCTTTGGGTGCATTAGACCTTAAAATGCGCAAAGACATGCAACTTGAACTTAAAGAAATGCATAAAAAACTAGGAATTACCTTTATATACGTAACCCATGACCAAGAAGAAGCACTTACTATGAGCGATACAATCGTGGTTATGAAAGACGGAAGAATTCAACAAATCGGCACACCTACCGACATTTATAACGAACCTAAAAACTCTTTCGTTGCCGACTTTATTGGCGAAAGTAATATATTCTCTGGCACAATGGTTGGCGATAAAAAAGTTAAATTTATCGGTAATTCTTTTGATTGCGTAGACGATTTTGCTAAAAACGAAAAGGTTGACGTAGTTGTTAGACCAGAAGACGTTTTCCTAATGGACGAAGATAAGGGCGACGTTAAAGGTAAAATTATAAGTTCAATATTTAAGGGTATGCACTACGAAATGGTTATGCTTGTTGGAAAAACCGAAGTGCTTATTCAAGACACTATTGAAAGAAAGGTGGGCGAAAAGGTTAGCATAATGATTAAGCCAAACGATATTCATATCATGGCTAAAGAATTCTCTTCTAACGTATACGAGGGATATATCACTAAATACAATACCGTATGCTTTGGCGACGGCGAATTTGAATGCGACGTAACTCAACTTTATCCAAACTCATTCCTAGACGAGGACGGCTATCTAATTACTCAAGATGGCGACAAGATTGACCTTACCGACGTTGACGTTAAGGTTGAAGTAGGATTAAAAGATATTGAAATCAGCGACCACGAAGAAGATGGTGGGGCAGTTGGTAACATTATTTCTATAATTTACAAGGGCGACCACTATCAATTAATCGTTAGAACGGACGAAAACGAAGAAGATTACGTTTTAGATACCGAATACACTTGGAACGAAAACGATAGAGTTTCAATAATAATTCCAAAAGACAAAATTAAGCTTTCATTAAAACAGGAGATTAAAAGATGAAAAACCTAGAAGTTGTTTCTAAAGAAGAGAACTTCTATACTGGTTTTGACAACCTTCGTCGTTCCTATTTTAAGAGAAGTTCTTTATGTATTCCATATGGTTTATTCTTGACCTTATTCGTCGTTCTTCCATTGGTTTTAATCGTGTTTTATGCGTTTACCGATAAAGACGGTGGATTTTCAATGAATAATTTTGTTCGTTTTTTTACAAGTCCAACGACGCTAACTACCGTTATTATAAGCGTTTTGAT
Organism: Christensenellaceae bacterium; assembly: GCA_045644165.1. Classification (GTDB taxonomy): domain Bacteria; phylum Bacillota; class Clostridia; order Christensenellales; family Borkfalkiaceae; genus UBA1259. The sequence goes on along the minus strand of JAZRGN010000004.1, from coordinate 158,359 downwards.
TGCACTTGCAACCACCTTAGTATGCCTTATTATGGCATATCCCGTTGCTTATATTCTTGCAAGAAGCAACCTAAACAAGGGAGGCACTCTGTTAATGCTATTCATTATGCCAATGTGGATAAACTTCGTTTTAAGAGCAATGGCAATGAAAGACCTTTTAACCATTATAGGCGTTTTTGGATTTAATAACTACCTAAACGTTGTAATCGGTATGGTATACGACTATCTACCATTTATGATTTTACCTATTTATACCGTTCTAGAAAAGATGGATAAAAGTTACATTGAGGCAAGTTACGATTTAGGTGCTAATTCACTCAAAACCTTTTCTAAGATAACGCTTCCGTTGTCAATGCCAGGAATAGCAAGTGGAATTACTATGGTATTTATGCCAACCATGACGTGCTACGTTATATCTGATACTTTTGGTAACGGACTAGTAACCATAGTAGGTAAACTTATAGACGAACAGTTTACGACTTTCCAAAACTGGAATTTTGGTTCGGCAATGGCAATGGTTATGCTCGTTATAATGCTAATTTCTATGTGGGTAACGGGGTCGTTTAAGAGTGAAAAATCTTCAAGGAGGACAAATCTATGAAGAAATTTTCTCAAATTTTCTACGTGTGTTTAATCCTCATATTAATGTATGCGCCTATATTCACTTTAGTTTTATATAGTTTCGTAGATGCGCCAGTAGTTAATATTCAAGTGGCGTTAAGTAAGGGTTTTTCCATTCAACTTTATAAGGATTTATTTAACGATAGTGGACTTATGAAAATTGTTTGGGATACACTGCTACTTGCTCTAATTGTCGCAGTGTTGGCAACCCTACTAGGAACTCTAGGTGCGCTTGGAATTTACTATAGCAAGGGTAGATTAGGTAAGTCTGTATCGGCTGTTTCGAGAATACCAGTTATAAACGCTGAAATCGTTACTGGCGTTGCCCTCGTATTGCTATTTACTCTTGTAATAAGTGAAAGTCGTTCTTATTTTGCTATGGTAGTAGGGCATTTAGTTATAACAACGCCATTCGTGGTGCTTTCAGTTCTTCCAAAACTAAAACAACTTGACCCCAACATGTATGAAGCGGCGTTAGACCTTGGAGCGTCTCCGTTTAAGGCGCTATGGGGAGTTATAATTCCTCAAATACTTCCTGGTATTTTAAGTGGCTTTATGCTTTCAATAACCCTTTCATTAGACGATTACATTATTTCAGCATATACTCGTCCTGCAGGGTTTGATACCATTTCAACCTACGTTTACGGTGCAATGGCAAAGGCTAATGCGAACTCATCTCTTCCTGCGTTGAGGGCGTTATCTGCAATTATCTTCGTTGTTATCATATTAGTAGTTGTGCTTAAAAACGTTTACACGAGAAAGAAGGAGGTAAAATAGATGAAAAAACTATTTAGTCTTTTTCTTGCTTGTTTAGTAATCTTATCTTCTTTTACCTTGTTTGGATGTGGAAAAAAGGATAGTTCCTCTTCCACCGTTTTAAGAATATGTAACTGCGAGGATTATATAGATGAAAGCCTTTTAGAAGACTTTACCAAAGAAACTGGTATTGAAGTAGTGTATTCAACCTACGGAACTAACGAAAACTTATATAACGAATTAGTTATTAACCCTAATAGTTACGATTTAGTTGTTCCTAGCGAATATATGATTCAAAAGCTTGCAAGCGAGGGAAGAATTCAAAAACTTGATTTTTCTAGACTTTCGGGATACAACCCATCTCCATTTATTCAAGAAAGACTTGAGCAATTAACCTTTACTGTTCAAGACGGTGAAAATAAGGGCAAAACCGAAACTTTAGACCAATACATGGTTGGCTATATGTGGGGAACTATGGGTTGGGTGTATAACACCGACGAAGTTAGTGAAAGCGACGTTACTTCTTGGCACGGACCATTTGAAAATCCTAAATTAAATAAGAAAATTACCATAAAAGACTCTGTTAGAGATAGTTATATCGTTGGGCTTGGAATGGTTTATGAAGAAGAACTTCTAAGGACAAACGATAATGCTAAAATTAGCGAGATATTAAATAGAACTTCTCAAGAGGATATAGACAAGGTTGGCGAAATGCTTTCTTCCTTAAAGCCTATGCTTTACGGATTTGAAGTCGATAGTGGTAAAAACGATATTATTTTAGGAAATATAAATGCCTACGTTGCTTGGAGTGGCGACGCTGCTTATGCTATTGACGTTGCTGCAGGACTTGTGGAAGACGAAGACGGAACTATTTTAGAGGGCGACGATATAAGAAATTTAAGTTATTATATTCCAAACGAGGGTGGCAATATTTGGTTTGACGGCTTGGTAATGCCATCTGCAAGCACCAATTACGACGCAGTTTATAAGTTCCTTAATTTTATAAGTAGACCTGATAGTGTTTATAGAAATATGGACTATATAGGATATACTAGTGTTGTTGCTGACGGAGAATTTGAGTTAGAAGACGAAGACACGGGAACAACCTACACAACCACCTTGTTTGACGAGATGGTTTTAGCAAAGTTCGACGTTAGTGAAAGCCCTGAATATCTAAACGCAACTGCACAAGAAAAAAGTGAAAATTATATAGAGGCAGACTTATCATATTTCTATGGTGCTCCTGACGGCACTTACACGCTAATTGTTCACAAAGACTCTTATGGTAGACTAATCGCTCAATATCCAACCCTTGATAAAGTTTCTAGGTGTGCCGTTATGCACAATTTCTCAAGCGAAACTTTGCTTGCCATAAACGATATGTGGGAAAGCGTTAAAGGTGAAACTTTCCCTATATGGCTTATAATATTAATTGCAGGCTTAGTTATATTACTAGCATTAATCGTAGTTTTATACAGAAACAAAGAAAAGATTAGTTGGTTTAAACTTCCTGAAAGAAAACAAACTAGATTAGAGAAAAAGGGTTACAAGGTAATTAAAAAAGAAAACGTATAATAAAAAAGAACTTAGGAAAACCTAAGTTCTTTTTAATAATCCCAATGGGGTATATAAGTTGTGTTAGCGCTTTCTAACTTTTGGTAGAAAGCCTTTTCTATTCCTAACGACAGGGCGTAATCAATAACTGTATCGTATTCACGCTTGGTTAGTTTGCGTTGTAATTCCTTAAACTTTTCAATCTCCCCACAAGGGGTGTATTGGCTCATTATATTAATATACGCTTTGTCTTTGATTTGGCTAAACCAATCTAGTATCTTTTTGCTATCGCTCACGTTTTGTGGGAGAATAAGGTGGCGAACAATCGTTCCACTCTTTATAAGTCCGTCTTGGCCGAAAATCAGTGGCTTATTCGCCATAAACTCTATCGCATTGCTTGTAACTTCAAAGTAATTTTCCTTGCCTGTGTATCTCTTGGATAGGCTAGGGGAATAGAACTTAATATCAGGAAGATAAACGTCTATATACTCGTTTATCTTTTTTAATATCTTCAGGTTTTCATATCCGTGAGTGTTGTAAACGATAGGGATATTAGGTTTATAAATTTTTAACGCCTCGACGATTTTATTTGAATAGTGGGTAGGGTTAACTAAATTTACGTTATGAGCGCCCATTTCTTCAAGTTCTTTAAATATGCTAGCAAGTTGTTCTACTGAAATTCGTTTCCCAGTTTGGTTTCGAGATAACGGGTAGTTTTGACAGAACACGCATTTAAGCGAACACCCACAAAAGAAAATTGTTCCCGAGCCATTGTTACCACTAACGCAAGGCTCTTCAAAAGGGTGAAGATAATATTTAGCGATATATATATCGTCGCTTGTTCCACAAGCTCCTTTTACGTTCACTTTATCAATTTTACATGCGTTAGGGCATAGGTTGCAAATATTAGTCAAGTTCAAATGCTCCCGTGTAGAGTTGATAGTAGTTGCCTTTCTTTTCGATAAGTTCCTTATGGTTACCTCTTTCGATAATTTCGCCTTTTGAAAGGACCATTATTACGTCGCAATTTTGAATGGTAGAAAGCCTATGAGCGATAACGAACACCGTCCTACCTTCCATAAGCTTATTAGTTCCTATTTGAACCAACGCTTCTGTTCTCGTATCGATAGAAGAGGTCGCTTCGTCCATTATCATTACAGGTGCGTCTTTAACGGCTGCTCTTGCAATAGAGATAAGTTGTCTTTGACCTTGAGAAAGGTTTGCACCGTCGGCAACGAGCATAGTGTTGTAGCCTTCTGGAAGTCTAGTTATAAAGTCGTGTGCCTTTGCTAGTTTAGCAGCGTCTATACATTCTTCGTCTGTAGCATCAAGCCTGCCGTATCGAATATTCTCCATAACTGTTCCGGTAAACAAGTTTGTATCTTGTAAAACGATACCTAACGAACGTCTTAAATCGTCCTTTTTAATCTTGTTAATATTAATTCCGTCGTAACGAATTTTGCCGTCGGCAATATCGTAAAAACGATTAATAAGGTTAGTAATAGTTGTTTTGCCAGCACCAGTAGCGCCTACGAATGCGATTGATTGACCTGGGTGAGCGTATAGGCTTACGTTATGCAAAACGATTTTTTCAGGAACGTAACCAAAATCAACGTCGAACATTTGAATATCACCTTTAAGTTCGGTGTAGGTAATAGTGCCATCTGCTTTATGTGGGTGTTTCCACGCCCATTTGCCTGTTCTTTCCTTGCATTCGTGAATAGTTCCGTCCTCGTCGATAGTGCAACGAACTAGCGTAACGTAGCCGTCGTCAGCCTCTGGCTCTTGGTCCATAAGGTCGAAAACTCTTGATGCTCCTGCAAGTCCCATAACGATAGAGTTAATTTGGTTAGAAGATTGAGAAACTTGACCCGTAAACTGTTTAGTGATAGGTAAGAAAGACATAATAACGGCAATCATAGTTGCATAACCGTATTGGTTTTCCAAAGGTTGAAGACCTGTGATGGTAAGGTTAGGAATTTCAAGTGCAATTAACACGCCCCCTATAAAAGCAACGAGAACGAACATAATGTTGCCGATATTGTTCATTATAGGCATTAAAACGTTTGCGAAACTATGTGCCTTAGTAGCGTCGTCGCAGAGTTTATCGTTTCTTTGGTCAAAGTCGATTTTGGCTTGTTCTTCGTGGCAGAAAACTTTAACGACCTTTTGACCTTGCATCATTTCTTGAATAAAGCCCTCGGTATTACCCATTGACATTTGTTGACGCATAAAGTATTTTGAACTTCCACCACCGATTTTTTTGGTAACGAAACTCATAATAATGATTCCAAGGAAAACTACTATGGTTAACCAAATACTAAAAGTAAACATTAAACAAAGAAGTGTTACTATGGTTACTAGAGAAGTGCAAAGGGAAGGAATACTTTGTGATACTAGTTGTCTTAAAGCATCAATATCGTTTGTATAGATACTCATTATGTCGCCAGTTTGATGAGAATCAAAGTATTTGATTGGTAGTTTTTGCATTTTGTTAAAGGTTTTAATTCTTGTTTGATGAAGAAATTTTTGCGTAACCACTGCCATTATTCTGGTGTAAGTAAATGAAGAAATAACGCTCAACAAATAAACCGATAACATAACGACAATGATGGTTATTATATCAGGAAGAATTGCGCTCCAAGACATGTGTAAGGCTAAACCTTTTTGAAGTGTTTTAGTTAACCAATTAAGGAAAACCGAGGAAGAAACGCCTGTTGTTGCAGATACGATTAGACAAGCAAAAACTATTGCTAATAACCCCTTGTTTTGTGTAAATAGCATTCCAAGAAGTCTCTTAAGAGTTCCTTTTTTTGCTTTTTGCATAGGTCTTTTCATTCCACCTGCGCCTCTTGGACGCATGCTCATTTTTGGAGGCATATTATTTCACCTCCTTTTTATCTTGTTCGATTTTATTTTGAGAGTAATACAATTCCTGGTAAATGGAGTTGTTTTCCAACAACTCTAGGTGCGTGCCTTGCGCACAAATTTTGCCGTTATCAAGAATAACTATCTTGTCAGCGTCTTGAACTGACGCTATGCGTTGTGCAATTATGATTTTGGTGGTGTCAGGTAGATAACTTTTGAATGACTTTCTAATTAAAGCGTCGGTCTTTGTGTCAACGGCGCTCGTAGAGTCATCTAAAATAATAATCTTTGGCTTTTTAAGTAAAGCTCTTGCGATACAAAGCCTTTGTTTTTGACCACCCGAAACGTTTACGCCACCTTGCTCGATATAGGTTTGATATTTTTCAGGGAAGGTTTGTATAAACTCGTCAGCTTCGGCAAGTTTACAAGCCTCTTGTATCTCTTGCTCGGTAGCGTCCTTGTTTCCCCAACGCATATTTTCTATAATAGTGCCTGAGAAAAGAACGTTCTTTTGTAAAACCATTGCAACCGAATTTCTCAAGGTGTCAAGGTCGTAATTCCTAACGTCAACGCCACCAACGGTTACTTGACCTTGGTTTGCGTCGTATAGTCTTGGGATTAAGCCAACTAGTGAGGTTTTTCCCGAGCCTGTTGCACCGATTATTCCAATAGTCTCACCACTGTTAATAGTTAAACTGATATCTGTTAAAGCATTTTGACTAGCCTTACTTGAATATTTAAAGCATACGTTATTAAATTCTACCGAGCCGTCTTTAACTTTGTTTATAGCATTTTCTGGAGAGGTAATACTGCTTGTTTCACGCATAACTTCTGTAATACGCCTTGCGGCAGGAAGACTTATGATAATGGTAACCATAATCATTGAAAGCATCATAAGGCTCATTAGGATTTGGAACGAGTAAGCCATAAAGGTGTTTAATTGCGTGTATTGAAATAGGGTGTTTTGCGATTTAATAATGAGTGAGGAACCGAGCAAGTAAATTAAAATTAGTCCCGTGTAAACGGAAACGTTCATTAAAGGCGTGTTAAGAGCAACGATTTTTTCTGCTTTAGTAAAATTATTTTTAACGTCTTCCGAAGCCTTATCGAATTTTTCGATTTCATAATCTTCTCTAACGTAAGATTTAACGACTCTCATACCACGGATATTTTCTTCAACAGATTCATTTAGTTTGTCGTATTTAGGGAATATTCTATTAAAGAAAGGAATTGCTTTAGTCATAACTAGATAAAGTCCAAAGCCTAGTATTGGGGTAGTGCATAAGAATACTAGAGCCATTCTTGCGTTGATGGAAAAAGCCATTATTAGTGAAAATATAAGCATAAACGGCGCACGTATTGCCGTTCTTATAATCATCATGTAAGACATTTCAACGTGGGTAACGTCGGTGGTTAAACGAGTTACCAAACTAGAAGTTGAGAATTTGTCAATGTTAGAAAATGAAAAATCTTGTATCTTGTAGAACAAGTCTTTTCTTAAGTTTTTCGCAAACCCACTAGAAGCTTTAGCGCACGCTCTTCCTGCAAGCGCTCCAAAGGTAAGTGATAGCAACGCTAAAAGCAATAAAACACAACCAAATTGTAAAATTATTAGTAGAAGATTTGGTTGGTTTCCCCATGAAAAAAAGTTTATAAGCCATTTTGACGTTTTATCGATTTCATCTATCGGCTTAGAAAAAGAATCGATTACCCCTAAAAGTAAGCTTAAAAACCATGGTATTAGAACTTCAAAAATTACCTCTATCATAACGAAGATAGGGGCAAGAATAGACGGCTTTTTATATTCTCTAATAGAACGGCTTAGCATTTTTACATTGGAAATGAAGCCGAACTTTTCGATATCGGTTTTGCTCTGTTTTGCCATTTCAACCTCCTAATTTTCTAAATTATGTTCTAAGAACTTAAAATTCAATTAAAACTTATATAATAAAAATAAATATAATAAGTATTATAGATGGCTAAAAAAAAACTGTCAAGCGATTTTATAATTAAATAGAAAAAATTAAAAAATGTTAAGAGAAAAAACGACAAAAATCAGTAAAAAACAAGCACAAAAAAGTCTTTTTTTAACACAAATGCGATTGACACTTTTTTTAGTTTGTTGTATAATAAATCAGTATATATTTTTATTTAACGAAAGGAATACTTATGAAACATTTTTTTACTAGCGAAAGCGTGGCTGTGGGGCATCCGGATAAGGTTTGCGATACGGTTGCAGATGCCGTTTTAGATGCGATTATTACTCAAGACCCAAATTCAAGAGTTGCTTGCGAAGTTTCAGTTTGCACCGACTATATGTTAATTATGGGCGAAGTAACCACGACTGCAAACGTTGACGTGGAAAATATTGCAAGAGAGGCTGTTCGCAAGATAGGTTACAATAGAGAAGGTATAGGCTTTTGTGCCGACACCGTAAAAATAGACGTAAGACTGAACAAGCAAAGTCCAGATATTGCTCTAGGAGTAGATAATTCTCAAGAGGCAAAAAATGGTGGCGACGAGTTTGATAAGCACGGCGCAGGCGACCAAGGGCTTATGTTTGGTTATGCGTGTAGTGAAACGGAAGAACTTATGCCGCTTCCAATAACGCTATCACACAAGATGTGTCAAAAACTTGAAGAGGTTAGAAAGCAAGGCGTTTTAGATTATCTTCGCCCAGACGGAAAAGGACAAGTTACCGTTGAATATCAAGACGGAAAGCCTTGTAGAATAGAAGCCGTTGTTCTTTCTACTCAACATAACGAAAGCGTTACTACCGAACAATTAAGAAAGGACATTAAAGAAAAGGTTATCGACCAAGTTCTACCAAAAGAATACGTAGACGAAAATACTAAATTCTACATTAACCCAACGGGTAGATTTGAAATTGGTGGACCAAACGGAGATTCAGGGCTAACAGGAAGAAAAATTATAGTTGATACCTATGGTGGAAAATGCCCTCACGGTGGTGGCTCGTTCAGTGGTAAAGACCCAACCAAAGTTGATAGGTCTGCAACCTATATGGCTAGATACGTATGTAAAAACATAGTTAAAGCAGGACTTGCGAGCGAATGTCAACTTCAAGTTGCATATGCAATTGGTGTGGCAAAACCAGTTTCAGTTATGGTAAACACCTTTGGAACAGGTAAACTTGCAGACGAAGTTATCGCCGATATAGTAGTAAAGGAATTTGACCTTAGACCAAGCGCTATCATTAAGAAACTCGATTTAAGAAAGCCTATTTATTCTAAGACTTCCTCTTACGGGCATTTTGGAAAGGAATATTTAAGTTGGGAGCAAACCGATAAAGCCAACAGCCTTAAAAAGTATTTACCATAATGACTTTAAGAAAAGTAAAAGAATTTTTCGTCAAATACTTCTTTAATCCAAAATGGCGTTGCAATGCTTGTGGTAAGGAAATATTTGAGAGTGAATATTTTTGTGATAAATGCCTAAAAACTTTGCCTTACAACGATAAAGTCTTTTGTAATCATTGTGGCAGGAAGTTAAAAGCACCAGCAGAATATTGTTCGACTTGTCGTGAAGAGTTGTTGTCGATAGACAAGGCAAGGAGTGTTTTTGATTACGATAAGCCAATTAGTTCGCTTATAAAAAGAGCAAAATACGACAAGAGGTTGTATTTGATTGATATGTTTGCCGTCTATCTTTCCAACCTTTACTTAAAGAGTTATTTTAATGCAGATTATATTTGCTTTGTTCCAATGACTGAAAAGGCAAAGAAGAAAAGGGGATATAATCAAGGCGAGTTGCTTGCTAGAAGAGTTGCCGAAAAAGTCAACGTAGAAGTTTTAGAGGCGATAGAAAAGGTTAAGGAAACTACCAGGCAAGCAAAATTAAATAGAAGTCAAAGACTTCAAAACCTAGAAGAAGCTTTTAGGGTAAAGAGCCGTAAACTTGTAAAAGATAAAACGATTGTTATTATAGACGACGTTACAACTACGGGTGCGACGGCAGAAAATTTAGCGAAGAAATTAAAGAGTGCAGGGGCAAAAACCGTTTACTTACTAACGGTTGCAAGCGTTGCACCAAAAATAGGATATTAAAAACGGAGACTTAAGAATGGGATTATTTAGATACATTTTAGGTGGAGAAGCAAGAAGAAGTATTAAAAAATTATCGGCTATGGCTGATAAGGTTATCAGTTTAGAACCAAAGTATTGTGTGATGACTGACCAAGAGTTGATTTCTCAAACCGAACTATTGAAAAAAAGATTAGCTGACGGAGAGACTTTGGACGATATTTTATTCGACGCTTTCGCAGTCGTTAGAGAGGCTGCGTCAAGAGTTCTCAATATGAAGCACTATAAAGTGCAAATCATTGGTGGTATTTGTTTGCACCAAGGCAGAGTTGCTGAAATGAAGACTGGTGAAGGTAAAACCTTAGTTGCTACCTTACCTGCGTATCTTAATGCTCTTGCTGGAAAGGGTGTTCATATCGTTACCGTAAACGATTACCTAGCATCAAGAGACGCAGAGTGGATGGGTAAAATTTATAAATTCCTAGGCCTAACCGTTGGCGTTGCTATCACGGGAATGAAAGACGAGGAAAAGCAAGTTGCATACGCTGCCGATATTACTTACGGAACGAACAACGAAATGGGCTTTGACTATCTTCGTGATAATCTTAAAACTAAAGTTGAAAAGATGGTTCAAAGAGAACTTGCCTTTGCTATCGTCGACGAAGTTGACTCTATTTTAATAGACGAGGCTAGAACTCCTCTTATTATTTCTGGTAAAGGTCAAGAATCAAGCGAAAAATACGTTAGCGCTAATAAGTTCGTTAAAACCTTAAAAATGGACCAAGACTTCACAATTGATATTAAGGAAAAGACAGTTCAAATAACTGAAACTGGTGCTAAAAAAGCCGAAAGTTTCTTTGGTCTTGAAAGTTTTTCGGATATTGCAAACGCAAGTTTATCGCACCACATTCAACAAGCATTAAAGGCAAACTATATTTTCAAGAGAGATAACGACTACGTTGTTAACGACGGCGAAGTTATTATAGTAGACGAATTTACAGGTCGTTTAATGATTGGTAGAAGATATTCTGACGGACTTCACCAAGCAATCGAGGCAAAAGAAGGTGTTAAGGTTCGTAATGAAAACAAAACTTTTGCAACGATAACTTTCCAAAATTACTTTAGAATTTATAAAAAACTTTCTGGTATGACGGGAACTGCAAAGAGCGAGGAAGAAGAATTCCGTGCTATTTACGGTCTAGACGTATTGGAAATTCCTACCAACCGTCCCGTTGCTAGAATTGACATGCCAGACGTTATTTTTAAGACCGAAAAAGGCAAAAATAAAGCAATTATTGACGAAATAGTTGAATCTAACAAGAAAGGTCAGCCAATCCTTGTCGGCACAACGACGGTTGAAAAATCAGAGGAAATCAGTAAACTTTTAATCCGTCGTGGTATTAAACACAACGTATTAAATGCAAAAAATCACGCAAAAGAAGCAGATATCGTTGCACAAGCAGGTAGACTTGGTGCAGTTACTATTGCAACCAACATGGCTGGTCGTGGAACTGACATCTTGCTTGGTGGTAACCCTGAATTTTTGGCTAAAAGAAAACTTCGTGAGGAGGGGGTTACCGACGATTTAATCGAACTTGCAACCTCGTTTATTGCTGATTTACCAGAAGAGGCTAGTAAGGTAAGAGAACGCTATCGTGAGGTTTACGCTAAATTTAAGGAACAAACCGACGCTGAAAAGGTTAAGGTTTTAGAAGTTGGTGGTTTATATATCTTTGGAACGGAAAGGCACGAATCTCGCCGTATAGACAACCAATTAAGAGGTCGTAGTGGACGTCAAGGCGACCCAGGACGCTCTGTTTTCTTTATTTCTTTAGAGGACGATTTAGCAAAGAGATTTGGTGGGGAAAGACTTCAAAGGATATACGAATTCTTTAAGATAGATGAATTCGAGCCACTTCAATCTAAAATGCTTTCTAGAAGTATAGAGAATGCTCAAAGAACTATCGAAGGCAGAAACTTTGGTATTAGAAAACACGTTCTTCAATACGACGACGTTATGAATAAACAACGTGAGGTTATGTATGCCGAAAGAATGAAAGTTATTAAGGCAGATTGTGTTCACCAAGATATCGTAAATCTTATTCCAGATTTCGTTCGTTACGTTGTTTCTTCTTGCGTTCCTAGTGAAAATAAGCCGGATACTTGGGATTTAGACGCACTCAATACTGCAATTGAACAAAAATTATTGCCGAAGGATAGCAACTTTGTTACTAAGGAACGTGCGCATAATTGGGACTTTGATTACTTAATTGAAAAGCTTACTAACGAAACCATAAAAGTTTACGAAGAGAAGATTCAAAGATATAAAGATGAAATGGACGTTGACTTTACCGAACTTGAAAGAATGGTATTCTTAAAGAATATCGATACCAAGTGGATTGACCATATCGACTCTATGGACCAACTAAAGAAGGGGATATCTCTTCGTGGTTATGGCAACGTTGACCCTGTCGTTGAGTATAAGAAAGAGGGTTTTGAAATGTTTGAAGACCTTACTGCATCTATTCAAGACGATACGATTACCTTGTTGTTAAAGGCTGAGTTAAGAAAAGTTCCAACCCAACAACCAACAGACCAAACTGAAAACTTATCAACCAATTCAAGTGATGGTAGCGCTCCTATTCGCAAGAGAGTAGCAAAGCAAGAAATTGGTAGAAACGACCCATGCCCATGTGGCAGTGGCAAAAAGTATAAAAACTGTTGTGGACAATAAGGTGAACAATGGTTAATTTTGAAGAGTATAAATTAAAACTAAAACAATTAAAAGGTATCCTTTTGGAAACGGGACACTCTCTTTGACGTTGTCAATCTAAAGAAAGAACTAGAAGAAAAAGTAGCACTTTCACAAACACCCGAAGTTTTTTTGGACCTTAAAAAATCTCAGAAAATATCAAAGGATATTGCTTCTTTAGAAAGTAAAGTTATAGCCTATACTAACGCTGAAAACACTCTTAACGATATGGCTGATATGTTGTTGCTCGCAGAAGAGGAGAACGACGAATCGGTTGTTGAAATTATTAGTGAAGAGTTGGTTGCTATTGAAAAGAACGTAGAAGAAATGCGTCTTAAAGCACTTTTAAGAGGCAAATACGATAAGTTAAACGCTATTTTGACCCTTCATTCAGGTGCAGGTGGAACAGAGGCTTGCGACTGGACTGAAATGCTGTATAGAATGTATATTTGTTATGCCGAAAAGAACGGATATACTCTTACCGAACTAGACAGACTAGACGGAGACGAGGCTGGTATTAAGTCAGTTTCCTTCAAGTTAGAAGGAGAGTTTGCTTACGGCTACTTAAAAGCAGAAAAAGGCGTGCATAGACTAGTTAGAATTTCTCCTTTTGATGCGAATAAGAGAAGACATACTTCCTTTGCATCATTAGAAGTTACGCCTGAAATAGAAGAAGATAATTCTATCGTAATAAAAGACGACGAAATTAAGGTTGATACCTTCCGTTCAAGTGGTGCAGGTGGTCAACACGTTAATAAAACCGAGTCTGCGATAAGAATTACCCATATTCCAACGGGTATTGTAGTTGCTTGTCAAAACGAGCGTAGTCAAACTCAAAACAAAGAAATGGCTATGAAAATGCTTATAAGCAAACTTCTAGAAAAGCGTGAGGCTGAAAGACTAGAGCGTGATAACGACATTAAAGGCGAGATAAAAAAAATAGAATGGGGTAGTCAAATAAGAAGTTACGTTTTCTGCCCCTATACTATGGTTAAAGACCACAGAACAGGTTTTGAAACGGGCGACGTTTCTTCTGTAATGGACGGAAATATTCAAGGTTTTATAAACGATTATTTAAAGAAATCACAATGAAATATCAAGACAAGATAAAAGGGTTCGCTATAAAGAGTGAACCCATAATTATGGGAATAGAAACTTCGTGCGACGAAACTGCCGTTGCTATCGTTAAAAACGGCAGAGAAATCTTGGCTGACGAAATTATAAGTTCGGCAACCGAGCACGTTCGTTTTGGTGGGGTTGTGCCTGAAATAGCCTCTAGAATGCACACCACGGCTATTCTTCGTGCTACCCAAAATGCTTTTAAAAAAGCAAATCTATCTCTTAAAGATATCGACGCTTTTGCCGTAACGCAAGGCTCGGGCTTATTGGGTGCACTTTTGGTTGGTGTATCATTTGCTAAATCGCTTGCCTACGCTACAGGCAAACCACTCGTTCCAGTAAGTCATATAAGGGGGCATATTGCAGCCTCTTATTTGGCTGATAAAACTCTTAAACCACCTTTCGTAACCATACTTGCAAGTGGTGGACATACTGCCGTTATAGGCGTTAAAGATTACTATGATTTTGAAGTTTACGGTTCGACTATAGACGACGCTGTTGGCGAAGCATTCGACAAGGTTGCAAGGGTAATCGGTTTAGAATACCCAGGTGGACCAAACGTTGAAAAACTAGCAAAACAAGGTCAAAACATAGTAGAATTACCAAAAATGCTTAAAAATTACCAAGGTAACGAACTTGATTTTTCTTATAGTGGATTAAAAACTGCCGTTATTAACTACGTTCATAATAAAGAGGCAAAAGGCGAAGATGTCAATAGGGCAGACGTCGCTTGCAGTTTTCAATGTTCTGCTATCGACGTGTTGCTTGAAAAGTCATTAAAAGTAATAGATAAAACAGGTTATAAAACACTAACCATTTCTGGTGGTGTTGCTGCAAACGGCTACCTTCGTGAAAGGCTACAAAAAGCCGTTAAAAATAAGGATATAAAACTCGTTTTACCTGAAAAGCGTTACTGCACGGACAACGCATCTATGATTGGTGCAGAAGGTTATTTGCAATATATAAAGGGAAATTTTGCCGATATTGATTTAGACGCTAAGGCTGTAATTCCTCTCAAATGTAACTAAAAATTTACGAAACTCAACCCTTCAAGGTTGAGTTTTTTATATAAAAACTCTAATTTTTGTTGACAATGCAGAGTATAAAATGTATAATAAGTATGAAAAGTATAACCATTCATACTTGGAGGTTTTATGGATAAGAATAAATATATTGGTGTTTGTAAAGTTGGGGAAAAAGGTCAAATAGTTATTCCAAAAGAGGCTAGGGATATGTTTGATATTAAGCCTGGTGATTCGGTTGTCGTTTTATGCGACAAGAAAAGGGGTATAGCAATTTTAAAGTCGGATTTTATAGAGTGTATGACTGATAAGATTTTATAAAGGAGTAAATGATGGAAACTGTTTTGAGTGTAAGAAAACTTAATAAGTCTTATGCTAAATTTGCGATTAAAGATATTTCTTTTGAACTAAAAAAAGGCTGTATAATGGCTTTTATCGGTAGGAACGGTGCAGGAAAAACGACGACAATAAAAAGTATGCTAAATTTTATTCATACCGATAGTGGGGAAATTGAATTTTTTGGTTTAGATAATATTAAAAATCAGCAAGAAGTTAAGCAAAGGATAGGCTATGCCGGTGGTGGTATTGATTACTATTTGAGTAAAAAATTAAAGGACATTGCTAAACATACGAAACCTTTCTACTCAAACTGGGATAACGAGGCGTATGAAAGATATATGAAAGTCTTTATGCTTGACGAGAACAAAAAAGTAAAAGAACTTTCTGCAGGTATGAGGGTGAAGTTTAATTTATGTTTAGCATTATCTCATCATGCAGAAATACTTATTTTAGATGAACCTACGAGTGGGCTTGACCCCGTATCTAGAGATGAGTTTCTAGATATAATTGAAAAACTTAGCGCTAAGGGTGTATCCACCTTATTTTCGACGCATATAACTTCTGATTTAGAAAAATGCGCAACTCACGTAACCTATATAAAGGAGGGGGAAATACTGCTTAGCGATGCTAAAGAGGAATTTGTAAAAAAGATGGGTGGTGGTTCATTAGAAGATATTATGATAAGGCTAGAAAAAAGGGAGGTAAAGTTATGAAAAAACTTTTAATTAAAGAAATGAAGTTGACTGCACCTCCAATCACGTATATATTTTTGGTATTTTCCTTAATGGCTTTTATTCCGTCTTATCCAATACTGATTGGAGCGTTTTTTATATGTTATGGAATATTTTTTACTTATCAAACGGCGAGAGAAAGTCAAGACGTAACGTATACCATGATGTTGCCTGTTGAAAAGGCTCAAGTTGTTAAGGCAAAATTTTTGTTCGTAGTTATAATGCAAATTATCGCATTCGCTCTGTTTTCGACTTTTACACTAATAAGAATGATATTTCTATATGACGTAGAACCATATCTAATAAACGATTTAATAAATGCAAATCTAAGTTTTTTAGGATATGTGTTGACTATTTTTGCGTTGTTTAATATAATATTCCTATCTATGCATTTTAAGACGGCGTATAAGATTGGAGTTCCATTCTTGGTCTTTTCTATTGTAACGTTCGTGGCTATCGTTATTTTTGAAGTTTTGCATCATATTCCAGTCTTAACCACGCTGAATAGCCTAACTTATCAGTCACTACAATTAATACCACTTGGTATGGGTATTATTCTCTATATTGTGGGAACAATTCTTTCGTTAAAGGTTTCTATAAGCCGTTTTGAAAAAGTTGATTTATAATTTTTATCTAGGAGAAGTTTATGCAAGTAACTAAAAATATTTATAATGTAGGTGTTAACGACAGGGAAGTTGACCTATTTGAGGGGCAATACGTTGTTCCTAATGGAATGGCGTATAATTCATACCTAATTATTGACGAAAAGGTCGTTCTAATGGACACCGTTGCCGAGGGATTTTATCAGGAGTGGATTGATAATATAAAGAAAGTTCTTGGTGATAGGAAAGTTGACTATTTAGTAGTTCAACATATGGAACCCGACCATTCTTATAACGTTAAGAATTTTCTAGAAGAAAACCCACAAACTAAAATCGTTTCCTCGTCTAAATCGTTTATTATGATGAAAAACTTTTTCGGCGAAGACTTTGCCGATAAGCAAATTGTTGTTGGCGAAAATTCTACACTTTCCATAGGTGAACATACTCTTACTTTCGTTACTGCTCCTATGGTGCATTGGCCTGAAGTTATTATGACTTATCTCGACAAGGACGAAGTTGTTTTTTCTGCAGACGGATTTGGTAAATTTGGAGCGCTTGACGCTGACGAAGAATGGGCTTGCGAGGCTAGAAGATATTATTTTGGTATTGTTGGAAAATACGGCGCCCCCGTTCAAACTTTATTGAAGAAAATTAGTGGCCTAAGCATAAAAACTATTTGTCCATTGCACGGTCCTGTTCTTACGGAAAACCTAGGATATTACTTGAATTTATATAATATTTGGTCATCTTATCAAAGTGAAGTTAAAGGCACGTTTATAGCATATACTTCGGTGTATGGAAACACTAAAAAAGTTGCGTTTATGCTTAAGGAAGAACTACAAAAAAGGGGTGAAAAAGTTGCTATAACTGACCTCGCTAGAGACGATATGGCAGAATGTGTAGAAGATGCATTCAAATACGACAAACTCGTTTTGGCAACCACTACTTACAATACAGATATTTTTCCGTTTATGAAGACTTTCATAGACGCATTGCTTGAAAGGAATTTTCAAAATAAAAAGGTTGGAATAATCGAAAACGGCAGTTGGGCGCCTGTTGTTGCAAAGAAGATAAGAACGGCTTTTGAAAAGAGTAAGGGTATTGTTTTTACTGAAAACGACCTTACGATACTTTCTGCACCTAACAGTAAAACGACTGACGACGTTAAGCAACTTGCAGACCAATTACTAATTTAATTAAATACTGCTTTATCTGGGCGAGCAAAACTTGGTAGTTTTGCTCGCCTTTTCGTTTTAAAACAAAACTTGCACGAGGAATTTTAATTAAGATTTTGTTATATCAAAAAAGCATAACAGGGTTGAGTAATAATAAAACGATTTTACTGTCAATTTAGACAAAACTATTTACAATTTATTGTAAATATGATATGATATATAAGGTTCGTTACGTGTATAAATACTTGCGTGTAATACATAACGAGTTAGTAAAAATCATAAGAGGTTAAGAAATGTATAAAATTGCAACAAAAAAATTGCTTAATCCAACCGTTTGTCAAATGGAGATTGGGGCACCACTAGTAGCAAACAAGGCTAAACCTGGTCAATTTATAATTTTGCGTGTTGATAGCGAAGGGGAGAGAATTCCACTTACTATTGCAGGCGCTGATAAATTAAGAGGGACTGTAAAGATTATTTTCCAAATCGTTGGTGCTACAACCGAAAAGTTAAATCACAAGAACGAAGGTGAATATATTGAGGATTTCGTTGGTCCACTAGGAAAACCAACCGAAACTGAAGGCATAAAAAAGGTTTGTATCGTTGGTGGTGGCGTTGGTTGTGCTATCGCAATGCCTGTTGCGCAAGAATTCCATAAAATGGGTGCAGAAGTAACTAGCATTATCGGTTTTAGAAATAAAGACCTCTTAATTCTAGAAGAAGAATTTAACGAATGCTCTGATAAACTTATCGTTATGACTGACGACGGCTCTTATGCTAGACACGGAAACGTAACCGTTCCACTTAAGGAAATGTTAGAGGCTGGCGAAAAGTTCGATATGGTTATCACTATTGGACCATTAATCATGATGAAATTCGTTACATTGACTGCAAAAGAATTCGGCGTTCCCGTAACTGTTTCTATGAACCCAATTATGATAGACGGAACTGGTATGTGTGGTGGTTGTAGATTAACCTTAAATCAAGATGGAAAGAAGGTTACCAAGTTCGCATGTGTTGACGGTCCTGATTTCAATGGCTACGAAGTTGACTTCGACGAGGCTATGAGCCGTGGCAGAATGTATTTTGGTTTTGAACGCCATGCTCACGAAGAAACTTGCAATCTTTTTAAACAAGCAAACGGAGGTAACGAATAATGGCTATTAATCCAAAGAAAAACGAAATGCCTACTCAAGACCCTAAAGTAAGAGCAAGAAACTTTAGCGAAGTTGCTTTAGGCTATTCTGAAGAAGTTGCTATTAACGAGGCAAACAGATGCTTAAATTGTAAAAACAAACCTTGCGTTGCAGGTTGTCCTGTAAACATCAATATCCCTGACTTTATCACCCTAGTTAAACAAGGCGATTTTGAAGGGGCATATCAAGTAATCAATCAAACCTCATCACTTCCAGCAGTTTGTGGTCGTGTTTGTCCACAAGAAACTCAATGCGAAAGCAAGTGCACGCTCGGTATTAAGTTCGAGCCTGTTGGTATTGGTAGATTAGAGCGTTTCGTTGCCGATTGGCACAATGCTAATTGTGGCGAGATTGCTAATAAGCCTGAAAGCAACGGGCATAAAGTTGCAATCGTTGGTTCTGGTCCTTCTGGTCTTACTTGTGCAGGCGACCTTGCTAAAAAGGGTTATGACGTAACCGTTTACGAAGCATTCCACGTTGCAGGTGGCGTTTTGGTTTATGGTATTCCTGAATTTAGACTTCCAAAATCAATCGTTGCTAAAGAGGTTGAGGGATTAAAGGCTCTCGGTGTAAAAGTTGAAACCAACGTAGTTATCGGTAAAACCCTTACCGTTGACGAATTGTTCGATATGGGCTTTGAGGCTGTATTTATCGGTTCTGGTGCAGGTCTTCCAAACTTTATGAATATCCCTGGCGAATCACTAAAGGGCGTTTATTCAGCAAACGAATTCCTAACTAGAAGTAACCTTATGAAAGCATATAGAGACAACCCAACTACTCCTATTATGAAGGGTGGAAACGTTGCAGTCGTTGGTGGTGGTAACGTTGCTATGGATGCTGCTAGAACTGCTTTAAGATTAGGTGCTGAAAACGTGTATATCGTTTATCGTCGTTCTATGGAAGAACTTCCTGCTCGTAAAGAAGAGGTTGAACACGCTGAAGAAGAGGGTATCGAATTCAAGCTGCTTTGCAACCCAATCGAAATTTTAGGTTACAACAATCCTGAAAATCCAAGAGACGAAAAAAATGGTTTCGTTACGGGTATTCGTTGCGTTAAGATGGAACTTGGCGAACCTGATGCTAAAGGCCGTCGTCGTCCAGTTGTAATCCCAGGTTCGGAATTTGAGATTGCAGTAGATACGGTTATAATGTCTATTGGAACTTCACCAAACCCACTTATTAAAGACACGACTTCTGGCTTAGAAGTTAACGCTCACGGTGGTATCGTTGTAAATGAAGACGGACTATCTTCAAAAGAAGGCGTATATGCTGGTGGAGACGCAGTTACCGGTGCAGCAACGGTTATTTCTGCAATGGGTGCAGGTAAAACTGCTGCAAAAGCAATAGACGAGTATCTAAAAAATAAATAATCAAAGGCATAAGCCTTTAAATAAAAAATAATGGAGAAAAGCATGGAACAAAAGATTGATTTTAAGGTTTTAGACCAAGCTATTAGCGAGTTTGGTAACGAAGAAAAGGCGCTTATCGCTATTCTTCAACGTGCGCAAGAAGTGTATAGATATCTTCCTAGAGAAATCTTCCCATATCTTGCAGAAAAATTAAGTATTCCTGAAGCAAGGATTTATGGTGTAGCAACTTTCTACGAAAACTTTTCTTTAGAGCAAAAGGGTAAATATGTAATTAAGGTATGCGACGGAACTGCTTGTCACGTGAGAAAATCCATTCCTGTTCTTTGTGAACTTAAAAAGCAGTTAAAATTAAAAGAGGGACAAAAAACCACGGAAGATTTTATGTTTACTGTGGAAACTGTTTCATGTCTAGGAGCGTGTGGACTTGCTCCTGTTATGATGATTAATGATGAAGTCTACCCAGCTATGACGCCTGAAAAAGTTGTAGAGGTTATAAACGGAATAAAGGAGACTGAAAAGAATGTCTAAATTTACGTGTGTTAAAGATTTGCAAGACTTTAGAAAATTATGTTCTCAAGAATTAAAGGGGCAGGAAAGAAAAATTCTTGTTTGCGCTGGAACTGGTTGCGTTGCCGGTGGCTCTATTGAGATTTATAATAGATTTATCAATATTTGTCAATCTAAGGGGTTGGGGGTCCAAGTTTCATTAGAAAAGCACGTAGAACATCCTGTGGGAGTAAAAAAGACAGGTTGTAATGGCTTTTGTGAATTAGGACCATTAGTTCGTATTGAACCACAAGGTTGGTTGTATACTAAAGTTAAGATAGATGATTGTGAAGAAATAATAAATTCCTCTATTATTAATGGAGAACTTGTTGAAAGATTAGTTTATGATGCTAATAAAAACTATGCAGTTCAAGAGGAAATTCCTTTTTATAAAAAACAAACTAGAATAGTTTTTGATAATTGTGGTCATATTGATGCAGAAGATATTGGTGAGTATATCGCAAAGGGTGGATATGTCGCTTTGGAAAGGGCATTAACCGAGTTCACTGCTGAGCAAATAATTAACGAAATTACCGAATCTGGACTTCGTGGCCGTGGAGGTGGTGGTTTTCCTGCGGGAAAAAAATGGAGTCAAGTTGCTAGACAAAACAATTTCCCAAAATACGTAGTATGTAACGGAGATGAAGGGGACCCAGGTGCCTTCATGGATAGGTCGGTTATGGAAGGAAACCCACATTCAATGTTAGAGGGTATGTTGCTTGCGGGGATAGCGACTGGTGCAAGTGAGGGTTATATTTACGTGCGTGCTGAGTATCCTTTAGCCGTTGCGAGACTTAAGAAAGCAATCGCCCAAGCCGAGGAATATGGCATTATAGGCGAGAATATTCTTGGAACCTCTATTACGTTTAATCTTCATATAAACCAGGGTGCAGGTGCATTCGTTTGTGGTGAAGGTTCTGCTCTTACCGCATCTATCGAAGGTAAGCGTGGTATGCCACGTGTTAAACCTCCTAGAACTGTTGAACATGGCCTTTTTGATAAGCCAACTGTTCTTAATAACGTTGAAACTTTTGCGAATGTCCCACTAATTTTAACAAAAGGAGCACAGTGGTTTAAGAGTATAGGGACAGAAAAAAGTTCTGGAACTAAAGCCTTCGCTCTTACTGGAAACGTTAAAAATACTGGTCTTATCGAGGTTCCTATGGGAACTACACTTCGTGAAATCATTTTTGATATCGGTGGTGGAATTAGGGGGGACGGCAAGTTTAAGGCAGTTCAAATTGGTGGACCATCAGGTGGTTGCCTAACCGAAGAACATCTAGATTTACCATTAGATTTCGACTCATTGAAGAAAGTTGGCGCTATTATCGGTTCAGGTGGTCTAGTTGTTATGGATGAGAAAACCTGTATGGTTGAAGTTGCTAGATTCTTTATGAACTTCACACAAAACGAATCTTGTGGTAAGTGTGTTCCATGTCGTGAAGGCACCAAGAGAATGCTTGAAATCTTAGAAAGAATCGTTTCTGGCGAAGGTAGAGACGGCGATATCGAACTTCTTGAAGAGTTAGGAGAAATGATTTCTGCTATGGCTCTTTGTGGTTTAGGTAAAACTGCTGCAGGGCCTGTTCTTTCAACAATTAAATACTTTAGAAACGAATACGAAGCACATATCAACGATAAGCGTTGTCCTGCTGGCGAATGCCAAAAGTTAAAACAAATTGTAATCGACCCACAATTATGTAAGGGTTGTTCGAAGTGCGCTCGTCAATGTCCTGTTGAGGCTATTAGTGGTAAGATTAAAGAACCATTTACTATAGACCTTAACAAATGTATCCGTTGTGGAAGCTGTCTATCTGCTTGTCCATTCGGCGCTATAAAGGAGAATTAATTATGACTGAAAAGAAATTTATGACCGTTGACGGAATTACCGTTGAAATTAACGGCGAAAAGAATCTTTTAGAAGTGATAAGAAAAATTGGCATTCAAATGCCTACTTTCTGTTATTATTCCGAACTTTCAGTATACGGCGCATGCCGTATGTGTATGGTTGAAAACGAGTGGGGTGGTTTTGACGCTGCTTGTTCAACCCCACCTAAAGCCGGTATGAATATTAAAACTAATACCGAGCGTTTGAGAAAATATCGTAAAAACATTCTTGAACTATTACTTGCAAATCATTGTCGTGATTGCACTACTTGTGAAAAGAACGAAAAATGTAAGTTGCAAGATTTTGCTATGAAGTTTAAGATTGACGGAGTTCGTTTTCCAAATACTGCAGATACTTCAAAGGCAATCGACGATTCTTCACCTTGTATAGTTAAAGATACTTCAAAATGTATACTTTGTGGTGATTGCGTGCGTATGTGTAACGAAGTTCAAAACGTTGGTGCAATAGATTTTGCTCATCGTGGTTCTAAAATGACTATTAGCACGGCTTTCGACAAGCCTCTTGCAGAAACCCCTTGCGTAGGTTGTGGTCAATGCGTAAGCGTTTGTCCTACCGGTGCAATCGTTCTAAACAGTGAGGCTGATAAGATTTGGAACGCTCTTCATAACAAAGAGGTTAAAACCACAGTTCAAGTTGCTCCAGCAGTTCGTGTTGCCGTTGCAAAAGAATTAGGTGTTCCAGAAAATGAAAACGTTATGGGTAAAATTGTTACGGCTCTTCGCAGAATGGGCTTTGATGAGGTTTACGACACAACTATCGGTGCAGATTTAACAGTTATGGAAGAAACTGCAGAATTTATCAAGAGAGTAGAAGAAGGAAAGAATTTACCATTAATCACTTCTTGCTGTCCTGCTTGGATTCAATTTGCAGAGAAAAAGCACCCAGAATTCTTACCAAACATCTCAACTTGCCGTTCTCCAATGCAAATGCTCGCTGCAATTCTTAAAGACCAAGATAAGAAAAATGGCGTTAAGTCTTTCCACGTTGCAGTTATGCCTTGCACAGCTAAGAAATTCGAGGCTGCAAGAGACGAATTTAAGACGGAGGCAGGTCCTAACGTAGACGCTGTTCTTACTACTAAAGGACTAGTTAGAATGATTAAAGAAGCAGGACTTATGTTCGATATGCTTCAACCAGAAGGCGTTGATATGCCGTTTGGTATCGTTTCAGGTGCAGGTATGATTTTTGGTGTAACCGGTGGTGTTACCGAGGCTGTTCTAAGAAGAGTTTCTGCTAATAAAACCCACGCTGAACTCGTTTCAATCGAATCTATCGGTCAAAGAGGTTTAGATGGAGTTAAGGAATTTACCATTCCTTATGGCGAAACCGAACTTAAAATTGCCGTTGTAAGTGGACTTGGGAATGCCGAGAAACTTCTTAAGAGAGTTAAGGATGGTGAACATTTTGACTTTATTGAAGTAATGGCTTGTCCAGGTGGTTGCATTAATGGTGGTGGACAACCTTTTGCAATTCGTGAACAAAAGGTTAGAAGAAGCGATAACCTATACGCTATTGATAGATTATCTAACGTTCGCCGTTCTGAAGAAAACCCACTAATTGAAAACATTTATAAAGACATAATAGGCGATAGAGCGCACGAATTACTACACGTTCATTATCACGCTAAGAAGAAATAATAGCTTAATAATAAAACACTCTACAAAAAAGGTAGAGTGTTTTTTATTTAAAAAAGCACGAGCAGGGTTTTAGCCGGTGTCGTGCTTTTGGTTGGTGGAGCGTGTGAATCGTAAAACTACTTGGGAAAGATAATGCAAATTAGCCCACCCAAAAGATTAAGCTATATAGCTTAAATTCCAATAGGTTTACCATTATGTATTTCTTCAACGTAATCTACTTGTTCAATATCTAAAGCCCTGCAAACATATTGCAAAACTTTTTTTGTAAATGCTTCAGTGCCAATAGATGTGTAATAGTGAACGGAATCAGAATGAGCGCTTTCAGGGAGCGTAGTTGATAATGAGTATAAATCGTTTATTTCAAAACCATAACGCTTTACTATCTCAACTGCAACTTTGTTATATTCTTCAATCTCTTCGTTATAACGCTTAAAGTTTTTATCCATCTTTTCGCTTTGAACAGAAGTTGAAGTTGCAAATATAACCTTTGTATTAGGAAAAAGTTTTTTTATTCTAACGCAAATTCTTTCCATATAATAGCCGTAAACGTCTATTGGGGTATGGGCTTCTTCTTCAAAAAGATGAAGGTTATCCCATAGCCCTGTATTAAAATGCAAAACGTCCACTTCTCCATCTTTAATTAATGCCTTGTATTCGTGTAAATACCTTAAAACGTACGAAGCAAAACGGCAATTTTCAGCTGGGTAGTAAACGTTTGCTACACCTTCTAAAGACTTTTTAACAGACTTATCATAACCTATACGAATGGAATCCCCAACAAGTAAGATATTCTTCATATAATCAACCTTTAATTTATTGTTTACAATTTTATCTTACCACAGTTTTCCCTATAATGGCAACACTTTTTGAGATGTTCATTAAATAAATCTTTAGGTTTTTGATATTGTAAAACATTCTTGGTCTGGCGTTAATTAACGCCAGATTCTTTTTTAACGTTTGTTCGATTACTCTTTCTAAACTTCTTCCTTTGGGATAAAATTCACGTAGTAAACCATTTAAGTTTTCGTTTGTTCCTTTTTGCCAAGTGCAATATGGGTCTGCAAAATACATATTGCAATCTAATTTCTTTTCTATTTCTCGCCATTCTGAGAACTCTGAGCCACGGTTACAGCTAATAGTTTTAACTGCCCCTTTAGGTAGTTTAGACAATGTAGATATTAATGCTTTCGCCATTTCTTCTCCCGTTTTATTCGGTATTTTAACAGCTATGTAATATCTTGTTTTTTTCTACGTAATCTAAAACTTTTCTATCCCAATACACTCCACGATGACGGTAAGAGTTTCGTAGGTTGCTCTTTCTTTGTGCGGTGTATGGATAATATCTAGGTGTATCACGATAGAAAGTGCAATTTCTTCTTAGTTCTCTTGATGCCGAACTAACGTTTCTACCTAATAATTGTGCAATTTCTCGATAACTTTTTCCTTTTACATAGTATTCTCGTAGATAACAACACTCTTCTATGGTAAAATGATGGTAGTTTATATATTTCTCCTTGGTTCTGGTTTTGTCGTTATTACTATTTTACCATGGATTTATATGAACTTCTTTTTTATTCCCAAGTGTTGCACTTAATAGTATAATTCACCCCACAAACAAAAAACCTAAACCAAAAATGGTTTAGGTTTTCCGTGGCGGAGAAGATGGGATTCGGTGGTGTAGCCACTACCGGAGCATGTTATGCGTAGGTAACCTTGTTCGTTATCACGTCTTCGTAGAAAACAAAAAAGCACGAGCAGGGTTTTAGCCGGTGTCGTGCTTTTGGTTGGCGGAGAAGATGGGATTCGAACCCATGTGCCGAGAACTCGGCAAAACGATTTCGAGTCGTTCTCGTTATGACCACTTCGATACTTCTCCAAAGGTCTTTATTATTATACACTTTATTATTAATTTTAGCAATTATTTTTTGAGTGCTGAAATATATATTATTGACTTTTTTTGTGTGGTAATATATAATAATGTTAAAAGGAGATTCGTATGCATAATAAAGCATTATTTACGATATTTGGTAAGGGTGTTTACCTTTACGGTATATGTATTGGTCTTGGTCTTTTAGCTTGTATTTTAGTTTTATACTATTATACTAAAAAGAAAGATATGCCAGAATGTGTTCAGGACTTCATTTTTATTGTGGCAATAGTTGCCGTTGCGTTAGGCTTTTTATCAGCTAAGTTATTTCAAGCATTCTATGATTTCTTAGCAAGTGGAGAATGGGATTTCGCAGGGGCAGGAATAACCGTTATGGGTGGTTTAATCGGTGGTGCTGCTGCTTTCTTGCTTACTTATTTTGTGGGTGGTAAATTCTATTTTAGAGGTAAGTTCGAGGGGCTACATAAAAAGCATTTTAACACTTTGCTTTTAGTTGCGCCTATTTGCATTACGATTGCTCACGGGTTTGGACGCATAGGTTGTCTAATGGCTGGTTGTTGCCACGGCAAGTATCTTGGAAGAAACTTCGTGTTTGGTGGTCTTAAAATGGACCCATACGACGGATTTAAGGGTTACTACGTTCCAACTCAATTATACGAGGCTTTGTTCTTGTTTGCATTATTTGGAGTGTTAACTTATTTGTATTTTCATAGATGTAATATCCTAATGCACATTTACCTAATCGCTTACGGCGTTTGGAGAATATTTATAGAATTCTTTAGAACCGACTACGTTGGTGGTTCGGCAGATGCATTCTTTAGGCCTTCTCAAGTAACCTCGTTCATATTTATAGGCATAGGACTTGTTTTGTTGCTTGCATATTATTTGCTAAGAATTCCTTATTTCTTGCCAAAAGAAAAAGAATGATTTAAAATAAACCCACTAGTATAACTAGTGGGTTTATTATAATATGAAAAACAGCATTGCAGGGCAATGCTGTTTTATTATGCTAAATTAATTATTCAGCGTCTGCTACTTTTTTAGCAGGAGCCTTTTTTGTAGTAGTAGTTTTTTTAGCAGTAGAAGTGGTCTTCTTAGCAGGAGTCTTTTTAACAGGT
This sequence comes from Christensenellaceae bacterium, assembly GCA_045644165.1. Taxonomy (GTDB): domain Bacteria; phylum Bacillota; class Clostridia; order Christensenellales; family Borkfalkiaceae; genus UBA1259. The sequence continues at coordinate 131,116 of JAZRGN010000004.1, read as the reverse complement.
GCTTCTACAGGAGCCTCTACCTTAACTTCTTCTTTAACTTCTACAACCTCTACTTTAGCAGGAACTTCAGTAACTGCTACGCCGTTTGCTTTAAGTGCAGCATCAACCTTCTTAGCTAATTTTGCTTTTTTGTTAGCAGCGTTGTTCTTGTGGAATATATTTTTTGAGCAAGCAGAATCGATAGCAGAGAAAGCGCAAGATAATTGAGCTTTGATATCTTCTAACTTGTTTTCCTTTATTAAAAGTTCTACTTTTTTGATTTCGGTTTTAACAGCAGAACGAATTGCTTTATTTTGTTCGTTTTTCTTTTCGTTAACTAATACTCTTTTTTTAGCTGATTTAATGTTTGGCATTTCCTATGCACTCCTTAGTTGCTTTTTTACGCTAATCATTTTAGCACAAAAAATAATTAATTGCAACTACATTTAGGCTAATTTTGAACTTTTTAATATTATTTACACTTTTTTCTATAGAAAATTCATACATTTAAATATGAAAGAAGGATATATTGCCGTGATTGACAGTGGAATTGGTGGACTTTCTGTTCTTAATGAGCTTATAAAAGAACTTCCAAACGAAAAATATATTTACTATGGAGATAATTATAACGCCCCTTATGGAAATCGTTCCACGACAAACCTATTGGATTTAACGGTAAACATAATTAACGAATTATCTGTTTTTAAGCTGAAGGCGATAGTTCTTGGTTGTAACACGTTAAGTGTTACTATTTTAGAAAGGATAAAATACTATTTTCCTAACCTAAAAATCTATGGGGTCTTTCCACCAGTGGAAATTCTAACCTTGCGTAAGCGAAAAACCTTACTACTTTGCACCCCAAACACTAGTAAACTATATAAAGATACAAACTATTTAACCGTTTTACCTATGCAAAAGTTGGCTAACGATATTGAGAAAAACGTTTTTAATTTAGATTTAATAGATATCGAAAATCACGTAGGGGAAAGTGTAAACAGTTTGCGTAATAGTTTGACCACTTCTGATACCACTTTAACCACTAAAAAAGAAGATTTTAGTTTTGAACATCAAAAAGGGCGATTTAACGTGATTATTTTAGGTTGTACGCATTATTTTTTTGTAAAAAACAAAATTTTCAACCACTTTCAACCACAATTAATTGTTAGAGGAGAAACCTTTACAGCAAAGAAAATCTCAAAAGAGTTTCAATACTTTAAAACCTCAGTAAAACACAAGCAAAATAAGGTTTTATTTTATGGTAAATGTTCTTTTTATAATAAAAAAGTTTTTGATTTATTAATGGATAATAATTCAAAATGTTTAAAAAAATTGCAAATAAACTAATTTTTTTTTAAAAAAAGGGTTGACGGTGGTCAATCATTATGTTATACTTATGCTACGATACTAAAAAGGGGGAAGTCTGTGTATGACCGGTAAGAATTATTCACATCAGTTAGATGCAAAAAACAGAATGAGAATTCCGGCCAAACTACGAGAGGAACTCGGTGCCGATTATTCGGTAACTGTTGGCTCTGGTGGTTGTCTTTACGTTTATTCAAAAGAACAGACAATAGCCCTCAAAGAAAAACTTAACTCGATTAACTCTTATAAAGAAGAGCACCTTAAAGCAGCACGTTTCGTTTTGTATAATATTTGGGAGGCCGTTGAGGACAAGCAGGGCAGAATTCTTTTACCCGAGAACCTAAGAAGTTATGCAAAACTAGACAAGAACGTCGTTGTTGTTAAAGGACCTAACTGTGTTGAAATTTGGAGCGAAGAAGTTTGGAATGCATACTTCAAAGACGTTAACATTTCAGTTCTAGCAGAGGCTATGAATTTTTAGGAACAAAAATGTCAGAGTTAAAGCATTTTTCGGTAATGTTAGAAGAGTGTATGCAGGGGCTTAACGTTAAACCTGGTGGCGTTTATTTTGATGGAACGCTCGGTGGTGGGGGGCATTCGCATAGGATTTTAGAATTGTCCTCTCCAAACGGAAAACTGGTTGCAACCGATTTAGACGATTATGCTCTAAGTAGAGCAAGCGATAGATTAAAAGCATTTGAAAATAGATTTACACTAGTTAAAGATAATTTCAAGAACTTTTTAGAGGTCAAGAACAACTTAAGTATCCAAGAATTCGATGGAATCTTGTTAGATTTAGGTGTTTCAAGTTTTCAACTTGACGACAAAAGTAGAGGTTTTTCTTACCTTGGTAACGAACAAGCACTCGATATGAGAATGGATAATTCAAGTGGGTTTTCGGCAAAAACAATCGTAAACACATATGAAGAAAGAGATTTGAGAAGAATCCTTAGTGATTACGGTGAAGAAAGGTTTGCATCTTCTATAGCAAAAAACATAGTTAATGCAAGAAAGCAAAAACCTATTGAAAAGGTTGGCGAACTTAACCAGATAATAGAAAAAAGCATTCCTGCTAAGTTTAAAAACGACGGGCATCCGTCCAAAAGAACTTTTCAGGCTTTAAGGATTGAAGTAAACGGAGAGTTAAGCCGTCTTTATGAAACCATAAAGGAAATGGCTTTATCCTTAAAAAAGGGTGGAAGAATCGCTATTATTTCTTTTCACTCGTTAGAAGATAGAATTGTAAAAAGTGCATTTAAAGAATTAGAAATTGATTGCATTTGTGATAAGAGCATGCCAATTTGCACTTGTGGTAAAAGAAAAGAGGTTGAAATACTTACTAAGCACCCAATAGTTGCAAGTGAGCAAGAATTAAAGATTAACAGTCGTTCAAAGAGCGCAAAGTTGCGTGTCGCCGAAAGGGTGTAAACAATAGATAAAGGAGAAATATCTTATGGTTACTACGAAACGTGTAGAAAATTCAAGAAGTTCTTTCTATAGCGAAAGCTCAGTTAGTAACGTAGGGGTTTTAGAAAGAAATGCCCCTGCGTCTTATGACGATTACATGAGGGGTGATATAGAATCTCAAGAAAGTTTTGACCAAACCAAGGCTAGAATGAGAAGAAATCTCGACATGTTATTAAACTACGATAAGACTGCTGAAATTCGAGACGTTGTAACCGAGACTCAAGAGGAAACCCAAACGGAAGTTCAAGCTATCTCTCTTCAAGACGACGATATTCGTCCTACCTTAACCACCATGCAATTTGGCGACGTTGACATAGACGAGGTTCGTGCAGAAATGCGCACCGAGGAAAAGGAAAAAAAGCAATATCGTTTAAGTGGAAAGGGTAAACTCGCAATTATCTTATACGCATTGACTGTTGTTGCGATTTTAGCGCTTATAGTAATCAATACGGGAGTATTATCTTCTCTAAACAAGCAAAATCTAGCGAGCGCTCAAGCTTTACAAGGTTATGAGGCTGAATATAATGCATTATCTGCTGAAATTGAACATGCTTCTTCAAATTCTACTGTAATTGATAAAGCCATTAACGATTTTGGTATGAGTAAATAGTAATATATTAGTTTCCCAAGGAATATTTTATATTAAACTATCAAAAGGGGAAACGATTATTAAAAAAGATTTTTCAATATCGACGCTACGAAAGAGGTTATTTGCAATCTTACTTGCAGTAACCTTTTTATTTTTTATCATTTTAGTTAGACTATTCTACATTCAGGTTATTTGGGGGGTAGAGTTACAAACTAAGGCATTAGACCAATGGACAAGGGAAATTCCTATTATTGCAAAAAGAGGTCTTATTACCGATTGTAACGGTGTGATTTTAGTTTCTAACGACGATACTTATTCGGTTTTTGTTAGGAAAAGCGCAATAAAGAGCGTTAAAGAGGTATCGTTATTTTTAGCAGATGCACTCGATTTAGAATATGAATACGTTTATAACCGATTAACAAACACAACTTCTAGTGAGGTAACGGTAAAAAAACAAGCAACTAAGGCTCAAGTAGATAAATTGTTGGTTAATCCTCACGACGGAGTTTATTACTCGAGAGATAATTCTAGGGTTTATCCTTACGGTGATTTTTTAACAAGCACGCTTGGATTTACGTCAATTGACGGAAAAGGACAGTCTGGGTTAGAACTTTATTATGATAAATATCTAAGTGGGATTAATGGGGAAATTTTATACCAAACGGATATTATAGGCGTTGAAATAGACGGCTCAACAGCAGAATATGTTCCTGCAACAGATGGTTTAAACCTAGAACTAACCATAGATTACGACATTCAAGCCTTGTGTGAAAGCGCAATGACTAAAGCCATGCAAGTTCACAACGCAAAATCGGCGCAAATGATAGTCTTAGACCCTCAAAGTGGGGCGATTAGAGCGTTATGCATAAAACCCTCGTTCGACCTAAATGAAGTTCCTAGAGACGATTTAACTCTCTTAAACCAACTAACTAGAAATAATATTTTTTGCGACGTATACGAGCCTGGCTCAACCTTTAAAATTTTAACTACGGCGGCAAATATCCAAGAATATTTAGATGGAAATCCTAACGCTTATTCAACGACTCACGTATTTTCTTCGTCTAGATACAGGTATATTAGTAGACAAAAGGTGAAATGTTGGAATAATCATGCAAACGGAAAACATTCGAATCTAGATATACAAGGTGGGCTGTTAAATAGTTGCAACCCTATTTTTGTTGACATGGCTATGTCCTTAGGTAAGGACGTTATGTATAAATATCTTGACAAATTTAATTACGGCAAGGTTACGGGCGTTGATTTTAACGGCGAATCGCAAGGAATGGTGTTGCCTAAATCTTCCGTTTTAGACGTTGATTTAGCAAGAATAGCTTTTGGTCAAACGGTTGCCGTAACGGCTATTCAACTTGCTAGCGCGACAGCCTCAGCGATAAACGGTGGAAAATACTACACGCCGTATTTAGTTAATAAAGTCTATGACAAAAACGGAATAATAGTAGAGAAAAAAACTCCGGTATTGAAAAATACAACCATTTCAAAGAAAGCATCTAATATCCTTAATGAAATGCTAGAGGGGGTGGTCGCCGACGGCTCTGGTAAGCACGCTTATATTGAGGGATATAGAGTTGCAGGTAAAACGGGAACCGCCCAAAAATATCAAGATGGAAAGATAGTAGGTGGTAAATATATATCGTCTTTCGTGGGTTATTTTCCTGCTAACGACCCAAAGTATTTAGCGCTGGTAATTATTGACGAGCCTGTTGGGGAATATTATGGAAGCACGGTTGCCGCTCCTTATGCAAAAGAAGTTTTTCAAGGAATTATTAATTTAAAAAATTTAAAGCCACAAGCATAAAGAGGGTATTATGAAGTTATCTAAATTGCTAAAAAACGTGAAAGTCGAAAAAATTATTGGAAACAACGACGTTGACGTTTTAGACCTTTGTATTGACAGTAACGTAGTTGTAAACGGGAGTCTTTTTATATGCCTTAAAGGTGGAAATTTTGACGGACATCAGTTTGCTAAACAAGCTGAAAAATACGGTGCAGTTGCAGTCGTGTGCGAGAGGGAGATAGAAACTTCTATCACGCAAATTGTTGTAAAAAACACTAGAAAAGTTATGGGGATTCTTGCTAGTAATTTTTACAACAATCCCGAAAAAGAGCTCAAATTAATTGGTGTAACGGGAACTAATGGAAAGACTTCGACTGCACATCTAATTTCTAAAGTTTTAAATTATTCAGGCATAAATACGGGTGTAATAGGAACGTTAGGAACTTTTTATAATGACGTAGAAATCGAGGCAAATCTTACTACTCCAGACCCTATAGTTTTGTATAGGATTTTTAGAGATATGGCAGATAAGGAAGTTAAAGTTGTGGTAATGGAAATATCTGCTCACGCAACCTATCTAGACAAGTTAGAGGGGCTTGTGTTCGACTGTGGAATTTTTACAAATTTTACTCAAGACCACCTGGATTTTTTTGAAAATATGGAAAACTACGCAAAAGCCAAAAAGGATTTTTTCATAAAAAACCAAATTAAAAACGTTATTGTTAACGTCGACGATGATTTAGGTATTGATATTTTTAAAAACGTGAAAGGTTGTATAACATACGGTATTGAAAATCCAGCAGACGTTTTTGCAATAGATATAGAGCACTTAAAAAACCAAACTAGTTTTGTCGTTAATCTTTTTGACGAGGTCTTTATTACAAAAATAAAACTTAAAGGAAGATTTAACGTATATAATTATCTTGCTTGCGCTACGGCTTGTTACGTTATGGGTGTTAAAGCAAAAAGTATTGTAACTTGCCTAGAAAAAATCCCATACGTTACGGGTAGGCTTGAGCCTGTATACGAAGGGGATTTTGACGTATACGTCGATTATGCCCATACTCCCGACGGCTTAAGAAAAAGTTTGACGGCAATAAAGCAAACAACACGTAATAGACTAATTTGTGTTTTTGGTTGTGGTGGAAACAGGGATAGCGATAAAAGAGAGAAAATGGGAGAGGTTAGTGCTGAACTAGCAGATTTTACCGTTATTACTTCCGACAACCCTAGGTTTGAAGAGCCTATGGAAATAATTTGGCAAATAGAAAAGGGCGTTTTAAGGAAAAACAAGAATTATATAATCGTTCAGGAACGAGAGCAAGGAATAGAATACGCAATTAACGTTGCAAAAAAGGGAGACGTTTTATTAATTGCTGGTAAAGGAAGTGAAAAATATCAGGAAATATTTGGTATAAAAAAACCATATAACGATAAAGATACTATTGAAAATATTATAAGGAACAAAAAGTGAAAAAATCGTTATTAGGTCTTTTAATATCCTTTAGTTTAACCTTTATTTTTGGTTTGATATTAATACCAAAACTTAGGAAATTAAAAGCAGGACAGCCAATATTAAAATACGTAGAAACACATAAAGATAAAAGCGGGACACCTACAATGGGTGGACTGTTTTTTATTATTTCGTCGGCAATTTCTTATTGTGTATTAAATGGGTTTAATAATAGAATTTCTCTCGTCTCATTGGTCATTTGTTTATCCTTTATGGTGGTGGGATTTTTAGATGATTTTATTAAAATTAAGTTAAGACATAACGAAGGTCTTAAAGCATATCAAAAAATTTCATTTTTACTAATTATAGCCTTAATTGCAGGGTTGTTTGCATATAAATACGGACTTATAATATTCTTTTTACCTTTTTTAGATAAACCTATTGTTTTGGGATATTGGACAATCCCTATCGTGGTTTTTATTTTTGTTGCGATAACCAACAGTGTGAATCTTACCGACGGATTAGATGGACTTGCAAGTAGTGTTTCAATTGTTTACTTATTTTTTCTTTCAATAATAATTTATCTTCAGCTTTACACGACTGGAGGAGTTTATCTTAATAAAGAAAGTGCAATTTCATTAATTAATTTAAGTCTTTGCTTTATAGGTGGTTTGTTAGGTTTTTTAATTTTTAACGTTAACAAAGCAAAAGTATTTATGGGAGACACGGGTTCACTAGCACTAGGTGGTTTAATAGGCACGATAAGCGTCTTTTCGTTGAATAGTTTTTTTATTCCTGTATTAGGCTTTACCTTTGTATTTAGTTCTCTTTCAGTAATAATTCAAGTGTGCTACTTCAAGAAAACCAAAAATAGGGTTTTTCTTATGGCGCCGTTTCATCACCATTTGCAAATGAAAGGGCTAACCGAGGCTAAAATATCCTATTTATATTCTTTAATAACGGGCATATTAGGAACACTTCTAATCATATTTTATTTATGAGGTGTGTTATGGATATTGTAAATCAAAAATTTTTAGTCTTGGGCGTGTCGAAAAGTGGATATGCCGTAGCAAAAAGGATTCTAGAAAAAGGTGGCAAATGCTATCTATACGAACAACTACGTAGTGAGTCTATTGAAGAAAAAATCAACCATTTAATCACGCTTGGTGGAATAGTTGTCGGCGAAGAAGACGTTGACGGAATATTAGAAGAAATCGATGTATTAGTTATTAGCCCGGGTGTGCCTATAAATAACGAGATTGCAATAAAAGCAAAAAGAAAATCTAAAAGGATTTTGGGCGAGTTTGAGTTTGGTTTATTATGTCTTTCGCCACTAACTATTGCAGTTACAGGCACAAACGGAAAGACTACTACTTGCACAATGATAGACGAGATATTAAAGCAAGGCGATATTAATTCTAAACTTTGTGGAAACATTGGGATACCTATAACTTCTAGGGTGGAAGAGATGGGTAGGGAGGACGTATGCGTTGCAGAGATTTCAAGTTTTCAACTTGAAACGGTATCTTTTTTTAGTCCACATATTTCTTGCGTCTTAAATATCGCTCCAGACCACTTAGAACGGCATTACACAATGGACAATTACATATACCTAAAAAAACGAATATTTAAGCATCAGCGCGAAAGTGAGTTTTGCGTGCTAAACCATGATGATTCGATAACTAAAGAATTCTACAATGAATGCCGTGCAAAAGTGGTTTGGGTTTCGACAAAGGAAGTGGTAGACGGTGCCTATTTGCTTAATGGGGACTTATATTATAAAAAGGAAAAAATAATTAATCAAAACGAACTTGCGCTAGGTGGAATTCATAACGTTTACAATGCTTTGTTTGCTATAGCAGTTTCAAAGATAATTGGTATAAAAAACGAAAATATTCGTAAAGCCTTAGAAAATATAAAAGGTGTTAAACATAGAATAGAATTAATATGTTCAAAAGAGGGTGTTAATTACTATAACGATTCAAAGGCTACAAACGTTGCGTCGACCCTTTCAGCGTTGGATTCAATGAATCGACCAACCGTGCTTATTTTAGGTGGAAGTGAAAAAGGCGAAACTTATGAATCTTTGTTTGAGAAAATAAAAGAAAAAAACGTTAAGCACGTAATTTTAACGGGTGCGTCAAAATTTAATATGCTCGATTGTGCAGGCAGATGCGACTATTCAAATATCACGGTAACTCCAGACCTCGAGTTTGCAGTTAAAATAGCAAGTATTGTTGCCGAGGAGGGAGAAAGCGTTTTATTCAGTCCTGCATGCGCAAGTTTTGACGCATATAAAAACTTTGAAGAGCGTGGAGAAAAGTTTGTTCAGCTCGTCATGGGAGATGCTGAATGAGGCGACTGCCTAAAAAAAGAACAAGTGGGGATTTAATATTACTATTCGCAGTAGTTCTACTTTCGATAATAGGCACAATTTTTATATACTCGGCAAGTAATTATTCAGCTAAAGCAACCTATAACGATAGTTTTTATTTTGTAAAAAAACAAGTAATTGGGATATTATTAGGAATAGTTGCTATGTTGTTTACTGCAAACTACGACTACACCAAGTTAAAAAAGTTCTGGGTTATCGTTTCAGTTGTTTCTTTCATTAGCTTAGTTCTCGTTTTCGTGCCTAAAATAGGTGTTGAAAATTACGGCGCAAGAAGGTGGGTAAGCCTAGGCGCTTTTACCTTTCAACCATCCGATATAGCCAAATTTGCATTAATACTCTTTACTGCCGTTTATTTTTCAAAAAACCCAGCCAGGGCAAAATCTTTTGTAGGAATTATGCCAGTTTTGCTATATGGTGGTGCAACTTGTTTTCTAATAATACTAGAGCCAAACATGTCTATAACCGTATGCGTGGCGCTTTTAATGATAACAATGTTATTTGCCTCGGGAATGAAATGGAAACATCTGTTTATTCTAGTCATTCCTGCTTTTGCATTAGGGGTAGTTTTGATTTTAATAGAACCCTATAGATTAAACAGGTTAACGGCATTTATAAATCCTTGGTCTAACCCAAAGGGCGAGGGCTATCAACTTTTGCAATCACTTTATGGGTTAGGCTCTGGGGGATGGTTTGGCGTTGGGTTATTTAACTCAAGGCAAAAGTATGCATTTTTACCTTTTTCCGAATCTGATTTTATTCTTTCTATAATAGGAGAAGAGATAGGTTTTGTAGGTATTATCTTCTTTTTTGCCTTGTTGTTTTTTATCGTCTATAGGGGGTTAAAAATTTCCGTAAATGCAAAAGACGTATTCGGTTACGTTTTAGCCGTTGGAATAACAATGGTGTTTGGCATACAAGTAATCATAAACGCACTAGTAGTAACGGGAAGTATTCCACCAACAGGGCTACCGTTGCCGTTAGTTTCAAGTGGTAATACGGCCATAATAATTTTTATGGCTGAAATGGGGATTCTATTTAGTATCTCCAAAGGATAAAATGACGTTAACCTAAGTTAATGAAAAGCTTATTAAAATAGATATTTTTTAGGGAAAACGATTGAAATTATTTATTCGCTCAAATCTTTAACTTTTTAACCTATTTCCCCATAGAATAGAATATATAATTCTAAGGGGAAAAAGATGAGGGCGATTGAGATTTTAGGCGGAAGAAAATTAGACGGAAAAGTGAAAATAGAGAGCGCAAAGAACTCTGTTCTTGCGCTTTTAAGCGCTTCCATATTAACGAAAGACGAGGTTGTTATTGAAAACTGTCCTAAAATACAAGACGTGTTAAACACCATAAAAATCCTATCAATTCTAGGCGTTAAGACAAAATTTGAAGAGGATAACCTAATAATTAACGCTAAATCACTAAATGGTTTTTGCGTGCCAGAAGAATATTCAAAAAAATTGCGAGCTTCCGTATATTTTATGGGGGCTCTTTGTGGCGTTTTTGGTAAATCACAAATCTGCTTGCCTGGTGGCTGTAACATAGGGGCTAGACCTATTGACTTACATATTTCATCAATAAAAAAACTAGGATTTAAGGTTAGCCTAAGTGATAAAGGTATATTCTGTGAAAAAATGCAAAAAAAAGACGCCGAAATTCATTTGGCTATACCGAGTGTTGGAGCGACTATAAATATAATCTTGGCAAGCGTTTTAGGTGAGAACGTCGTTGTGATTCACAACGTTGCTAAAGAACCTGAAATCGTTGACCTAGCAAACTTTATAAACTCTATGGGGGGGAAAGTTAATGGTGCTGGGACTTCTTGTATACAAATTCAAGGCGTTAGCACTCTGCACGGAACAAAATTTAAGCCTATTCCAGACAGAATAGAGTTTGGAACTTATTTATTGGCTAGTGCAATAACTTGTGGAAAAACTGAATTTGAGAATGCTAACATCAAAAATATCCAAATATTAGTTAATAAAATTTTAAATAACTCTTGCCATATAAGCATAAAAAATGATATAATATATGCAAAATTTGAGAAACTAGCAAATGGAAAGTCTCTATCGACTGCTCCATATCCTGGTTTTCCAACTGATTTGCAACCTCAAACCACGGCATATCTTTCCGTTTGTAAGGGAAACTCTTTGGTTACTGAAAGGCTTTTTGAAAAAAGATTTTCCTTTGTTGAAGAGCTAAATTCAATGGGCGCAAACATTAAGGTAATAGAAAACGTTGCTACAATAAAAGGGGCAAAGAATCTTTACGGCAAGGAGGTTTGCGCTACCGACTTAAGGGGAGGTGCGTCCTTGTTGATTGCCGGATTAAAGGCTGAGGGGAAAACTGTCGTTAGTGGCATTGAGCATATAGAAAGAGGATATTTTGAATTTCCTAACAAACTTTTAAATCTCGGTGCTGATATTAAAATAATTACGTAAGGTGAAAGATGAAAGCAAAAAGACTAATCGTTATATCGTTGGCTGTAATATGTGCGTTTGCAATATTGCTTTCTTTCTTTTTCATTTTTTCTATAAAGGACGTTAAAGTTACTTACACGGTAACTGACGGTTGCTCTGTTGAAGAGGTAGAAAAAACGCTTAATTCTTATCAAAAGAAGAATCTACTATTTTTGGACGTTGAGGACGTTAAAAAAGATTTATCAAAGCATTCTTATTTTGAAGTCTTATCAATAGAAAAAGATTTTCCAAACGTCTTAAACGTAGTTTTAAAGGAAAGAATCGAAGTTTTCACTTTAGAAAACGGGGGAAACGTATACGTTTTAGATGGGACAGGCTTTGTAGTAAATTCTCTAAGTAAAGATGATTTTGCTTCGTTATATAAAAATAAAAGTCTCGTTGATATTTCTCTTAAAGGCTTAAGTATTGAGAGCATATCCGTTGGGGAGACGGTTAAAACTAGCGACCAGTCGTTGTTTGAGGCTACGCTAAACATGTCTGCTATTGCACAATACACCGATACTTTTTCTTCCGTTGAAATAAGCAAAATGGTTGAAGGTGCAAATGGGGAGCAAATAGTCTCAAAAGACCTTAATTTCGTTAATTTTCAAACGAATACAGGCGTAATTATAAGAATAGTTAAAGGACACGACAGGGGAGTTCAAAAAATTTCTAATGCATTAGAAAGATATTATTTAGGCTCGGACTATGATAAGGCTAGGGGCGTAATTGAATCGAGTTATCAAGATTCAGGCGAGAGTTACGTCGTTTGGGAAGGAATTTAACCAAGGAGATATAGCATGCATAAAAAGCAAGTAGCGATTATTGATATAGGTTCGTCTGAAATAAGGGCGCTCGTTGGCGAAAAGGGAGTTAATAATACCTTTATAATTAAGGGTAAAACTGCCTTTTCATACGAAGGTTTTGCCGAAGGCGTATTTTTTGACGTTAATGCCTTGAGAAACATTTTATTATCGTGTGGAGACTACCTTAAAAAAGTTGCTAGAGGAGACGTGTCTACAGTATACGTTGGTGTTCCAGGTGCCTTTACCGAAGTAGTAGTGAAGAGTAGTCAAATTTCCTTTGCGAAAGAAAAGAAAATTACAAGCATAGACGTGGATAATCTATTTGACGCTGCATTTGTTGGAAATTCATCAAAAAAGACTTTGATAAATAGGTCGGCTATAATGTATGAACTTAACGACATGAGAAGAATGGCTAATCCAATTGGTGTTCAAAGTGAAATATTAAAAGGAAAACTATCGTTTATACTTTGCGATAATTATTTTATGGAATGTGTTAAACCTGCGTTAAACACGGCTGGGTTTACTTCCATAGAGTTTGTTTCGACGGCTCTTGCTGAAGCCATGTTTTTATTTGATACCGAGTCTAGAGATAGAATCTCAATTCTAGTAGACGTTGGTTATATTTCAACTACGTTTAGTCTTATTCAAGGAGATGGAATCGTATATCAACGCTCATTCGATTATGGTGGAGGTTATATCACTGCCTCTATTCTAGAAAGATTTAATATGGAATTCGAGCATGCTGAGACGGTGAAAAGAAAAACAAATTTGAGCCATATAACAACGGGCAGTGCTTTTGAGGTTATTGACGGCGAAAACGGTCATTATTACAACACCGAAGAAGTTAAGAAAACCATATGTGCGAGTCTAGATGGCTTTTGCGACGAAATTTCTATTTGTATGGAACAAATTCCATTTATCGTTCCCGAATACGTATCAATTAAAATTACGGGTGGTGGACTAGCCTTTATTAGGGGAGCCAAAGAGTATATCGCATCTAGAATGAGTCTTCCTTTTGAAGTAATAGCCCCACAAGTTCCACTAATGGATAATCCTTTAGAATCATCAACGCTATCGCTATTAAGCATAGCATTAGAACAATAAATACAAGTAAAAAATTGGAGGAAAACTTAGATGTTCGGTCAAGAAAACAGTAGAATAAACCCAGCAGTTATTAAAGTTATGGGTGTAGGTGGTGGTGGATGTAACGCCATAAACAGTATGTTAGATTCAGGTATTACAAGCGCAGAATTTATCGCAGTTAATACCGATAGTCAAGCGTTGCTATTGTCTAAGTCGGACAATAGAATTCAACTTGGTGCAAGCCTAACCAAAGGCTTGGGTGCTGGTAGCGACCCTAATATTGGTGAGGCAGCTGCTGAGGAATCTAAAGATGCCATTGCAAACGAATTACAAGGAACAGACCTTCTATTTATCGCTGCAGGTATGGGTGGTGGAACGGGAACGGGCGCTGCTTCCGTTATCGCTAGAATTGCTCGTGAATTAGGTATATTAACCGTTGCTGTCGTTACCAAACCTTTCTCTTTTGAAGGAAGAGTTAGAAACGAAAACGCTAACAAGGGTATTGCAAACCTAAAGAAATACGTCGACACTTTGGTTATAATTCCAAACGATAAATTGTTGCAATTTTTACCACCTCAAACTTGTATGTTAGACGCATTCAAGGTTGCAGACGATATGCTAAAACAAGGTATAATTGGTATAGTTGATTTAATTGCAACGCCATCATTAATCAACTTAGACTTTGCAGACGTAAATACCGTTATGAGAAACCAAGGTTTAGCGCATATGGGTATTGGTAGAGCGAAGGGCGAAAACAGAGTTATTGAATCGGTTAGACAAGCCGTTTCTAGTCCACTACTAGAAACTACAATTGAAGGTGCTAAATCAATTATTCTTAACGTAACCGGTGGCAGAGACTTGATGCTTAGCGAAGTAAACGAGGCTGCAGTATTAGTTCAAGGAATTATTGACCCATCTGCAAATATAATCTTTGGTCAAACTATTGACGAATCACTTTCTGACGAAGTTAAAATTACCGTTATCGCAACGGGTTTTTCTCCTAATAATAGCGAAGAAAAAATTGACGTTAAACCAACCTTTCAATTTAACGACGAGGTAGATTCGTCTATCCCTCCACTATTAAGAGAGATTGAGGCGAAAGCTCAAGAAACTGAAAGCCTAGAGGAAGTAGTTGAAGAAACTAACGTTCAACAGGTTGAAGAGGTTCAAGCCGAACCAGAGAAAGAGCCGGAAAAGAAGGGAAGAGAGTTACCTGCTTTCATGAGAAAACTATTTAAAAAATAGAAAATATAATCAATGCAAAAACGACTTGAATTTTCAAGTCGTTTTTTGTGTTTATTAAAAAGATTTTGAAAAAAATTATCACCGTTATATCATTTATACTATATCTAAATTTTGCAAAAAGATAGGCAAAAACTACCTAAAATGTTAAAAATTAACAGTATTTGTTATTTAGTTTAAAATAATTTACATTTTTTTCTAAAAAACTTAAGAAATTTTTTAATTAGTTATATAAAAATTTTACAAGTAAAGGATTTTTTTGCTATAATAATAACGAAACAAGCGTGGAACTTGTTGTTGTAATTTTTTATTTAGCATGGCTCACAGGAGGAACAGTATGAAAGTAAGTTATTTCCCAGGTTGCACACTTAAAACCAAAGCTAAAGAATTAGACGTGCAATCACGCAAATGTGCAGAAGTTTTAGGCGTAACGCTAGAAGAAATTGATAATTGGCAATGTTGTGGTGGCGCATTTACCACTGCTAACGACGAAATTGCTACAAAACTTTCTTCTGTTCGTGCATTAAAAGAGGCAAGCAAAAAAGGTCAACCACTTTTAACAGTATGTTCTGCATGCCACAACGTTATCAAGCAAACGAATAACGCAATGAAAGAAAATCCAAACAATTTTGCTTTCAAAGTTAACAGATACCTTAACGATGGCGAATATAATGGTGAAGCAGAAGTTATCCATTATTTAGAACTTCTTCGTGATAAAATTGGCTACGAAAAGGTTAAAGAAAAGGTAGTTAATCCACTAGCAGGAAAGAAGGTTGCTTGTTATTATGGATGTTTACTTCTTCGTCCAAGTAAAGTAATGGCTATGGACGATGCTGAAAATCCAACCATCATGGAAGATTTAGTAAAGGCATTAGGTGGTGAACCTGTTTACTATGCTTACAAAAACGAGTGTTGTGGTGGATATATCGCTTTAGAAGATGTTAATTCTGCTAAAGTAAAGAGCCAAAAGATTTCTAACAACGCTAAATCTCAAGGTGCAGATATTATCGTAACTGCCTGCCCACTATGTATGTATAACCTTAAAAAACATTCAAACGACGTGCCGGTAGTATATTTCACCGACTTGCTCGCTGAAACGCTAGGTGTTAAGGAGTAAAATATGGAAAATTCTAAAGACAATATGATACAAGATATTATCCATAGAAGTGGAGTTAATCCAAGAAAATGTATGAAATGTGGAAAATGCTCTGGAACTTGTCCAGCGTATGACGAAATGGAATACCATCCACATCAATTCGTTTACATGGTTGAAACGGGGGATATAGAGCCTCTACTTAATTCAAAGTCTATATATAAATGCTTAACCTGTTTTGCTTGTGTTGACAGATGTCCTAGAGGCGTTGAACCTGCAAAACTAATTGAATCTATCCGTTTAAGTGTAATTCGCAAACAAGACTCTAATCATCTTAAACCTGATATGATTCCAGAACTTCTCGACGAAGATATGCCTCAACAAGCAATAGTAACGGCATTTAGAAAATATACCAAGTAAAGGAGAATACAAATGCAAAGAATAGGAGTATTCGTTTGTTGGTGTGGTAGTAACATTGCCGGCACCGTTGACGTAAAAGCCGTTTCAGAGGCTTTGAAAAACGAACCAGGCGTTGTTTTTTCTACTAACTACCAATACATGTGTTCGCAAGCCGGACAAGAAATGATTAAAGACGCTATTAAAGAACATAATCTTACGGGTATCGTAGTTTGTTCTTGTTCTCCAAGAATGCACGAAGGAACGTTTAGAAAAACGGCTGAATCTGCAGGAATCAATCCTTACATGGTCGAAATCGCAAATATTCGTGAACAATGTTCTTGGATACATAAAGATATTGCCGTAGGAACGGAAAAAGCAATCGTTTTAGGCAGAACTGCTATCGCTAAAGTTAGCCTTAACGCTCCTCTTACTGCAGGTGAAAGTCCTGTTACAAAGAGAGCGCTCGTTATCGGTGGTGGTATAGCAGGTATTCAAACTGCGCTAGATATTGCTGACGCTGGTTTTGAAGTTGATATCGTTGAAACCAAACCTACCATTGGTGGTAAGATGGCTCAACTTGATAAAACTTTCCCAACTCTTGACTGTGCTGCTTGTATCTTAACGCCAAAAATGGTTGACGTTGCTCAACACGAAAAGATTAAAATTTATTCATACAGCGAAGTTGTAGACGTTCGTGGTTTCGTAGGTAACTTTGAAGTTATTATTAAGAAAAAAGCACGTTTCGTTAAAGAAGACGTTTGCACGGGTTGTGGTTTATGCACGGAAAAATGCCCACAAAAGAAAGTTCCAAACGAATTCAACCTCGGTATGGATAATAGAAGAGCAGTGTATATTCCATTTGCTCAAGCAGTTCCAAAGGTTGCCACTATCGACCCTAACTACTGCACAATGTTAAAAACCGGAAAATGTGGTGTTTGTGCTAAAGTCTGCACGGCAAACGCTATTGATTACACCCAAAAGGACGAGTTTATCAACCAAAAATACGGTGCTATCGTTGCTGCAACCGGCTTTAACCCAATTAGTATGGAAAAATTCGACGAGTATGCTTATAACCAAAGCAAGGACGTTGTTACCTCACTAGAATACGAACGTTTGATGAACGCTGCAGGTCCAACTGCAGGTAAACTTCTTCGTCCATCAGACGGAAAGCACCCACACAAAATCGTATTCGTTCAATGCGTTGGTTCTCGTTGTGCTGCTTGCGCTGAAAAAGGCAAGGAATATTGCTCGAAGATTTGCTGTATGTATACTGCAAAACACGCAATGTTAACTCGTGATAAATACCCAGATACCGACGTTACCGTGTTCTATATTGACGTTAGAACGCCAGGTAAGAACTTCGACGAATTCTATCGTCGTGCTGCTGAAGAATACGGTGTTAATTATATTAAAGGTATGGTTGGTAAGATTTCTCCTGAAGGCGATAAACTTATGGTTAGAGCGTCAGACCTTCTTGCTAACAAACAAATCAATATGGAAGCCGATATGGTAGTTCTTGCTGCTGCTATCGAGCCTGATAAGTCTGCTAGACCTCTTGCAACCATGCTTACTGCTAGTATGGATACCAACGACTTCTTTACCGAAGCACACCCAAAACTTCGTCCTGTAGAAAGCCCAACGGCTGGTGTATTCCTATCAGGTTGTTGTCAAGGGCCTAAAGATATTCCTGAAACGGTATCTCAAGCAGGTGCTGCTGCAGCCAAGGTTATAGGCCTATTATCAAAAGATAAGTTAAAAGGTAACCCTTGCGTTGCTCATTCAGATGAAATGATGTGTAACGGCTGTTCTTCTTGTGAAAAGGTTTGTCCTTACGGTGCAATCTCTTACCAAGATAAAGAATTTAGAGGACCTAATAGAACCACTCTTATTAGAAGAGTTGCTCAAGTTAACGAGGCAATTTGTCAAGGTTGTGGTTGTTGCACAGTTGCTTGTCCTTCAGGTGCTATGGACCTTAAAGGATTTAACAGTAAACAAATTATGGCGGAGGTAGATGCAATATGCAAGTAGAAGGATACAAACCAAAAATAGTTGCCTTTTGTTGTAACTGGTGTTCATACGCTGGTGCTGACCTTGCAGGTAGTAACCGTTTAGCATACCCTGCAGAAGTTAAGGTTATTAGAGTTCCATGTTCTTGTAGAGTTAACCCAATGTTTATTCTTCGTGCTTTCCAACGAGGGGCAGACGGTGTAATCATTTGTGGTTGTCATCCAGGAGACTGTCATTATACCTCTGGTAACTATTACACTAGAAGAAGAATGGCGCTATTATTTTCAATGCTTGATTACTTAGGAATTGAAAAGGGTAGAACTCGTGTTGAATGGGTTTCTGCTGCAGAAGGCGCAAAGTTTGCTCAAACTATGAACGAGTTCGTTGAAACTGTTACTGCTCTTGGCGAAAACAAGAGATTGGAGGACTTAAGATGCAAAAAATAAATCGTGAAGTTCTTATAGACAAAGCAAACGAACTATTAAGTAGTGGAAAAATTGATAGAATATTAGGTTGGTCGAAGGGCGAATTTGCATACGACCAAACCCCATCAATTTTCTATTCAACTGAAATGATGGAAAAAAACTTCGTTTTTGACGATTTTTCAGGCGCTAACTTCTCAAAATATTTAGTTGCTGAAACTCGCAAGGGCGACAATAAAGTTTTAGTTTTCCTTAAACCATGCGATACTTATAGTTTTAATCAATTATTAACCGAGCACCGTTTCGACAAAGAAAAGGTTTATGCAATCGGTATTCCTTGCGACGGAATGGTTGACGTTAAAAAGATTAAGGACCTTGTAGGCGACGGCATTGTTTCTATCAAGGCAGAAGGCGACAACCTTGTTGTTGAAACTCTTTACGACGGAATTAAAACTATTAGCAAAAAGGACGTTTTACAAGAACGTTGCGTTAATTGTAAGAGCAAAAAACATGTTTATTACGACGAATTAATAGGCGAAGACGGAGAGGCTTTAGATAGTAATCGTTTTGACCAAGTGGAAAGACTTGAAAAAATGACTGCAGACGAGAGATTTGCTTTCTGGCAAACTGAACTTTCAAAATGTATTCGTTGTAATGCTTGTAGAGACGTATGTCCAGCGTGCACTTGTGAAAAGTGTGTTTTTAACAACCCTAATTCTGGTGTTGAAAATAAATCTCCTGCAAACGAATTTGAAGAAAAGATGTTCCACTTAATTAGAGCATTCCACGTTGCAGGTAGATGTACCGACTGTGGCGAATGTTCGAGAGTATGTCCTCAAGGAATTCCACTACATTTATTAAATAGAAAGTTTATTAAGGATATAAATGAGTTCTATGGCGATTATCAAGCAGGTGAGGTTGAGGGTAGCCGTGCTCCATTAGTAAACTATACTAAAGAAGATATCGAACCTGCTGATGCCGTTAATAAGGAGGAAAAGTAATATGCGTAAGTGTTTAATTGCTAATCAAACTGCATTATTCAACGAGATTTCTTCCTTAATGGATTTGTATATCCCAGTTGAAACGACAAACGGTAATGCAAGCTTTAAAAAATATCAAAACGGAATGGTCATGAGCGACGTTCTTAAAACTGACCGTAGTCCAAAAGACCTTTTCTTCCCACAAACCCAATGCTTAATGGAGTTCAAAACCCAAGGCAAAACTATTGAAGTTATCGACAATAGAAAAGAGGCTGAAGATTTCGTAGTATTCGGTGTTCGTGGTTGCGACGTTAAGAGCCTAGAAGTTTTAGATAGAGTTTTCCTAGTTGAACCTGTAGACACTTACTACGCTACTAGAAGAGAACACGGCGTTATAATTTCAATGGCTTGTAATCGTCCAGATGAAACTTGTTTTTGTAAAACTTTTGGTGTAGACGCATCATCTCCAGCAGGAGATATCGTTTGCTACAAAACAAACGACGCTTTGTATCTAGATGCTAAAACCGAAAAGGGAGAAAAACTCTTATCCAAACTAGATAAGGTTACCGTAGAGGACGACGGAGAAGACGCTCAAAAGGTTCAAGAAGAAATTAAGGCAATTACTGAAAAACTTCCACTTGCTAAACTAAAAGCAGATGCTTTCGGTAGTGGTTTAACTCAAAAATACTTTGATGCTCCTGAATGGGAATTATTATCTAAATCATGTCTTGGTTGTGGAACTTGCACTTTCGTATGTCCAACTTGTCAATGTTACGATATTAAAGACTTTAAGACAAATAATGGCGTAGAACGTTTCCGATGTTGGGACTCTTGTATGTATTCGGAGTTCACACAAATGAGTGCAGGTCAACCAAGATTAACTCAATTAGAGCGTTTCCGTCAAAGATTTATGCATAAACTCGTATATTTTCCAACTAATAACGACGGAATGTTTAGTTGTGTAGGTTGTGGTAGATGCGTAGCAAAGTGTCCAATCTCAATGAATATTGTAAAAGTAATGAAAACTCTAGGAGGAAATGAAAATGAATAACGTAAGCGAAGCATTAATTCCCGTTGTTTGTGAAATCGTTGCAGTAAGACAAGATACTCCAGACGTTAAAACTTTTAGAGTTCTTACTCTAGACGGAAAGAAACCTTTTATTCATAAGCCAGGTCAATGTGCAATGTTGTCTATGCCGGGCGTTGGGGAAGCGCTATTTTCTATAACCTCTTCTCCTACGAATAAAGATTACGTAGAGTTTTCAATCAAGAAATGTGGTTGCGTTACCGAATGGTTACACGCTGCAGAAGTTGGTCAACAAATCACCGTTAGAGGACCTTACGGAAACGGATTCCCAGTAGAAACTGAATTCAAAGGTCAGGATATGTTATTTATCGCAGGTGGTATCGGTTTAGCCCCTGTTCGTTCAGTAATTAACTACGTAAGAGATAATCGTGCGAATTACGGTAAAGTAGATATAGTATATGGCTCAAGAAGTAAAGACGACCTAGTTTTCTTTGAAGAAATTATAAACGAATGGAAAAACGACCCAACCGTAAACGTTCACTTAACTATCGATAGGGAACAAGAAGGTTGGGACGGACACGTAGGTTTCGTTCCTAGTTACGTTAAAGAATTAGGTTTTGAACCTAATAAAACTGCTGTTTTATGTGGCCCACCAATAATGATTAAGTTTACCTTACAAGGACTAGCAGAACTTGGCTTTGATAATAAGCAAGTTTACACAACCCTTGAACTTCGTATGAAATGTGGTATTGGTAAATGTGGTCGTTGTAACGTTGGTTCTAAATACGTTTGTAAAGACGGTCCTGTATTTAGAATGGACCAACTAGACGAACTTCCAGATGAATATTAAGAAGGAGAAGAACATATGGAAAAAATAGTCAATGTATTTTTGTTCGGCAAGAGATATCAAGTTCCAGAAAGCCTAACTATTATGAAGGCAATGGAATACGCTGGGTATCAACTAGTTCGTAGCTGTGGTTGTCGTAACGGATTTTGTGGTGCTTGCTCTACGATATATCGTATAAAGGGTGATAGAGAACTGCACGCTTGCCTTGCTTGTCAAACTAAGGTTGAAGATAATATGTATGTTGCAACTTTACCTGCTTTCCCTTTAATCAAGGAAATTTATGACATCGAAAAAGTTAAACCAACTGAACAAATTATGATGCAACTATATCCAGAAATCTATGCTTGCGTGGGTTGTAACGCTTGCACCAAGGCATGCACCCAATCGTTAAACGTTATGCAATACATTGCTTACGCTCAACGTGGCGAATTCGAAAAGTGTGCAGAAGAGTCTTTTGACTGCGTTATGTGTGGCGTATGTTCTTCACGCTGTCCTGCTGGGATTTCTCACCCACAAGTTGCAGAACTTTCTAGGCGTTTATATGGTAAGTATATCGCTCCAGAATCTCAACATCTTTTAGACAGAGTTAAAGAAATTGAAGATGGTAAATACGTAGAGTTAATTGAAACTCTTATGAATAAGCCTGTTGAAGAGTTAAAAGAACTTTACAACAATAGAGAAATCGAAAAGTAGGAGGGTGGAATATGTATAACTACTCTAAAGAACAATTAGAATCAATGAAAAAGGTAGAGGCTACCAGAGAAGAAAGACTTTCTAAATTGTTTGGCAGAATGTCTGCTGATGAAAAACAAGAAGTATTGAAAGAAAATCACCCAGACTACATTGAAAGCGCTTATGAAAACTTAAAGGTTGGTCCTAATAAAGGTGGCAAGGTTTTACATGAACTTGCAGACCTTCTACAAGGTAAATCAAGGGTTTTAGATATGGAAATCGACCTTTCAAAGCCTGATTACGACGTAGACGTATTAATTATTGGTGGTGGTGGCGCAGGTTCTTCTGCTGCTATCGAGGCTGATAATAAGGGCGCAAATGTTATGATAGTTACCAAGCTTCGTATTGGAGACGCTAACACTATGATGGCTGAAGGTGGTATTCAAGCAGCTGACAAGCCAAACGATAGCCCTGCAATTCACTATCTAGATGCTTTTGGTGGTGGACACTTTGCAGCAAAACACGAATTACTATATAAATTAGTAAACGACGCTCCTGACGCTATTAAATGGTTAAATGAATTAGGCGTTATGTTCGATAAAGATGCAGACGGCACTATGGTTACTACCCACGGTGGTGGAACAAGTAGAAAACGTATGCACGCTTGTAAGGACTATTCAGGTGCTGAAATCATGAGAACTCTTCGCGACGAAGTTCTAAATCGTGGTATCCCTGTAGTTGACTTTACTTCTGCTATCGAATTAATCAAGGATACCGAGGGTAAGGTTGCAGGGGCAGTTCTTATGAACATGGAAACCAAAGATATTCTTATTGCAAAAGCAAAAACCGTTATTATCGCAACGGGTGGTGCAGGAAGACTACATTATCAAGGTTTCCCAACCTCTAACCACTACGGCGCTACTGCCGACGGGTTGGTTTTAGGTTATAGAGCAGGTGCTAAGCTTTTATATCCAGATACACTTCAATATCATCCAACAGGCGTTGCTGAACCTACTCAAATCTTCGGTGCATTAGTTACTGAAAAAGTTCGTTCATTAGGCGCTCAATTAGTTAATAAAGATGGCGAAGCATTTGTTTATTCACTAGAAACTCGAGACGTAACTGCATCTTCTATCATTAGAGAATGTAACAAACGTGATAACGGCATTAAGACGACAGATGGTCAAGGCGTATGGCTTGACACTCCGATGATTGAAATGATTGGTGGAGAAGGAACTATCGAAAAACGTATTCCTGCAATGCTTAGAATGTTTGGTAAATACGGAATTGATATTCGTAAAGAGCCAATTCTGGTATATCCAACGCTACACTATCAAAACGGTGGTTTAGATATTAATGCTGATGGCATGAGCACCACCGTTCCAAACTTATTCGTAGCAGGTGAGGCTGTGGGAGGAATTCACGGTAGAAACCGTCTAATGGGTAACTCTTTACTTGATATTATCGTGTTTGGTCGAAACGCAGGAAAGAATGCAGGCGAAAAGTGTAAGAGTGTAGAGCTTAAAGACTTAACTCTTTCTCACGTTGAAGATTTTAAGAAGGAACTTGACGAGGCAGGCTTAAAGCCAACCAAGTTATCTCCTCAACTTCTTCCTAACTATACAAAGCAACCAAATATTTAATATACAAAAAAGGAGTGGCTTATGGAAAAAGAAAAAAAAATACAAGAAACTTTAGAAGACAATAATCCTTCTATAAATAAAAAACTTAAATGGCTGTGGATAGCAATTGGGTTATTAGCAGTTGCTGGAGTTACTATTTGGTGTGTTATTTCGGCTCTTAAAGGTAAGGTTGTTTTCGATAAATATGGCAACGTTATGGGAACTCAAACTGGCGTTGGAACAGTAATTGGTTTTTCTGCTTTTTTAGCTGGAATTTTTATTGTATCTGCATTAGGATATTTAATTGGAAGAATTACTATAAAAGGTATATCTCTAGGGACTGCCGGCGTATTTTTGGTGGCAATACTTTTCGGTTACGTATGCACGCTCATTCCTTCTGATTGGCCAATTATTGGTGCATTTCATCTTCAAGCTGAAATCATTGACAAGGCTAACAAGGTGGTTATTCAAGCTGGCTCAACTAATCTTTCTTATTATAAAGGTGCTGTTCAAAATATAGGTTTAGTATTATTCGTTGGTTCGGTTGGTTTTATTGCAGGTCCTAAATTCTTTAGAGATTTCAAAAAAAATATTAAAACCTATATTCCAATGGGTGTCATTATTATTCTTTCGGGGGTTCTTGTTGCCGTTTTATTTGCATTAGTTCCTGCTATTGGCCCTGAATATTCTGCTGGTTTACTATCTGGTGCGCTTACCTCGACACCTGGATATTCTTCTGCGTTAGAGGCTGCGACAAACGAAGGTTTAGTTACCATGGGGCAAGCTATTGCATATCCTTTTGGTGTTATTGGTGTTGTTTTATTCGTTCAACTTATGCCTAAATTTTTAAAGGCAGACATGGCTTATGAAAGAGGCTTGTTAAAACCAAGTGTTATTGTGTCGACAGAAAAGAAAGAAGCCAAAAAGTTGCTTACATGTGACGACTTTGGCTTAATGCCAATGGCTTTGGCAATCGTTTTTGGTTTAGTTTTAGGTGGCATAAAAGTTCCTTTAACGGGCAAAGGGTATAGCGGTGCATGCTTCTCTCTGGGAACAACAGGTGGGGTTTTGGTTGCTTGCTTAATCTTTGGACATTTTGGTAGAATAGGCAGGCTTTCTTTAGAAGTTCCTACTCGTTCGGCAAAGGTTCTTAGAGAATTAGGATTAATGCTTTTCCTAATTGGTGCAGGTATAGATGGTGGCGTTCAGTTGGTAACCCAAATTTCACAAGCTGGTGGTGGAATTATTGTCTTTTACGGTTTATTGGCTGGCGCTGTTATGACACTTGTGCCAATGATTGTTGGATTTTTTATAGGTGGTCTGGTCTTAAAGTTGCCATTATTAAGCAATCTTGGTTCAATAACTGGTGGTATGACTTCAACTCCTGCTTTAGGAACTCTAATCAGCACTGCTGAAACTGATGACGTTGCAGGCGCATACGCATCAACCTATCCAATCGCACTAGTATTAATTGTTCTAGCTTGTAACCTAATGATAGGTTTAATGTGATAATTTTAAATTTAAAAAGACAGTCGAAAGACTGTCTTTTTATTATTTGGAAAATAAAAAAACCACCAGTTAGGGTGGTGGATAAGAATTTGGTCGGAGTAACGGGACTTGAACCCATGACCTCTTGCCCCCCAGACAAGCGCGCTACCAACTGCGCTATACCCCGAAACGAGTATAATTATATCATTCAATAAAAATATTTGCAACAAATTGCCCAATATAATAGATATTTTTTATGTTTAATGATAGAATATATATATCGAATTTTAAGGAATTTTTATGAGAATTAGAAGAAAGAAAAATCTTGAAGAAAGGCTAGAAAAGGTTAGCGATATTTTATTTGTTGCAGATTTTGATATTCCTGATGCTAGAGAGGCAATTAAAGATAAAAGATACTTTGACCTTACTAAAATATTTGGAAACGAAAACCCTGTTTCGCTAGAGATAGGTTGTGGTAAAGGTTTGTTTGTATGCGAATCTGCAAAGCTTAATCCAAATCAGAACTATATTGCCGTTGAGCTATTGAATAACATTATTGTTATGGCGTGCGAGCGTCTTAAAGCGTATGGAATTAATAACGCAAGGTTTTTTAATTGTGGGGCAGAATATCTTCCGAGATACATCCCGGACAATTCTATATCAACCTTATATCTAAATTTCTCACCACCATTTCCAGGTGATAGATATGAAAATAGACGACTTACGTGTGATAGGCTTATGGGATTCTACGTTAATATGCTAAAAAAAGACGGCAAAATCGAACTTAAAACGGACGATAAAGTGTTTTTTGAATATTCCATGGCGCAAGTAAATAAGTTTGGTTTTAGCGTAGATAACTGCACAGAAAAGTTAAAGTCTGGAGAAGTAAGTAGCGTTCAAACCGAGTATGAAATTAAATTTAGGAAGGATAATCTTCCAATATATTATTTTGTTGCAAAAAGATTATAGAAAACAAATAACAAAAAGGTCTTGTAATCAAGACCTTTTTCTTATTTTATATGGTGTAGGGTTATTTTTAACTAAACTCTTATTTGACCTTAAGAAGGACCATAAAATAGTTGCTATTTGTAGTGGAACACCTAAAATAAATATAACCCACAAA
Organism: Christensenellaceae bacterium; assembly: GCA_045644165.1. Lineage (GTDB taxonomy): Bacteria > Bacillota > Clostridia > Christensenellales > Borkfalkiaceae > UBA1259. The sequence continues at coordinate 104,797 of JAZRGN010000004.1, read as the reverse complement.
TTATATTGTGAAATTGAAAGGAAAATAGTTGCTAATATCGACCAAATCAAGATGGAAGTCAGGTAAAAGATATAAATTCGTTTTCCCCAAATGCCGTTAAAAATTAGTAAAACAACTGATGAAAGAGGAACTGCTGCTACGAAAGCAATCCAATAACTTGTGTTAAAAAGAATTGAAGTATATACGTAGAAAATAGTTGCTGCTAGCCATACTAACGAGACGGCAAGGCAGGTGATTATTATTTTATTAGTTTTGTTGCGCCTATCGTTAAACACTCTATCGTAGGTTTCGTCAGGGCAATCGGTTGTTAAAAAGTCAAGTGAAACGTCGTAAAGGGTAGATAACTCTTTTAAAACATCTATTGGTGGGGTAGTTTCTCCGTGTTCCCACTTAGAAATAGACTTATCAGTATAGTTTAATTTTTCGGCTAGTTCGCTTTGTGTCCACCCTTTTTCAAGTCTAAGATTTGTGAGGTTGGTTGCTAAAATTTCTTTAATACTTTTCATATGTTTTAATTATAGCAACATTTTCTATAAAAATCAAGTAAATTTTACATGTTTTCTACTGCTGGTAGAGTTCGAAAGACAATGTTGAGAATTGCGAGAGTTGTTTTATCTTATCTTTCAACCTGATTTTTTTACTGGTAGAGACAATAAACTTGTAAAATTAACCTACATAGTGTAAAATACCTAATAAACTAAGAAAATATTTATTATAACAAGGAATCTTCGTTATTCCTTATGTAAAAATCAAACAATACAGGATGATTAAATAATGAACGCTTCAAAAAAACAAATTCCAATAGTGTTTTCAGCAGATGACAACTATTGCCCATTTTTGGCAGTTGCATTAAGTTCAATACTTGATAATGCTAGCGAAGAAAATTTTTATAATGTTTACGTTTTAAATACCGGGATAACCAGTGAAAACGAAAAAAAACTTAGTAAATTTAACTCTTCTAATATGAGTGTAAAGTTTATCGACGTGGCATCTAGAATGGATAAAATCAATAAAGACAAAATTCATTTAAGAGATTACTACACTAAGGCGATATATTATAGAATTTTTATTCCTTCTCTATTTCCTCAATATGAAAAGGTTTTATATTTAGATTGCGACATTGTGTTAGTTGCCGACGTGGCTAATTTGTATAATTATGATGTAAAAGATAATATTTTCGTGGCAATTCACGAAGAGACAATGACTCAATTTGAAGTTTTTGGTAAATATTCCGAAGAGTTTTTAGGAGTTAAGAGAGAAAATTATTTTAACTCAGGAATTCTATTAATAAACTGCGTTCAATATAGAAAGGAGAACATAGAAGAGAAGTTTATTGATTTTATGCACACTCATAAGTTTGAGGTTGCGCCCGACCAAGATTATCTCAACGTTTTATGTAAAGATAAAATAGGCTATGCTGAAATCGGCTGGAATAAAACACCGTTTAATAATGAATTTAATGATAATGATTTAAGATTAATTCATTATAAACTTAACCTAAAGCCTTGGCATTACGATGGTGTTAGATACGAAAAATTCTTTTGGAAATACGCCTATAAAACACCTTATTACGACGAGCTAATCACTATGAAAAAAAATTATACTTTTGAGGATAAGCAAGCAGACGACACGGCTTTCATTAATTTGCAAAAAACTGCTGAAAAATATATGAAGAGTGAAGTTAATTACAGGAATTTCTTTCATAAAAAGGGATAATTATGCAATCTGAATACAGATTAAAAATTTTAGAGAGAATAAAAGAATACGAAAAGCAAGGTCTATGGGATAAGGACGTTGAGGACGACCCAGAAACCATTGAACTTTTGCCTGATAAAATCGATTATTTAGGCGAGAAGTTTTCAACTAGATTCTTTAATAAAATAGGCAATAGGCTTGCTATTAACTATTATGAAAAACTAATAAAAAAGGGTTTGTTCATAATAAAAGAGATTAACGGATTAGACAATTATAGACAAGTTAAGGCTGGTGCTTTGATTACTTGCAATCATTTTAGTGTTTTAGATAACTATGCAATCTATAGAGCGATTAGAAATGATATTCCTAAAGGGCATTTTCTTTACAAGGTAATTAGGGAGGGTAACTATACCAACTTTAAGGGTCTTTTTGGATTTTTATTTCGTCATTGCAATACCTTGCCACTTAGTAGCAATATTAAAACAATGAAAAAATTCATGTCTTCTGTATCTACATTGCTTGACAGAGGAGAGAAAATTCTTATTTACCCTGAACAGGCAATGTGGTGGAATTATCGTAAACCTCGTCCACTAAAAAATGGAGCGTTTAGGTTTGCCGTTAAAAATAACGTTCCAATAATTCCTTCCTTTATAACTATGGAAGACACGGATAAATTAGACGTTGACGGATTTCCTATTCAAGCATATACAATATGGTTTTTACCGGCTATTTATCCTAAAAAAGATTTAACCGATAAGGAAAACATGGAATACCTTAAGGACGAAAATTATAGAGTTTGGAAAGAACTTTATGAAAAAGTCTATGGCATACCACTTGTCTATGGTGAATAAAAATGATTTTATATCTATCAATTATTAGTGTAGCTAGTATTTTTACAATTCTAGGAAACGTTTTTTTCAATTCACTTGGCACGACCTGGCATTACATAACCCTTTTAGTTTTGCTTTCAGTAATCATTGAAATAGTGATTGATATCATATTTGCGACTATAATGAGGTGGATAATTCCTAGCAAATATGCTTCGGTGGATAGAAAAAAATTTTATCCTGCCTCCAAAAAAGAGCAGATTTTCTACGAAAAAATTGGAATTAAAAAATGGAAAGATAAAGTTCTAGAACTCGGTGCTGTAACCGGTTTTAGAAAGAACAAACTAGGGGATACGAAAGATAACAAATACGTTGAACGCTTTATCATAGAGGCCAACTATGGAATACTAGTTCACCTTGCCTGCATGATTTTTGGTTTTTTAATTATTTTTATCTGCCCTTGGGGTTTTCGCCTAAGCGTAGGTTTACCAGTTGCTATAGTGAATTTGGTGTTAAATTTTATGTCAAATTCCATTTTAAGATACAATTTGCCTAAACTTCACACTTTGTATAAGTTTAACCTACGTAAATTAAAACAAAAACAAGATTAATAAACGTAATACTCTAAACGTAGCCTACCGAAAATAATTTTTTATTATTTTCGGTTTTTTCTTTTCAAGAACGTCTTTTTGTTGTATAATACTTTAAAGGGATATTTATGAAATTTATACATACTGCTGACCTACATATTGATTCAAAAATAGACTATCTACCATCTTCTTTATCGACTATTCGTAGAGAAGAAATTCTACGTTCTTTTGAAAGGTTATGTGAGTTTGCAAAGGAAAACCAAATAACTGCAGTTATCATTGCCGGCGACCTTTTTGATTGTAATAAAGTTACTAAAAAGACTATTGAGAGGGTTAAAAACGCTATCTTAAATTGTGATGGTGTTGATTTTTTATATCTTCAAGGTAATCACGACGAGTTGAAAAATAACGAGATGTTCGACTCTTTTCCTTGTAATTTTAAGCAGTTTGACCAAGGGTTTTCTTCTTTTGTGTATGATAAAGTAATCATCTCTGGAATAGTTAACTCAAACTCTTATAATCATTGTTGCGAGCAATGTAATTTTAATAAAAATAATTTTAACGTTTTAGTTATGCACGGTGAGGTTGTAGACTATAAGGGTAAAACTAAAAATGGAACGATTTCCTTGCCTCTTCTTAGAGAGAAGAATATAAACTACCTAGCACTCGGGCATTATCATTCTTTTAACGTGGGTGATTTAGATTTAACTGGTAAATATGCTTATTCGGGTTGTTTAGACGGTCGTGGGTTTGATGAATTAGGGCAAAAAGGCTTTGTTTTAATAGATACTGCTAAAACTGATTTTATTTCGTTTATTCCTTTTTCTTCTAGAGAATACTTTGAACGCACCATTAATTTAACTGACTATGAAAATTGGGCAGTTGCAAGGGCAAATATTTTACAAACTCTTAAGAGTGAAATTAATCAACAAAACCTTGTAAAATTAGTTATTGAGGGTGTTATTAATAAGGAATTTAATCTTGATATAAAAGAAATTGAACAGACCTTGAGAGAATTTTTCTTCTATGCCAAGGTTGACGATAAAACTACCTTAAAACTTACTCAAGACGATTACTTTTTAGATAAAAGCGTTAAGGGAGAGTTTATGCGTCTCGTTTGGGAAAGTGAACTAGGCGACGAACAAAAGAAGAAGGTTATCTCTTGTGGTTTAAATGCTTTAAGAGGGGAGGAGCTTATATGATACTTAAAGAATGCTACGTTTCCTCCTTTGGCAAATTAAAGGATTTTAAGTATAATTTTAATGACAAACTAAACGTAATAAATCAAGAAAACGGCTTTGGAAAAACTACCTTGTCGGTTTTTATTAAATCAATGTTTTACGGCTTAAACGATAGCAAACGAGACGTAGACCACAATGAAAGGAAAAAATATAAGCCATGGAATTCGCTTGAAAAATTTGGTGGATATATTACTTTTGAAAAAAATAATTGCCTCTATAAAATCGTAAGGTTTTTCGGTAATAAAGAGGCAGAAGATACTTGTATTCTTACCAATTTGGATACGGGTAAGTCGTATGATAATGCTTTTGATTTAGGAAAAAGACTTTTTGAAATCGACGAGGAAGGGTTTTATTCTACAACCTTTTTTTCGCAAAAAGATATTAGCGTAAAGAGTAATACTAGCCTTACTGAAAAATTCAACGAAGTTTGTGAGGTTGAAGATTCGCTGTCCTTTGATAAAGCTTTGCAAAGAGTAAATGCTAGGCTAAAGGAATATAAATATAGTGGCGATAGAGGGCTTATTCCCGATACTAAAAGAAAAATTAACCAAGTTGAAATAAAATTAGATAGCCTTAGTCATTCAGTTAACCAACTGGCTGATTTAAGGAAGCAGGAAGCATTATTAAATCACGATATTTCCTCGATAAAAAATCAAATTAGTAAGTTGACTGAAAAAATATCAGTAAGCGCACAAGAACAATCTTATCGTGATAATAAGAAATTATTTGATAAACTTTCTGCTGAAAATGATGAAATATCAAATAAAATTTCTAGCATAAAAGCCTCGCTAAATAATAATCTAGTTACTAACGAAGAGTTGAACGTTTGTCAAGATTCAATTTCTCAGCTTAACGCATTGTCTCGTCAAAAAGACGTTATCGAACAGGATATTGAGTTGTTAAAATCCCAATCCACAAAGCCTAAAAAAAATAACTATAAAGCCGTTACGCTTTCACTTTCGCTAATCACTTTATTAGTTGCTGTTATTTGTTTTTTTGTAAATATTATTCCTGGTATAATTTTTACCGTCCTTGGATTAGGATTATTAGCGTATGGCTTAATAAATTATAAGCCTAAAAATAGCCGTGGCGACCATTCAGCAGAGGCGTTATTTGAAAAAAAGATTATTCAAAACAACGAAATTTCTAGTTGTATTGAAGATTATAAGAATTCTCTTGACCGTTTCTTTTTAAGATTTAATCTAAAATCAACCGACTACATAAGTAAATTGGACGAACTTAGAGGGGCTGTTTCATTGCTTACCGATTATGAAAGAATTCTATTAAGAAACAGAGAAACGCTTAGTAGTTTGAACATGCAATCTAAATTTAGCGAAATTGAATATGAAGGTGAAGACTTATCTTTACTAAATAAGGCGTTAGAGGAAAAGAACCTTCAATTACAAGAGAGCTTAAAAAAACATTCCAATCTTTTATCGCTCATAAGGAACAGGGAAGAAGAGTCAAACAACGTTGCTTTTCTCGAAAACAAATTAGAAGAACTAACAATTTCATTAAAACAACAACAAGAAGAGCTTGAAATTCTAAAACTTACGTCAAATTACTTGCAAAAAGCGCAGGAAAACCTTAAAATTAGATATAGAGCACCTATTCAAACTGCTTTAGACAAGTATCTTAGGGTTATTGCAAGCGATAAAGTTAACGCAACAATCGACGTAGACTTTAATCTCTCTGTCCATGAACAAGCCTTATCCGTTCAGCCTGAATACTTCAGTCAAGGTTATAGAAATCTTTTTGAAATATGTAAACGCTTTGCATTAATAGAGGTTTTGTTTTCAAAAGAAAAACCATTTATAATATTAGACGACCCTTTTTCTAATTTAGACCAAAAGAAGATTGCTAGGTCGATTGAAGTGCTAAACGAACTTTCTAAGGAATATCAAATTATATATTTTACCTGCCATGATTCTAGAGCAGTTGTTGGTGATTGACGTGGTTGAAAAACTTAAATTTCAGTTTATCCCCGATGGTTGCTGGAAATGCAATCTAAGAACGCTTTTTTCAAGAAAAACCTGGGATTTTATTAGAAACGACGCAAAAGAACGCTCAAATTTTCGCTGTGCAATATGTGGCGCAGAAGTTAGTAGACTTGAGGCTCATGAGGTTTGGGATTTTGACGAGCAAAATAAAACTCAAATATTGACTGACGTAATAGCAGTTTGCAAAGATTGTCATAGTGCAATACATTATTCTAGAACTTCTCTTAAAGGAGACGTGGTTCGTGCTGAAAATCACTATATGAAGGTGAATAAATGTTCTTACGTAGAGATGAGAGAACAACTTGGTAAAGCAGTTCTAGAACATAAAAGAAGAAATGAAATTGACGAATGGAGTCTAGACCTTTCTTGGCTCAAAAGATTTATAAAGGAATAATAATTATGTTAAAGTTTATTGGAAATTTTTTATGGTTTATATTAATAGGTTTTTGGATAGCGTTAATTAACGTATTTTTAGGGCTATTACTTTGTGTTACCGTTGTGTTTTTACCATTTGGCATAGCCATGGTAAAACTTGCAAGCGTATACGTTTTACCTTTTGGAGTTAAATATAAAAGAAATTTCAAGAGCCGTGCTTTTTCCAATATTATATACGACTTGGTTGGTTGGATTAACGCACTTATATTCTTAATTTTAGGAACAATTTTCTTTGTTACCATAATTGGCATTCCTTTTGGAAAAAAGTGCTATTCTCTATCACTAACCTCGCTTTGCCCTTATGGACTAGATATTATTTATTAATACCCAAAATTCAAACGACGTTTTTGTATCATAATGACCGTCTATTTGCATATATTTAAATAGAAAGTCATTAAAGGAGGCTAAAAATGTCGTTTTTTTGTAATTTTCAATCTGACAGGTGTCCTGGTCGCATAAACGGAAATCCACTAAACGGTTTATGTGAAAAGGTATGCATTCAGGCTAAAAAAGTTTTTGACGCATGTATGCAACAAAGTCAGCTTAACGATATTGTTCTAAATATTACCAATCTAACTCCTGCTAATCCTACATACCCCTTAACGTTTATTAGTGCGAAGTCTTTAACCAGCAAAGGAACGGTAAGTAATCTTCTTATCGAACCTTTACCTGAAAGAGCAAACTGTGCTAGAGTGAGAGCAGACGTTATAATTCCTGTATCCGTTGCATACGTTGACGCTGCTGGTGTGGAGGGTGCTGCAACTGCAGAAATTACAGTAACAAAGGACGTTATATTGAACGTGCCATCGGCATCAATAATGCCTTATGAAATTGAAGCAGTGGTTTCTCTTGTTTCGACGATTGGAACGTATACCGATTTAAATCAATTTACCATAGACGCATGCGTGTCTATAGTTTTGAAGGTAACTATGGAAGTCGAATTATTAATTCCTTCCTATGGATATACGGCAATTCCACCTTGTCAAGAATATACGCAAGAGGTATGTGCAGGATTTTTCGAACTACCAATGTATCCAGATTAAGTGTTTTGTAGTAGAACTACCGTTAAAAGACGCAGAAAAACTGCGTCTTTTATTTTTTTATTATAAAATTTATTTGATAAATCTTATAATCGTGATATAATAAACTTATGAAAATCTATGCGATTAGCGATTTGCATATATCAACCAATACTGATAAGCCTATGGACGTTTTTGGTGGAAATTGGGTAGGATATTTAGATAAAATCTTTGAAGATTGGAATACTAAAGTTCGAGACGAGGATTTGGTTCTAATAGGTGGCGATATAAGCTGGGCTATGAAAATTGAAGATGCCGAAAAGGATTTGCAATTACTAAAAAATCTCAAGGGCAAAAAAGTTTTTATTAAAGGTAATCACGATTATTGGTGGAGTGGAATAGGCAAAGTTAGAGACGTTATGCCTGAAAATTGCTATGCACTACAAAATGATAGCGTTAGGTTTGAAGGTGTTGTCGTTTGTGGTTCTAGATGTTGGTCTGTTCCTGGCGCTCCAGATTTTAAAGAGCAAGATAGGAAACTTTATCTAAGAGAGATTGAAAGATTAAAACTTTCCCTTAAAGACGCTCAAAAACTAAAAAAAGAAGGGGACAAACTTATAGCATTGGTGCATTTTCCACCATTTAACGTTAAGAGAGAAAGTTCGGGTTTTACGGATATATTTGAGGAGTTTGGTGTTGATGCAGTTGTTTACGGGCATCTTCACGGCAAAACGGTAAGGGCAGATAAGTTAGTAATAAAAAATGGAATTAGATATTATTTAACCTCGTGCGACCTGGTTGAAAATAAATTAACGGAGATAAATTTATATGAAGGACAAGATTAAGACGTATTTTAAACAGCTTCCTAAACGTTATTTTATTACAGCGTTTTCGGGCATGGCTCAAGGTTTATTTGTAACCCTGATTGCTGGGACGATTCTCGCTCAAATTGCAGGTTGGTTAGGTAATAACTACCTAGGTAACACCTTGCTAGGCATTGCAAACATTGCAAAAGTTTTAATGGGCGCAGGAATTGGCGTAGGCATAGCGCACGCTCTTGGTAAAAACAAGTTACTTATTTTTGCATCTGCAGTTGCTGGTATGATTGGCGCTTGGGCAGACCAACTAATGCCTGGTGTAATTGGTTTTGTAGGTATTACAGGAAAGATGGGACTTGCACTCCCAGGAAATCCTATCGGCGCATACGTTGTTACAATGCTTGTCGTTGAATTAGTAGATTTATACGCAGGTAAAACTAAACTAGATATTATCTTAATACCTTTAGGAACTCTTGTTATAGGCTTTGCAGGTATTTTCGTTGCTTTTCCATTTATTTGGTTAGTAAATCAATTAGGTGCTTTTATTGCACTTGCTACAAATGCTACGCCATTTGTAATGGGTGTTGTTATATCTGTTGTAATGGGTATAGTTTTAACAATGCCAACTTCATCTGCAGCCATTTGGGTTGCCGTTGCCTCTCCAATTTTAACGGATTATGCAAACGGTAAAGTTGCATTTGAAATTTACGACGCTATGCTACTTGCTGGTGGAGCAGCGACGGTAGGTTGTGCATGTCATATGGTAGGTTTTGCCGTTGCAAGTTATAGAGAAAACGGTTTTGGAGGATTAATTGCACAAGGTCTTGGAACTAGCATGTTGCAAATTCCTAATATAATGAAAAAACCTAAAATTATGCTACCAATGATAATTTCCAGCGCTATTTGTGGACCTCTTGCTACGTGTGTGTTTGGCTTAAGATGTGGACAATCTGGTGGTGGCATGGGAACGAGTGGTTTAGTTGGTGTATTTGATTTGTTTAAGTATACTCAAAACGACTTTGTTGGAATTTTTGGAATAATATTATTGATGTTCGTCTTACCAATAATTCTTAACCTTGTTATTAGCGAATTTATGCGCAAAAAGGAATGGATAAAATTTGGCGAAATGAAATTACCTGATTAATAAATTAATGTGAAAGAAAAAGCCGTCGGTTAACATTTAACCGACGGCTTTTGTAAAAGTTAGTTATTTAATTCTATCAATAAGTAGTGGCAATGCCTTTTCAAATTCAACGCCGTAGTTAACGTGATTAGGATTGTCAAGGGTAACTTTAATGCATTCAACGGTGTAGTCAACTGCGATTTCTAACGCCTTTTTAATATCGTTGAATTTAGTTAAAGCACCACATAACGCACTAGCAAAAATGTCGCCCGTGCCGTGGAAGCTAACGGGTAAATGTTCGTTATAATATGAAAAATACTCGTCTTTCTGGCTATCGTAAGAGTAAACACCTAATTTTCCCTTTTCAAAAGAAACACCTGTAAGGACTGCAATTTTAGCTCCAAGCGCACATAACTTTTTGAGTTTTTCTTGTATGTATTTTTCGTCGTAACCTTCACTAGCGTATTCTTCGTGAAGCATAAATGATGCTTCGGTTAGGTTTGGAACGATAATATCAGCATTTTTGCAAAGTTTAGCCATGTTGTCGGCAAACTCTTGGGTAAAACCGGGGTAGAGTTTACCATTGTCAGCCATAACGGGGTCTATAATTATATAGTTTCCGTCCTTTTTGAAATCGTTAAAGATTTTATTGCAAATTTCTATTTGTTCAAAACTTCCTAGATAGCCTGTATATAAAGCATCAAACTCGATATTTTCGTCTTTCCAATGGGTAGTAATGTCTAGTAAATCGCTAGTTAAATCACGGAAAGTAAATCCCTTGAACATTGTGTGTGTTGATAAAACTGCAGTTGGAAGTATTGCAGTTTCAATACCACATGCAGAGATTATAGGTAATGCTACGGTAAGCGAGCATTTGCCAACGCACGATATGTCTTGAATAGTTAAAACTCTTTTCATTTTGTATTCTCCTTATATTCGAATATATTTTCAAACATTTCTAGTTTGGAAACTTTCAAAACTTTTCTAATTAAACCAGGTCCTTTCTTAGGGAAGAGTCTATACAAAAAATGCATGGATTTTCCGTCTAATCCTAAAACGATACGCTTTTTCTTTTTAGAAATGCCTTTTACTATTTTTTTAGTTGCTTTTTCTACAGGCATCATAACTTTATCAATTATGCCGTTTTGCTTATTAGAAATTTCCATTCTATCCATTAAATTAGTTTTGATAAAGCCAGGGAAAACACCTGCAACGTATATCTTTTTATGGAAATCCTGTTGCAACGTTTCGGTAAAACCTCTAACGCCAAACTTGGTTAAGCAATATAAACTTTCGCCAACGACAGGGGATAATCCTGCTGCGCTACTAACATTAATAATAGCTGGTGTAGAAGATTTTCTTAAAACAGGTAACATATACTTAGTTGCAAAAACGTAAGAAGTAAGGTTAGTGTTAATAATTTCTTCTATATCATTATCGCTTATATCGTCTAGTTTTAAAAAAGGCAACATAAAGCCTGCATTGTTAATTAAAACGTCTACGTTAATATTATTTTTAATCAAGTCTTCAGCAAAATTTAGCCAATTTTCTTTAACCGAAATATCAAAAAGTCTATAAAAAAAATTATCCTTTTTATCGCCTAAAGTTTGAATATTCTTTAGAAACTTCTCTTCGTTTCTTCCAATTCCAATAACTTTGCAATTATATTCTTCAATTAAGATTTTTGATATATTAAAACCAATTCCACCACTTGCGCCTGATATGACGACAGTTTTATTATTCAGCCATTTTTTATTCATATTTATATATTAGCACTACGAAATTTAAAAATCAAGAAAATTGAATAGAAAATTAAAATCAATCTAGCCTTTTTGAATTTGTTTTACACTTGAAAATAAGATATAAATATGTTATAATAATTCTATGGAAATAGTTGATAGATTAATTGCTCAATTAAATGAAGAACAACTTAAGCCCGTTCTAGATACTGAGGGCGCAGTTTTGGTTATCGCAGGTGCTGGAAGTGGAAAAACAAGAGTTTTAACTACTAGAATAGCCCACCTAATTTCTAATAAAAAAGTTAGTGCTGAAAAGATTCTTGCAATAACTTTTACAAATAAAGCCGCCGGTGAAATGAAAGAAAGGCTTAAAAAAATCTTTGGAAATATTGGCGATATGTGGATATGCACTATTCACAGTATGTGTGTTAGAATTTTAAGACGAGATATTGACAAAATCGGCTTTGATAAAAATTTTACCATTTACGACGAAACGGACAAAGATAGAGTTCTTAAAAGGGTAATAGATGAACTTGGTTTAGAGGCCGACGATTATTTTAAAAGTGCAAAAAATCTAATTTCCACTGCAAAAAACGATTGTATTAGTCCTATCGAATTTGTTAACGAATATAGAAACTTTAGAAAGGTTGAACAGATTTCTAAGATATATGAAAAATACAGCGAATATCTAGAAAAATCTAACTCTTTAGACTTTGACGACTTGTTGTTTAAGACCTATAAATTGTTTACGACGCACCCAGAGGTTGTAGATTACTACGCAAGTGCTTTTGAATATATACATATAGATGAGTTTCAAGACACTAACAAGGTGCAATTTTTAATTGCCCAAATGCTTGCTAGCAAGCATCAAAACATTTTTGTCGTTGGTGATGACGACCAAAGTATCTACGGTTGGCGTGGCGCAAAGATTGAAAATATTCTCAATTTCGACGATATTTATCGTGGTGTTAAAATTTATAAACTTCAAAAAAACTATCGTTCTACAAAAAAGATATTAGAGCTTGCAAATTGTATTATTAAGAATAATACGGAAAGGCGAGATAAAGAATTATGGACGGATAATGACGACGGTTGTAGAGTAGAAACTTTTGTTGGTAACGACGAAAATAACGAGGCTTCATACGTTGCTTTACAAATTAAAAACCTAATGAATAGAAATCAAAACTTAAAATATAAAGATTTTGCAGTTTTTATTAGGCTTAACGCGCTTTCTCGTGCTTTTGAACAAGAGTTTTTAAAATATGGAATTCCTTATACTATTTTTGGTGGCTTTAGGTTCTTTGAAAGAAAAGAAATTAAAGACGTTTTAGCCTACCTTAAGGTTATAAACAATAATCTAGATAATGAATCATTTTTGCGAGCAGTTGCATGCCCAAAGAGGGGAATCGGGGATAAAACCCTTGCTGAACTTTCGGCTTTTGCATCGTCCATGCACTTGTCAATCTTTGACGCAATTGATTTTATTGACCAAACTGCGCTTTCATCTGGTGCAAAAAATAAGTTGACTAATTTCAAGAATACCTTAAATAATTTTATCGACTATTCAAGAGGAAATGCCGTAGTAAATTTAATTAAATATATATTAGAAAAAACTGACTTTTTGGCACAGTTTCAGGAAGATACTGAAGAGAATATGTCAAAAAAATATAATATAAGCGAATTGCTCAACTCTGCTGACGAATTTTATAAGAACAATCCAAACACACATTTGAGCGAATATCTTGCGTCTATAACTCTAAGTTCTGACACCGACTCTATTCAAGATGGAGACGTCGTTACGATTGCAACTATTCATTCGGCGAAAGGTCTTGAATATCCTACAGTTTTTGTGGCTGGGTGCGACGAAAGTATTCTGCCTGCAATAAGAGGTTTTCACGACGAAAGCGAGTTAGAGGAAGAGCGTAGACTTATGTATGTTGCGATAACTAGAGCAAAGCAAAGGCTGTATCTAACTAGGGCAAATTCTCGATATATGTATGGTAAAAGAGAATATATGACTCAATCAAGATTCTTAAAAGAAGGACAATCCATTTTAAATCCTTTGCAGTATCAAAATAATACCACCAAAGAAAGCCCTTATTCTTTTGCTAAGAGATATGAAGAATCTTTAGATATAAATCAACCTTCAAACTCAGGGGGAGGTTATTCCTCGAATTACGCTAAAAGGTTTTTAAGTAATACAAAACCGACTAGTAACGCTAAAAGTAACGTGGCATCTTATAAAACAGGCTTAAAGGTGAAACACGTTAAATTTGGTGAAGGCGTTGTTATAATGACCAAGGGTGAGGGCGATAATCTAGTTGTAGACGTTGCCTTTAAGGGTGTTGGTATTAAGTCTTTATCGGCAAAATACGCCCCTATGGAGATTATTAATGGATAGAATGAAACAATTAATTGATAAACTTAATAAATATGCTCACGAATATTACGTTTTAGATAACCCAACCGTATCTGATAAAGAATACGACGAATTATATGACCAACTTCGTAAACTGGAAGAGCAAACGGGTATTGTTTTAGACAATTCTCCTACTAAAAGAGTTGGTGGAGAACCTATTTCAGCGTTTAAAAAACACAAACATATAGAGAGGTTATATAGCCTAGACAAGTCTACCTCGCTTGAAGAAATGCTAGCATTTGATAAAAGAATTAATAAGCAAGGGGAAGAACTTGATTATACGGTAGAGTATAAATTTGATGGCTTGACTATATGCTTAACTTATGAAGATGGTAAGTTTGTTAGAGCAACAACTCGTGGAAACGGTGTTGAAGGAGAAGACGTAACGGCACAAGTTTTGACTATAAAAAGTTACCCGATTGAGATAGAATACAAAGGAGTTTTGGAAGTTCAAGGCGAGGCAATTATGCGCCTATCAGTTTTGGAAGAATATAATAAAACTGCTGAAGAGCCACTTAAAAACGCTCGTAATGCCGTCGCAGGCGCGATAAGAAATTTGGACCCGAAAGTAACGGCTAAAAGAAGAGTAGAGATACTATTTTATAACGTAAATTTTATGTCTATTGGAGAACTAAAAACTCAAACAGAGTGTGTAGAGTTTTTAAGGAAAAACAAATTTAAGGTTCACCCATTTTTAAGGGTTTGCAAGGGTATAAATTGCGTTATGTCTGCAATAAAAGAAATCGAAAACGATAGAAAAAACTTAGATATATTAACTGACGGTGCAGTTATAAAAGTAAACGACTTTTCTATAAGAAAAAATTTGGGTAATACTGATAAATTCCCTAGATGGGCAATGGCTTATAAGTTTGAAGCCGAAGAAATTACAACCATTTTAGAAGACGTAATTTGGCAAGTTGGCAGAACGGGTAAATTAACGCCGTTAGGATTACTGTCGCCTGTTACTTTAGCAGGTGCAACAGTAAAAAAAGCCACGTTAAACAACTATGGAGATATTCAAAGAAAGAAGATTAAAATTGGCGCAAGAGTATTAGTTAGAAGGAGTAACGAAGTTATTCCAGAAATCTTAGGAACGACTGAGATTTTCGACTCTTGTAAAGAAGTAGAAAAACCCACCTCTTGCCCGTATTGTGGAGCTATCGTTGAAGAAGACGGCGCTAATTTGTTTTGCCCAAATAAAGACTGCAAACCTAGAGTAATTGCAAAGCTTGCCAATTTTGCATCTAAAGAGGGTATGAATATAGAAGGATTTTCTGAAATGACGGCAACTATTCTATTTGATAATTTTGGTGTTAAGAATTTCTCTAATTTGTATCAACTAGATTCAAAGGACTTGATGACTTTAGAGGGATTTAAAGAGGCTAAAACCGATAATTTATTAAAAGCAATAGAACGTTCAAAAGAAGTAGATTTTTCAAACTTTATTTACGCTCTAGGGATTGATAACGTTGGTAAGAAAACGGCAAAAGATTTGCAAAATAATTTTAACGATATTAATGATTTAACCAAGGCTACTAAGGAAAGATTGCTATCAATTCCCGAAGTGGGCGAAATCGTGGCAGAGGGAATACTGGAATACTTTTCAAATCAGGAAAATCTTAATGAAATTTACAAGCTTATTGATTTAGGTGTGAAAATTACCAAGGAATTAACACCAACTACTGGAGTATTTTCTGGCGAAAAGGTGGTTTTAACCGGTTCGCTTACCGATTTTAAGAGAGATGAGGCGTCAAAAATAATAGAAAGTCTTGGTGGGCAGATAATGAGTGGTGTTTCTAAAAACGTTACCCTAGTTCTTGCAGGCGAAGAAGCAGGCAGTAAACTTGATAAGGCAAGGGCTTTAAATATAAAAATCATTACTGAAGATGAATTTAAATTACTAATAAAAACTTGATTATTTACAATTATTATGTTATTATATACTAATAATCAATGTGGAGAAATCGCAAATGTATAGTATGACCGGCTACGGTAAGGCTGAATATAATCAAGATGGAATTATTTTAACGATTGAAATTAAAACGGTTAATAACCGTAATTTTGATTTTAACGCAAAAATGCCACGTTCTTTCGTCGCATTTGAAGACGTTATTAGAAAAACCGTTAATCAATACGTAAAGCGTGGAAGAATAGATTTGTTTCTAAACTTTTCCGATACAAGGGAAAAGGAAGTAAATCTTGACGTAAATCTTGATAAAGCAATTGCATTTTACAATGCTTCAAAATTAATTGCTGAAAAGTTAAATTTACCTAACGATTTATCCGTTTCTTCGATAATGAAATCGCCGGAGGTTGTTACTGATAATTCTTTAACCGACTGCACGGAGTTTGAAGAACTCGTTATAAATACGGTTAAAACTGCTTGTGAAAATCTTAACGCAATGAGGAAAATCGAGGGCGAGAAATTAATTTTAGATATGCTTTCGAGAATGGAAACGATTAAATCCTTGAGAGAGGACGTGTCAAAAAGAGCGCCGTTTGTTGCGATAGAACACAAGGAAAGATTAAAACAAAGAATTGAAGAAGCCCTTGGCGACGTTAAATACGACGAGGCAAGACTTCTTTCGGAGGTTGCTTTCTATACTGATAGGGTAAATATTGACGAAGAGTTGACTAGGTTAAATTCGCATATCAATCAATTTAAGGACATTATTAAAACCCCTTTGTGTGGGAAAAAACTCGATTTCTTAATGCAAGAGTTTAATAGGGAAACTAATACTATTTGTTCAAAATCAAACGATATTGAAGTTACGAGATTAGGTCTTTCTCTAAAAAATGAAATAGAGAAAGTTAGAGAACAAGTTCAAAATTTAGAGTAATATGAAAAACGTCTTATTTGTAATATCCGGTCCGTCTGGAGTGGGTAAAGGCACGATTGCTAGAAAACTTATTGAAAGGAACTATAATTATTCGCTAAGTATTTCTTGCACCACGAGAAACCCGAGAGTGGGAGAGAAACATGCTAGAGAATATTTCTTTATCTCGCATGAAGAGTTCCAAGAAAAAATTAAGAACGGTGGTTTTTTAGAATATTCCAACCACTTTGATAATTACTACGGAACTCCAAAAGATTTCGTTTTAGATAAGCTTAAAACTAACGACGTTTTACTGGAAATTGACGTTAACGGTGGGCTAAGCGTAAAAAATTCCTTTAAAGAGGCTATTTTGATTATGATTTTACCACCTTCATTAGAAGAAGTTAGGAAAAGACTTATAAAGCGTGGCACTGAATCGCTAGAAAAAATCGAATCTAGGATTTCTAGAATGGAATTCGAGTTGCAACAAAAGGATAAATACGATTATTGTGTTGTAAACGATAAATTAGAAGATGCAGTTAGTGAAATAGAACAAATTATCGCTACTGAAAAAAATAAATAGAATAAAAGGAGAATTTAATATGATACATAAACCCCCTATTGATGAATTAGCACAAAAGGTTGGCTCAAAATATTCGCTTTGCGTGGTTGCATCTAAGCGTGCTAGACAACTTATGGAACAAGCGCAAAATCAAGGACTAACTGAGCTTCCAAATAAAGACAAACCATTGTCAGTTGCCGCTCAAGAGATTAGCGACGGCAAATTGGTTGCAACTAACGACTAATTAGAAACTGTCCATCTCTTTTTTGATGGACAATTTTGTTATTCAAGAGCAAAATGATTGCGTCTGTTATAGTTGACATATCGCATAGTGAAGTCGATAAAGTTTTTGAATATTCCTTTACCGAAAACGACGGAGTTTTAAAGGGTAGTCGTGTTTTGGTGCCTTTTGGTGGTAGAGTGATTGAAGGAGTCGTGATAGGTATTAACAACACGACTAGTTTTTCTTTAGAAAAAATTAAACCTATTATCAAGGTTTTGGAAAAAACTCCTGCCTTAACTGAAGAAACGCTTGAGTTAATGCACTTTATAACCGAAAAATGTTTTGTTTCAAAAGCTTTGGCGTTAAGATTATTTTTGCCAAGTGAAATGCGTAAGGGAAGAATTAAAGAGCAATTTATAACTTTTTATAAGTTAAAAGACGGCTTGAACGTAAATATCGCAATCAATTCTTTAAATGCATCAGCAAAAAAACAAAGGTTAGCCCTAGAATTCTTGCTTAATAATGATGAGATTACGTCTTCTAAATTATGCGAACTTTTTGGCAGAACTGCTATAAATTCCTTGTGTGAAAAGGGGTTTTTAGACAAAATTGAAAAGCACGTTACTCGTTCACCATATAAAGCGCTTGAAAACAATTCAAAAATAATAACGCTAACCGAAAAGCAAAGTTTAGCAGTAGAAAGCGTTCAAAAAACCGATAAACAAGTTTCGTTGCTGTTTGGTGTTACGGGTAGTGGCAAAACCGAAGTCTATCTAGAATTAATAGATAGAACCATAAAACAGAATAAAAGTGCTATAATGCTCGTTCCTGAAATTGCCCTAACACCTCAAATGTTAAAGCAACTTCGTGCAAGGTTTGGCGATAAGGCTGCGATTTTACATAGTGGTTTATCTGCCGGCGAAAGATTCGACGAGTGGTGGAGATTAAGAAACGGCGAGGCTAAAATCGCTATCGGTGCTAGAAGTGCAATATTTGCGCCGTTAGATAATATTGGAATAATTATAATCGACGAAGAGCATGACGGTAGTTACGTTAGCGAGTCTGCTCCTAGATATTCAACAATCGACGTTGCCAAATTTAGGGCAGAATATAACAATGCAAAAGTAGTGATTGGAAGTGCAACACCCTCTATTGAAAGTTTCTTAAACGCATCTATTGGAACTTATAACTTAATAGAACTTCCTGATAGAATTAACAAAAAGGCTCTTCCTATTTTTGAGATTGCCGATATGAGAAAGGAAGTAAGAAAAGGAAATAACTCTTATTTTTCTTCCATTTTAAAAGCCGAATTAGAAGAATGTCTAAGTAACGGAAATCAGGCAATGTTATTCCTTAATCAAAGAGGCTTTTCTAAAACTGTTGTTTGCACCGAATGTGGACACGTTCAAAAGTGTGAGAATTGCGACGTATCCTTGACCTATCATAGAGAAGACGATTCGCTTTTATGTCATTATTGTGGCGCAAAGTATAAAATGATAGAGTCATGCACCGAATGTGGTAGCAGATTTTTGAAATATGGTGGCATGGGAACAGAAAGGGTTGTTTACGAACTCAACAAATTATTTCCTAATGCTCGTATATTAAGAATGGATAGGGATACTACTGAAAAAAAAGAGGGGCATTTTAAGATAATAAACGAGTTTTCTAACCATAACGCAGACATTTTGGTTGGAACACAAATGATTGCAAAGGGACACGATTTTCCGTCGGTAACCTTGGTTGGAATTCTAGATGCCGACGCTAGTTTATACTTTTCAGACTTTAGAAGTGCCGAAAGAACCTTTCAACTTATTACACAAGTGGCTGGCCGAAGTGGTAGAGCAGAAGAAACGGGTAAAGTCGTTCTTCAAACCTATCAACCTGAAAACGCCGTTCTAAGACAAGCGATTAATTACGATTACCTTGGTTTTTTCAAACAAGAATTATCCATTAGAAAAGCAACGGCTTTCCCACCTTTTACCGACATAGTTAGAATTTTAATTAGTGGTGAAGACCAAGATAAAACCCTGTTGACGACAAAGGCTGTTCATCAAGCAATATCTCAAATACATATAAAAAACAAAGAAAAATTTAAATTTTTTGGATGTATGAAAGCACCGATTAAACGTATGCAAAATAAATATCGTTATCAAATTCTTATGAGAATTGAATGCGATAATCCTAAAATTCTAAAAGAAGTTTTTAAGGCTATGGATGATAATAAAACTAAAGGTGTTAACCTTTCATTTGAATTTAATCCAAATAACCTAACTTAAGGAGTAAACAATGGCAATTAGAAATATTATTCAAATAGGGGACCCTACTTTAAGAAAAAAAAGTCTTGAAGTAACCGATTTTGGCGAAAGAACCCACGCTCTTATAGACGATATGAAGCAAACTCTTGTAAAGGCTAACGGAGCAGGACTTGCTGCGCCTCAAGTTGGAGTGTTGAGAAGAATTTTTATCGTTAGCACGGACGAGGGTTATTTTGAATGTATTAACCCTCAAATCGTTTCGTGTTCGGGTAGTCAAATTGGCGAAGAAGGATGTTTATCAGTTAAGGGCAAATACGGCACGGTAGAACGCCCTATGAACGTAACGGTAACTGCTTACGATAGGTTTGGGAAAAAGTTTACTGTAAACGCTAAGGGTTTTCTAGCAAGGGCCTTTTGCCATGAAAACGACCACTTAAATGGTGTTATTTACGTTGACAAGGCGACAAACCTTATGGAGGAAGATTGATGAGGATAGTATACCTTGGAACACCTGACTTTTCAGTTGAGCCTCTTAGGCGCATTGTTGAAGGTGGAAAACACCAAGTTGTTGCAGTCGTTTGCAATAAGGATAAACCTGTTGGAAGAAAAAAGATTTTAACCCCTCCACCCGTTAAGGTTTACGCTATCGAAAAGGGTATTCCTGTTTATCAATACGACAAAATTAGGTTGGAAGGTGTAGAAGACCTTAAAAATCTTGCCCCAGACCTTATGATTACATGTGCTTTTGGTCAAATTTTATCAAAAGAAATATTAGATATTCCTAAAATGGGTGTTATAAACATTCACGCATCACTTTTGCCTAAATATAGGGGAGCATCGCCCATTCATTATGCTATATTAAATGGCGATACACAAACTGGAATTACTATAATGAAAACCGACGTTGGAATTGATACTGGCGACGTTATGTTTAGTGAAAAATTAACGATAGGCGACAATGAAACTTGTGGTCAGTTATTCCATAGGTTATCTATTTTAGGGGCAGATTGCATTGAAAAGGCTTTAGATTTAATTGATAATAATAAGGCTGTATTTACGCCCCAAGACGATAAAAAAGCAACCTTTACCAAAATTATAGTTAAACAAGATGCGCTAATTGATTGGAAGAAAAGTGCAAAAGAAGTATTCAATCAAGTGAGGGCCTTTAATCCATCTCCTATAGCATATACCTTTTATAATGAGGAGCCCTTCAAGGTTTACGAATGTGAAGTTTGTGATGGCAACGGAAAAGCAGGCGAAGTAATTGCTAATGATAAACAATTAATTGTTGCGTGTGGAGAGGGCGCAGTTAAACTTAAAATCGTTCAAAAAGCAGGTGGAAAACCAATTTCTGCTAGCGACTTTTTATTAGGTAATAAGATTGAAAAGGGTATGATTTTCTAATGATAAATTATTTTTACGATTGTTATACCATTTTAAATAAAGTTTATAGCGACAAAACTTTTATAAAACAAGCCATAAATTCCACCATTATCGAAGAAAAGAATAGGTCAGCCACAATAAAGACCGTCTATGGGGTTCTAGATAAGGATATAGAACTCTCATATTATATTTCATCTATGGTTGATAAATCGCCTAAGCTTGCCATAAGGACGATATTAAAAATATCAATGTATTGCATTAAATACCTTGGCAAGAAAGAATATGCCGTTTGCCAAAATGCCGTTGAACTAACTAAAAAATTAGGGAAATCAGGTGCAAGTGGCTTTGTAAATGCTTTCTTAAGAAAGTTTATCTCTAAAACCCCAGATTTACCAATCGATAAGGTTAAAAATCTTTCTATAAAATATTCTTTTCCAGAGTTTGCCGTTAAGGAACTTGTTGACAAATACGGTGAGAAAAAAACGATAGATATAATTGCCGTTGAAGACGACACTAACTATTTATTCTTTCCAAAAGTTGCTGGCGAAAAATATCTTAAAGAAAATAACGTAAATTATTTTAAAACACCCTTTGATAAACTATTTGCAGTTAAAAATTTCGTTAGAAATGAGGATTTTGATAAAGGAATTTATACCTTTCAATCGCTTGGCTCCTACGCTATTTGCGACGTGCTTGAACCTTGTAAAAACCTATTAGATTGTTGTTCAGCCCCTGGTGGAAAAAGCGTTAACCTTTCGTATAAGTGTGATAACGTGCATTCGTGGGACGTTCACCCTCATAGAATAGAACTTGTAAAAAGTTACCTTTCTAGAATGAACGTATTAAACGTTGAAACTAAGGTTTGGGATTCAAAGGTTATAAATAACGATTACCTTTATCAGTTTGATGCCGTGTTGTGCGACGCTCCTTGTAGTGGACTAGGGGTAACAATTGGAAATCCAGACATTAAATTAAATAGGTCTTTACAAGATATTCAATCGCTAAATAAAGAGCAAAAAAGTATTTTACAAACAGTTTCAAACTACGTAAGAATTGGTGGATATTTATATTATTCTACTTGCTCTATACTAGATATAGAGAATATAGATATCGTTAGAGATTTCCTTTCAAAAAACAATAATTATGTTTTAGAAAAGATAGATAGCAAACTAGAGCACGTTGATATAGATGGAACTAATCAATTCTTGCCTAATATTTCTAATGGACAAGGTTTTTACGTTGCTAAATTAAAGAGGATAAAATAGTTGAAAAATAGTTTACTAAATTATACGTTTGACGAGTTAAAAGAAATTCTCGTCAATATGGGTGAAAAATCTTTTAGGACTAAACAAATCTTCAAATCTTTACATTTAGGTCTTGATTTTGAAGATATGACCGACCTTTCAAAAGATTTAAGGGCAAAACTTTCAAACGATTATATTGCTCAACCCGTAAAAATATTAAAGTCTTTTTTATCTAAAGACGGAACGGAAAAGTTCTTGTTTTCGCTTAGAGACGGCAACTTAATCGAGGGTGTGTTAATGCGCTATAAATACGGCGCAACGTTATGTGTTTCCACTCAAGTTGGTTGCAGAATGAATTGTGCTTTTTGTGCCTCGGGCTTAGAGGGATTGCTTAGGAATTTAGAGCCGTGTGAGATTTTAGGGGAAATCATTTCCGTGAACAAATATTTAGGTGGTGGACTTCAAGATAAACGAGTTATTACAAACGTGGTAATGATGGGTAGTGGTGAACCGTTAGACAATTACGATAGCGTTATAAAGTTTTTAAGGTTAGTAAGTTCTAATGACGGCATAAATATTAGCCCTAGAAATATAAGCCTATCAACTGCAGGACTTGTGCCTCAAATGTATCAACTTGCAAACGAAGGCATTCCATTAAATCTAACCGTTTCACTTCACTCGCCAATAGATGAGGAGCGTCAAAAAATTATGCCTATAGCAAAAGCCTATTCTATCAAACAAATTTTAGACGCTTGTCAAAATTACTTTGATAAAACGGGAAGAAGATATATATTTGAATACGTTTTAATCAAAGATAACAACGATAGTGAAAGACATTCTAACGCATTAATTAGTTTATTAAAGGGTAGACCTTGCCATATCAATATTATTAGGCTCAACGAAGTTAAGGAAAAACAACTAAAAAGTGCTGACGATAAAATGGCGTATAGATTTATGGGCGTTTTAGAAAAAGCAGGTATTTCTGCAACCGTTCGCCGTAGAATGGGCGACGATATAGAGGGCGCTTGTGGTCAACTGAGAAGAAGATATTTAGAAGATAACAATATATAGGAGATTATTATGAAAAAAATTAAAATTGCACCGTCGATTTTGTCGGCAGACTTTTCAAAAATGGGACAAGAAATGGCTGATATAACTGCTAACGGAGCAGATTATATTCACTTAGACGTTATGGATGGAAACTTTGTTCCTAACTTTTCTTTTGGTCAAAAATTAATCAAGGAATGCAGACCTTATTCTAAGGCTGTTTTCGATACTCACTTAATGATTAATAATCCTTGGAATTACGTAGAAGAATTTGCAAAGGCAGGTTCGGATATAATAACCGTTCACTACGAGGCTTGTGGGGATAAATTAAGGGAAACTCTTAAACAAATTAAGGCACTTGGCGTTAAATGTGGTGTAGTTATTAACCCAAATAATCCAGTATCTGTTATAGAGGACGTTATTGATGAGATTGACTTGTTGCTTTTAATGAGCGTTTATCCAGGTTTTGGAGGTCAAAAATTCATACCTGACGTTTTGCCAAAGATTGAAGAGGCGCGCAGACTTATAGATAAATCTGGTAGAGATATCGACCTTGAAGTTGACGGTGGTATAACCCTAGAAAACGTTAAGGCTGTAAAAGACGCTGGTGCAAACGTTATTGTTGCTGGTAGCACGGTGTTTAATCAACTTGATAGAGCAAAAATAATAAAAGAATTAAGAGAAATTTAATTTATAGGTCAATTTTGATTAGTATTAGCATATAATTTTATACAAGAGGTGTTATGTATGAAGATATGCTGTATTAAACCACCTATGATTATACGGAAGATTTTAAAATTACTATTTTGTCGCAGGTTGTCTAGACAAACGGAAAAATAAAAAATCAGGCATTATTGCCTGATTTTTGATTTATTAAAAGTTTTTTATAACATTTCTACGATTACTTCCGAAGTTTTATCGTTATTTTCAAACGTTTCGTTTAACGTCTTAAACGTTTGGGGAACTTGGTCGTAGTTTATCTTATTAATTTTTAGGTTAGTTAGGTCTATGGCTTTATTAGCTAATAAATTTATACTAGAAGCAGTATTACCAAAACCGTTATTGATACATAGAATGTTTAGCTGTTTTTTTATTGCTTGCATAAATGCAACGTTGTTATTGTAGGTTGTTCCAGTAAAGACAACGCTCGCTCCATGAGCAGCGAGAGAGAATGCTTTAGAAGAAGAAATATTGCAGTCGGAAATATAAACAACGTTTTCAGCCATTCTTCCTCCGGTAATAGAAGAAACTTCTTTTTGCCAGTTATCGTCTTTACCTAATACGTAATAAATTCCACTATCTTTTGCTAGTTTGTAACTATTATCGTCAAGGGTCATAACGATAGGAACGGCTTGATAATATATGAGGAGTTGAGATAAAATTATCCCAAAAGAGTCGGAGCCGATTATGGCTACGTAATCACCTTTTTGAATTTTTAGCATATCAACGATTTCTAATGACGTTGAGATGTGTCCAAGGAACAGAGCGTCAATGTCGGAAACGGAATCGGGTAGTAAATATAATTTGTCTGCAGGGGCAGTGGCAAAATCACTTAAAAATCCGTTAAAATCTTCGCCGGCAATTTGAATATTAGAGCAGTCGGTATATTGTCCGTTTTTGCAATTATAACAATTAGAACATTCACGGTTAGGCTCTATATAAACTCTTTTGCCTTTTTCTAAATCGAATAGGTTGGATTCAGCCTCAACGATAACGCCAATACCAGAACCGCCCAAGAAAACCTTTTGCGTTTCTATCTCACCGTTATACCTTAGGATATCGGCACGGGTTATAAGAGATTTTGTAATTTTAACCTTGCAAAGAGAAGTGTTTTCAATTTTTTCAACGTTTTCTTCTTCTTTAAGGCATTTTGGTTTTAGTAACTTCCAACCTTTCATAAAAAGTCTCCAAATCCATTTGTAAGCGAATTTTATTCTATTATATTATATTTTTCGTATTTTTGCAACAGAAATTCACAAAGTAACAAAACTAAAAACTTTTTAAATATTTTGTAAAAAAGGCTTATTGAATAGTTGACTATATTTCTAAAATATACTATAATTAGCAAGTAAATCAGTGTTAGAGGTGAATTATGAAACAGGATATCCATCCAGATTATCATGAAGTAACTGTCGTTTGCGCTTGTGGGGAAACCTTCAAGACCGGCTCTACCAAAAAAACTGACGTAATTAAGGTTGATATTTGCAGTAAGTGTCATCCTTTCTTTACGGGTAAGCAAAAATTAGTAGACACCGGTGGCCGTGTAGACAAGTTCAATAAGAGATATAGCAAAGCAAAATAAGAGACTATATAACTTCGGCTTTAAGTGTTTATAACATTTAAAGCCATTTTTTTAGAATTATGTCAAAATGCAACAATAACCAAACTCAATGTAAAAGAGTTTCTATAGGTGGTCAAGCCGTTATGGAAGGGGTTATGATGCGTGGCGAATCCTCAATGGCTACTGCCGTTAGAGATGCTGACGGTATCGTTAGGGTAGAGGCTAAGCGTATCAAACCAAATAAACAAAAAAACCGTATAGTTAGACTACCAATTATTAGAGGCGTTGTTTCTTTTATCTCATCTCTTTTTACGGGGATGAGAGTTTTGTTGCGTTCTGCCGAAGTTTACGGCGAGGAAGAACCATCTAGGTTTGAAAAATGGCTTGCTGAAAAACTTAAAATTGATATATTTAGTTTAATTGGGACGTTAGCCGTTTTTATCGGACTATTTTTGGCAGTTTTTCTATTCATGTGGCTACCACAAGCGACAAGAGGCTTATTAGAACGCTTATTTGACCTATCGTTTGGTGTTTGGGCAACTAATTTCATAGAGGGTGGATTAAAACTTTTAATCTTCATAATGTATATTTTGCTTTGTTCGTTGATAAAGGATGTAAAAAGAACCTTTATGTATCACGGAGCAGAACACAAGACTATATCTTGCTACGAAAAAGGTCTTGATTTAACGGTTGAAAACGCAAAAAAGTGTAGTAGGGTTCACGATAGATGTGGAACTACTTTTATGGTTTTCGTTATGCTTATTAGTATACTAACTTTTGCAGTTTTTGAAAGTTTAGTTGGCGAGTCAATAGACGGTATTTTGAGAGTTTGCTTTAAATTACTACTATTACCTGTAGTCGCAGGACTTTCTTACGAGTTGCTTAAAGGATTAGCAAAAACAAAGAGTTGGATATTCTTTCCATTAAAAGTTCCAGGTTTATTATTGCAAAAAATAACTACAAAAGAGCCTGACGACGATATGATTGAAGTCGCCATAGTTGCATTCAAGAAAGTTATGGAAATGGATAATGACCAATCTATACCGGAATGTGATTTTATCTTACCTAAAAAATGCAACCAACTTCTTAAGGAAACAAAGGATATTTTTAAGCAAAGTGGCATTGAAGAAGATGCTGAGGCTGAATGGATTTTAGCTATCTTACTCGACCTAAAAAGAAGTGAACTTAATAGTGATAAACTTATTACTCCTAAATATATAGAAAGGATAAACAAGGTTGTTGAAGAAAGATTAAGTGGAAAGCCTTTATGGTATTGTATAGGCGACACAGAGTTTTACGGATATACAATAAAGGTAGACCAAAGAGTTCTAATTCCTAGACCTGAAACGGAGATTTTGGTCGAAAAAGCCCTAAAATGTATAAAGAAAGAGGATAAAGTTCTAGATTTATGCACGGGTAGTGGCGCAATTGCTATTGCTATTAAAAAAGAGAGTGATGCGACAGTTTTTGCCAGCGACGTTAGTGGTGATGCGCTCGAGTTAGCAAAGGAAAACGCAAAAAATAACGGAGCAGATATTGCTTTTATTGAAAGCGATTTATTTAACGCTTTCGGCGAAGAAAAGTTTGACGTTATCGTTACAAACCCACCTTATATTAAGTCTAGTGATATCTTAAAACTTCAAAAGGAAGTTAAAGATTTTGAGCCTATGCTAGCGCTAGATGGTGGGGAGGACGGATTAGATTTTTATAGAATTATTGCTAAAGAGTGTCCAAAATATTTAAATGAAAAAGGCGTAATATTGCTTGAAATTGGATATAATCAAGGCGACGACGTTAAAGAATTATTTAATGGTTTTTCGTCTGTTGAAATAATAAAAGATTACGAAAATAACGACAGAATTATTAAGGCGGTATTTTAATGTTTAAGAAGTTAGATAAAATGCTTGAAAGGTTTGATAAACTTAACGAACTCGTTAGTGATAGCGACGTTATTGCTAGGATTGACGAGTGGAAAGCATACACTAAGGAACTTGCAGATATAACTGAAACGGTTGATAAATATTTAGAATATAAAAAAGCCGTTAAAGAACAAGAAGAATTGAAAGAACTAATTGCTTTAGAAAGTGATAGAGAAATGAAATCCTTAATGCAAGAAGAAGTGTATTCTTTAAAGGAAAAAATTGAGGAAATTTCAGGAGAATTGAGGATTTTACTTTTACCTAAAGACCCAGACGACGATAAAAACGTTATTGTGGAAATTCGTGGTGGCGCAGGTGGAGAAGAGGCTAGTTTATTTGCATACGAACTTTATAGAATGTATGTTAAATTTGCTGAAAAAAATCGTTGGAGAACTGAAGAAATCGAAAATAACTCTACCGAACTAGGTGGTATAAAAGAAGTTGTTTTCTCAATAAATGGCAAAAACGCATATTCAAAACTTAAATACGAAAGTGGCGTTCATAGAGTTCAACGTGTTCCTGAAACCGAATCTCAAGGTAGAGTTCACACTTCAACAGTAACCGTTGCAGTTTTACCTGAGGCGACTGACGTTGAAATTACTATTGATGAAAAAGACCTTAAAATCGATACTCTTAGAAGTAGTGGTGCCGGTGGTCAGCACGTTAATAAGACCGAATCTTGTATTAGACTCACTCACCTGCCAACTGGTATTGTAGTTTTATGTCAAGACGAGCGCTCTCAAACAAAAAATAGAGAAAAGGCTATGAAGGTTCTTAAGAGTAGGCTTTATGATTATTATCAATCTCAAGCTGATAAAGAATATGCCGACAATAGAAGAAGTCAAGTTGGAACGGGTGATAGGTCTGAAAGAATTAGAACTTATAACTTCCCACAAGGCAGAGTAACCGACCATAGAATAGGTTTAACCCTGCACTCAATCGATAACTTCCTTATGGGAGATATAGAAGAGATGACTGAGGCTCTTGCTATGGCAGATAGAGAAGCAAAACTTGCTGCCGAAGTAGACGAATAATTAAACAGATAAAAAATTAAACAGATAGGAGAAAAATTTATGGTAACGAAAAGAGTAGAAAACATTTGCCCTTCACTAACGTTAGAAATTACTGCGAAGGCAAAAAAAATGAAAGCAGAAGGCGTTTCAGTAATTGGATTTGGTGCAGGCGAGCCTGACTTTAACACCCCTGATTACATAAACGACGCTGCGAAAAAGGCAATCGATATTGGTTTTACAAAATATACCCCAGCATCTGGAACGGCAGAACTTAAAAAGGCGATTTGCGATAAATTCCTAAAGGATAACAATCTAAAATACGAGGCCAGTCAAATAGTGGTATCTACTGGTGCTAAAAGCTCTCTTTATCACGCAATGGCAGCTATAATTGAGGAGGGTGACGAGGTTATATTACCATCTCCATATTGGCTAACTTATCCAGAACTTATTAAGCTTTGTGGTGGCGAAGTAGTTTACGTTAAAGCTGACGAAAAGAGTGGCTATAAAATGACTGCCGAGCAATTTAGAAAGGCTATTACTTCTAAAACTAAGTGTCTTATTTTGAACTCACCAAACAACCCAACAGGTGCAGTTTACAGTGAACAAGAGATAAGGGAAATCGCTACTATTTGTGAAGAGAAAGGACTATTCGTTATATCAGACGAAATATACGAAAAATTAGTTTATGCTAACGAAAAACATTTCTCAATTGCGCAAGTTAGCGACTATATGAAGGAACATACCGTTATTATTAACGGCATGTCAAAAACTTATGCTATGACTGGTTGGAGAATTGGATATTTAGCAGCGCCAACTGCAATTGCAAAGGCTATTTCAAGCATGCAAAGTCATACTACGAGTAATCCTTGCTCGATTTCTCAGTATGCGTCAACAGAGGCACTCGTGTCTCCAGAAGGCGACAGCTTCATTGAAAAAATGCAAAAGATTTTCGACGAAAGAAGAAGATTTATGGTTGACTATCTAAAAGACGTCAAAGGCGTAGTATGTATTGAACCAAAAGGTGCATTTTACGTTTTTGTAGACGTTTCTTCTTGTTATGGTAAATCATACAATGGCAAAACGATTACAGGTTCTCTTTCGTTTGCAGACCTAGCGCTAGAAGCAGGAGTTGCTTTAATACCTGGCGTTGCTTTTGGCGACGATAATTGTATTAGACTTTCTTATGCAATTTCAATTGAAGACATTAAGGAAGGCTTAGAAAGATTAAAGAAATTTATTAACGAATTAAAATAAAATCTAAAATATTCCCCTTTTGTGGTAAAAAATTTTAAAATACCTATTGTAATTTTGCAAAAAGTGTTATAAAATATAAATACAAGATATATTAACCACAGGAGGGGAACTTTTTATGAAAATTTTTTATGGACCTAAGGGAACCGGTAAAACTAAAGCTATAATTGATTGTGCCAATGATGCTTTAAATGAAGCGAAGGGGCACGTTATTTTTATTACCGATACAAAGAGATATACACACGACATAAATTATAAAATTAGATTTATAGACGTTACTGATTTTGATATTAAATGTCAAGGTGGTTTACGTGGCTTTATAAAGGGCATAGTTGCTGCAAACGGCGATAACGAATACGTTTACATAGACGGTATTGCTAGAATTGCTAATAAACCTTTGAACGAACTTGCAAGCATATTTGAAGCAATGGAAATGCTAGAAAAAGAATACGGAGTTAAATTTATCGTAACTTGCAGTGCGGCTAAAGAAGATTTACCAGAATTCGTATTAAAGTTCGTTGATTAGTTGCTTTTTAGTAGTAAATAGTATAAAATATTAGTCGGAATATATATTCCGACTAATTTTTTAGGTGAAGTGAATTATGAAGTTTATTAGCACAAGAGGAAATGCAACCGTAAATTCAGCCGCCGAGGCTATCGTTAAAGGTCTAGCCAACGACGGGGGACTATTTGTTCCAGAAATATTCCCAGACTTAAAAAATAACCTAACCGAAATGTTAGACTATTCATATCCAGAAATTGCAACCAAGGTTATCGGCTCATTTTTAGAGGAATACGATAAAGACGAACTTTTGGAGGTCTGCAAAAAGACATATGCAAAATTTGAAGATAACGAACCTGCGCCATTAGTTAAATTAGAGGATGGTTTGTTCGTTATGGAATTATTCCACGGACCAACGCTTGCTTTTAAAGACGTTGCTTTAACCCTATTACCATATCTTTTAAGAAAGGGTGCAGACATTAGTGGGGTAAAGGAAAACTTTTTGATTTTAACTGCGACAAGTGGCGATACCGGTAAGGCTGCCTTAGAGGGTTTTAAGGACAAAGACGGCATTAGTATTATGGTCTTCTATCCAAGCGAAGGCGTTAGCGATATGCAAAAACTTCAAATGCAAACCCAAGAAGGCGATAACGTTTGCGTTCTAGGTGTAGAAGGCAATTTTGACGATTGCCAGACTGCCGTTAAAAATATATTTAATAGTAAAGATATTGCGCAAGAATTAAAAGAAAAAGGAGTTTTACTTTCTAGCGCAAACTCAATGAGTTTTGGTAGACTAGTTCCACAAGTCGTTTATTATTTTTCGTCATACTTAGACCTAGTAAACTCTGGGGACATAAATATGGGCGAAAAGGTTGACTACGTCGTGCCAACGGGTAATTTTGGCGACATTCTAGCAGGTTACTATGCTAAAAGAATGGGACTTCCTGTGGGTAGACTTGTTTGTGCGTCTAACCATAACAACGTTTTAACCGAGTTCTTTGCTAACGGAACGTATGACGCTAATAGAGAGTTCTTTAAGACAATCTCTCCATCAATGGATATTTTGATTTCTAGTAATTTAGAAAGACTAATCTTTGAATTGTCTGGTAGAGATTTTAGCCTAACGGCAAGCCGTATGAACGAGCTAAAAACACAAGGCAAATATTCTTTAACTAACAAGGAAAAGGCTGTTGCTGAAAAGGAATTCTTCGGTGGTTACGCTGACGAAGACGAGTGTTTAGATACCATCTCTCAGGTCTTTGAAGAATACGGATACGTTTTAGATACTCACACGGCAGTTGCAATGAAAGTTTGCGAAGACTACAAAACTTTTACAAACTCTTCTAATGCAAAAGTAGTTTTATCAACTGCGAGCCCATATAAATTCGTTCAAAACGTCCTAAAGGCAATTAGTGGTAAAGTCTTTAAAGACCCATTTAAATGTGCCGAGGCGTTAAACGAGGAAAGCGCATTAGAAATTCCAAGTCAAATTCTTACTTTAAAGGATAAGGAAAGAAGATTTGTCGAGGTTATTGAAAAATCTCAAACGACCCAAAAAGTTTTGGAATTTGCATCAAAATAGTAATTTAATTTTAATTAAGGTATTTATTGTATTATGGAAGATAAGAAGATTTTATTTAGCGCAATTCAGCCTAGTGGAATTTTAACGATAGGTAATTATTTAGGCGCTATAAAAAACTTTAAAAAATTGCAAGACGATTATAATAGCATTTTCTCTATTGCAGACCTTCATACACTTACAGTTAGGCAAGACCCTGCAACTTTAAGAAAGAACACCTATGAGTTAGCCGCTCTTTACGTCGCGTGTGGAATAGACGTTGATAAATCAATTCTTTTTGCACAATCACACGTATCAGCGCACGCTGAACTTGCTTGGGTGCTTAATACTTTTTGTTATCCTGGCGAACTTTCTAGAATGACTCAATTTAAGGATAAAAGTAGAAAGCACGAAGATAATATAAATATGGGATTAATGGATTATCCAGTTTTAATGGCTGCCGATATTTTATTATATCAAACCGAATTAGTTCCAATTGGTGCTGACCAAAAGCAACATTTAGAACTTGCTAGAGACCTAGCAATTAGATTTAATAACATTTACGGCGAAGTTTTCAAAGTTCCTGAGGGTTATATCGGTAAAACTGGTGCAAGAGTTATGAGCCTTGCTGAGCCAACCAGAAAGATGAGCAAATCAGACGCTAACTTAAACGCTTTTATCTCAATGGACGACGATAAAGATACAATAATTAGAAAATTCAAGCGTGCAGTTACGGATAGCGATAATAAGATTATTTTCTCACTAGAAAAACCAGGTATTTCAAACTTGTTAACAATTTATTCTTTATTCTCGAATAAGTCTATCGAAGAGGCTCAATTAGAGTTTGACGGAAAGGGTTACGGCGATTTCAAAATCAAGGTGGGAGAGGCTGTTGCTGACGTTTTAGACCCAATTAGACAGGAAAAAAATCGTTTACTAGCTGACAAAGACTATTTAGATAATATTCTTAAAATAGGTGCTGAACGTGCTGAACGACTTGCATATAGAACTCTTAATAAGGTTTACAAAAAACTTGGTCTTGTGCCTAGAAAAAGGTCGTAATAATGTTTGGTTATATTAAAACTGATTATCCTTATCTTTATATGAAAGATAATATTCTTTACAAAGCAATGTATTGTGGACTTTGTAAGGGTATTGGTAAAAGTTGTGGTCAAAAGGCAAGATTTTTGCTTAACTACGACCTAACTTTTTTATCAATCTTTTTGCACAACGTATGTGGTAAGGACGTTGAAGTTAAAAAGCAGAGATGTATTGCACATCATATAGTTAAAAGACCCGTTGCTATTCCTGACGAGTTAACGCTAAGAATTGCCTCGCTAAACGTTATTCTCGCCTACCATAAGTTAAGCGACAACGTTATCGATAACGACAATGGTAGATTGAAAAGGGCAGTTTTTACTAGTTCATACAAAAAAGCCAAGAAAAAAGAGCCGAATCTAGATAAAATCGTTAAAGATTGGTATTCTAAACTTCTAGAACTAGAAAAGAAAAAAATCGATAGTGTTGATATGGCGAGCGACCCATTTGGTCAAATGATTGTTGAAGTTGTTAAGGAACTTACTGGGGATAAATTCGACGAAAATCTATCAACGCTTTCATATTATCTTGGCAAATGGATATATTTAATTGATGCGTTAGATGATTTTGATAAAGATAAGAAAAAAAATAACTTTAACGTCTTTATAAACGCATTTCCTAACGTTCAAACCAAGGAAGAGTTTGTAAAAAAACATTCGCAAGAAATTATTTATACGTTTAGTGAAATTATCTCTACCATTGAGGAATGCGCAAAAAACGTTAAATACAATTTTAACAACGATTTAATTTATAATATACTCGTAATGGGTATAAAACAACAAACAAAACTAATTATGGAGAATAAAAAATGCAAGAATACTACAAAGCATTAGGACTCAATGAAAATGCTACCGACGAACAAGTTGATAAAGCGTATGATTCGTTAAAGGCAAAATATTCAAAGGATAGGTTTCTTGAAGGAGAAGAGGGCAACGAAGCTGCTAGAAAATTAACCTTTTTAGAAGTTGCGTATAAGGAGATTAAAGAAAATAGAGCAAATTCCTTTGGTAATAACAGCTCATCTTTTGAAGAGGTTGAAAAACTTATCCGTGAGGGGAATATTAACAAGGCTCAAGAAAAGTTAGACGATATTCCAAGCAACTATTCTGCTGAATGGCATTATCTTCAATCGGTTATCTTTTACAAGAAGAATTGGTATGGCGAAAGTCGTAAACAGCTTGAAATTGCTATTAATATGGACCCTAACAACTCTAAATATACCACTGCGTATAATAAGTTAAAGGCGAAGATGGATAGCAATCAAAAGGCCTTCCAATCCAATTATTCTCAAGGATACGGTGGAAATCAACAATCAAACGGACAACAAATGGGTGGAACAAACGATTGTTTAACTTTCTGTGCAACTTGGTGTTGTATGGATATGCTTTGTAGCATTTGTTGTCAATGAGAAGTAAAATTATTTCACTTTCTGCAATATCAGCAGGTTTTATAGCTATTGTATTGACACTAGGCAGTTACGTTGGAGTTGCAGATTTATCATGTATAATCTTATCTTCTGTGTTTGTTATAATGCCTTTATATTTAAAGTCATACAAAGGTGCATTTTTAACTTATTTAGTTGGTGGAACGTTGGGAATTCTATTTTGCTTTTCAACAATACTAACTTCTTTTGTATTGCCTAGTTATTTTGTATTTTTTGGCGTTTACCCAATAGTTAAAAACCTTTTAGGAGATAAACAAGTTAATAAATATTTAGCAAAAACTATTGGTCTAATTTGGTGCGTTATTACCATTTACGGGGTTTATTTTTATTACACGCTGATTATGGGTTTTAATCTTAACGATTTACCTAAAATCGTGGCAGATTACGTTTTAATATTTATAGCGCCTTTCTCGGCTATATTTTTCGTGATTTACGATAAATTCTTAGTTGTTTGTAAGATGCTTTTAGATAAATATCTTTATAAAATTATAAAAGAAAACTAAATCAATGCTAAAGAAAAATGATGAAAAAATTGGATACGTTGTCGGCGTTGGAAACGACGGCGAAGGAATTGTTAAGGACGAGAATTTTGTAATCTTTGTCCCTTTTGCTTTGCAAGGCGAAAAAATTAAATATAAAGTATTAAAAGTTTCTAAAAACATAGCATTTGCTAAACTTTTAGAAATTTTAGAGCCTTCTCAAAATAGACAAGCTCCAATATGTCCTGTCTTTGGTAAATGTGGTGGCTGTCAACTTCAACACGTAAAATACGACGAACAATTAAACGTTAAGAGGGAAGGTGTTAAAAACGCTTTTAAAAAGGTTGCATTTCTAGAAGTTAAGCCTAATGACGTTGTTGTTGGAGATTCCCCATTTAGGTATAGAAATAAAATTTCTTTACCTGTTGCTCAACAAGGGGATAATGTCTTAATTGGCTTTTATGCAGAAAACTCACATAGAGTAATTGATATATTAGATTGCCCTATTAATCCTACCTGGACTGCTACTATTATTAAATGCTTAAAACAATATATGGTAGAGCAGTCGATTAAGGGTTACGACGAGTTTACTAAAACAGGCGATATAAGAGAAATTACGGTTAGAGAAATAAATAATAAACTAATAATAACCATTGTTGCATTGCATAAACAATTAAGGAATATTAACTCATTTATTAATTTACTAAAATTACAACTTACAAACGAGTTTTCTCTTTATATTAACGTTAACGATAATAATACCAATAAGATTTATGGCGACGATTTTTTCTTGATTTATGGCGATGGCGAGTATCAAGGAGATATGCTAGGAATTAAATTTCCTATGGGTGTTCAAAGTTTTATGCAGGTTAATAACGAGGTTTGCAAAAAACTCTATTCAAAGGTAATTGAATTGGTTGATGCAAAAGAGGATACGGTTGTTATAGACGCTTATAGTGGGGCTGGTGTAATGACGGCATTACTTGCAAAAAACGCTAAAAAGGTAATTGGTATAGAAATTATTAAAGAGGCAGTTGACCTTGCCGACGATTTAAAAGATAAAAATGGTTTATCGAAAAAAATCACTAATTATAATGGAAAATGCGAGGAGATTATGCCACGCATAATCGAACGAGAAAGGCAAAATCACAAAGAAATCACAGTAGTTTTAGACCCACCAAGGAAAGGTTGTGATATAAACGTTATTGATGCCATTATTAAAAGCGATATAGATAAAATAGTATACGTATCGTGTAAACCGACTTCCTTGGCAAGAGACGTTGGACTTTTAGTTGGAACGCTTAAACAGGAAAATGGCAATATTATTAAGGCTGATATTAATGAGAATAGGTATAGTGTTCAAACCGTAATTCCATTTGATATGTTCCCAAACACCAAGCACGTAGAAACTATTGTGTGTATAACCAAAATTTTTAAATAAGATAAAAGGAATGAAAGTGTTTAAAATTATACAATTAATTGGCTATATCGCTATTTTGCTTGCGTCAGTTTTTGCGTTAGTTAATTCAATTGCTGAAAGGTTTTTTTTTAACGAGATACTTATACTTTGCCTTTTTATTTTAGGTATAGTTATAGAAATTGTTTCAATTGTTGTATCAACGTATATTTCTCGAAAGAAATAAATCAAGTTAATAGTAGAATGTGGAATGAAAAATAAAACGATAACTTTTAGTTTTGACGATGGAATTACTCAAGATATTAGGCTAGTTGAAATTTTAAATAAATATAAGCCTAAAGGGACTATTAACCTAAACTCTTCTTTACTTTCAAGAGATATCTTTTTAGATAGAAATGGAAGATGAGTAAGTCGTAAAAACTATTCGTAGACGACGTAAAAATGTTTATCAAGGACACGAAGTTGCCACTCACGCCTTAGCGCACCCTAATTTAACAAAGCTAGATGAGTGGATATAGTTTATCAAATAAAAATCGCAAAAAGTGGTTTGAGATTATAGGTTTTTCAAATGAAATTAGCCAAAAATTCTACGATTCTATAACTAATTATGAAAATCGTAACGAATATTACACTTGACACCTATGATAAGGAAGATGGATTTTTTCTTGGGGAATTACCTTGGCTTGATAGACATTTATAGTTAAAGTTGTTTCGATTTGGTATGCTTCAATTTTGCATGCAAAAACTCCCTTGTGATATAGAAAAATACGGCGTTAAATATGGGACGGAATTATTGGCATTCATATCCCTGTAGGGGAAAAACTTTCCGTTGAGGCTTGTAATCATTCAATTAATCAAGCAAGGAATTTTTTCGATAATTATTTTCCAAAATTTTAATTTAAAATTTTCACTTGTCATTCGTGCTTTTAGACCGACAACTAGAAAAGTTTTAACAAATAATAGTGTCATAATTCAATTTTCAAATTTGTTTGATAAGGTCGATAAAAACGAGTCGTATTGTATTCCTAAATTTTTATTTAGTAGGGATACGACTGTAGAAAATTTAATAAATAAACAGCCAACTTCTTCCTTATCGGCAAAGGTAAAGGACGCCGTGCTAATAGACGGAAATTCTAAGAAGTTCTTGCTGTTATAAAAAAATAAGGACAAGGTAAGGATATGAAAAACATTATTAAAAACGTAGAAAAACATAGACAAATTATTCTAGATGCTGAAAGATATATTTGGGCGCACCCTGAAACGGGATACAAAGAATTTGAAACCTCTAATTATATGGCAGAACAATTTATAAAACTCGGTTATAAATTAAGTTATGCAGATGGAATAACTGGTTTTTACACCGATATCGATACGGGAAGAAAAGGTCCAAAGATTTTAATTTTAGCAGAATTAGATTCCGTTATTTGTCCAGAGCATAAGGACTCAAATCCTGTAACGGGTGCAGTTCATGCTTGTGGACATAACGCTCAATGCGCGGCAATGGTTGGTATTGCAGGTGCATTAAAAGAACCTAACGCATTAAACGATTTATGTGGTTCTATAAGATTGTGTGTCGTTCCTGCTGAAGAACTTCTTGAAATTGAGTTTAGAAGGAGCTTAAAGGCAAAAGGCATTATCAAATATTATGGTGGAAAAAGTGAATTTTTATATCGTGGATATTTTGATGGTGTTGATATTGCCTTTATGGTTCATAGTTCGTCGTCTTTTTGCGCTTTGAGTGGGGCAGTTGGATGTGTTGCTAAAAATATAACCTATAAAGGACTTGCGTCACACGCTGGTGGTGCGCCACATAGAGGAATAAACGCGCTTTATGCTGCAACTTGTGGTATTAACGCAGTAAACGCTATAAGAGAAACTTTTACTGAAAGTAATCATATTAGATTTCACCCAATTGTTACAAAAGGTGGCGAAATGGTTAACGCTATTCCTGAAACAGTGAATATTGAAAGTTACGTTAGGGGCGCATCATTCGACGCTATTATAAGAGAAAATAAAAAGATTAATAGGGCGTTAATTGGTGGAGCGTTTTCTATTGGCGCAAATATTGAGATTGTAGATATTCCAGGTTATGCTCCGTTAAAAAATGATAAAAATATGATTGACGTTGCAAAAGAAGCCTACGAAACCTTATTTAATGAAAAATTTAGTGTTTACTCGGATGTTAGCACAGGTAGCACCGATATGGGAGATTTATCTACAATTATGCCTGTTATTCATCCATATTGTGGTGGAGCAAGGGGTAAGGGACACGGCAACGATTATGAAATTTACGACCCAGAACAAGCGTGTGTAAAGTCTGCGTCTTGGCAAGTTGGTATGTTGCATACATTACTTTCAAACAATGCTGAAAAGGGTTATAAGGTTATAAGTGAGTTTAAGCCTAAATTTACAAGCAAAGAAGAATTCTTAAAATTTCAAGATTCTCTTAACGATTATGGGGATAGAATTACTTATAATGAGGACGGCTCGGCTCAAATAAGATTGTAATTTATTGCATATTTCATTTATTTAATTAGTAAAATTTATTAAAGCTTTGTTAATAGGTTTAGTAATGATTCTAATTAAAAAAAGAAATTTAATAGTTATTTCCATATTGATTCTTGCAATACTAACGTCTAGTGTATGTTTTTACGGTATAAAAAAGGCTAATAAAAACAACGTGGAATCATCACAATATAAAATCGTTCTTGATGCTGGGCATGGAGGCGTTGACGGAGGCGTGTCGGGTGTGAATACGGGAGTAAAAGAGAGCGAATTAAATCTTATTATTACAAAAAAACTCGAAAAACAATTATTAGACGCTGGCTTTAACGTTGTTTTAACTAGAAAAACTGACGCAGGTCTTTATGGTTTAGCAACTGATAATCTAAAGCGAAAAGATATGCAGAAACGTCAAGAGATAATCAATAAAGAGAGACCGAATTTAGTTCTAAGTATTCATTTGAATAAATTTAGTGTTTCAACAAGACGTGGCGCTCAAGTTTTTTACAAAAATGGAGACGAGAACGCAAAATTATTAGCAAATTCAATTCAAAATGCTTTCAACTTAATGGAAGAAGCGCCTAGGCAAAGTTCAGCCCTGGTTGGGGATTATTACATATTAAATTGTTCAAACTATCCGTCCGTCATAGCCGAATGTGGTTTTTTATCTAACCCTGACGACGAAAGCCTACTAATAACAGACGAGTATCAAGAAAAAATAGCGTATAGTATTTATAGAGGAATCGTTGAATATTTGACTAATACCGATTCTTTACAAAAACAAAATTAAGACTTATATTTATAAGTCTTTTTTATTTTAGTCAAAAATCTATTGAAATTTTTTTGCATTTAATATATAATATTAAATAATAAACAAATAATGGGGGACGACTGTGTTTAACTTAGGCGAGAAAATGGACACAAGTAAAGCTAATAATCTTAATCCTATTGTGCTTGCCTTTGTTGGTGATGCCGTTTACTCGTTATTCGTGAGAGAAAAACTTGCTTTTTCAAGTGATAAAAAGGCTGGAGAACTTAATAAGCTTGCTATAGAATCAGTTAAGGCAACGGCTCAAGCAGAGTTCGTTAAATCACTACTTGATTTATTTACCGAACAAGAATTGGCTATTTTCAAAAGAGCAAGGAATGCAAAAAAGAATACGAGAGCAAAAAGCGCCTCAGTTGCAGAATACAACGTATCCACAGGGTTTGAGGCTGTTCTTGGGTATCTTTATATTGTTGGCGACGTTGATAGATTAAACTTTTTATTAAATAAAGGATACAGGATATGAAAGTAGAAGGAAGAAATGCAATATTTGAGTTACTAAAGACGGATAAAGAAATAGATAAAATTCTAGTTCAAAACGACTTGAAAGATGCTGAAAGCAAAAGACTGATAAACGTTATCCGTTCACAAAAAGTTAAAATTCAATTAGTTGATAAATACGTTATTAATAAGGAAAGCGAATCAACCCGTTCACAAGGTTTTATAGCGTTCGTTAGCGATTATAAATACTACGAATTAGAAAATATTATTGAATCAGCAAAAGATAAAGATGGTTTTATAGTAATATTAAACGAAGTTTTAGACCCACATAATCTTGGAAGTATCATTCGTGTTTGCGAATGTGCTGGCGTTGATGGATTAGTTATCGGCAAGGATAGAAGCGCATCTGTAAACGACACGGTTATGCGCATTTCTTCAGGGGCGTTGAATCATTTTAAGGTTAGCAGGGTTGTAAATATCAACAACGCAATTGATAAACTTAAAAAAGAGGGCTACTGGGTTTACGGACTAGAACTAGGTGGAGAACCTTTATATAAGGCAAATTTAACTGGCAAAATTTGTTTAGTCGTTGGTGGAGAGGATAGTGGCGTTAAAAGGCTTACCAAAGAAAAGTGTGATGCTATTGTTACTATTCCAATGTTTGGCAAGGTTAACTCGCTTAATGCATCAGTAGCATGTGGCGTTGCTGTTTATGAAATCGTTAAACAAAGGATAACAAAGGCATAACAGATGGTAGATTATCTAATACTTACCGACGAGGAGTTGTGTAAGTTAGCGCAAAAAAAGAATACCGACGCTGTTGACGTTTTGATAAATAGGTATCTTAAACTTGTTAAATCTATTGTTCACCATTATTATTTGACGGGTGGAGATTTAGAGGACCTTATCCAAGTTGGGCAGATTGCCGTGTTTAAGGCTATTAATTCCTATTCGGGAAAAGCCGAGTTTAAACATTACGTTTTTAAGTGTGTAAAAAATGCCATACTTTCGGCGATAAAAAGATATAATACCCTTAAAAACCTACCTCTTAACAGTTCTTTTTCTCTTTCAGGCTTAAATAATGATGATGAGGATAAGAATCCGTTGATAGCAGACCTGAAATTCGACCCTGTCGAAAAGATTGTTAATCTAGAATCAGAGTTGGAGTTAAAAAATAATATATCCGAGATTTTAAGTAAATATGAAAATCTAATTTTATCCTATTATCTGCAAGGTTATTCATACGTGGAAATTAGTGAAATATTAAAAAAATCTACAAAGTCAATTGATAATGCTCTTCAAAGAATAAAAAAGAAAATTTCTTTAAAAATTAACGTTAAGGGGTAGTAATGGAATATTTAGCACTATATAGAAAATATCGTCCGAGTGGCTTTGAAGGCGTAATTGGTCAGGAGCATATTATAAATACTCTTACTAATCAAATTGCTAATTCGAGGCTGGGACATGCATATTTGTTTACTGGAACGAGAGGAACAGGTAAAACGTCCGTTGCTAAAATTTTTGCAAAGGCGATTAATTGTATCACGCCCGTTAACGGTTCTCCTTGTGGTAAGTGTGCAAGCTGTATTGCTTTAAACGACCCATCTAACATAGACGTTATTGAGATTGATGCAGCGTCAAACAACGGCGTCAATGAAATAAGGGAGTTAAGAGAAAACGTTCAATTCCCACCGGTAAATTGTAAATATAAAGTTTATATAATTGACGAAGTTCATATGCTATCAGGTTCTGCTTTTAACGCATTACTTAAAACATTAGAAGAACCACCAAAACATGCAGTATTTATTCTAGCAACTACCGAAGTTCACAAAATCCCTGCGACCATACTTTCTAGATGTATGCGTTT
Source organism: Christensenellaceae bacterium (assembly GCA_045644165.1). Taxonomy (GTDB): domain Bacteria; phylum Bacillota; class Clostridia; order Christensenellales; family Borkfalkiaceae; genus UBA1259. The sequence goes on along the minus strand of JAZRGN010000004.1, from coordinate 62,763 downwards.
TGATTTTAGACTTGTTGATACCGAACGAATTGCTAATTTAATTGCTAGTATTTACGATAAGGAAGGGAAAAAATATCAGAAAGAAGCAATTTATGCAATAGCAAAAGCTGGGGAAGGTAGCGTAAGAGATGCACTTTCAATTGCAGATATGGCTCTTAGCATTAATAATGATTTTCTTACGTATGACGACGTTATGTCTGCACTCGGCATTACTAATACCGAAGTAATAGATAATCTTGTCGAAGCAATCGTATTAAATAAATCAAATGAAGTTTTTGCTTTGGTAGACCAACTTACTTCACTTGGCAAGAGTATTGGCATATTAATAAAAGATATATCTTCACTTATAAGGGATATGATTGTAATTAATACGTGTTCAAATGCCAACAAGATTCTCGGTTTGCCTGAGAGTAGGTTTGAAAAGATTAAAGGTTTATGCAAAACTGATACTGCACGTTTAATTAGAATTTTAGAGATATTTAGTGAACTTTTAGGTGATTTAAGATATTCTAATAATCCTAGAATTATATTTGAAACGGCTATTCTAAAGGCAACCTTGCCTCAAACCGATTGCGACGTTTTGGCGTTGAGTTCAAGAATAAAAGAATTAGAAGATAAAATTTCTAATGCTAATTTTTCTGTGAAACAACAAGAAAGCGTAATTTCTAAAAAAGTTGAGGTCGCTCAAGAAAAAGACATTAAGCTTAGTATTAATGATTTTACCTCGCAAGACTTAAAAGGTAAGCTTTTGACAGGTCTTAGAAGTATAGGCTCAGAAATGCTTTGGACCATTATTCAAGGCGTTAATTTAACGATAAACAGTAACGTTATCACTCTTAAAACTGTTTCAAACAATGATTACGAAATATTATATAGGAGCGAGGCAAAGAATAGAATAAGGCAAGCCCTTGCTGATTTTGATAACTTTGAAATAGAAGTCGTGGAGTCAAATGATAACGTTGAATTAAAACAAATTGACGATGCAACCGAAAAAATAAAAAGTATTTTCGGTGAAGATATTGTTATTATTAAAGATTAAAGGAGATTATTATGGCAGGTTATAGAGGTGGTTTCGGTGGTTTTGGTGGTGGAAATCAAATGCAAAACCTAATGAAACAAGCACAAAAAATGCAAGAAGAGATGATGAAGGCTCAAGAAGAACTTGAAGATATGGAGATTGAAGGCTCAAGTGGTGGTGGATTAATTAAAGTTAACATGAATGCTAAAAAAGTGGTTTCTTCTATCTCTATTAATCCAGATGCAGTTGACGTTGATGATATCGAGATGCTTGAAGATTTAATCGTAGCGGCTCTTAACGACGCATATTCTAAAGCAGAAAAGGTTTATGCTGAAAAAATGGGCCCAATGGGTAATTTAGGATTATAATATGAAGGTTTATATAGAGCCAATAGGAAAGCTCGTTAATGAATTTTCAAAGCTTCCCGGGGTGGGTGCAAAAACTGCACAAAGGTTTGCCTATAAAGTTATTAACATGACAGAACAAGAGGCAAAAGAATTTGCTAACGCTATCGTTTGCGCAAAAACTAACGTTAAGTATTGCAAAATTTGTGGTAATTTTTCTGAAGAGGACGTTTGTGAAATTTGTAAAAAGCGTTCGAGCGAGTCTATTTGCGTTGTGAAAGAGCCTAAGGACGTTATTGCCATTGAGAGATTAAATGAATTTAACGGAACCTATCACGTCCTACATGGAACCATTTCTCCACTAGATGGAATTGGCCCTAATGATATTAATATCAAGGGATTGCTAGATAGGATAGGTAAAAATCATGTTAAGGAAGTTATTATGGCAACTAATCCCGATGTTGAAGGCGAGGCAACTGCTTTGTATATTTCAAACCTATTAAAGCCGTTGGGTGTTGAGGTTACAAGACTTGCTCATGGAATTCCAATTGGAACGGAACTTGATTATGCCGACGAGGTGAGCTTGGCAAGAGCGTTTGTTGAGAGGAAAAACATATAATGAAAATTTCAGTATTAGGGTGTGGAAGATGGGGCTCGTTTATCGCCTGGTATTTATCGAGAGAAGGACACGACGTAACTTTATGGGGTAGACCGAATAGTAAATCCTTCCTTACCATAAAGGAGCAAAAAAAGAATGAATACGTTTCGCTAAATGATAAGATTATCTTAACGAATAATTTAAAGCAAGCCATAGACAGCGCTGACTATCTAGTAATTTCAATTAGTTCTCAAGGTCTTAGAGATTTTGTAACCCAATTAATTAATTTAGGAATTAAGGATAAAATAATTATTCTTTGTATGAAAGGAATTGAGGTTTCCACAGGAAAACGTTTAACGGAGGTTGTAACGGATTTTGGAATTTCTCAAGATAACGTTGCTGTATGGGTAGGGCCAGGTCATATTCAAGCTTTCACACAGGGTTTGCCAAATTGTATGCTTATTGATTCTTCAAACAAGGATTTAGTTAGGCACTTGGCAGATAATCTTCGCAGTGATTTAATTAGATTTTACTACGGAGACGACTTGATTGGGACCGAAATTGGAGCAGCTGCTAAAAACGTTATGGGTATTGCCGCAGGAATGCTAGATGGTGGAGGACATGCTACGCTAAAAGGTCCTTTGATGGCTAGAGGAGCAAGAGAAGTTGCCAGGCTTATAAAAGCTATGGGCGGTAATGAACTCTCAGCTTATGGTTTGTGCCACCTTGGCGATTATGAAACGACGTTATTTTCTCCATTCTCAAACAATAGAAAGTTTGGAGAAGATTTTGTTAGAGGCGTTAAGTTTACTAAGCTTGCAGAAGGAGTTTCAACGGCAAAGTCAATGAAGCTTTTGGGCGAGAAGTATAACGTTGAACTGCCGATAACAAACGCCGTTTATTCCATACTTTATGAACAGGCAAATCCTATTGAAGCATTTCATAAACTATTCTCTAGAACAACTAGATCGGAATTTTAATAAAAAAGCTCCACTTGATACCAAGTGGAGCTTTTTTATTAATTATATAATGATGCAATTTCCAAAAACTTTTCCTTTAATCTATTTTTTAATTCCTTTGGAGCAACAACCTTAAGTCCTTTTCCATAGCTCATAATTTTAGATATCAAACCGTCGTCTATGGGTAGAGAAACGTTAGCGTAATAATTGCCGTTTACTAAGGATACGTTTTCAATTCCAAGCCATTCCTCAACGTCTGAAACTACGCTTTTATCAATTATCATCTCCACGTCTTTAGCAAGGCTTGTGTTTTCCCAAAAGTTTATTGGGAGTTGTTCTTGGTCTATTTGTTGTCTTTCAAATTTTTCGTTTAAAACGTTTAAATATTCAATTCTTCCTGTTCTAAAGATTCTAAAGTCTTTTCTAAGCTCGCAATATGCGTATGCATACCATAACCCTTGTTTAAACATTATTAGGTAAGGGTGAATTATTCTCTCGGTGATTTCTCCATTTCTATCGTGATACTTTATAGTTATTTTTCTATCGTTTTCGATTGCATTTTGTAGAATAGCAAGCTTGGTTTTATAGGCGTCGGTATTTCCCCATGGACCGGCATCAATTATTAGATTACCAGATTTTAGGTCAAATCCTGTAGAGTAGTTGTATTTAATGGTTGATTTCATTTTATTTATTGCACTAGAAAGCGTTTTGTTTGGAACGCTATTTTCTATAGCAGAAAGTGTGTTTATAATAGCCTCAAATTCGCTTTTTGTAAAGAAGGAAGTTGAAAATCTATAACTATCAACAATACTGATGCCACCACTATAACCCCTAACGGTATAAAGTGGAACGCCTGCAAGTTCAAGTTCCATTATATATCTATAAATAGACCTTACGCTCACTTGGTATTTTTCTGCTAGATAACTTGCTTTAACAGTTCTTTTTGCAAGTAGGTCAAATAAAATTCCCATCATTATTTCATATTTCATAATATTTTATCTCCTATATTCATATTTTAGAATATATTTAATTTAATGTCAAATGTTTTTGAAAAATTTCTCAAACTTGACATACGTATGGCAATAATTCGTGTAAAATGATATGTGTATAACGGAGGTATAGTATGTTTAAAATGATTATAGATTTTTTCTTATCTAAAAATAATAAGCATTCATGTTACACTTACATTGGAAAGAATAGAGAATTTAAGAATAGAAAAACTTGTATACAGCGAACAAATATAAATAACGTTAAAATAAAAAAACTTTCCACATTATCAAAATATTTTGAAGATGCAAAAAGTTTATTTAGTGATGAATATTTTACTATCGTTTAGAATAATAGGTAAGAATTTCGCAAATTTTATTGTTTGAGCTTTCGATTGAGAGGCTTTCTATATTCTTAATTAGTATTTCTCTCTTTTCATAGATGCTGTTTACATTGTTTAATAAAGTAGTAGAATTAAGGTTTTCTTGATATAATAAATTAATAGCATTTTTACTGCTAAAGTATCTTGCGTTTAGTATTTGGTCTCCACGAGATTCAAGTTTGGGAAGAGGAATAACGATACAAGGTATTTTTAATGATAAAAGTTCAAATAGTGTGTTTGAACCAGCCCTTGTAATACATACTGTAGTAATTGCAAAGGCTTTTTCAATATCGTTAATGTATTCTGCCTGAAAATAGCCTAGAAAATTAACCTTTGATAAATTACCTTTACCACGTAAATGAATAACATTGTAATTTTTCAGTAAGTTAGGTAAAATTTCATCAACAATACTATTAATTGCCATTGAACCTTGACTTCCTCCCGTTATTAAAATAACGGGTTTTTTATTTGAAAAACCAAATCGAGTATATGCTGAGGCTTTATCAACGCTAAAAATTTCTTGTCTAATTGGGGGGCCAACGTATTGTCCTTTTTTAATTTTTTGTGCGGTATCCGGGAAAGAAGTTAAAACCTTTTTGGAAAATTTGCCTGCAATTTTATTTGCTAGCCCAACAGTTAAATCACTTTCATGAGATATTACGGGTATTTTACATAAATATCCTGCAATTACTACCGGTAAAGATACGTAACCTCCTTTTGAAAAAATTACGTCAGGTGATGTTTTGTTAATTATTTTTTTTGCTTGAATAATTCCTCTGAGAAGAGTTATAGGAATTTTAAAATTTGATAATGTAAAACTTCTTTTTAATTTAGAGGTATCAATCCCATAGTAAACAAGCTTGTTATTCGTTGCAATTTGCTTTTCTATGCCATTATGGCTACCTACGTAGTATATCTTGTCAAAATGCTTTTTTAGGTTAGGTAGAAGGGAAATATTAGGCAAACAGTGGCCTGCAGTTCCACCACCTGTAAGAATAATTGTTGGCATACATTATATATATGTATAATTTTGATATTTGTATACAAAAAGAAAAGAGATTTGTTTTAATACAAATCTCTTTTTGTTTGTTGGTATTAGTTGTTATCTTTATTTTCATCAGTTGAAGTAATTTCCTCAGTTTGTTTCTTAGTTTGCTCTTGAGACGTGAAATCTTCAATAACCTCGCCATATACGTAGTCGTCAAGTTCTTGTTCAATTTCGGTTTGATTTTCAACAACTTCTTCATCTTGATGGTCAAGCTGTTCGTCTTCAATCTCAACTTCGTTCATTTCTTCTAAAGCCTTTATCTTTTCTTCGACTTTCTTTTTATTAATCTCTCTTTGAGACTTAATTCTACTTGAAACGTTATAATGAGATTTGTTATTGTCTGGACCATTTCTATGTTTTCTATTGTAGTTTTTGAGTATTAGTGCGATAATCGCAAGGACTAAGACAACGCCTAGAAGGATAGACGAGAAGGATAGCCAGAAGCCTGATGGGTCATTCTTAGCAGCACAACCAGCGCCTTCTTCCTCTACAGCTTCAACTTCCTCTTCAGGAATTAGGGTGTAAGGGTCAATCTCAACGGGGTCAATAGTGTTGTATACAGCGTAAATCATGGTTGAGGTTTCTGCCCAAATATAATTTTCAAAATATTCAACAATATAATCTTCGTAATCTTTTTGACCTTTATATTCTTCGTTGAACTCTTTTTCAACGTCAGTTAAAGGACGTTTGTATGAAACTAACGATTTTATATTTTCTTGGTCAAGTGAAGTTACAACGTTAAATAATGGGTGAGATTTATCTTCGAAGGCGTTTTCCCATGATGCACCGTCAAATTGTGAAGGCGTTTCAGTATTAATATCGTTAACGAAAACGTAGCCTTGAGAACCTTCGTTTCCATCCCTGCTTCCGTTCCAAACTTCAATACGAATTTCCTTTGAGGAATCGCCTGTGGCTATATAGAACTCAACGTCAATCCATTCTTTATTTTGTTCTTGCATAACGCTCTTATCAATCTTAAGCATCAATTGTGAGCTAGAATTTACAGAACCCTTATTATCAACGTCGCTAGATGCGTTAGGGGTAAATGAACCAAAGGTTAGAACAGATTTATTTATGTTAGATACGTCAACAAGGTATATATAAGCAGTAGCGTTATCACCAACAACTCTTACCTTCATGCTAATTTTAGAATAACTATCTGAGTCTATTGTAAACGATTTACCAATAAAGCCATAACTGTCTGACGTATTGTTGTAAATCATTAATGGTTGAATATTGTCCGTATAGTTTCCAATAGGAATATCTACAAGTGAGTAGTTGTTTAGATATTTAGTATTAATTAGACCTGCGTAACTTCCATTTTCTCCATTGCCAGTTCTAGTATCAAGTTCATAGTTTGTAGAATCATCATTAACGTATGAATGGTCAGCAATAACACCAAAATAATCCTTTAACTTAGCAGGTCCGTTAACAATTGCACCAATTTCACTTGGTTTAGTTTCAAAACTGTAAGTTTCGGTAGTCTCTTCCTCGTCTGTAGAATCTTGCGCATATCCTGCGTAAAGAGCAATTGTTTTGTTAACGGTTTTTGAAATAAATTCATAGTTTTTATCTTCTTCGTCTTCTTCAGGTTTGTCGTCAACAAAGAAGTTTACGTCTGTGATTGTGATTTTACCAGACGCAACGTCGGTAACGTTATTAATAGAATTTAAATCTGTTGGACCAACGTTAATAACGATATAGAATTCTCTTTCATCGGTTGTATTAGAGAAGTTATTTTGAAGAAGTAGGGTATAGTTCGTTAAATCTTCAGTTGGTTTCTCAATTTTGATTATTTCAGTTTGCTTTTGTTCCTTATTGCCAAGTTTGTCGTAAACGTCAACGGTAATTTTAGTAGAGCCAATTATTTTTAATTCGTTTTTAATTGAGAATGAAACAAATGCAAATTTTCCTCCAGTTAATTTCCATTCAGTAGAAGTTAACTTGATGGATGCACTTGCGTTGGTTAAGGTAAATTCATTTCCATTTTGAGATATTTTACTGTTACCTGCGCCAAATATAGTTTCGGTTGAGATTGAACCGTTTTGTCCTTCTATATTTGAGTAAGTAAAGAACTTATTAGAATTTTGAGTATCAACAAAACTGCTTGAAGTAATGGTATTGTAGTTAGAGAAAGCACCCAAGGTCATGTCGTAATGATAAACTGTGCTAGTCTTTGAATAAGCATTTTGTTCAAAATAACTTTCTTCTTTACTTAAATCTAATTTTGTGGTGTATTCTGCAGCAACGTTGGATGGTTTGTCAACGATTTCATAAGATAGGTCGTCGAAGAAAACCGTTCCTTGAGTATAGTAAGTTTTAGCCGTGCTCTTACCACCACCATATCCTAAACCCAATTTAATGTTGATGCTTGATGAATAGCTAGGGTCAGCAGAAACATAAATTTGATATTGTTTCCAATCACCTTTTGTGTCGATTGAACTTATTTTGTATGCATTTTGTTCAATACCGTTTATTTTATTAGTTAAAACAATATTTGCGCCACGATTTTCAGGCTTTCCATGGCCAGTAATGTTAATGGTTTTTACCCAAACGGTTATTAAAGCAGTTTTACCCTTTTCAATAGTGATGTTTGATGAAGATTTAATATATTGTGCCGTTCCAGCTCCAATGTATTTTTCACTAGGGTAGTTGTTTAGCATATAAAGTTTGCTGTCTTTTGCATCTTGACTATATAAACCTGGATTAGCAAAATAGGTGTCGAAATTATCTTTTATATCGTTAACGCTTTCCGTGGAATCGTTGCCGTGAATTTGATAACTTAAAGCTCTAATGAGAGAGTTGTCTTTAGTTTCACCCGTCTTTTTCTCTTTAAGCTTTTTAGATAATTCAGTCCAGCCTTCGCTAGAAACGTCGATAACACCTGAATCGGCATATGAAATAACGGCAGAATTGTCGTAAGACTTTGTCCAATCGCTTGGAGAAGACAAAGGATAATCGTCTAGGTCTTTACTAGCAGTGCCTTTAGTAAAATATGCGTTTGCAATATCACCGTCTTCTGGTTCATTATAAGTGTAGGAAGGGTCGGAAGTTGTGCTTTCAGTTTCAGTAGAAGATTCTTGATTAGTTTCATTTGTAGAATCTTGATTACTACAAGCAGTCAAACAGAACGCTTGTGCGCAAAACAAAAATAGAATTGCAAGAAATGTAACGAACCCATATTTTAATTTCTTTAGAAAATTATGATTAGCCATATACCCACCTGAAATTTTAGTCTTTCTTTTATTGTGAAAAAATTCACACATTGAAAACATTATATATTATTTTCAAATAAAAATCAACCTAAATAATAAAAAAAATTATATATTTATAAATTATATAAAAAATCTTATTTTTCACATAATAAAAATATGGAAAAAAAGATAGATTTTATGCGAAAAATACAAACAAGTAAGCTTTGTAACTTGATTGTCGTTACGGCAGGAATTTTAGCTGGACTCGTTAACGGGCTGTTTGGGGGTGGCGCTGGTATGATTATTGTTCCGTTATTGGTCTATATCCTTTCCTATGAATCGAGGAATGCACATGCAACGGCTATTTTAATGGTTCTGCCTTTGTCGTTATTGAGTGGACTTTTTTATTCTTACTTCGGTTCATTAAAATGGGACGTAACTTTGCCAGTAAGTATTGGTGTAACTCTTGGTGGAATACTTGGAGCGCTTCTGTTAAAAAAATTATCTTCAAAATGGATAGTTCTTATTTTTTCAATAGTTATGTTTTTTGCAGGAGCAAAAATGTTGTTTTTTTAAGGAGTAAATGATGAGTTTTGTTTGGTATAGTTTTGCAGGTTTAGTTGGTGGTGTTCTAGGTGGTATGGGAATGGGTGGAGGAACTATCTTAATTCCACTTCTATCAATTTTTTATTCAGTTGGTCAACACACGGCGCAAGCAGTTAATTTGGTAGCATTTATTCCAATGTCAGTCGTTGCAATATGTATTCATTTAAAAAATAAACTTATTAAATGTAAGGATTTATTAAAAGTGGTAATTCCAGGACTTATTGCGTGTGTTTTTGGTTGCTATATTGCAAGAGGCATAGAAGGGGAAGTATTAAGGAAAATATTTGGTGGTTTCTTAGTTTTATTATCAATAATTCAATGCGTTATAACATTTAAATCAAATAAAAAAATATAAAAAATCATAACAAAAATTTTAAAAAGGGTCTATACAAATAAGAAAACTTATGTTATAATTAAACAAAATATAAGGAAGAGTTTGGTTTTTCTTGACTTTTTTTATTGATAATAATTAACATGGAGAATGTAAAGTGGAAAAAATTGCAATTATCGACTTAGGCTCAAATACCGCAAGGCTTCTTATTGTTGAGGTTATGGAAAACGGCCATTTTTACGTTGTAGACCAACTTAAGGAATCGCCAAGAATTGGCGAGGGGATGGATAGAGATGGTTTTTTGAAACCAGAACGTATACACGAAACCATAAATACTTTAAAAATGTTTAGAAAACTATGCGACGTTAACGGAATTGAACGCATAATTGCCGTTGCAACTGCCGCTGTTCGTCGTGCTAAAAACCAACGTAGTTTTTTAGACGAAGTTTCATCTACCTGTGGAATTAAATTAAAAGTTTTAAGTGCTGAAGAAGAGGCGCTACTAGTTTATCGAGGCGTTATAAATACCATGGATATTTCTAAGGGTATTATTCTAGAAATTGGTGGTGGAAGCACTAAGATTGTTTATTATAATAGAAGAAATCTATTAAATTACGAAACCTTACCGTTCGGCGCTATAACACTTACCGAACTATTCTCTGGTGAGGGAATTTCTCCTCAAGAACAGGCGAAAAAAATTGAAGAGTTCTTTACAGAGCAGCTTAAAAAGATTGAGTGGCTTCAAAACGTTGACCCTGAAGTTCAAATGATAGGTGTTGGTGGCTCGTTTAGAAATCTTTGTAGAATGACAAAGATTATGAAGAAGTATTCTCTAAAAACAATTCATAATTACGTTATTAATGAAACCGATTTTGACCACGTTTACGACTTGATTAAGGGGTTAGACCTTGATAGAAAGAAAAAAATCAAAGGAATTTCTAGTGGTAGAGCAGATATTCTTCCAAGTGCTCTCGCTGCGATTTCTGCTTTTAAGAAATATATGAACCTTGGAAACGTTGTTATTAGTGGAAGTGGTCTAAGGACCGGTCTAATGTTTAATTATGCTCTTCCTACCACAGTGGATAAGCCAATTTCTGACGTTTTAACTTATAGTCTTAATTCGTTAGTTGACTTTTATGATTGTAATCAAAAACACGTCGAACAAATTGTTTCGCTTTCCGTTCAATTGTTTAAGCAGTTAAGAGTTTTGCATAAATTCCCAAGGCAATACCTAAAGATTTTGAAGGTCGCTGCTTATATGTATGAGACGGGAAAAAGAACTGCTTTCTATAATTTTGAAAAGCACAGCGCATACAATATCTTAAATTCTAACATATATGGTATATCTCATAGAGACCTTGTTTTAGCATCATTTGTGGTGTCTTGCACGGGTATAGACGACATAAATCAATACGATTGGGCAAGATACAGAGAGCTTTTATGCGACGAAGACGTTGACGCTGTTAGAAAGATGGGCATCATGCTAAAGCTTGCTAGTTCGCTTGATAGAAGTTGTTCTAGCGTGATTAAAGGAATTAACTGTGATATACTAGGTGATTCAGTTATTATGAAAACTGAGGTGGACGGCGACGCTAAATTAGAAATTAATTCAGCAATGCAAATTGGTTCTGAATTTAGAAAGCAATTTAAGAAAAACTTAGAGATTTTATAAGAAAAAGCAACGTCGCTAGTCGACGTTGTTTTCATAGGTGATTAAATGGCAAAAAATAAATACGCTATAGATTTTGATAGTTTTTATACGAATATTTATAAATTAGGCAGTGGACTAGTTCTTTCTGAGCCTACTGTTGCTGCAGTTAATGATAGTGGAAAAGGTAGCGTCAAGGCGATTGGATTTGAGGCTAATAAACTTATTGGTAAAACTACAAAGAATACTAAGACGGTTTTTCCTGTTTTTGAGGGAGAAATTGTTAACGAAAAGATAGCGAGTGAATTACTTAATGGCTTTATGAATAAAGTAGGTGGGACGGGGAAGCTTCTATCTGCTGAGGCTGTTATCTCTGTTCCATGTGGAATTAATTTTGAAAATATCGAAAAATACAGAAAAGTTGTTAAAAACTGTGGATTTTCAAATGTTAACTTTATCGAAGCACCACTATTATCTGCGTTAGGACAACGCATTCCACTTAGCGACTCAAAGCCTTTCTTCGTTATTGACATGGCTGGTGGAACAACGAATATTGCAGCTGTTTCGCTTGATGGTGTAATTGCAGGGGTTTCTGTAAATTTTGGTAGTAATAAGATTAGTGCCGACGTTATTGATTTTGTTGCTGAAAATTATGGCCTGCAAATAGGCTTATTAACAGCAGAACGCATAAAGAAAGAAATTGGAAGTTTAGACGTTAACGACGGTTTATCTACTGTTATTAACGGAAGAGGCGTAAAGTCGGGAACGCCACTTGCAATAACAGTTAAAGCTTGTGAATTATTTGAACCGATTAAGATATACTATGACAAGATTGCAGAAATCGCTCTTAGCGTTCTAAAGAAACTACCACCAGAGGTTGCTGCTGAAGTTCGTCATTCTGGAATTTATATCGGTGGAGTTTCATCAACTATTTACGGACTTAAACGTTATTACGAGGACAAGTTTGATATGCAAGTAAATCTTGCTGAAAATGGTTCAACTTGCGTTGCTCTCGGTGGAGGTGTTGCAATCTCAAATACCTCACTCATTAAGAAATTATCATTAAACGTTAAATAATAAATAATACTAAAAACCCTATTTTCTGCCAATATTATTGCAAAAATACGGGTTTTTTTATTTTAAAATTTAGCAGAGGTTCAAAATGGCAAAAAAGATTGTTATTACGTCAGGCAAAGGTGGCGTAGGGAAAACTTCTGTTACGGCATTTTTAGGAAAGGCACTAGCTAATCAAGGAGTAATGGTCGTTTTAATTGATTTAGATTTTGGTCTTAATAATCTTGACGTAGTATTAGGTCTAGAAAATTGCTTAAAATACGACATACAAGACGTTCTAGATGGTAAATGCAGGATAAAACAAGCACTGATTCAAGATAAAACAAACAAAAATTTATACGTTTTATCTTCTGGGAAAGCCCCAAACAGTCCTAGTCTTACTGGGCAAAAAATTAAACTTTTAATAGAAAGTCTATCATCGATTTTTGACTACGTTTTAATTGACTGTCCTGCAGGAATAGATTTAGGCTTTTATAGAGCCGTCAGTATTGCTGACCAGGCTTTTGTAGTAACAACGCCTACGCTTTCTAGTTTGCGAGATGCGAATAAAGTTATTACTATTCTAAAATCGTATCAATTAGAAAAAGTTAAACTAATAGTAAATCGTGTAAGAGGCGATTTAATATTAAATGATAAAATGATGTTGCCAACCGATATAGAAGGTCTTCTAAATATAGAATTAATAGGTGTCCTACCTGAGGAAGATGCAGTATTCTTATCTAATGGAAACGTCTCAAAACACTCCGACTCTTTTAGGGCATATCAAATACTTGCTAGTAACGTAATAAAAAATTCAAATAAAAAGTTTGATGCACTAAAAAAATACACCGGTTTATTTGGAAGTATAAAAAGGAGTCTTAAGAAAATATGAATAGAGCTGGGAATGACATTCAAAGAATTAATAACGTAATTAAAAAAGACAATGAAATTTTAGGTGAAAAATTTATTCAATTAATTTCTTTAGATGTGTCTAAGGTTGTGGGGGAATACTTTTATTTAAACAAAAAACCTATGATTAATATTGAAAAAAATGGAAAAGAAATTATTGTAAATATATCTTTCGTTGCAGAAAACGTTAAGCAGTTTAAAAATCTTTAATTGTAGAGAAAATCTATCATTACGTCTTATTTTATGCCACACATAATGTATTTTTTACTATAAATTAACTATAATTAATCTTTTTGCATATAATAAAAATATGGGATTTATTACAGGATTGTTTTTAGGAGCTAATTTAGGCTTAATCGTTTTTGCTTTAATTAGGAAATAAATTTCATTTTTTACGATAATAAATATAAACAGGTAGACAAGCAAGTTTACCTGTTTTATTATTCTAAAATTCTTGACTATTTAAAAAATATTTAATATAATTAAATATATTTTAATTACTAGGTGAGTCTTATGAAAAATGTTTTTGACGTTCTTAAAGAAAGAGGATTTATTAAACAAACCGTTTACGAAGATGATTTATACCAATTACTTGGTAAGGAAAGCGTAACGTTTTATATTGGTTTTGACCCAACGGCTGATAGTTTACATATTGGCCATTATATCCCAATTATGGCAATGGCATGGATGCAAAGATATGGACATAAACCAATTGCATTATTCGGTGGTGGAACTGGTATGATTGGCGACCCTTCTGGAAGAAGCGATATGCGTCAAATGATGACTAGAGAAACTATCGACCATAATATTGAATGCTTTAAGGAACAAATGTCTAGATTTATCGACTTTTCAGGAGAAAAGGGCGCTATTATAGCTAACAATGCAGACTGGTTATTACAACTTAATTACGTTGAATTTTTACGTGATATCGGAGTTCATTTCTCAGTTAATGAAATGCTTACTGCTAAATGTTTTAAGCAAAGAATGGAAAAAGGTTTAACGTTCTTTGAATTTAACTACATGTTAATGCAAGGTTACGACTTCTTACATTTGAATAGGGAATTCGGTTGTGTGTTGGAAGTTGGTGGAGACGACCAATGGAGTAACATGCTTGCAGGTGTGGACCTTATTAGAAGAAAGGAAAAGAAGGACGCTTATTGTTTAACTTGCACGCTTTTATTAAATAGTGAAGGCAAGAAAATGGGCAAAACTCAAAAGGGCGCTCTTTGGTTAGATGAGAAAAAGACTTCTCCATACGATTTCTATCAATATTTTAGAAACGTTGAAGACGTTAAGGTTGAAGAATGTATGCGTCTATTAACCTTTATGGATTTAGAAGAAATCAAGGAACTTACTAAATATCAAGACGAAAGAATGAATCTAGCAAAAGAAAGACTTGCTTTTGAAGTAACAAAACTCGTTCATGGTGAAGAAAAGGCTCTAGAAGCCCAAAAACAAGCAAAAGCAGCCTTTGGTATTGGTTCAATGGAAGATATGCCATCAGTTGAAGTTAGCACTGAAATTGAATTCGTTTCTGACCTTTTAGTTGCTTGTAATCAAGCAAAATCAAAGGGCGAGGCAAAACGTTTAATCGAAGGTGGTGGCGTTTCCTTAGAAGATAGCAAAATTACAGACGCTTTTGCAAAAATTCCAGTAGAATTAAAAGAAAAGAAAGAGTTTATTCTTCATAAGGGTAAAAAAGTTCATATTAAGGTAATTCTTAAGTAAATGAGTAGTTTTTATACTGTAGATGGTGAATTTTCATATTCTGTAACTATAGAACGCTCTAAATTTATATGCTATCTAAAAGGCATAGAAAATGAAGAAGAGGCGAAAGAATTCATTTTACAAATAAAAAAAATGAATTCTCTTGCAACTCATAATTGTTGCGCCTATATTGCCGACCAAAACGGACTCGTTATGAAATTTTCCGACGACGGAGAACCTCAAGGCACGGCTGGACTTCCTATGCTTGAGGTTTTGAAGAATAAAAAAATCTATAAAGTCGTTGCTGTCGTTACTAGGTATTATGGTGGAATTAAACTTGGCACGGGTGGTCTAACTAGGGCGTATTCGGGCGCTGTTTCAGGTTGTTTAGCAACTAGTAAGATTGTCGAAATGGAAGAAGGCGAGGAATTCTTCATAATTAGCGACTACGAAAATTATTCTAGTTTACTTCGTTTACTAAACGTTCCTGAAATTAAGGTTTTATCTACTGATTTTAATGGTTGCGTATCAATAAAATTCGTATGTAAAAATTGCTACGTTAATAACGTAAAAACTCAACTTTTCGACCTTTATAAGGGCAAACCCCAAATAACTGAAGGTGAAAAGGGATATTTTTCTTTTGGAGAATTATGCCAAAAATAACTCAAATTTCAATTCAAGAAAAAAATAAAAAACGCTGCAATATTTTTATTGACGGCGATTTTTTTATTGGTATTCCTATCGAATTGGTGTATTCTCATTGCTTAAAAATTGGTGGAGAAGTTGATAAAGCGAAACTGTTAGAAATTGTAAGCGAAAAAGATTATTTTGATGCCTTATCAAAAGCAACGGCATACGTTTCTAGAACTTTGAAAACAAGAAAACAAGTAAAAACGTATTTGCAGAATAAAGGCTATGCTGAAGATATTATTGTTAAGGTAATAGGTAAATTATTAGAGTATAAATATATTGACGATAACGAATATGCAAAAAGATATATCGACAGCGTTTCTAGTTCGCAAGGTATTCATATGACGAAATATAAGCTTATGATGAAAGGGCTTAAAAAAGGCGACGTCGAAAAAGTTTATAGTGAATTGAACGTTAATTCAAAAGAAAATGCTCTACATATTGCTCTGAAACATATTAAAAGTAAGGAAAAAACAAAAGAAAATCTATCTAAAACGTATAGATACTTGATTTCTAAGGGCTTTACTTATGACGATGCAAACTACGCTATCGAAAAATTAAAAGAGGGCGAATAATGGAAAGAATTTTATCTAACTCTCAAATGCGAGAGGCTGACTTATTTACTATAGAAAAGTTAGGAGTTGCTCAAGAAGAACTTGTTTTAAGGGCAGGAAAGGCCGTAGCAGAAGAAATCAATCGCCGTTTTATGGGTGGTAGAGTTTTAGTTTGTATTGGTTCTGGAAATAACGGTGCAGATGGCGAAATCGTAGCAAAGGAATTAAACAAAATTCATGGATTTGCCGTTGACGTTATATTTGTTAGAAATGGAATTTTTCAAAAATTTAACAATAAATACGATATTATAGTAGATTGCATTTTTGGAACGAGACTAAATAGACCTGTTGAAGGAAAGTATAAAACGGCAATTGAATTAATTAATAATAGTGGTGCTTACGTTATTTCATGTGATATTCCAAGTGGACTAAACGGTGATACTGGGCTAGCAATGGGGGTGGCTGTTAAGGCTAACATAACGATAGCCATTCAAGAGTTTAAGTTAGGGCATTTTTTAAATGACGGTCCAGATTATTGTGGAAAGGTCATTGCTAAAGACATTGGTATAAGCATTTGGGGTGAAGATTATGTATATAGAATATCTAATGATACTGCGAAATTATGCTTTCAAAATAGAGATAGAAACGTCAACAAGGGGAACTTTGGAAAAGCCGTTGTAGTTGGTGGTAGTAGGGATTTTACAGGTAGCGTTTTGCTCTCTAACAATGCGCTAACAAGTTTAAAAATGGGCATAGGTTATAGCGCAATTGCAATTCCTAGTTCATTAATTGGTTGTTATGCAAACGTTAACCCTGAAAACGTTGTTATTTCTTTAAAAGATAAGGGTGGATATATTAAATACGACAAAAAAGCCCTATCAAAAATACTAAAATACCATTCTATTGCTATTGGAATGGGTATTGGTGTCAGCAAAAACGTTTACAAAACGATTAAATTTTTACTTGAGAATTACACGGGCAACCTTATTATTGATGCCGACGGATTAAACACAATATCTAAATTTGGTCTAGAAATATTAAAAAATAAAAAATGCAGGGTAGTTTTAACCCCACACGTTAAGGAATTTTCTAGACTTTTTAAGATAGATACGCAAGAAGTAGTTGGTAACGGAATTAATCTTGCCAAGAAGTATGCAATTGAATACAATGTAACGTTGATTCTCAAAAGCGCTTGTTCGATAATCACGGACGGCGAAAAGGTTGTTTTAAATACTACTGGTTGTTCTGGCTTGGCAAAGGGTGGAAGTGGCGACGTTCTTTCAGGAGTATTAGCTGGAATATTGGCTCGCACAGACGATTTTTTTGATGGCGTTTGTGTTGCACCTTATATATTTGGCTTAGCAGGAGAATTGGCTCAAAAAGAGCAGAACGAATACACGATAGTTGCCACGGACGTTATTAATAATTTATATAAAGCAATAGATTTGGTTAGAGTGTAAATAATCCAAAACCACTTCTAAAGAACATAATACTAAAGTAAACGTTTAAAACTATTAGGATAGGCATTGTAACCATCATAAAAATACTTTTTAGTCTGTATTTGAATATAAACATAAAAGCATATATTGAGGTTGCGCCACCTAATAAACCTGTAAAGAATAATTTTGAGTCTCCAATAGACAGGTTTTCTTCGTCGCCGTTTTGTCTTGCTCTTCTTTGAAAGCCCAACATTAACGCTCCGTAAACGTTTATTGCGATTAAATAAACTATAAACATTATATAAAATAAAATTTTCATAAATCTTTATAAAATATTCTTTGCAAAAATCAAAAAAATAGTATTTATATGTAGAAATTTTATTTTTTTTATGTTACAATAATTAAAAGGATGGACATTGACTTATGAAATGTATGTATTGTGGCTGTTTAGATAGTAAAGTTATTGACTCTCGTTCAACGGAAGATGGAACACTTATTCGTCGTAGAAGAGAGTGTATTCAATGTGGAAAAAGATTTACCACCTATGAAACTGTTGAAAATACACCAATATTCGTAATTAAATCTAATGGTAGTCGTCAAGCGTTTGATGCGCACAAGTTAAAAAACGGAATAATTAAGGCTTGTGAAAAGAGACCTGTTTCTACAGCAAGAATTGATAAAATCGTTGATGATATACAAAAGAAAATCTATAACGCATTACTTCAAGAAATTACCAGCAAAGAACTTGGCGAGATGGTGTGCGAAGAACTAAAAACTATTGACGAAGTTGCTTACGTTCGCTTTGCTTCGGTATATCGTTCGTTTACAGACATTACTTCGTTTACTAAGGAACTAGAAAAACTTGTTAAAAAAGATTAACCAATAGGGGATTATTATGAATAAATGGGATAAGCGTTTTATGGAGCTAGCAGAAACTGTTGCCGGTTGGTCTAGTTGCTATCAAGAAAATAGACACGTTGGAGCAGTTGTCGTTAAGGATAAAAGAGTTTTAACAACTGGGTATAACGGCGCTCCTGCAGGAATTAAAAGTTGTGCTGATAGAGGAGAATGCTTAAGACGTGTAAGAAATATAGCAAGTGGAACTATGCAAGAGGTTTGCTATGCTGTTCATGCTGAACAAAATGCTATTTGTCAGGCTGCTAAACTAGGCGTAAGTCTAGAAGGTGCTACAATATACGTTACGCACCAACCATGTGTTATTTGCACTAGAATGATTATCAATTCTGGTATCAAAAAGGTTGTGTATAAGAACGGATATCCTGACGATTTTGCTTTAGAATTATTTTCTCAATCTGACGTTGAAATAATTAAATATAATGAAGAAAAATAATTGACAATCAAAATTTTTCGTGATAAAATATAGAGGTTGTTTTGAGGAAAACTCAAAAAGACTTCTATATTTTATGTGGAGAGCTATCGAAGTGGTCATAACGAGGCGGTCTTGGGCGAAGCAATCGTAGTGAAACGGAGATTCAAACCGTGTAACGGTTTTCAGCTTTTCTAAATAAAACAATTAAATAAAATAGTGTGGAGAGCTATCGAAGTGGTCATAACGAGTGCGTGTCTTGGGCGTAGCAATCGTAGTGAAACGGAGATTCAAACCGTGTAACGGTTTTCAGTTCTTCTAAATAAAATAATTTAATAAAATAGTGTGGAGAGCTATCGAAGTGGTCATAACGAGGCGGTCTTGAAAACCGTTTGGGTGCAAGCCCACGGGGGTTCGAATCCCTCGCTCTCCGCCAAGCAAAAAGGATATCTTTTGGATATCCTTTTTTGCTTGGTGAAAAGGGGGAGAGGGATTCGAATTAGGAGAAAATTTGCTTGCAAATTTCCCGTAGGGTAAACAGTCCAGTGGACTGTTTATCGGGAGGCTCGAGAGAAGCGAATCCCTCGCTCTCCGCCAAGCAGAAAACTATTTATAACCCTTTTTTGATTTAATAAATCTGGAACCAATAAGATGAGACCCAAAAATGTATATTTTGAATTATTGAAGTTAATTGATTAGCCTGTTAAATGGCTGTCATATAAATATTAAGTTTTACTTAATGCATTGACATTTTAATGATATAATAGTAAAATATAATCGTTTATTAGAAATTATATTTTGGTATTAAAAAATGATAAAAGTTTACAGAAAGATAAAAAAGGCTATTAACAAATTTTTTATTAAGATAACTGCGCCAAAGCGTAGGAAAAAACTGAATGATTGTAGTTTTTCTATCATAAGTAATAATTGCTGGGCTGGGGACGTATATAGATATTTTGGGTTATCTTATAAAACTCCAACCGTTGGAATGTATTTTTTTGCAGATGAGTATATTAAGTTTTTATCAAACCTAAAATATTATTTTTCTTGCGAATTAAAGCCTTTACAAGTTGAGCAATCTAAATACAAGGACACGATTATAGAACTAGGTCAAGGAAATAAAGTTTTAGCCAAACTTGACGACGTTGAAATAGTTTTACTTCATTATCCAACTTTTGAAGAGGCAAAAGATAAGTGGGAGCGCAGGGCTAAAAGAATTAATTTTGATAATCTTATCGTTAAATTTAGTCGTCAAAATTTATGCACAGATAAACACGTCGAAGATTTTCTAAATTTTCCTTTTAAGAAAAAAATTTGTTTTGACGTTAAACCGTCAAATAATCCGGACGTTGTTTGCTTACCTGGATTTGAAAAAGACGAATACATCAAGGACGACATTACTTCTTATCGAAAACACATGAATATTCTTAATTTTATTAATAAATAATTTTTTAATTAAGCGAATAAAAAGCACGGATAATCCGTGCTTTTAATTTATTCTTTAATTTTTATTTTGTTAAACAAGTATTTAAGTAGCATAAATATAGGTATGTCTATTATAAATATTCCAAATAGAATCAAATAGTTATACCAATTTATTGCGAATGGAATGAGTGGGGCGAGATATTCTTGTGAAAGTAGTCCAACACCAAGCGAACTAGTTATCATGATAAATAATACTGCGAGCATGCTTACGCTAAACATAAGCGTTCTATATTTATTGAATGGTCTACACGTAATAAATAAATTCATTGCACCTGCAATTGTAAATGAGAATACTGCAATCGTTGAATATATAACTTCTGGTTGAGTAATTGGTAGTGAGAGTTTTAATATTTCAACGATTAAAACGCTTAACGTCATTAATATTGATGCAGGAACGGAATTCTTAATAACTTTTGAAATAAATCGTCCTTCAACGAGAGAGTCGTTTGGTTGAAGTGAAAGGAAGAACGCAGGCAAGCCTATAACGAATACTTCTATCATTATTAGTTGTGAAGTTCTAAACGGATATGTATCCATATACGGTAGACAAAGCGTTATAATGGCAACTAGGGCAGTAAAGAACGTCTTCATAATAAACAGTGATGCCGAGCCTTGAACGTTGTTTATAACCCTTCTGCCTTCGTAAACAACTTTTGGCATTGAGTTAAAGTTGTTGTCAAGTAGAACTAAGTGAGAAACACTTCTTGCTGCATCACTACCAGATGCAACCGTTACTGCGCAGTCGGCTTCTTTTAGTGCTAAAATATCGTTAACGCCGTCGCCTGTCATTGCCGTTACGTGTCCGTTATCTTTAAGCGCTTTTACTAAAATTGCCTTTTGTTCTGGGGAGACACGTCCAAAAACAGTATATTTATCGGCACAATCGTAAACCTCTTGGTCTGTTAGTCCCTCTAAACTTATGTATTTATGGGCGTTTGGAATGCCAACACGTTGTGAAACTTCGGCGACGGTTATTGGATTGTCGCCTGAAATAACCTTAATAGCAACGTTATTTTCGTTAAACCATTTAACCGTGTCAAACGCATCTTCTCTTATATGGTCAACAATTAATATTAATGCAAGTGCCTCAAAATCATTTGGCACCTCTTCATTTTCTATTGAATTATTTGAGTGCGCTAAAACTAAAACTCTGTATCCTTTTGAGGCGTAATCGTTTATTTGAGTTTCTAATACGCTAAACTTTTCTTTTGAAAGAACAAACTCTGGTGCGCCGAAAGCATAAGTTCCAATATTTTCAAATGTTACGGCTGAAAGTTTAATTTTAGAATTAAACGGAATTGACTTAATACATTTATAAATTATCTCACAACCAAATTTTTCCTTTAGTGCGTTTGCAGTTTGATTGTTATCGTTTAACGTCCCAACTATTGAAGAAATTATATCATTATATTTACTTTCGCCGTCTAGAGGAATAAGTTTGTGAACTGACATATTACCGTCTGTAATCGTTCCCGTTTTATCAAAACAAATGGTATCAACTCTTGCTAGCATTTCAAGTGAGTAGAGGTCTTGAACTAACGTCTTATGAGTCGCAAGTTTAATTATACCAACGGCAAGTGCTACGGAAGTTAAAAGCATAAGACCAGCTGGAATCATGCCAATTACAACGGTTGATGCGCCTAAAATTGCAGTTTTCACGTCGGCATTTTTGAAAACCATTGATTTAAGCATAAACGCCGTCGTTATTGGAACGATTATGAAACTAACAACCTTGATTATTAAGGTAATTGAATTCATTATTTCTGAGCGTGGCTTTTTATATTGTTTTGCTTTTGCTGATAAGGTTTCAACGTAATTATCCTTACCAACTTTCTCGGCAATAACGTAACACGTGCCTGAAGAAATAAAACTTCCTGCAAGAAGGGTATCACCAGGTTTTTTCTTGATTGGAACTGATTCGCCCGTGAGTAACGCCTCGTTAACTTCGATTTCACCCTTTAATATCTTGCAGTCGGCTGGAATTTGATTTCCAAGACCTAAATAAATAACGTCGTCCAAAACTATTTCGTTAGCAGAAATCTCTATTTTTTCGCCGTTTCTTATTACAAAACACCTTTTATTTGCGAGCAGAGAGAGTTTGTCAATACATCTTTTGGCTCTTATTTCTTGTATGATTCCAATGGAAGTATTCGCAACGTAAAAAATAACGAAAAAGTAGTTAGATAGGTCAGTGCCTATCATTAAATATGCAACGAAAACTATTAAACCCAGTAAGTTAAAAAAGGTAAAAACATTGCCTGTAAAAATATTAAGATAAGACTTAGAAGTTTTGTTTTTTACCTTGTTAATTAGGTTGTCTTTTATTCGTTGATTTACAATTTCATTAGATAACCCTTCGTCTATGGAAGGGTTATATCTAGTAATTTCAGCCGTAGCTTTATTCATTTTTATGTCTCTCTTTAGATTATAACGTTAATTAATCTCTTTGGTATAATAATTAATTTTTTAATAGTTTTTCCTTCTAGTTCAACCGACATTCTTGGGTCGGCTTTAAGAATTTCTTTAACTTGTTCTTCGGTAACGTCTACTGGAATAGTTATTTTAGTTTTAATCTTGCTGTTTACTTGAACTGCTACTTCAACCTCGTCAAGAACTAGTGCCTTTTCGTCGCAAACAGGGTATTTTGTATTAAAAATTGAGCCTTTATTTCCTAAAATTTCCCACATTTCCTCTGCGAAGTGTGGAGCGCAAGGTGCAAGTAGTTGAATTAAAGTCTTATAACAATCCTTAAATACGCCTGCATTTTTGTTTTCTAAAGTGTCGTATTTTGATAGAGCGTTTAATAATTCCATCAGCCTAGCAACGGCAGTATTGAAAGAGAATTGCTCCATATCGTTGTCAACCGACTTAATAGTACGATTAGTAATAAATAGAAGTTCTTTTTCTTCTTTAGTTATCTCTTTATTTCTATTATTGAAATTCTTAAGCTTTAGACCAAGTCTTTCAATCCTATCAAGGAATTTTGAAATAGCCTTAATTCCGTCCTCGCTCCATGGACCACCCTCGGTATACGAGAAACCAAACATTAAGTATAAACGAAGAATGTCTGAGCCAAATTCTTTAACGTATGGGTCAGGGGAAATAACGTTACCTTTAGATTTACTCATTCTCATTCCGTCTGGCCCTAAAATAACGCCTTGGTGAACAAGAGATTTAAATGGTTCGTCAAAGTTTAAATATCCCATATCACGTAACGCCTTGGTAATAAAACGAGAATAGAGAAGATGCATACACGCGTGTTCTGCGCCACCAACGTATTTATCAACAGGTAGCATAGAATTGATGATTTCTGGGTTAAATGGTTCTTTAGAATTCTTTGCGTCTGGGTATCTCAAGAAATACCAACTTGAACAAACGAACGTATCAAGAGTATCAGGGTCTCTATGTGCAGGACCACCACAAATTGGGCAAGTGGTATTGATAAAACCTTGATGTTTAGCAAGTGGAGATTCGCCGTCTGGTTTAAATTCAACGTCGTATGGTAATTTTACTGGTAGTTGGTCCTCAGGAACAGGAACGGCACCACATTTATCACAATGAACAACTGGAATTGGAGCGCCCCAATAACGTTGACGAGATACAAGCCAATCTCTTAACCTGTAATTGGTTTTATGTTCTCCAACGCCAAGTTTAATAAGGCTATTAATAATTTGTTTTCTTGCTTCTTCACTTGTTAATCCGTCAAATCCTGGACTATTAACCAAGATTCCGTCGTTAACGAAAGGAAGGCTATCTTCAACACCAGCGTTTGCACCCTTAATAACACGACTAATAGGTAAATCGTATTTAGTTGCAAAGGCGAAGTCTCTTTCGTCGTGAGAAGGAACGCCCATAACTGCGCCCGTTCCGTAAGAATATAATACGTAATCGGCAACGTAGATAGGGATTTTTTTATTGTTGATAGGGTTGATGGCATAATGCCCAATAAATACGCCTGTTTTTTCTTTTTCGGTAGATAGTCTTTCGATTTCGCTTGTTTTAGAAGTTTCTAAAACGTATGCTTCAACGGCCTTCTTTTGCTTTGCGCTAGTAAGTTTTTCAACTAGTGGGTGTTCAGGTGCTAATACAACGTATGAAACGCCGAACAAGGTGTCGGCACGAGTAGTAAATACTTTGAACTTATCGCCACTTTCAGCCGTGAACTCTATTTCTCCACCAGTTGATTTGCCTATCCAATTCTTTTGCATTAACTTGGTTTTTTCAGGCCAATCGAGGTCTTTAAGTCCTTGTAATAACTCCTCAGCATATTCGGTTATTTTGAAGAACCATTGGGTTAAATTCTTTTTAACGACGGTTGAATTACATCTTTCACATTGCCCGTTAACAACTTGCTCGTTGGCTAGCACGGTTTGACAACTCGGACACCAGTTAACAGGAGCCTCTTTTCTATAAGCCAAGCCCTTTTTGTATAATTGAAGGAATAACCATTGAGTCCACTTATAGTAATCTTCGTTACAAGTAATAATTTCGGCATTCCAATCAAACATAGCGCCCATTTCTTTGAGGGTTTGTTCCATGTTTATGATATTTTTTTCGGTTGAATCTTTAGGGTGAACACCCGTTTTGATTGCATAATTTTCTGCAGGAAGACCGAAGGCGTCAAATCCCATAGGTTGGAAAACTTCATACCCTTTCATTTTTTTGTATCTTGCAAAACTATCGGTTGGACCGTAGTTGTACCAGTGTCCTAAGTGTAATTTTGCCGCAGAAGGATAGGAAAACATTTCTAAACAATAATATTTTTTAGAGGAATTCTTATTGTTAAAATATCCTAATTTTTCCTTTTCCCAAATTTCTTGCCATTTTTCTTCTATAATTTTGTAATCCATAACTAAAAGTCCTCCGTCTAAATAATAGACTTTTATTATTATATAATAAACATTTTGTATAGTCAAGTGATAAAGCGCTGTGATTAAAGGTAAAATTTTATTTTTAATTTAATATTTTAGCTATTTATAGTATGTTAATTTACGATTGGAGGGCGATATATTATTAAAAAAACATTTTTATTCCCTTGCTGGAATTGAAAAAATTTTATTGCTTAATATTGTGAAGTAACATTATTTATTAATTCTATAAGAAATGATGAGTGTTGCAAAATATTTGACAAGGAGGGGCTTATTGATGTGGATAGAGAAGAGTTTTGTAAATTCTAATTATTAAACTTGATAAGTTTTCCGATATGGCGTTACTTTGTGTGATTCATTTATTTGAATACTATTATAGAGTAGATAGCTGTATTAATACCTGTCAAACAAAGATTACCAAAGTTTTTTAATGCTACAATTGAATGAAGCACTAGTTTGCTTTTTAAAATACAAAATTGTTTAGTCCTGAGAGTGGTGAGCAATCAATTTCTAAAGTTTTGGCTTTTACTCGCAATTTTGAAGGTTGTTTAGCGAATAGAGTTCATGGGGGAGGCTTCGTCGGAAGTATTTTAAATATCGTAAAAAATACTGAAGTTGTGAAATTTTAAGGTAAGGCAAATAGTTTTTTTGGCAAATCAAACAATATATAACTTATGGTTAGGATGGTTAAAATAATCATATGATAAACCTGATGATTTCTACGCCAATTATGTTACACATAATAGCGTTTTAATTTTATTTTTAATATTGTATAATAGAATTGTCTAAAATGTGCAACTTTTTTGTTTTTTGGTCTTGACAAAATAATTATTTATATATATAATATAAAAAAACAACTTAGGTAAACTAAATGCAAAAACTGTATCATTATCGCAAATTTTATCTTTATTCTTGTTGCTAGACTTTTTGCGGTAGTTGATTTTTTAAAATATTTATGCCGCTTAACACAAGCGGTATTTTTTTTAGGAGTCTTTTTTATGTGGCTTGATTATCTAATTCTATCTTTATACGCATTATCCATGATTGGAGTTGCACTTTATACAAGAAAACGTTCAAAATCAGTTAAAGATTTTTTACTTGCTGGTAAAAAGGGTCTTAATGGATGGATGAGTGCCTTTTCTTATGGAACTACATATTTTTCAGCAGTAATTTTCATTGGATATGCTGGTAAATTTGGCTGGGGATTTGGTCTTGCATCTACATGGATAGGAATTGGCAATGCCTTACTAGGTGGTTTATTGGCTTGGCTAATTATGGCTAAAAAAACTAAGAACATGACCGTAAGATTATCTGCTAAAACAATGCCTGAATTTTTCTATAAGAGATACGATTCGCAATTCCTTAAGATTTTTTCAGCAATTTTGATTTTTGTATTCTTGTTACCATATGCTGCATCAGTATATAACGGACTTGGAAATCTGTTTGAGATGATATTCGATATTGATGGAACAGTTATTATCATCATTCTTGCTTTATTAACAGCAGTATATTTGGTTTTTGGTGGCTATTTTGCAACCTCATTATCCGATTTCATTCAAGGAATTATAATGATTTTAGGTGTGGGCATTATGTTCGTATATTTCTTTATAGATGTTAACGGATTTGATGGATTAAACACTCTTTCTGCATCTGGGTTTGGTTTTTTTGAAGGATACGGAGAAGTTGGTTTCTTAAATTCACCACTAATTACCTTAATTTCCTTAATCCTTTTAACCTCAATGGGTGTTTACGGCTTACCTCAAACCGTGCATAAATACTATACGGTTAGAGATAAAAAGGCTATTAAACAGGGTATGATTATTAGCACCTTGTTTGCATTTTTTATTGGTGTAATCGCTTACTTTGTTGGTGGACTTTCTAGATGGTATTTCTCTAATCCAAACGAATTTAACGGAGTTACTGATAACATTATTCCAATAATGCTACAAAGAGTTATTCCTGTTGGGATGATGGGTATTATTGGCGTTCTTGTTCTTTCTGCTTCAATGTCTACCTTAGCATCTGTATCGTTGTCTAGTGCGTCTGTTATTTCTGTTGACTTGTATAAGGGCGTAATAAATAAAGATGCAAGCGACAAAAAGGTTACTCTTTCTTTAAGAATTATGTGTTTTGCATTCGTTGTCCTTTCAGTCGTTATTGCATTATTAAACAAGATTTTTAACGTTACTGCGATTGCATACTTAATGTCCTTAAGTTGGGGAACTTTGTCGGGCTGTTTCTTTGGCCCATTCGTTTTAGGATTATATTCAAAGAAGGTTACAAAAACCAGCGCAATAGCTTCAATGATTGGTGGTTTAGTCCTAACGTTAACCTTAATTATAGTCTTTGGTTGCGTAAATTGTAATGGGGTATATTCAATAGCAAACGTATTAAAGAGTGGCGTTGCACTTTCACCTATAATCGGTGTTATAAGTATCATGCTTTCAATTGTTTTAACCTTAATCGTAAGCAGATTTACGAAAAAACCTAGTGAGGAAACTCTTTTCAACGCATTTGATAAAAACGTTGAAGGATTAATCGATTAAATTTAGCCGTAAGGCGTTTAGGAGTTAGTATGATTTGGTCTAAAGAAGAAACACTTTCAAGAAAGGAAATAGAAAGTATTCAACTTGAAAGGCTACAAGAAACGGTTAGTAGGGTTTATCAAACCGTTGAACCTTATAGACGAAAAATGCAAGAGGTTGGCGTTAAACCGGATGATATTAAATCGTTAAAGGATTTATCTAAACTTCCATTCGTTACAAAACAAGACATGAGGGATAACTATCCCTTTGGTTTGTTTGCTGTTCCAAAGGATAAATTAGTTAGAATTCACGCATCAAGTGGGACGACGGGTAAACCTACCGTCGTTGGATATACCAAAAATGATATGGATATGTGGACTGAATGTGTTTCACGTATTGCTTGTATGGGTGGTGCTACTGAAAAAGACGTTGCACAGATTTGTTTTGGCTATGGTATGTTTACGGGTGCCTTGGGTTTGCACTATGGTCTCGAAAATATTGGTGCTACCATTATCCCATCGTCAACAGGTAACTCTGAAAAACAGATTATGTATATGAAGGATTTTGGAACTACTTTGCTCGTTGCGACACCATCTTATGCGCTAAGACTTGCCGAAGTTGCTAATTCAATGGGAATCGACCCATCAAGAGACCTTAACGTTAAAATTGGTCTAGTTGGTAGTGAACTTTTAACCGATGCTATGCGTGCTGAAATGCATAAGGTTTGGGGACAGGATATGCTTGTTACTTCAAACTATGGAATGAGTGAACTTATAGGCCCTGGCGTTTCAGGTGAATGCGAATATTTAGACGGTTTACATATAAACGAAGACTATTTTATTCCAGAAATTATCGACCCTGTTACAGGAGAGGTTTTGCCAGAAGGTGAAAAAGGCGAATTAGTTATCACGTGTATTAAAAAGGAAGGGATTCCTTTAATTAGATATCGAACTAAGGATATTACGAGGCTTAATTATGAGCCGTGTAAATGTGGTAGAACGTTTGTTAGAATGGAAAACTTATCAGGTAGAAGCGACGATATGCTAAAAGTTCGTGGCGTTAACGTTTTCCCTGGTCAAATTGAAGAGGTGATTTTAAGCTTTAACGAACTTGGACCTCATTACGAGATAATAGTCGAAAGAGAAGGTTATTCTGATATGCTAACCATTAGGGTAGAACTAGCAAAAGCAACCGATTCTTTCAAGGATTTAGAATCATTAACCAAGAATATAAGAAATAAACTTCGTATTATTCTCGGTCTTGATGCAAAAGTAAAATTAGAATCTCCAAACACTCTCCAGCGTTTTGAAGGAAAGGCGAAGAGGATTAGAGATTTAAGGAGTTTATAATATGTCAAATAAAGTTTTAATGTTGGGAAACGAAGCAATTGCTCGTGGTGTTTATGAGGCTGGTGTAAAAGTTTCAAGCGCTTACCCAGGCACTCCTAGCACCGAAATTAGTGAATTTTTAAGCAAGTTTCAAGAGGTTTATACTGAATGGGCGCCAAACGAAAAGGTTGCTTTAGAGGTTGCAATTGGCGCATCTTTTTCAGGTGTTAGAAGTTTGTCTTGTATGAAACACGTTGGTTTAAACGTTGCCAGCGACCCATTATATACATTTTCATATACGGGTGTTAATGGTGGCTCGGTAATAGTTGTTGCTGATGACCCAGGTCTAGCAAGCTCACAAAACGAACAAGATACGAGAATGATTGCTCGTTCTTCTCACGTTCCTGTAATTGAACCTAGCGATAGCCAAGAGGCTAAAGATTTTATTAAATTTGCCTACGAAATTAGCGAAAAATACGACACGCCTGTAATTTATAGAACAACTACTAAACTTTCCCACTCTCAAAGTTTAGTTGAACTTTGTGATAGGGTTGATGTTACTGATAAAGTTTACGAAAGAGACGTTAAAAAATACGTTATGATGCCGGGTTCTGCTATTGGTAGACACGTTGTCGTTGAAAAAAGGGAAGAGCAATTGGCAATTGATTCTTGTTCTTTCGATATTAATAAAACCGAAATCAACGATAAAAAGATTGGTATTATTACTGCAGGTGTATGCTATCAATACGTTAAGGAAGCATGCCCAACTGCAAGCGTATTAAAACTAGGAATTACTAATCCATTACCAAAAAAACTAATCGAAGATTTCGCTAAACAAGTAGAAAAACTATACGTAATCGAAGAATTAGAGCCTGTTATTGAAGAACAAGTTAAAAGTTGGGGAATTGATTGCGTCGGTAAGGAAATCTTCACGAAACAAGGCGAATATAGCGCCAATATGATTAAAAAAGCCTTAAATGGCGAGGACGATTCTATTTTTGCTCCTGCACAAGTTCCAAATCGTCCACCTGTATTATGCCCAGGTTGTCATCACAGAAGCGTTTTTTCAGTTCTTAACAAACTAAAAATACACGCTGCAGGCGATATTGGTTGTTATACTCTCGGGGCTGTTGCACCACTAAGTGTCGTTGATACTACCGTTTGTATGGGTGCAAGTATTTCTGCACTTCACGGTATGGAAAAAGCAAAGGGTAAAGATTATATCAAAAATTGGGTGGCAGTAATTGGCGACTCAACATTCTTACATACCGGTGTTAATTCGTTAATCAATATGGTTTACAATAAGTCAACTGCAACCGTTATGATTCTTGATAATAGAACGACTGGTATGACTGGCCACCAAGACCATGCGGCAACTGGTAAAACGTTGAAGGGTGAAAGCACCTACGCAATTAACTTTAAAGAATTATGTCAAGCGATTGGCGTTCCTAACGTTATTGAATGCGACGCATCAAACGTAGTTGAATTAGAAAAAATCCTAAAAGAAAACGTTAAGTCAGACGTTTTAACCGTTATTATCGCAAAAGCACCATGCACCTTAATTAAAGGTCAAAAATTCCCTTTCAAATGTTTTGTAGATGCTGAAAAGTGTAAAAAGTGTGGAATGTGCTTAAAAATCGGTTGTCCTGCACTTTCTAAGAACGAGAAAGGCGTTGCCGTTATTGACGATACTGCTTGCAATGGTTGTGGCTTATGCACTAATTATTGTAAATTTGATGCTATAAAGAAGGTGGAAAGATAATGAAAGAATTAAATATTATGATTGTTGGCGTTGGTGGGCAAGGAACCCTGCTTACTAGTAGAATAATAGGAAAAACTGCACTAGCAAAAGGCTACGACGTTAAACTTTCGGAAGTTCACGGAATGGCTCAGCGTGGTGGTAGTGTTGTTACTTTCGTTAGATTTGGCGAAAAGGTATACGAGCCTGTTGTAGAGCCTGGTAATGCAGATATTATTATTGCTTTTGAAAAATTAGAGGCATTAAGGTATGCGCATTACCTTAAGAAAGAAGGCGTATTGATTATTAACGATTGTGAAATTAAGCCAATGACAGTTGTCTCTGGTATGGCAGAATATCCACAAGGAATTTTAGAAAATATAGAAAAAGACCACAAAATTTACACTATTGACGCTAAAAAAATGGCGTTAGAACTTGGAAATGCTAAAGTTCTTAACACCGTAGTTTTAGGCTATTCTGCAAAATTTATCGGCTTTGAGAAAAATGATTGGCTAGACATAGTAGAGGCAACCGTTCCACAAAAAACCATAGAAATCAATAAGATAGCGTTTGAGGCTGGCTATAATAAATAGAGAGGTAAATTATGATTTGGAATAACGTAGAAACAATTTCAAGAGACGAACTTGCTAAAATTCAAAGCGAAAGACTGGTTAAAACAGTTAACCACGTTTACAACAACGTTGAATTTTATCGTAACAAAATGAAAGCGATAGGTTTGTTGCCTGGCGACATAAAAGGTATCCAAGACTTAACTAAATTACCATTTACAACTAAAGACGATTTGAGAGATAATTATCCTTTTGGTTTATTTGCCGTTCCTCATTCGCAAATAGTTCGTGTTCATGCATCAAGTGGAACGACGGGTAAGGCGACCGTTGTTGGCTATACCAAAGAAGATATCGATACTTGGTCTGAGTGCGTTGCTAGGTGTTTATCTATGGCAGGCGTTACAAAAGATGACATAATTCAAGTTGCTTATGGGTACGGTCTTTTCACAGGTGGTTTAGGCGCTCACTATGGTGCAGAACTTGTTAATGCAATGGTTGTTCCTATGAGTACTGGTAATTCTAAAAAATTAACCACAATGATGGTTGACTTTGGGGCAACTGCTATTGCTTGCACCCCTTCGTATTTATTATACATTACCGAGGTTCTAGAAAAAGAAGGTTTAGTGGACAAGATTAAACTTAAAACTGCTATTTGTGGGGCAGAACCATGGACTGATAAAATGAGAAACGATATTGAATCTCGTCTAAACATTTCTGCCCACGATATTTACGGCTTGTCAGAAGTTATGGGGCCTGGTGTTGCTTGCGACTGCTCGTTCCACAAGGGGTTACACGTTTGCGAAGACCACTTTATACCTGAGATTCTCGACACAGATACCTTAACCCCTCAAAAAGAAGGACTCTTAGGCGAATTAGCCTTTACCACGATTACAAAGCAAGGTCTTCCTCTAATTAGATATAGAACTAAGGATTTAACCAATATCAACTATTCTAAATGTGAATGTGGCAGAACGTCTGCTAGACTTGGTAAATTTAAAGGTCGTGTAGACGATATGCTTATTATTAGAGGCGTAAATATATTCCCAAGTCAAGTTGAGGCTGCTCTTGTTGACGTAAAGGAAGTTTCTCCTCATTATATGATGATAGTTGATAGAGTAAATAATTTAGATACTCTTGAAATTCAAGTTGAGCCTAACGTAGAATTTTTAACCGACGAAATCAGGGGATATGAGGCGCTCACAAGTAAACTTTCTCACGTTATTAATCAAGCATTAGGTATAAACGCTAAAATCAAAATCGTTGAACCAAATTCATTAAAGAGAAGTGAAGGTAAAGCCGTTCACGTAATCGATAATAGAAAATTATATTAATAAGGAGTTATCATGGTAGCAAAACAATTATCAGTTTTTATTGAAAATAGACAAGGTAGATTACACCAAGTCTTAGACGTTTTAAAATCTAACAATATTAATATTTTATCATTAAGTCTTGCAGACACTACAGAATACGGCTTGTTAAGACTTATTGTTGATAAACCAGCCGAGGGCAAAGATAAACTTACCTTTGCAGGTTTTTCTACTATGCTTACCGACGTTTTAATTATTAAAATCGAGCATAAAGCTGGTAGTTTACAAATTCTTTTAGAAAATCTTTCTGAAATGGGTATTAATATTGAATATATGTATGGTCTTTCTATTGATGGACAAAGTGCATCGGTTGTTGTTAAGACTTCTGACCTTGATTTTGCGCTAAACGCATTAAACGATAAGGGGATAGTAACGCTTTCAACTGATGACGTTAAGGAAATTTAATAATGATAATAGACTTTCATACGCACGTTTTTCCTGATAAAATCGCTTGTCAAACCATTTCTCACCTAGAAAACCTAGCTTGTAATAAGGCTTATACGGACGGCACAGTTGGTGGTCTTATCAATCATATGAAAAACGCTGGGGTAGACCTTAGTGTTTGTTTGCCTGTTATTACAAAGCCTTCTCAATTTGAAAGCGTTAATAAATTTGCTTTGTCTATTAACGAGCAATTTAAGGATTCTACGCCAAAAATTATTTCATTTGCAGGAATTCATCCACAGTGCGAAAATATTCCAGAAAAAATGACGTTTATTAAGGAATGTGGTTTTTTAGGTGTAAAAATTCACCCTGATTATCAAAATACCTTTATAAATGACCCTTCCTATATTGAAATAATCAAGCAGGCGAAGAAAAACGACCTAATAGTAATAACTCACGCTGGTGTTGACGATGGTTACCCTGGCGAACCTGTGAAATGCCCACCTCGTTTATTTTTAGAAGTTCTTAATCAAACCAACTACAATAAAATTGTTCTTGGTCATTATGGTGCGCATAAGCAATGGGAGGAGGTTTTCCAATTAATTGCAGGTAAAGACGTTTATCTTGATACTGCTTATACTTTGCATGAGATTGACCAAGACTTGTTTAAGAAAATTTTAGCAAAACACGGTAGCGATAAAGTTCTATTTGCAACCGATTGTCCGTGGCGAGATATGAAGAAAGATTTAGAAATTTTAAATTCTTTTAATCTTGATAAAGAGACGAATGAAAAAATTCTTTTTAGAAATGCTGTAAAATTATTAAATTTATAAGGCAGGTATTTATGAAAATTTCGTTAAATCCCGACAAGGAAATCGTTAAAACCGTTCAAGAAGGTTTAAAGAAAAAGGGTGGTTATTGCCCTTGTAAACTCGGTAAGGACGAAGATATTAAGTGTATGTGCAAAGAATTTAGAGAACAGGTTGAAGACCCAAACTTTGAAGGATTTTGTCATTGTAGACTTTATTATAAATCAAAATAAGGGTTAATTATGAGCGTTAAGGAAGAATTTCTTAATATTTTTGATAATTTTATCAATAGAGAAGGGGCAGATAAATTAAGAAGTTATCTATCATCCTCGGATTTTTTTAGTGCGCCTGCAAGTAGCCGTTTTCATTGTGCATACGAGGGTGGTCTATGTGAACACAGTGTAAATACCTATAAAAGGTTATTAATCAACGTTCAAAACGAATATGGCGAGAAGTGGGAGGAGTATTATTCTCACGAAACAATCGCTATATGTGGTCTCTTGCATGATTTGTGCAAAATAGATTTTTATAAAGTCGATTATAGAAACGTAAAAGAAAATGGTGAATGGGTAAAAAAACCTTATTATGCTAGAGATGAAGTTTTGCCTTATGGACATGGTGAGAAATCCGTCTATATTTTATGTGGGTTCATAAAACTTACACGAGAAGAGGCGATGTCTATTAATTGGCATATGGGTGGATTTGATTCAAGAGCAAGGGGAGGAGATGGAAGTGTAAGCGAAGCTTATTCTCAATTTCCACTAGCTGTTTTATTGCACGTTTCCGATTTAGAAGCAACGTATATTGACGAAAATCGAGGCTTAAATCTATAGTTAAGAATTTTAAAAAGAAAAAACATCAAGTAAAAACTTGATGTTTGTGGCAGGGGAGACGCGATTCGAACACGCAACCTACGGTTTTGGAGACCGCTACTCTACCGTTGAGCCACTCCCCTAGAAGCGTATTAATATTATATATAATTACTTTGTTTTAGTCAATTAAAATGAGGGTAAAATGAAAAAGAAATTTAAAATTGGTGTAATTGGGGCAGGTTATATGGCATCTTCTATTATTGGAAGTGCTATTAACTTCAAGGCTCTTAAAAAGAGTCAAGTGCTAATTAGCGACGTTAATGATTCTCAACTAGAAAAGTTTGATAAAATTGGTGTTGCTACAACTAAAGACAATCTTTATCTTGCTAATAATTGTGAGTTTATTTTTCTTGCTGTAAAGCCTCAAAATTTAGCAAATTTACTTGAAATAATAAAAGGCGCTAACTGTGATAAGTTTATTTCAATTATGGCAGGGATAAAAAAGGCTAGAATTAAAAGCGTGTTTACCAATGCGTTAGTTGCTAGATGTATGCCTAATGCGCCTTGTTCGGTTGGAAGTGGCGTTGTTGGAATAGATTATTTAGATTTTACCGACAGCAAAGACGTTGATTTTATCAAATCAGTTTTTGCATGCTCTAGCGAGGTTGTTTCTGTTGACGAGCAGTTGTTAAATGCAGTTACGGGTATTGGTGGTAGTGCTCCTGCATATTTTTATTTATTTGCAAAGGGCGTCATTGATAGTGGTATTGAACATGGTTTGACTGAAGAACAAGCTAAAAAGATAGCCGTTAATACTATGCTTGGTAGCGCTAAAATGCTATTGAATACAAGCGATAAGATGATTGATGAATTAATCGATTCAGTTTGCAGTAAGGGTGGAACTACAATTGAGGCTATAAAAATATTTAAGGAAAACGGTTTGAATGAGGTTACCAAAAAGGCTATAGATGCATGTGTGAAACGTTCATTTGAGCTAGAAAATTTATAATGAAAAAGGTTTCTATTTATACTGACGGTGCATGTAGCGGTAATCCCGGCAATGGTGGTTACTGTGCTATACTTGTTTTCAACGGAATGGAAAAAGTAGTTAGTGGTTTTGAAAAAGAAACAACTAATAATAGAATGGAACTTCTAGCTGTGATTAAAGGTCTAAGCGCTTTAAAAGAATCGTGCGAGGTTGACCTCTTTAGCGATTCTCAATACGTTGTAGATGCGTTTAATCAAAAATGGATTGAGGGTTGGATTGCAAACGGATTTAAAACTTCCAACAAAAAGCCTGTAAAAAACGTTGATTTATGGCAAGAATTATTGAATTTAATGCATTTGCACAAGGTTAATTTTATCAAAGTAAAGGGACATGCTGATAACGAATATAATAACCGTTGTGATAAAATTGCCGTTGAGGAATACAAAAAGCAAAAGTAATTACGGATATTTTATTATTAATAATAATATAATATCTTTATGAAGAATAAAATAGCTGAGATAAAAAAAGGTTTTAACGTTCTATTTTTTATACTTGTTGGTGTAATTGGTATAATTTTTACAATTTTATACTTTGATACTTTTGATTATGATTTTATATTAAATCATTCATCATTAATTAATGGTTTAACGGTAATTTTATATTCAGTATTAACTATTTTAGCAATAATCTTCTTTAACAACGATAAAGAATTTGTTTATAAGCTATTTTTATGTATAGTAACCTTCATAACTGTGTGTATTGTTGCGTTGTTTTTTCTAAAAAAGTCTGGTTTTTTTGATAGAATTAAGTCCGTTGAAGATTTTAGAAAATACGTATCCTCCTTTGGTTCTTGGACTGCTATAGTTTTTATTGCGTGTCAATTTCTGCAGGTTGTGATACTACCTATACCGTCGTTTATAACGATTGGCGCAGGTGTTTTATTGTTTGGTCCTTTTTTAGGTGCGACCTTTAGTTGTATTGGTATTATTTTAGGTTCTATATTTGCATTTTTCTTTGGTAGAATTTTTGGCTATAACATTGTAAAATGGCTAATCGGCGAAAAGGCGATAAATAAAGCTCTTGATTCAATCGAGGGGAAGGATAAGGTTTTATTAACCTTTATGTTTTTATTTCCTTTCTTTCCAGACGACGTTCTTTGCTTTGTAGCCGGAATAACAAAAATGAGTTCGACTTATTTTATTGTAATGATAATTATTGTTAGAATTATTTGTGTCTTTCTTTCATCATATTCCTTAAACAACAGTTTAATTCCTTATGATACTTGGTGGGGGATAATGATATGGATATTATTCTTTATTTTAACTATTACTCTGGCTGTAATTTTATATAAGAAAACAAATAATGCTAAAAAATGCAAAAAACATAGAAAGTGCTTAGCAAAATAGACTATATTATGCGTGGCATAATAGACACATTGGAGGAATTATGATAACTTGTATTATTGGTGGAGGCGCTAGTGGAATGCTTGCCGCTATTGCTGCGTCAAAAAAAGGTAATCAAGTTATTTTATTAGAAAAAAACGAAAAACTTGGTAAAAAAATATATATAACGGGCAAAGGTCGTTGTAATTTAACAAATAATTGTTCTATAAATGATTTTATACAAAACGTAAACGTTAATAATAAGTTTCTTTTTGGTGCTTTAAACACCTTGTCTCCATTAGATACTATTGATTTTTTTCAAAAATTGGGTCTCAAACTTAAGGTTGAAAGAGGGAATAGGGTTTTTCCAGAATGCGATAAATCTAGTTCGGTGATTAAAACCTTAGAAAATGAACTTATAAAGAATTCCGTAGACGTAAGACTGCATCATACAGTTGAAGGGATAGTTAAAGAAGGCGACGTTCGGTTTACCATTTTTACTGATAAAGGACAAGTGTCGTGTAATTCTGTAATAGTTGCAACGGGTGGTCTTTCTTATCCTCTTACTGGTAGCACTGGAGATGGTTATAATTTTGCAAAAACGTTAGGGCATTCTATTGTTCCAATTAAACCATCGTTGGTTGGCATAGAGCTTTATGGGGATACGTTTAAGACTTTGCAGGGGCTATCCTTAAAAAACGTTAGAATTTCAGTATTAAATAACCAAAAATTGCTTTTTAATGATTTTGGGGAGATGTTATTTACACACTTTGGTGTATCGGGCCCAATAATTCTTTCATCTTCTTGTATTATTAATAAATTTGACGTTAATAATTTCGATTTATTAATTGACCTAAAACCAGCGCTTTCTAATGATGTTTTGGAACAAAGAATTATTAGAGAGTGTCAAATTTATCATAATAAGACAATTTCTAATATGCTAAGGGAATTGCTTCCTAAATCACTAATAAATGTAGTATTAAAAACTGCCCAAATTAAGTTAGACAAGGTTTGTTCTAATATCACGAAGGAAGAGCGTTTAAAACTTGTTTTAACGTTAAAAGGATTAAAATTTAAAATTAAAAAGCTTAGGCCAATCGATGAGGCAATCGTTACCTCGGGTGGTATAAACGTTAAGGAAATCAATCCAAAAACTATGGAAAGCAAGCTTGTAAAAGGTTTGTTTTTCTGTGGTGAAGTTATTGACGTTGATGCCTATACTGGTGGGTTTAATCTACAGATTGCCTTTTCAACCGGTTATTTGGCTGGACTAAATTGTTAAAATATATTCATTATGTGAGGTAAATTCAAATGAAAAACTTAATTAGAATTGCTTTAGACGGCCCATCAGGCTCAGGAAAAAGCACGGTCGCAAAAAGACTTTCTAAAGAACTAAATATTTTATATTTAGATACTGGTGCAATGTATAGAGCAACGGCTCTTAAAGCTATTAAATGTGGCGTGGATTCTTTAGACCTTGATGGCGTTAGTAGATTTATTGACGACATAGACCTTGAAATTAAATATATTGATGGTG
The DNA here is from genome assembly GCA_045644165.1 of Christensenellaceae bacterium. GTDB lineage: Bacteria > Bacillota > Clostridia > Christensenellales > Borkfalkiaceae > UBA1259. The sequence continues at coordinate 24,177 of JAZRGN010000004.1, read as the reverse complement.
CTCAACATACCTATTTAGATGGAGAAGACGTGTCTGAAAAAATTAGAGAGCCTCACGTTTCAATGGCTGCATCAAATATTTCAAGTCTTAAATGCGTAAGGTTAAAGATGGTTGAAATGCAAAGGAAGATAGCTGCAGGCACTTCTTGTGTTTTGGATGGAAGAGACATCGGTTCATACGTGCTTCCTGACGCTGATTTTAAGTTTTACGTAACGGCAAGTGTAGAGGAGCGTGCTAATAGAAGATTTAAAGAATTAACTCTCAAAGGACATAAAGTGAATTATAATGAGCTAAAGGCTGAAATCGAACAAAGGGATTACAACGATAAAAATAGAGATTTCTCGCCACTTGTTCAGGCTGAAGATGCAATTTATTTAGACACTTCTTTTATGAACGTAGAACAAGTTTGTAATACAATTTTATCCTACGTTAAAAAATAACCACTCTCTTTCGAGGCTTTAAATGAATTTTTTTCAAAAATTATTAATAAAAATTGCAGGTTTTTTATATCCATCAAAAATATACGGATTAAATAACGTTTGCGATTCCAATACCTTAATTTGTTGTAATCACCTATCAATGATTGACGTCGTATACTTGTCAAAAATTTTTGATAAGGATACTCATTTCGTTGCGAAAAAAGAGGTTGTGGAAAATAAGATATTTGGTAGGCTCCTAAGGGGTTTTGGTGCTATACCAATAGATAGGGAAAACGTTGATATTCGTTCAATTATGAATATCGTCAAGGTGCTTAAAAACGGAAAAAATCTCGTTATTTTCCCAGAGGGGACTAGAAATAAAACAGGTTCTACCAACTTATTGCCTTTTAAGGGAGGCTCCATGGTTTTCGCTGTTAAAACTAAAAAACCAATTTTACCAATAATAATTTATAAAAAGGCTAAACTTTTTAGAAAAAATCACGTTATTATTGGAAAACCAATAGAACTTATTGATTTTTACGGCAAGGAATTAAATGACCAAACCGTTTTTAGTATGGAATCATTCGTTAGAGATAGAATGATTGAGTTGCAAAATGAATTAACTGAAATCGTTTTGTCAAAAAAGAAAAGAAGGAAAGTGAAAAAGTGAACGTATATCGTGGTAAACATTGTGGCTTTTGCTTTGGTGTTCAAAGGGCAGTTGACCTTGCGTTAAAGTTGAAGGGAGATGGCAACTTTATATTGGGTGATTTAATACATAATGAAAACGTAAATGCCGAAATTGCTAAAAATGGTGTAAAGGTATTAAAATCCGTCAATGAAATTAGTGAATTAAAAGAGGGGCAAACTCTTCTAATTAGAACTCATGGAGAACCTTATTCAACATTTGAAAAAGCACGTCAATTGAAATTAAACGTAATAGATTGCACCTGTCCTTTCGTAAAAGATATACAAAATATTGTTTCAAAAAAATATCAAGAAGGATATCAAATTGTAATTATTGGCAATAGTGAACACGCCGAAGTCATTGGCATAAACGGTTGGTGTAACAATTCTGCAATCATAACCGAGGATGCCGAAGAAATTGAAAAGATTTCTAACGATAAAATATGTATCGTAGTTCAAACTACCTTTTCAAACGATAAATATAATAAAATTATTAAAAATTTTAAATATAGTAAGGCAAAAACAGTTGATATTTTCAAAACAATTTGCTATACTACAAAAAGACGTCAAAGTGAAACGGAAAAACTTTCTAAACTTTGCGACGTGGTTTTTGTAATTGGTGGTAAAAATAGCAACAATACAGAAAACCTCGCAAAAATTTGTAGACAAAATTGTAAAAACGTTTATAAGGTTTCCTGTGCTGACGAAATTGATTTGGAAAAAGTAAAAAATTATAATAATTTAGGAATTGTGCTTGGTGCATCAACACCCATTTCTCAATTCCAGGAGGTAATCTTTAAGATGGCAAACAATACAGAAGAAATCATCACTACCGTAGTAGATGATAGCAAGGAAGAAGTTGAAGCAAAAGCAGAAGTTAGCGAAATCGCTCCAAAAAAAGCTTCTAAAAAGTCGGAAATGGAGGCTGCTTTTGATAGCATTAAGCCAAGCAAGGATTTGAAAATTGGTCAAATTATCACTGCAAAAATATCATCTGCAAGTGAAACCGGTTTAACCATTTCAATGAAGAATGCAAAAAAGGATTTTGAACTTCCAGCATCTGAATTGCTTTGTGAGTATAAAAAAGAAGATTACGATAGCAAAATTGGTCAAGACATTAGGGTTATGGTTATTGGCAAAAATCCTGTAAGGTTCTCTGAGAAAGCAATGGAAAAAGTTCTTAAAGAAGAAGCTGAAATCGAAGAAATTAGAAACGGAAAGATTTTTGATGCTACCATCACTGCAACCAATAAAGGTGGTTTAACTGGTAAATATGGTAGTTACGAAGTATTCGTTCCATCATCACAAATTAAGCTTGGTTTTGTAAAAGACCTTGAAAAATACGTTGGAAAGACCCTTAGATTAAAGGCTGAAAAAGTTGAATCAAGAGGTTCTAGAAGACAAATCGTTGGTTCTCAAAAAGTTATTCTTGAGGCTGAAAAAGCAGAAAGAGACGCAATAAAGGCTCAAAAGGAAGCTGAATTCTTTGACGCTATTCAAGAAGGCGACGTTGTTCTAGGAACTCCTGTAAGATTCGTTGCTTTCGGTGCTTTCGTTGACGTAAATGGATTTGATTGCCTAGCTCATATTTCTGATTTATCTTGGACTAACTGTAAAGAATGTGCTGAGGTTTTAGAAATTGGCAAACAAGAACAATTCGTAATACTTAAAATAGATTTAGAAAACAAGAGAGTATCGTTAGGTTATAAACAACTTCAACCAAAACCATGGGAAAGTGTTCCTCAAAAGTATGCAGTAGGTGATACTGTTAAGGGAAAGGTTGTTAGAATAGTAAACTTTGGTGCTTTTGTAGAGGTTGAAAAAGGAATCGACGGTTTAGTTCACGTTTCTCAAATCTCAAATCAATGGTTAGAAAATCCTGTAACTGCTCTCGAAGTTGGACAAGAAGTTGAAGCTAAGATTTTAGATATCAATCTTGAAAAAGAAAAAATGACTCTTTCAATTAAAGCTTTGTTACCTGAGGTTGAAGCCCCAGTTAAGGAAGAAAAACCTGCAAAAGAAGAGGTAGTTGAAGAAGAACTTCGTGAATGGAAAGACACCGATAACGGTGGTGTTTCAATTGCTGAAATGGTTAATAACAACGACTAATATTAATAATTATTTTTAGAAAAACCTTATCATTTGATAAGGTTTTTTTGTTATATTTGTTTATAACTTTGCATAAATATAAGTAATGAATTTAGATTTTATTCCTAGTCATATTTTAAGTGCATTAGAAAAAACAGATGTAAAAAAGATTATTGAAATTAGGTTTAGGAATGGACAACCCATAATTGTAAAAACATTAAATGGTAGATTTTACCTTAATGATTATGGCTTAACTATACTAAATGATAAATGCTTTATTTGCAGAAAAGAACATTTAGAGAATATACTGAGCAAACTTACTGAAAACTCGTTATATGCATACAACGATAGGCTAAAAAATGGATATTTAACAAATAATTCGGGCGTTAGAATTGGAATTGCAGGCGAATGCGTCTTTAGCAATAATGAAATTGTTACTATTAAAAACGTTTCGTCAATCAACGTTAGAATACCAAGTTTTGTTAAGGATTGTTCTAAAAAAATCCTTAATTATATTATATCAAGCGAAAAAAGAAACTGTTTAATTATTTCAACTCCCGGTTTTGGTAAAACAACAATCTTAAAGGATTTGTCAATTCAATTAAATAGCATATTAAATAAAAACGTATTAATAATAGATGAAAGGGGCGAGTTTAAGGAAGTTGAGGGGGAGAATATCGATATAGTAAGGTATTCAAACAAATATTACGCGTTTAATTATTGCATTAGGTCATTGTCGCCAGAAATTATCATTACTGACGAATTAATAACTAAAGAGGATTGGCAATGCGTTCAAAATGCAGTAAATAGTGGAATCAATATTATAGCGAGCGTTCATGCCTCAAGTATTGAGGAGTTAATTAATAAAGAATTTTTTGTAAAAAACGTTTTTGATTTGTATTTCTTACTAGATAACAAAGACGTTCCAGGCAAGTTAAAGTTTGTATATGATAAAGATTATCAAATAATATGAAATTATTAATTGGAGTTGTAGGGGTCATACTCTGCACGTTTATTGGCAAGATTCTCTCGGAAAAATACTTAAAACGTAAAAATTTTTATAGTGAATTTTATAACTTTAACCAAAAAATGAAAAGCGAGATATCATTTAAGCAGTCGACTATTAAGAATATAATTGATAAATTAGATAATGAAACTTTTAGATGCTATCTAGATGAAGCTGTTTTAATGCATAACGAAAATTTATACGTTTCATTTTTGAGTGATGAAGAAAATGATTTTTTAAAGGAATACGTTAAAAATATTGGAGTTTTTGATAAAGATTCGCAATTGTTATATCTTAACAGTGTGGATAGTCAAATTCAAATTTTATATAAAAATAGTTTTGATGATGAAAAAAAATATAGAAAACTTTACGTTAAATTAGGGTTCTTATTCGGTTTAATATTTTTAGTTATTGTATTGTAATGATTAGTGTTGACGTTATATTTAAGATTGCGGCAATAGGTTTACTGATTGCTATTATAACACAGGTTCTTAAAAAAAGTGATAGAGACGACATTGCCTCATTAGTTTCTATCGCAGGGCTAATTATAGTTTTAACTATGATTATCTCCATGGTTGCAGAACTCTTTGAAAATATAAAGAATATATTCTATTTGTATTAATTATGGTAAAATTAGTTGCTATTGCAATAGTGTGTGCTTTTATAATAATATATTTAAAAAGCATAAATAGTGATTTGACGTCTTTAGCAATTTTAGGCTCAGGGATTATTATTATTTCGACAGGATTTTCCTATATATATCAAACATATTCATTTTTAGTAGATATTGTAAATTCAACGGGGTTAGATGGCAGTTATTATACAATTATATTTAAAATTACAGCCATTGGATATTTGGTTGAATTTGGGGCAGGAACGGTTGAAGACTTAGGGCTTAAGAGCCTTGCAGACAAGCTTATTTTTTGTGGGAAGGCAGCAATTCTACTTGTGTCCATGCCTATTGTATATGCTGTTTTTAATCTTTTAGGTGGTTTAACTTCATGAAATATAGCAAGATTAAACTAATAACTATATTTTTAACTTGTATTTTATTAATTTTTTCATTTTGTTTAATATCTTCTAAAACTGTTAAGGCTGAAACTCTAACTGATAACGTAAACGAACAAATTGATAACATTGACTTTTCAAAAATAGAATCTCTTTCAATAGAATTAGAGCAAGAGAATAATTCTTTTTTATATAACTTTAAGCGAATAATTAGTGGTAATTATTCAATTAATTATGAATCATTCTATGAATACGTTAAAAATTTAATAATAAACGACGTTCTTGATTTTATGCCAATATTAATAACAATATTAGCAATTTCAATTTTTTCGTCGTTGATTAACAGCACCAAAAGCGTTGTAAATGCTGATGGAGTTGCCTCAATAATTAATTTAGTTTGTTATTTAACCGTGGTTTTGTTGTTGTCTGGTAAGATTTATACCTATTTTAATGGCGCAAAAATCATTATAGAAAATATATCGAAAATTAATGAGATTATGTCTCCCATAATTCTCACTTTAATGATTGCCTCGGGTGGAACTATAAGTGCTAGCGTGTATAAGCCTACAGTTGCTTTTTTTACTAATGGCATTATTAACGTTATTTTGATAATCGTGTTTCCTTTAATAAGTTTAACCTTAATTTTTGGTATTATTTCTGTATTTAGTAAGTCTATAAAATTAAATAAATTTGTGGATTTCTTTTCCTCGGTAATTAAGTGGATAATTGGACTAACAATAACGATATTTGGTCTTTTTTTGTCTGTTCAAGGATTATCGGGTGCTATACACGACGGAATATCAATAAAGGCTGCAAAATATGCTATTTCTAACTCTGTTCCTTTAGTAGGTGGATTTTTAAGAGATACCTTTGATTTAACAGTTGCTGGAAGTGTTTTAATCAAAAATGCAGTTGGCATATCTTCAATTATCATTTTGATTAACTATATAATTACTCCTGTAATTGAAATTGCAGTCTTTAGTCTTATTCTAAAATTGGTTTCTGCATTTACCGAAAGCATTTGTGATAATAAGACGACTGAATTATGTGGCTACGTTTCAAGGTCGTTAACCCTATTAAATGCGATTATACTACTTACTGGATTTATGCTTTTTATTACTATATTGTTAATGATTTTTTCAGCAAATGCTTTTATATAGGTTTAGTATGAATCAATGGTTGTATTCAATAGTTGTGTCCGTAATAATAACGACGATTATTTCAATAATTTTACCTGAAGGTAGGCTAAGACAGTCAATACAATGTGTGTTTTCAATTGTTTTAATTCTTATTATCGTCAACCCAATCCTTAAAGCGAGTAAGAATCAAAGTTTATTTTTTAGCAATGATTTTGTTGTTGATGAAAACATTTCTAATGATTATTTAAACTACGTATATGAAATAAAAAGTAATAGCTTATCAAAAGAGTGTGAAAATTTATTAAGTGAAATTGGAATAAGTGGCGCAGAAATACAAATTAATTACTCTATAGAGAAAGATTTTTCTTTTAGTATAAAGCTTGTTAACGTTAATTTAAGCAATGCAGTTATATCCTCAAATAAAGAGCATATAGTAGTTATTGAAGAAGCAAAAACACTTTTATCAAACAAGTTAAACTTAAACAAGGATAAGGTAAACGTTTATGGATAAAGATATAAAAACGTCTGCTGAGAATGGTAAATCATTCTTTAAAAAATTTAAAGAAAACAAAAAACTCCAGTATTTAATTGTTTGTATTTGTCTTGCTGTATTATTAGTAGTTGTTTTATCTTCAACCATAATTACAAAAAATACTAATAATCAGGTAACTTCAATTGATGAATACGTTACTAATCTCGAAAAAAAGCTTGTCAAAACCTTGTCGAAGGTAGAAGGTGCAGGGGACGTTTCGGTTGTAATTACCGTTGAATCTGGAATGGAAACAGTTTTAGCAAGTAAAACGACAACGACTAATTCAAACGGTGGAGTTATCGTTGAAGAATCACCAATCATAATTAACGGTAAAACAGTTACCGTAAAGGAAAAATATCCCAAAATTGTCGGTGTGTTAATAGTTGCCGAGGGGGCAGATAATATTGCCGTTATGAGAAAACTTCAACAAGCAACCATATCCTTGCTGGATATTAATATAAATCAAATTGAAATTTTATCAATGAGTTAATGGAGGTTTTTATGACGAAAAAGAAAAAAATTATAATTTTATCATGTATGATAGCACTTTTAGCTGTAACGGCTATATTCAATTTCCTTTTTACAACAGATACCTATTCTCAAGAAGAATCTGCTGTTGTAAGTAGCGCAAATTATTTTGCTCAATATAGAACTGAGAGAATGAATACTCGTAATGAAGAATTATTACAACTAGATTCGATTATTTCTGCATCTTCGGAGGGTAGTCAGGAAAGAAACGAAGCCTTAAAAATGAAAACCGAATTAACGCAAATTACAGAAAAAGAAATGCTTCTTGAAAGTCTTATAAAAGCATATGGTTTTGAAGATGCAGTAGTTGTAATTGGAATAGATTCAAATAACGTTAACGTAATTACAAAGTCTACTGAATTAACTACCGAAGATGCAATTAAAATATATACAATTATTCAAGAAGAAAATATTGCTTCGCCTGAAAATGTAAAAATTATTCCAATTTCTTAAAAAATACTATGCAAAATAAATATTTTATGGTAAAATAATAAAAAAATTATTTTTTTGAGGATATTTATGGCGCGTTTTAAGAAAATGCAACAAGAAAAAACTGAAGGTAAAATAATTTACGGAACTAATATCGTTGATAATATTGTTTGTTTGACCGTTGCTGAACTTCCATTCGTTGAACTTTATCATAAAACTTCTGGAAAAAAGAAGAATGCGGCAATAACGGTTTTCTTTGATAAAAAAGGTATTGACGTCGATATTTGCGTTAAAATTCATTTTACTCAAAGAGTTTCAGAAATAGTATTTAAAATTCAAGAAGCCGTTAGACATAACGTTGAGTCAATGACTGAATATAAAATCCATAGTGTTAACGTAATTGTTATGGGTGTAATGTTTAACGACCTTAGACATCTTGTTGCTAATCAAACAGAAACACAAACTAATGCTGAAAATACTGAAAATAACGAAAGCAAAAAGGAACAACAATGAGAACACTAGCAAGAGAAGCAGTTTTTAAATATATTTATTCAAGGCTCTTCAATCCTGATGATGAAGGGCTTTTTGATGTTTTAATCAAGTCTTTCGACGAGAATGATAAACTATTTGCAACTAGATTGAAAGATTTCGTTATTAATAATGAAGAAAAATATCTTAATGTAATTGAAAACCTATCTATTGGATATAGGCTAAATAGAATTTACAACGCAGATAAATGTGCCTTATTAATTGGAATGGCCGAATTCGATAATTTTAAGGAAACACCAAAGGTTGTAGTTATCGACGAGGCTGTTAAACTTTCTGCAAAGTTTTCAACTGATAACAGTCCTGATTTTGTTAATGGAATTATGGCTAAATATACGGAGGAAAATTAATTGGCTAGGATTATTGACGGAAAACAAATTTCCTTAGAAATAAAAAATCAACTAAAAGAAAAAGTTTTATCATTTACTGAAAAATACAATAGAAAAATAAAATTAGCCGTATTACTTGTGGGTGAGAATCCTGCATCAAAAGTATACGTTAAAAATAAGATTACTGCAGCAGAATTCGTTGGAATTGAATCGCTTGCTTATTATCTACCTGAAGATTCAACTGAAGGACAAGTAAAAGATTTAGTAATTACTCTTTCAAACGATAAAACCGTTGACGGAATTTTAGTTCAGCTACCATTACCTTCTCATATAAATCAAGACGAGGTTCTTAATCTCATTCCTGCAGATAAGGACGTTGATGGTTTTCTTCCTGAAAACTTAGGAAATTTAGCAATGGGAACACCGTCAACCATTTCATGCACCCCTTTTGGTGTTATTAAATTATTGAAACACGAGGGTATTGAGTTGTCGGGCAAAAATGCAGTAGTTGTTGGAAGAAGTAATATTGTAGGCAAGCCTATGGCTATGCTATTACTTAACGAGAACTGCACGGTAACCGTTTGTCATAGTAAAACGAAAGATTTAGCAGAAATTTGCAAAAAAGCAGATATTTTAGTTGCTGCAATAGGCAGACCTAAATTTATTACTGAAGATATGGTTAAGGAGGGTGCCGTTTTAATCGACGTTGGTATTAATCGAACTGAGAATGGTTTAGTTGGCGATATAGATTTTGAAAACGTTAAAAATAAAGCATCATATATAACTCCAGTTCCTGGTGGCGTTGGTCCTATGACTATCGCAATGCTTATGGAAAATACTTATAATTCGGCAGTAAGGAGACAAAATGCCCTATAATTTTGAAGAAAAATTTAATAATTATTTAGGGTTTTTTGAAAATGGATTAAATAATTTTATAAATTCATTAGAAGAGCAAAATTCTCCAACTCTAAAAGAGTCTGTTTCTTATTCTATATTAGGTGGTGGGAAAAGACTTCGACCAATTCTAGCGTTGGCTACTGCTGAACTCCTAGGGGTTGATTTTGACAAGGTTTTACCTCTTTGTATTGCTCTTGAGTTAATTCAAACCTATTCCTTAGTGCATGACGATTTACCTGCTATGGATAATGACGATTATAGGAGGGGTAAACTTTCAACTCATAAAAAATTTGGCGAAGCAATGGGAATTTTGGCAGGAGACGCAATGCTAAACCTTGCTTTTGAATCGGCTCTAAATTCTAGTCGTATTGGTAAAAACTATTTAGATGCATTACGCCTTGTTTTTTCTTATTCAGGTTATAACGGAATGGTTTACGGACAAGTTCTTGACCTTGAAAATGAAAAAAACTCTAAGTTTAATGAAGAAACGCTTAAGGAGATATATCTTAATAAAACGGTTAAAATGTTTAAGGCCCCATTGGTTGCCGTTTCGTTAATTGCTAATAAAAAGTATTTTAACGAATTAAATGAATACGGTGAGTGTCTTGGGCTTGCATTCCAAATTCAAGACGATATTTTGGACGTGGAAGGTTCTTTTGAAACGATAGGGAAAACGCCAAATAAGGACCAAAACTCTGATAAATTTACCTCTATTAAGGTGCTTGGAATTGATGGCGCTAAAAATTTGGTTAAAGATTTGTTTCAAAATGCCATTAACGCCATAAAAAATATTGATAATAATCAGTTTTTAATTGATTTTGCAAACAAGTTAAACAAGAGAAAGTATTAATGCGATTAGACGAATATTTATTTAAAAATAAATACTTTGATTCTAGAACAAAAGCAGTTCAATCAATAAAAAGAGGGGAGATTTACGTTAACGGTGTTTTAATTTCTAAACCCTCTTTTTTCGTAGACGAGTCAAAAGATAACCAGATTAAGAAAGAAACTATAAGTGAGTTCGAGTTTGTTTCCCTTGGTGGATATAAACTATCTAAGGCTATTGATATTTTTAATTTGAACGTTAACGGACTTGTTTGTGTAGATATTGGTGCTAGCACAGGTGGCTTTACCGATTGCTTAATCAAAAAGGGGGCTGGAAAGGTATTTTCTGTTGACCTTAATGATACTTTATTACATCAATCGTTAAAGAATAATCCAAAAGTTATAAGCATTATAAAAAATGCAAAAGAACTTACTTGTCAAGATTTTGATTGCTCGATAGATTTTCTTTGTGCCGACCTAAGTTTTATTTCCGTAACTGCAGTTTTGGAAATTTTCTACAATATTTTATCAACTGGAAAAAAGGCAGTTTTATTAATAAAGCCTCAGTTTGAAAATGATAAAAAAATTAAATTCAAAAACGGAATTATTAAAGACGATAAAAAAAGGAAAGACTCGTGTCGTAAAATATATGATTATGCTATTGCTTGTGGATTTTCCGTTAAAAATTTGACGGTTGCACCTATTCAAAAAGATAAGAACGTTGAATATTTAATACTTCTTGAAAAGAGTGATAAAAATAGTGTTGATTTTGAAATTTTATTTAATAAAACCCATAATTTTTAATAAAAAAGCGAATATTCCTTGATAATATTCGCTTTTTGTGTTATTCTAAAAAAGGAGGATAGTTCAATGAAGGTATTGATTTATAGAAATAAAGCCAAGGACATATCAAATGATTGGTTAAATGCATGCACGTCTCTACTTGATAATGAGGAAATATCGTATAAAATTCTAGAAGATATTGACCTTGAGTTAAGCGATAGCGCTGATGCAATGCTTGTTTTAGGTGGAGATGGAACTATTCTTAATTTAACTCAGTTTGCAAGTAAAAATCAAATCCCGATAATAGGCATTAACGCTGGAAAATTAGGTTTTTTAACAGAATTTGAACAATTTGAGATGTCTAACGCAATCACCATGCTAAAAAATGGTGAACTTATTGAGGATAAGCGCTCTAATATTCTTTGCGAAGTAAACGGAAAAAATTATATTGCGCTTAACGACGTAGTTATACAAAGAATTCGTCTTGAGGTTAGGGGAAATAATATTTCTTCTATGACTCTTGAAATTGATGGAATCTTAGTTGAAAAAATTATTGGAGACGGCGTTATTTTGTCAACGCCTACAGGTTCAACGGCATATTCATTATCTGCAGGAGGTCCAATTCTTGCGCCAGGTATGAACGTTTTTTCAGTAACGCCGATTGCAGCTCATTCGTTTAATCAACGTGCGATAGTATATTCTTCAAAATCAACCTGCAGAGTTATTATTGATAACGATTGTGCTACCGGCTTATTTATAGATGGGATTTTTGTTCAAGAATTATCTAAAAATGATGAATTAAAATTTTATAGAACTAATTATCAAACAACATTTTTACGTAAAAAAGACTTTAATTTCTATGAAAGACTTTCACAAAAATTAAAAGATAGAACGGCGGTAAAATAATTATGACTAAAAAAGAAAGATTGCAAATTATTCTCGATATTATCAAAGAATATGAAGTTGCTACACAGGAAGAATTAACGGAAATTCTTAATAAAAAGGGTTTAGACGTTTCTCAGGCAACTATTTCTCGTGATATAAAAGAACTTAATTTAATTAAGGCAGAAGGAAAGACTATTAAATCAAAATACGTAAAAATTGATACTGTAGAAAGCATTTCTCCCAAAATAATAGAGCTTTTTAAACACGTTACTGTGTCCATTGTAAGCGTAAATAACCTTATCGTTATTAAAACACTTTCCGGTAATGCTGGAACTGCCGGTATGGCTATTGACGGAATGCATTTCCCACAGGTCGTTGGCTCCATAGCAGGAGACGATACCTTGCTAGTGATTGCAAAAAATGAGGCTGATGCGCAAATTATTGTTAAAAGTTTAAGGATGCTTTAATGTTAGAAAAACTCATTATTGAAAACGTTGCGCTTATTAAGCGTGCAGAAATAGATTTTATACAAGGACTTAACGTTTTATCTGGCGAAACAGGTGCAGGCAAATCGGTTATTTTAGATGCGCTTAATTTTGTTCTAGGCGCAAAGGCAGATAAAACCCTTATAAAGGACGGCGAAGAATACTGTAAAGTTAGCGCTGTTTTTTCAGGTGTCTCTAATAATAAAATCACTGAATTATTTAATGAACTCGACGTTGAATTAGAAGAAGAAATTCTTGTTTCTAGGAAGTTTTCAATTGATGGCAAATCGTCAATTAAGCTAAATGGAAATACTGTTACTGCATCAATGCTTAAGAAGTTGACGTGTCTTCTAGTAGATTTACACGGACAAAGTGAGCACTACGAACTGTTATCTAATGCTAATCAATTAAAACTTATTGATTTAATGGGCGAAGACCGAATAAATGAAATAAAAGTTAATCTAAATTCTATTTTTAGCGATTATAAAAGCGTTATAAAACAAATTGAAGAGCTTGGTGGAGACCAGTCTCAAAGAGAAATAAGACTTGACTTATTAAATTTTCAAATTAATGAAATTAAAAATGCAAATATTATTGATGATGAGGAAGAGCAGTTATTAGAAATTCGCTCTAAACTTAATAATCAAGAGAAAATTTTAAATGCTCTTTCGTCATTAAAAAATGCATTAATTGATGATAACGCAGTTAGCGATATCCTAAATGGTTCTTCACGTATCTTATCGGGTATCTCAAATTATAGCACAAAATACGAAGAATTAAATCAAAGATTATCCACAGTAATAGATGAAATCGACGATATTGCTGATTGCGCTCAAGATTTTATCGAGGAAGCTGGGGATATAGAATATAATTCTCAAGAAATCGAGGATAGGCTTGATTTAATAAAAAATATTAAGAGAAAATATGGCTCTAGTTTTGAGGAAGTAAATAACTTTTTAATTAACGCTATAAATGAAAAAGAAAAACTAGAAAATAGAGACCTTCTATATAATGAATTATCTGCTAAGAAAAATTTATATGAGGCAAATATCTATAGTCTTTATTGCGATTTAAGTGAAATTAGAAAAGAAGTTGCCGAACAGTTTATAAAAAAGGTTATAACTGAACTACGTGAACTAGGTATGCCTAATGCATCATTTAATATTGAATTTAAGACATTGCCAAACTTAGAAGAATGTAAATTTAATTCTTCTAACGGCATAGACGAGATACAATTTATGTTCTCTGCAAATCTTGGTCAACCTGTAAAGCCTTTATCAAGCATTATAAGTGGCGGAGAAATTAGCAGGTTTATGCTTTCGATTAAGGCTCAATCTGCTAAGCACAGTGATGTTTCCACCTTTGTATTTGATGAAATAGACGCAGGAATTAGTGGATTAATAGCATTAGAAGTTGCAAAAAAATTCGCTAAAATCGCTAAAAGCGTTCAAATTATCGCTATTTCTCATTTACCTCAGATTTCTGCTATGGCAGACAATAACCTTTTAATTGAGAAACATGAATTAAATAATGACACCTTTACCACTGTGAAAATTCTTGATAAACAACAAAAAGTAAATGAAATTATGAGATTGGTTGGAGGAGTTAGTAGCAATTCGGCAAAAGAACTTGCTACTGAATTAATTAATAATTCAAATCAGTTTAAGCAAAGCATATTATAATATAAATATAATTTTATAACCACTATGGTTTACGTAGTGGTTTTTTTGTATAATTTTTTTTATATCACTCATTATAAAAATATGGTGATATATGAAGAAAATTAAAGTTTTATTACTATTATTAATTCCAATACTAACTTTTTCATTTTTTAACAATGGGGTTAGTAGAGAGCAGGTGTATGCCGAGACTAATAAAGTGTATTTAGGTGGTTATCCTGTAGGCATAACAATAAATTCCAAGGGTGCTGAAATTATTGGTTTGTGCGACGTTGTGTGTGGAGAAGAAATTTTTTCACCATCAAAAGAAGCCGGTCTTAAAGTTGGCGACGTAATTATGACTATTGATAAAAACGAAGTTAATACTGCCGACGATATAGCCACTTCCATTAAAGATGGAAATCCAAAGATATTAGAAATACTTAGAGAAGACAACGTAATGATAGTTAACGTTAAACCAAAAAAGGATAATACAGGCGAATTTAAACTTGGTTTATTTATTAAAAATGGAACGAGTGGTATTGGAACGGTAACTTATTTTACAACTCATAAAATTGCTTGCTTAGGACACCCAATTTTGGGAGATAAAAATGAGATAATTACAGCGTGTGATGGAAACATTTATGGGTGTAATGTAAATTCTGTTATAAAAGGTGTTAGGGGTCGTCCTGGAGAGTTAAGAGGTATTGTTGACACCAAAAAACAACTAGCAATAGTAAAAGAAAATAAATTTAACGGTGTATTTGGTAACGTGGAAGATTTTTTAGGATTCCCACTATTGGAAATAGAGGTGGGAGCACCACAAATGGGAAATGCATCAATATATACTACAGTTAATGGTGAATCACCAAAAAAATATGATATTTCAATAATTAAATACGACAAAACTAAAGACGACAAGAATTTAGTTATAAAGATAACGGATAAAGAATTGCTTGAAATAACTAATGGAATAGTTCAAGGAATGAGTGGAAGTCCAATCGTGCAGAATGGCAAACTTGTTGGAGCCGTTACTCACGTATTTGTTAACGACCCAACTAGAGGTTTTGGAATAAGTATTGATAATATGTTTTAATTATCATATAAAGATTTAAGGAGGAATAATGTTAAGAAACAATAATAAATTAATATTAATATTTTTAGCATTTTTAATGGTTTTTTCTGGATTTGTTCATGGCGCAAAAAAAGTATCGGCAGAAGAAATCGCTACGGAAATTGAATCCAAAAGTAAGTCGTCTTATATGATTGATGCTGATTCAAAGAGTGAAATTGTTAAAAATAACGAATTAGAAAGATTACCAATAGCAAGCATGTGTAAAATTATGACCCTATTACTTGTGTTTGAAAAGATTGATGAGGGTGAATTGTCGCTTAATGAAGAAATTGTAATTAGTGATAATGCATCATCTATGGGTGGTTCACAAATTTTTCTAGAGTCGGGTGGTGAATATCAAGTTGAACAACTAATTAAAGGTATTATCGTTGCATCTGCTAATGATGCTTGTGTAGCGTTAGCCGAACGATTATATGGAAGTGAAGAATCGTTTGTCTCAAAAATGAATGAAAAATGTTTACAACTAAAAATGGAGAATACGGTATTTACTAATTGCACTGGTCTACCAAAAGAAGGACAATATTCGTGCGCAAAGGACGTAGCGACTATGTTTGCTGAACTTATTAAACATGAAAAATACTTTGATTACTCAAGCATTTGGATGGATGAAATAAATCACCCAAAGGATAGAAAAACGGAGATAAGTAATACTAACAAACTAGTAAGGTTTTATCCAGGCTGTATCGGTGGCAAAACGGGCTATACAAGCGAGGCCGGGCATTGTCTCTGTGCCGTTGCTAAGAGGGACAATTTAAGGCTTATATCAGTCGTTATTTCTGCACCTAATAGCAAGGCAAGATTTAATGAAGTTTCTAATATGTTTAATTTTGGTTTTGCTAATTATTGCTCTAAAAAGATTGTTGATGCTCAAAAAGAAATTAAGGTTAATATCGCTATCAAAAATGGAAAAAATGACGTAAATTGTGTTGTTCCTGAGAGGTCTGTTAACGTATTTTCCAAGAAAAATGAAAAGAACTCATACGAGATTGTTGTTGAAAACTTCGAGGATTTACGAGCCCCAATAAAAAGTGGACAAGTAGTAGGTGAACTACACGTTTTTGAAAATGGTATTGAGGTTGCATGTGTAAATCTATTATCAAAACAAAACGTTGATAAAAAAACCTATTATGATAATTTAAAAGACTGTATTGACAACTGGAATTTAGTTGGATAATTTACAAAAGGCGTGATAAAAACTACGCCTTTTTATTATTCTGTCTTATAGTTTTAATAAAATTCACTTAATTAATTACAATTGACTTTTTTTATAAAAATTGCTAATATAAGAAAAAGAGGTAATTATGAACGAAAGGAAAACATTAAGAAATGAAAACGGATTTTTAACCGTTGGTGATTTTAAGGCTAGCGATTTGGCTAAGGAATACGGAACTCCACTATACGTCTTTGATGAAAGTTATATTTCAAATATGATTTTAAGCTTTAAGGATTCTTTGTCAAAATATTATGGGGAAGGAATGATATCCTATGCCTCAAAGGCTTTTTGTTGCAAAGAAATATATAGAATAGTGAATAATCATGGTATTGGAACAGACGTTGTTTCTTTAGGGGAACTTAAAACTGCTACTTCAGTAGATTTTCCAACCGATAGAATTACCTTTCACGGTAATAATAAATCTGTTGAAGAATTACAAGAGGCAATTAAATCAAAGGTTAAATATATCGTTGTTGATTCCGAACTAGAAATTGAGTTAATTGACCAAATTGCTAAGGAAAATAATCTTGTTCAGGAAATTTTGGTAAGGGTAAACCCAGGAGTTGAGGCACATACGCATCAATATATACAAACAGCGAGAATCGATTCGAAATTCGGTTTTTCTATTGCGAATGGAGATGCAGATGCCTTTATCTCAAAAATCAGTCAATATAAAAATCTTAAATTAGTTGGATTACATTGTCATATTGGCTCTCAAATTTTTGAAAAAACTTCATTTATTATTGCCGTTGAAAAAATGACTGACTATTATGCTTATCTAAAGGATAATTTTAATCTTGAATTTCCTGTGCTTAATTTAGGTGGTGGATTCGGTATATATTATTCTAAAGACGACCCTAAACTTTCCACCTATGATTATGAAGACTACGTTAAAACAATTTCTACCACCCTTCTTGAGTGTGTTGAAAAGAAAGGCATAATTAAACCTTATTTAATCTTAGAGCCAGGCAGGGCAATCGTTGGCGAGGCTGGTATAACCCTTTATACAGTTGGAAGTATCAAGTCAATAAAAGACGTAAAAAACTATATTTCTATTGATGGTGGTATGTTTGAAAACCCTAGATTTGCTCTTTATCAGGCAGAATATTCGGTTGTTTCGGCAGATAAAATGAATCAAAAAGCAACTGAGAAATATTCAATTGCAGGAAAGTGTTGTGAGAGTGGTGATTTAATTGCAGAAGACGTTATGCTTCCAAAAGTTCAAAATGGAGACGTTTTAGCCGTTCTTTCAACTGGTGCATACAACTATTCCATGGCAAGCAATTACAATAGAAATCTAGTTCCTGCTGTAGTAATGGTCAAAAATGACGTTAGTAGACTTGTTGTTAAAAGACAATCAATTGATGATTTGTTAAAAAACGACCTTTAATATTAAATGCTTATCTTTTGATAAGCATTTTATTCTTGATTTTTTTTGAGATTTCATATATAATGATAAAGATATAAATTTTCTAGATTTTGGGGGTATTAATGGCTGAGTTTGAGTCTGTCGTTGACTATTCAACAAAACTTGATATTTTTGAAGGGCCTTTAGACCTTTTGCTTCATCTTATAAAAGAGGCTAAGATAGAAATTAAAGATGTGTTTGTGTCGCAAGTTACAGAGCAATTTTTGGCTTATATGGACGGTGTTGAAGGTCTAGACGTTGATAAGGCGAGTGATTATCTAAATATGGCTGCAACACTGCTTGAAATTAAGTCTAAGTCTATATTGCCTAGAGAGGAAGATTTAGAAGATTTAATTGACGAACAAGATTTGCTAATTCAAAAATTAGAAGAGTATAAACTCTTTAAGGAAGTAAGCGATAAACTTAAGGAACAACAAAACGTTTCAAGGTTTTATAAAGAGCCTGACAAATCTGTTGGAGACGTTAAAATCGTTTACAATGATTTTAATTTAGATGGGTTAATCGCTGCTTTTTCAAAACTTCTAATGCGTGTCGACAACAAAAAACGTTCAGATAACGTATTAAAAGAAATCCCAAAAGAAGTTTTTACGGTTAAGGAAAAGGTAGACACGATTAGAAACATACTGCTAGAAAAAAAACAAGTTAGTTTTTTTGAAACTTTTGATAAAATTTACACCAAAAACGAATTAATTACTACCTTTCAAGCAATGCTTGAACTACTAAAGTTACAATATATAAAAGTGGAACAAAACGAAATTTTTGATGATATTACATTAATTTTAAGGGATGATAGAAATGAAGAACTTGGAGAAATTGACGAATATAATTGAATCAATACTGTTTGTGTCTGGAACTCAAGTTGCTATTGCTGATATTGCTGAAAAATTAGAGGTGAGCGACAAGGAAATACTTAAATGTGCTGATATATTAAAAGAGAAGTATTCAGGTGATTGTGGCTTGCATCTTCTAATATTTAATAAGAAACTACAATTTTGTTCTAATCCTATGTATGCTGACCAAGTTTCTTCGGTTCTCAACCCTATAAAAGAAAGGGAACTTTCTAAAAGTATGCTTGAGGTTGCTGCCATAATCGCATATAAACAACCTGTAACAAGAATTGACCTAGAAGAACTTAGAGGCAATAGCGAATATGCCGTTCAAAAACTTTTAGAACTTGGTATGATTGAGCCGGTTGGCAGAAAAGACGCTGTTGGTAGACCCGTTATGTTTGGAACGACGGACAATTTTCTAAAACGTTTTCAAATTTCTTCTCTTGAAGAGTTGCCTGATTATGACGAATTAATCAATAAAATCTCAGTTATACATAGTAATGAGGCTCAAGACGATTATCTTTATAAAAAAGACGTTTACGTTGATAATCAGCAAACTGAATCAAAAGTGGAAGAAGCGAGTAACGACAACCAAGATTTTGAACTTCCTGATATAGGCGAGGAAGAAATTCCCGATTTCTTAGTTGGGGAAGAAGTTGAAAAATTCTAATAAAATTTAACAAATTGAATAAATATTTGATACGTGCAAAAAATAATTATAGAACATGATTATTTTTTGCACTATTTTTTTTGCAATTTTAATTTTCCCAATTTATTTAAACGTAAACGTGTTTTATAATAAAGAAATTAAAAAAATCTTTTTAAGGGTAGATTTCTTTAGGTCGATAAAAATTGTTGGAGGGTATTTTAACTTTTATAAAGAGGGGATTGCTTTTCATGTAAAAGAAAATAAAGCTTTGCTTTTTCCTTATAATAACTCTCTAGAGTTAAAGAATAAGGTAAAACCATTAAAAGATTATCATGTTAAAAAGATTGTTTTTAGAATTGATATTGGAAGCAAAAACCAAGAGGAAATATCAATATTTTTACTATGCTTTTATGTGTGGCATAATGCTATAGCGAGGGGTATTTTATATAATGCTAAGCCATATATAGAATATAAAAACAATTTAAATATATTTGAAGAAAGTAATAGATTAAATACTTTTATAGAGTTTACCACAATTTTTAATTTATTAATGATTATTTTAAGTTTAATTAAAATTTTCTTGGAGAAAACGATATATGCAAACAACGGATAATAAAATAAGTTTAGTAATAGAGAATTCACTTAAAAATCTAGCAGATATCATAGACGTAGATACCGTTATAGGTAAGCCTATAAAAGGAGATAACGGAGAGTGTGTAATTCCATTTTCTAAGGTAACGTTTGGATTAGTAACAGGTGGTGGAGAATATGGGAAAGTTAATATTTTTAAATCATCAAGGGATTTACCATATTCTGCAGGAAACGGTTCAATTATAAGCATAAAACCCTGTGGATTTTTAATAAAAAGTAACGCTAACGACTCATTTCAAGTAGTTAGTGTAAGTGAAACTGGTTATGAAAAGTTATTTGATAAGGTAACTAATTTTATTGAGAAATTGAATGATGAAAAATAAATTAAGATTATTATTATTTATTATATTTTTTATATTTTTATTTAATCCAATTGCTTTTTCTTCCAAAATTAGCAACTTTAACGCTCTGGCTAATTCATTAAATAATTACTCAAAAAATAACGATTCGGCAGAAATTGTTATGGAGATTAACTCGAAAAGGGTTTTACATGAAAAAAACATTCATAACAAAATGTTTATGGCAAGCACAACAAAGATTCTTACGGCAATTACAATAATAGAAAACATGGATTTAGCTAAAAAAGTTACTGTATCAAAGGAAACTATAGGCGTTGAAGGCTCCAGCATATATCTTGAGGAAGGGGAAATTTTAAGCGTTGAGGACTTACTTTTTGGATTAATGTTGCGTTCAGGTAACGATTGCGCTGAAACATTAGCCTTAGCATGTTCGGGTTCGATTGAATCATTCGCTGAACTTATGAATGAGATGGCATTAAAAATTGGCGCTAAAGATAGTAACTTTGTTAACCCACACGGACTTCATGATGATAATCATTATACAACTGCTTATGATTTGGCTTTAATCTCGGCATACGCTATTAAAAATCCAGATTTTGAAAGAATTGTTTCTACTAAAAAAGCGATTATTCCATTCACAACAAAGGAAACTAAAAGAGTTTTAATTAATAAAAACAAAATGCTTTCAAATTTTGATGGGGCTACAGGAATAAAAACAGGTTATACTAAAAATGCCGGCAGATGTCTTGTTACAAGTGCAAAAAGAAAAAATTTAGAGCTTGTTTGCGTCGTTTTAAATTGTTATGACATGTGGGAGAAGTCAACACTACTTTTAAACAATTGTTTTGATAATTACAAATATAAAAGCATTTTAAACTCATGTGAATTTGTTGATTTTGTTACTTCTAATAATGAGAAAATTGGTGTTTATATAAAAAATGATTTTAGTTATCCAGTAACTAATGAAGAAGAAAATTATGTTAAAGCTGTAATTAAATACAACTATAATAAAAATAAAACTGTTAGTAAACATTCAATTATTGGTAAAATTTATATATATCTCAAAAATAACTTGATTTTTTCTCAAAATGTATATAATATAGTAGATATAAAAAATTAAGGTAAAGTTATGAGAATTAATAAATTTTTAGCTGAAAGTGGAGTTTGCTCTAGAAGAGCTGCAGATAAACTTATCGAAGAAGGAGTAGTTAAGATTAACGGTAAAATTTGTTCTCTTGGTGATGAAGTAGAATCTGGAGATAGTGTCGTTGTAAATGGTCGACCAATAAACGTTGTTAAAAAATACGATTATTATATTATGAATAAGCCAAAAGGATACGTTTGCACGGTTAAAGATGACAAGGGTAGAAAAACCGTTATGGACCTCCTTCCAAAGAATATAGAGCGACTTTTCCCAGTTGGAAGACTTGACTATGATTCTGAAGGCTTACTTATATTTACAAATGATGGCGAATTAACCTTTAAATTGACGCATCCAAAAAACGAGGTGCCAAAAACTTACTTGGTAAAAACTGAAAAACCTGTTACAGAAGATGGTCTATCAAAACTTCGCTCAGGAGTATATATTGATGGAGTAAAAACAAATAAATGTAAAATTCGCCTTATTGAATCAACTAAAAACTATTCAAAATTACATATTACAATTACTGAAGGTAAGAATAGGCAGGTTAGAAAGATGTTTGAAAGCATTGGTAATTGTGTTGATTTTCTTAAAAGAATTAAGATTGGCGATTTAACCTTAACGGGTCTCGATAGGGGCGAAGTAAGAAAACTAACGCCAGCTGAAATAGATTACTTACGCAATATTTAACAAAAAGGCCACTCATTAGAGTGGCCTTTTTGTTAAATTGATTTAATTTTTTGTTTTATTAAAGCATTTTATTCTAGATAACCAGTATCTAATAGATACGAAGAATATTGCATTCAACATAAATAATGCCGGTGTGTAAACGTATTTAATTAAGTTTCCTTTTATTGAAAAATCCATGTTTGTAAGGAAAACTATTGCAATATTCAACAATAAGAGGTTAAAAACGATAATTGCACACGTTATAATTGAATCAGTTGAAAGCTTAACGTTGCTGTGCTTATTAAAGGCAGTATACCTAACAATTGCATATAAAGGATATGCAAGAATAACAAGAATAAATGCGCTTATATATAGTGGTGATAATGCTAAAATTTCTTTATTTGCAAGATAAATAGGCAAGAATTCAAGGGCACAAAGCAATAAAAGTATAATTGAACTAAACAAATTAAGTTTGTTAACTAAAAGATAATTGTTTGAAATTGCAGAGTCTTTTGAGGAAACGTTAATTTTATATCCTTCCTTTGATGCTTGAATCTTAAGGTCGCTAAAATCGATTTTTCCTGATGCAAGTGTTGTTCTATTAAAATCTTCACATAAAATAGTTTGCGTTAGGCTCTGTTGAGCTGATTCGTTTTGTGTGTTTTGTTCAACAATAACCGATTGAGGTTTAGTTTCTTCAAGTTTTTTCGGTTTACCAATTAAGGAATTAAGAACGGAACGGAAATTTACCTCGTTTTTTTCTTCAATTTTAGATTGAGATGGTGTTGAAATATTTTCTGGTGTGAATTTATTGTCAAAAGAATTTTGATTTTGGCTAAACGTCTCAGCAGATTTTACATTATCTTTTTCCAACGTAGGCTGAGCGTGTTCTTGTTTGACGTCGTTCACGTATACGTATACGGTTTTCTCATTTGATTGAGATTCTGGCTTAGAGTCCATTAGCTTATCTATAATGCATTTTGAATAACTCCAACTTGATACGTTTTGTTCAACAACGTTCTTTCCTTGAGGTGATAAACGAAAGAATTTACGACGACCTAACTCGCCAGCGTCGTTCATATATGACGAAACGTGTTTTAAGGTTTCTAGGCGTTTTAATGAACTATAAAGGGTAGCTTGGTTAATTTTATATTCATTATTACTTTTTTTCTCAATACAATCGCTAATTTGTTGAGCGAATTTGTCTCCATCAATTAAAGTATAAAGAATTATCGTATCTATATGACCACGAATTAAATCACTACTAATTGAATTTTGTTCCATAAAAACTCCTAAGCTTTAATATTTATATTAAAATTATATACAAATCTAATCATTTAGTCAAGTAATTCTTATAAATTTATATTTTGTGTGATAAAAACAATGTTAAAAACATTAGTAAAATAATAAGGATTTTATGTTTTTTATTTAGGAATTTTATAATTAGATAAAAGTTCAAGTAGAAATTTGAAATAAAAATTGAAGATTACGTATTAGAAATAATTATGAAAAATCTTAATAATAATTAAATTAGCAAAATAATGCAAAAACGCCTAAAGTTTTATAATATTCAATAAATTTAACAACATTTTCTCTATTTTCAATTTTTACGTATAATACTATGCGTAAAAGCCGTGTTTAATTTCCTTAAGGTCTTTTTAAGCCACGTTTTTTAAAGAGGTCAAAATGAAAAAATTAAAGAAAAAGGGCACAAAGATAGGGAATAAGTCAACTATTTTAAAAACACGAAACTATTCCACTATCGTTTATCCAGAGTCAGCGCCTGAAAATTGGCTTGAAATCGCTCGTTCTCATTTAGTTACAGCTTATGTTAGTCCTTTACATGATAAAGATACTAATCCGACAGGAGAGCCTAAAAAACCACATTATCATGTTTTGTATACATTTGATAATACA
>JAZRGN010000003.1:0-9057 GCA_045644165.1 Christensenellaceae bacterium | reverse complement strand
TTGTAAGTTCTGTCGTTGATTGATTCAGCAGTTCCCATAACGGTTACGTTAATTTGACGCTTTCTAGCACGAACTTGGTCCCAGTCAACGAAATAGATGTGTGCGAATTCGCCACCGTCTAAAACGCCGTCTTTAATGGTCATAGTTTCGCTTCTACCGAAGAATACTGAACGAAGGTGTCCGTCGGTATTTAAAGAGGTGTAATCACCTGGTTCGTTAACGTATCTACCAAATTGAGAGTGGATTGGACCTGGGTGCATGTATTGATTTTCTTCGCTGTAGTCAGGAATGAATTTACGCATGATTTTTACTAAATCGTGTTGTAAAAATTCTAAATCGTAAACGTCGATGTCGTGTGAACATTCTTGAACCATAACAGAGCATGTCGTGTGGTGAGATGCGATAGTTACGGTGCCGTTTTTGATTCCTGATTGCTTAACGATATCAATAATTTCTGCTGATACGTCGTGGAAGGTTGGCCTCCAGCCCTTTGATTGAACGTTTAGTTCTTTTTGAAATACTTTGAATTCCATAATAAGTTTTCTCCTTACTTATATAATTTTTATTTTTACGCTGTAGCAATTTTAGCCACAACTTTTATCTTTTTTTAATTCTTTTCGTAAAAAAGGTAAATCCTGCAATTAAGATTATTAAAGCAACGCTTTCAATTAGTATTAACGTGTAGGTAAACGTCCATCCTTGAAGTATGCTTTTGCCCATTATTAAAGGCGCTGCCGCTGCACCGAAAGATGCGATTGCATTGGTATATGCCGAAAAACTGCCTGCATTTATTTGGTCTTTCATTCTTGCTACGATTACCGTTTCAAAGATAGAACAAGCCGCTCTTGCTAACGTTGTTGCTATCAAAACACTCGCTAACGCAACCACAATGCTACTTGAATACCCGAATACTACTATCACCATTATTCCAACGAGAATAGTCGACGCCATTAACGCAACGAAGTAATAGTTTGAGAACTTTTCGCAAAGCATTATTATTAGTATTGGGCCGAAGGCTACGCCTATTGGAACCACTACTGAAAAAATTATCGCTAAGCTGTTGTCTAAACCATGCGTATCTGCAAGCATTTTTGGAACAAAATCAATTAGACTGCTATATACGTTGTAAACCATAAAGCAAGTTAGCCCTACTAAAACGTAGTATAGAATTTTTCTCGCTTTAGTGCTTATGTTTACCTTGAGGTTTGTAGTTGAAATAGTCGTCGTTGAATAATCTTGAGCCAACTCTTTTTTTTGTTCGTCTATCTCCAAAGCAAGATACTTTGGCATTTTTTCTATTATGGTAACGCACGTTATAAAGTAGATTAAAACGGCAAAGAATAGCGAGCCGATAACTACAAAGCATAGCCACCACATATTTAACCTAACACACACCGACGCCACGCAATAGGTAATAACCGTTCCTATTGGGAAAGCTATAGTCATCATGGTGTTTGCCCTTTGCAACATACACGCTGGAAGATGTTTCGTCAAAAAATACATACACCCTGCCCATACGCCTGCTTGCGCAACACCCATAATAGCCATTACGACACAAAAATAGGTTATACCAGTAGAAAACGCCATTAAAATTGTAAGCACGCAAGATAGCCCTACCGAGATAAGCATATAGCGTTTCATGTTAAGTTTTGATATAAATACTGCAAGGATAAGTTGAACGGTTGCATATACCAAATAATATATAGTTGGAGCAAGGGTAAACTTATCTTCTCGCATACCAAAAACGTCTAGTATCTCGACCATTTGCGCAGTATAAGCGTATTTTGAAGACATCATAAATACTATCATCAAAAAGCACGCCACTATGAGATGGTTAGACGCTTTTTTATATTTTAAGGTCTGACTCATTAAAAACTACTTGCCTTGCCTTTCGTCGTATGCTCTTCTAACGGCTGAAATCATTTCTTCGGCAAGTTTAAGTGGGTCTTCTGCTTTTGCAATTGCAGAGGAACAACCAGATGCTGATGCACCTGCTTTGATTATGTTGTAGCAATCTTCGCCCTTGCTAATTCCTGCAGATGGGAAAGGTTTGATATCAGGATTGATTTCACGAATAACTTTAATTACTTCGTCTACGTATTCCTTATCGGCTGGTTTACCCGTGCCAATAAGTTCGCTTGGCTCAGCAACTAGAATGTTAGGACCAAGTTTTGCGATAGCCTTAACCTCTTCAACGGAATCGGCACAAACCATGGTAGCAAGTCCCATTTCGTCTGCACGCTTGATTGCCTTTTCGATTTCTTCAATGGTAAGTTTTCTTTCTGCGTGGTTAAGCATTACGCCCACTGCACCTGCAGCCTTAATTCCTTCTGGAAGACTCTTACCCATTCCTTTACCCATTGGAATACTATCCATATGTTGAGAATAAACGTGAATTCTCTTGGTATGTCTTGCAATGTTTGAAATTTCGGTATCAGGAACGTCTAAAATAACGTCAACACCGTATTTTTTAGAAAGTTTATCCAAGCCTTTTGCTATTTTTAATAACGTGTCGCCATACATATAGCACTTTGGGCCGTATTCGAAAAATGGTTCGCTGATTTTATAGTTCTTAATCATTTTTTATCTCCTTAGAGGTTATTTTATTTTTTTGAAGTTGCCTAACGTTTCGTTTACCGTTTCTACGTAGGTAAACGTTTCGGGATACCTCTTAATTATTTTTTCAAAGTCCACAATTTGGTGTTTATTCACTACGCAAAACAAAACGGTTCTTTCTTGCTGACTATATATTCCGTGCCCAGTAAGTCTCGTTGCAGAGTGTTTAAGTTCAGTTATAATGTCCCTTTCAAGTGGTTCTGGGTTAGGTGTTACTATTACGAATTGATACGCTTGCTTATTACCCTTTAGCATTAAGTTGCCCATATAACTCGCTATAAAGCAATATAATAAGCATAGACATACCGGTTTATAATCCAAAACCCCAGCTTCTGAATATACGAAAAGCGAAGAAAATGCAACTACTGCGTTTATAATGAAAGTTACCCAGAAAAAGTTTAGAGAGGGTTTAACCTTGCTTATATATTTGCTTATGATATCAGTCCCACCCGAACTTGCTGTGAAACGGAATAAAACACCATACGTAAAACCACTTATTATGCCGGAAATCATAACCGGATAAATGGTGTCTATTCCACCTGCATTATACTGAACGCCCTCAGTTACGACGTTTTGCAAGAAAAGATAAAAGAGTGAGTAAACTAAACAAAATACCAAAGTTCTTAAAGCGAACTTTTTATCCACCTTAAAAAATGCAAATACGCAAAGTGGGATATTAATTATTAGCGAAGCAAAACCGACTGAAAAGCCCAGTTTATACTGAATCATAACCGTTACACCGTTTAATCCTGCCGGTGCGAATTTGTTTTGCACGACGAATAATATATAACTTATCGCTAGCAACATGCCCATCAATGCAACGATTAGGTATTCAAGAAGTGTTTTTGAGAGAGGTTTTTCTTTTTGCATAAAATCTTACCAACTATTTTTTATTAAGTCTCTCGCCCACTGCTCCACCTGGGTGAATAAGTGCGAACTGTTCGTTTTGAAAACCAGTTTCTTCGATAAGCGCAGTTTGTAGCGCATGGAATATCATACATAAAGCCGTTGAAGAGGTTGTGCCTTGTGAATTCCATTTGTCAGTTTCACGATTAACGTATTGTTTAATAACAACGTCTGCACCTTGTGCTAAAGGAGATTCCATATTTTCGGTAACGCTTATAATCTTAACGCCCTTTACTTTACAAATGTCCATAATAGGTAAAAGTTCTTTGGTTTTACCACCACGAGAGGCGAATATCATTACGTCCCCTTCTTGTAAATATCCAGATGCGCCGTGAACGGCCTCTGCTGGAGAAATAAATCTTGCAGGACGCTCTATACAGCACATAAGGTGAGCCATGTGTTGACAAATAATGCCTGAATGCCCACAACCACAAGTGCCGATTCTAACGGCGTTTTTAAGTAGTTCTACTGCTTTAGAGAATTGTTCTTCATCTAAATAATTAAGCATTTCTGCTATGCATTGACTTTCTATTTCATACGCCTTTTTTACGGCTTGTAAAGTTTCTTTTTTCATAAATACCATCCTTTGTCTTCTACGTTGACATTGTATAACATTTTTCTCAAATAGTATAACACTTTCAAGTTCGCTAAGTCAATAATAAAACTTAAGTTTTATGCGAAATGTTTAATAAAAAGAAAAACCACTCGGCGAGAGTGGTTTCCTAATGTATTTTATTATTCTAAACCTTTTGCCTTTCTTTTGAGGCGAGTTTCGGTGTCTAGTGTTTTCTTTCTAATTCTAACGTTCTTAGGGGTTATTTCCAGCATTTCATCGTCATTAATAAATTCCATAGCCTCTTCTAAACTCATAAGTTTTGGAGTTTCTAACCTAAGTGCGTCGTCAGAGCCAGATGCACGGGTGTTGGTAAGGTGTTTTTTCTTACAAACGTTAACGCTAATGTCCTCGTTTTTAGGCGATACGCCGACGACCATACCTTCGTATACTTGCACGCCTGCACCTATGAACAACTGTCCTCTGCCTTGAGCATTGAATAGTCCGTAAGTTACAGCCTCGCCCGTTTCAAAAGCAACTAGACTTCCCGTAGAACGTCTTTCAATTTCTCCCTTAAACTCTTCGTAGCCAAAGAAGATGGTATTAAATACGCCCTCGCCACGAGTTTCGGTTAAAAATTGACTCTTATATCCAAATAGACCACGAGCAGGAACTTTGAATTCTAATCTAATTCTACTGCCAACGCCTTCCATTTGTAGTAGTTCGCCCTTTCTTACGCCCATTGACGAGAATACGCTACCCGTTTTATCTTCGGGAACGTCTACTACCAGCCTTTCCATTGGCTCGTATAACACGCCGTCTATTTCTTTATACATAACTTTTGGAGCACCCACTTGGAATTCGTATCCACCACGACGCATTGTTTCAATTAAAATTGAAAGATGCATTTCGCCCCTTCCACAAACCCTATAAGAATCTGCAGAATCGGTTTCTTCAACTCTTAAAGAAACGTCTTTAAGCATTTCCTTAAAGAGCCTATCTCTTAAATGCCTTGTTGTAACGAATTTCCCTTCTTTTCCTGCAAATGGACTATCGTTTACCGAAAAGGTCATTTCAACGGTTGGCTCGGATATCTTTACGAATGGAACGGGTTCGATTAGTTCCGGCGAACAAATGGTGTCGCCGATAGAAACGCTTTCTAAACCACTAAAACAAACTATATCGCCTGCCCTAGCGTTTTCGACTTGAACTCTTTGTAAACCCTCGATTTGATAAATGCTAACGAGTTTACCTCTGCCTCTTTTTCCCTCGATATTAAAGTTACAAGTGGCTACCTCTTGATTTACAGCCATCTTACCCCTTTCAATTCTACCAATCCCAATTCTACCTACGTATTCGTTGTAGTCGATAGAAGAAACAAGCATTTGAAGTGGGCCTTCTTCGTCCACTTCTTGAGGCTCGAAATGGCTTATAATAGCGTCAAATAGGGGACTTAAGTCTTTGCCAGGCTTGTTAAAGTCTGTTGTTGCAGTTCCATCTCTTCCAGAGCAATAAAGTATTGGACTATCTATTTGCGAATCGCTTGCGTTAAGGTCGAATAAAAGTTCTAAAATCTCGTCTTGGACTTCATTTAGCCTTGCATCAGGTCTATCGATTTTGTTTACTACGATTATTAGTTTTTGGTTAAGTTCTAACGCCTTTTGCATTACGAAACGAGTTTGAGGCATTGGACCTTCGCATGCGTCTACTAGCACTAGAACCCCGTTTACCATTTTTAGAACGCGTTCTACTTCACCACCAAAGTCAGCGTGCCCAGGCGTATCTACGATATTAATTTTTACTCCGTTATAAAAAGCAGAGGTATTTTTCGCAAGAATGGTTATTCCCCTTTCACGCTCTAAGTCCCCCGAGTCCATAACTCTATCCATAACTTCTTGATTATCACGGAATATTCCACCTTGTTTTAGTAGTTCGTTTACAAGCGTCGTTTTGCCGTGGTCTACGTGCGCTATAATCGCAACGTTTCTTATGTCTGTTCTTTTCAAAATATTCTCCTGTCTTTACCTTTAGGTCTCGTTTAATCTATCATTTTTAAAAGGGCAATTAAAGTCTTTCCATCTTTAATATCGCCGTTATTTATCATTTCCTTTAGTTGTTGTTTGGTAAACCATTCACCCGTTAAAAACTCGTCTTCGTCTAGATGTATCTCGGTTTTGGTTAAGTCCCACGCTCGATATATTCTTATTATCTCGTTGGTGTATCCAGGAGATGGGTAAACGGTAAACATAAGTTGTATGCTGTTAGCCTTAAGCCCTGCTTCTTCTTCGAGTTCTCTAAGAGCCGTTTCCTTAGGGTCTTCCCCTAAATTTAACTTGCCTGCAGGAAGTTCCCACAACTCTTCGCCGTATGCGTATCTAAACTGTCTTACTAGATACACTTTATCGTTATCTTCACAATAGATACAACTGCCACCAGAGTGTTCTACGATTTCCCTAATTGCGTTCTTGCCGTCGGGAAGAAGTATATCGTCCTTTCGTAAATTTAGTATTTTCCCCTTGTAAACGTAGTTTTTGTTTAGGGCTCTTTCTTTAAAGTTCATTTAAGACGTCCTTTAATAATCTGCCTATTTTTTTACCCTTTCTAAACAAAACGAAGGGATGTGCTTTCGCCATGTATCTATAAGCAACGAAAGAGAAAATAATTCCGTCTTTTTCGGTGCAATCTACAGCGTTAGCAAAAGTGTTTATTACTAGAAGCATTTGCTCTTTTTCTTCTTCTTTTATTCTAGAATTTTTTATTCTTAACTTATCTTTTAGAAGAATATTTTTAATATTTTTAACACTTTCGCCATACGCTTTAAGAGATAACTCCTTATCAATTCTTTGACGATTTTCTTCTTCTAGTCTTAATTTTTCTTGCTTTGCCTGTTCGTTAGCAAGAGCCTCGATAGGGTCTTGTAAATTACCCTCTATAACACTCGTCATCAAAATTTTTACCGTGTTGGTAAAAGGACGAATTAGCGTGTTCAGGAATGATGAAAAACATGCCGAATAACTGCCGTCTTCGTAAAAATATTTATTTAAAAATTCGCCGAAGTCAATTCTCTTAGAGTCGATATCCATTAAAATATTAAAGGTGAATGCTAAAACTTCTTTTGCGTTAGAAGGCAAAACAAATTCGCCCTTGTTGCCAGAAAAAGTTTTGCTTTTAACTAAATATTTTGCCTTGGCTTGTTCGTAGTCAAAGTCCATCAAACTATTCTTAAAGAGCGCTAGAATGCTTTCCGACGAGGCTATCGCCTTTAAAATATTAACTATTTTAACGTCTGCTAATATATATTTGCTATTGATAAAATCTTCACTAGCATCTAAAAAAACTTGTAATTCTTCAGTTTTTGACACGATTTTCCCCTCCGTCAAAAAATTATATTTTAAGTATAACACATTATCGCCGTTAAATAAACTTTTTTTGACAAAAAAAGTAAATTTTTAGTAAAGCTCTTTACAAATCCCCTTTTTAATGTTATCCTATTTTTGTATGAAATTGCACTAAACTTGTTTTTTTATTTAGTTTAGGCATTTAGAGGTTGAAATGCAGGTTAAAGGAGATTCTTCTTTAAACAAATTAATATTGCTTTTCGTTTTCGATAAAATGGAAGTTCCCCTATCCGAAAATACCGTTTTGGATATGTGCTGTTCTTCTAATAACTGGCTTGCCTATATGGACTGCCAACCTATCCTAAACCAACTTTTAGATTGTGGTTGGATTTACGATATTGGTGGAAGTGGAGAGCCTCTTTATACCATTACTACCGATGGTAGAATTTGTCTTGCAAACTTTTTTATTAATATTCCAGCATCTACTCGTGAAGAGATTTCTTTATTCGTAAAAAACAACCGTGCAAAGTATCGCAGAAAGCAAGAATGCGTTGCCGATTACTTTATGAATAAGGACGGCACTTATACCGTTTATCTAAAAATTATAGAACCTGCGCAACCTGTTTTAGAACTTAAACTCGTTGTTCCAAACAGACAAATTGCAAAGGATATTTATAAAAAATGGGGAGAAAAAGCCCCTGACGTTTATAGAAATATTTACGAGAATTTAGTAGATTAATCCCCTACTAAACTTCGTAATAAAGGTTATAAAAGGAGAACTATATGGAAATTTACAACACCAACGGGACTTGCAGTAGACAAATCCTTTTTGACGTTACTAGCGAAAACAAAGTAACTAACGTTAAGTTTATTGGGGGGTGCAGTGGTAACCTTCAAGCTCTTTCTAAACTTGTAGACGGAATGGATATCGATTGGGTAATCGATAAACTAAAAGGCATTAAGTGCAGAAGTAACACTTCTTGTGGCGACCAACTTGCAACTGCCTTGGAAAAATACAAACAAAAAGTTTAATAAAAACCAAAATGCGTTAACAACTTGTTAACGCACTTTTTTATTTTGCTATTGAATCTTAGACATAGCGTCTTTTATGGTTTTATTTTGGGATAAAAGACCAAAGTTATCTACGTCTAATTTATTTCTTTCGGTGTGGGTTAGACAACCTGCCCCACCAACACAACCACCAAGGCACGCCATACCTTCTATAAAGTTAGCGTCGAGTAGGTTCTTGCTCTTTTTAAGAAGTGCAGTCTTGCAGGCCTCTATGCCGTCGCAAGTGATAGGCCTAACTTCAAAATTAATGCCTTGTTCTTTTAGGCTTTCTTCAACTGCCGTAGATAGACCACCACAACGAGCGAATATTCTTCCAAAGTAAGATGCGTTGTCTAGACTAGATTCTTCTAGGGTGGTAATATCTATTTCTCTGCTGTCAAATAAGGCTTGAAGTTCTTCAAAGGTAATTACTACGTCTACGTATTTTGAAACTTCTTCTTGTTGACGCTCTGCCTTTTTAGCCGTGCAAGGTCCTATAAAGATTACTTTGCAGTTTTGGTCTGTTTGCTTTATATATCTTGCAATTGTAGCCATTGGCGATAGGTTTGAAGATATATTACCTGCTAATTCTGG
>JAZRGN010000002.1:0-70706 GCA_045644165.1 Christensenellaceae bacterium | reverse complement strand
CCGGTTGAACGTGCGTGAATCTTATCGTCAACTAAGTGGTGAAGTTTAATCATATACATTTGACCAACCGTAACTCTGTTTTCAAAAGGTTCGCCCGTTCTTCCATCGTAAAGTTGAATTTTTCCGTCAACTTGACCGTCTGGGTTTACTATGTTGTTTTCTCTTAGTAATTCTTTAATGTCGCTTTCAGATGCACCGTCGAATACAGGGGTAGCAATCTTCCAGCCGAGTTGTTTACATACTAAGCCTAAGTGAACTTCTAAAACTTGACCGATATTCATACGAGAAGGAACGCCTAGTGGGTTAAGCACTATTTGAAGTGGAGTTCCATCTGCCAAGAAAGGCATATCTGATTCAGGTAAAATTCTAGAAATAACACCCTTGTTACCATGACGACCTGCCATCTTATCGCCGATAGAAATCTTACGTTTTTGAGCAATGTAAACTCTAACGAGTTTATTTACTCCTGGAGGCAATTCGTCTTTGTTTGCTCTAGTGAATACTTTAACGTCTACTACGATACCACCTTCGCCGTGAGGAACTTTTAGCGAAGTATCTCTAACTTCCCTAGCCTTTTCGCCGAAGATTGCACGAAGTAATCTTTCTTCAGGGGTGAGTTCTGCTTCGCCCTTAGGGGTTACCTTACCAACGAGGATATCGCCACTGTTAACTTCAGCACCTATACGAACGATACCGTTTTCGTCTAAGTCTTTAAGAGCGTCGTCGCCAACGTTTGGAATATCTCTAGTGATTTCTTCTTCGCCAAGACGAGTGTCTCTAGCGTCGATTTCATGTTCTTCAATATGGATAGTCGTGAATACGTCTTCACGAACCAATTTTTCAGAAAGTAAGATAGCGTCCTCGTAGTTGTAACCTTCCCAGCTCATAAAGCCTACGAGAATGTTTCTACCAAGTGCTAATTCACCGTTTCTAGTAGAAGGACCGTCGGCAATGGTTTGTCCCTTTTCAATCTTTTCGCCTTTATCAACGATAGGTCTTTGGTTTAGACAAGTGCCTTGGTTACTTCTTTCAAACTTCTTAAGTTTATATGCTCTATCCGTGCCGTCTTCTTCGGTAATAACGATACAGTCGCTTGCTACGGTTTTAACAACGCCGGCATTTACAGCGTTAACCATAACGCCTGAGTCGTATGCGATACGTCTTTCGATACCGGTAGCAACGATAGCGTTTTCAGGACAAAGTAGTGGAACTGCTTGACGTTGCATGTTAGAACCCATTAGCGCACGGTTGGTATCGTCGTTTTCTAAGAATGGGATAAGCGCAGTTGCAACCGAGATAAGTTGCTTTGGAGAAACGTCCATATAGTCGATTTTCTCTTTAACTTCTTCGGTGATTTGTTCACGAAGTCTACAAGAAACACGGTCGTTTTCAAAATACTTATTATCGATTAACGGTTCGTTTGCTTGCGCAACCATGTAGTTATCTTCTTCGTCTGCAGTTAAGTAATCTACTTGTTCGGTAACGATAGTTTCAATCGTTCCGTCAGCATTCATAACGTGGTCAACCTTTCTGTAAGGAGATTCAATAAAGCCGTATTCGTTTACTTTTGCATAAGCAGCAAGTGAAGAAATAAGACCGATATTTTGTCCTTCAGGGGTTTCGATAGGACACATTCTGCCGTAGTGAGAGTGGTGAACGTCACGAACTTCAAAGGTTGCTCTATCACGGTTTAAACCACCAGGGCCTAACGCAGAAAGTTTTCTCTTGTGCGTAAGTTCTGCGATTGGGTTGGTTTGGTCCATAAATTGTGAAAGTTGTGATGAACCGAAGAATTCCTTAATAGCAGAAGACACAGGACGAACGTTGATTAAACCTTGTGGAGAAACTTCCTTAGGGTCTTGAGTTGCCATTCTTTCTTTGATAACACGTTCTAATCTTGCAATACCGATACGGAATTGGTTTTGCAACAATTCGCCAACTGAGCGAACACGACGGTTACCTAAGTGGTCGATATTGTCAACGCTATTTAAACCTGCAACTAGGTTGAGGTTGATAGATACGACAGCAACGATATCGTCTACGGTAATGTGCTTGTGGTTTAATTTATCGATAAGAGGGCGAAGTGTTTTTCTATCCTCGCTAGAAAGAGCCTCTGGAAGTTTTTCCATGATTTTAGCGAAAGCAACGCACGCTTCGATAAACTTAATTCTAACCTCTCTAGCCTTTTCTTGGTTCTTCTTATCTTCAGGTTTTTCTTCAACACCTTCTTCGGTATCTTTATCTTCAAGATAGAAAAGGTCGTCGATTTCTCTTCTTAAAAGGTCTGCAGTAGTTTCAACGCCGTTTTCGCTGGCGATAGCGTTAACCTTAGATGCAAATTCTAGCGTTGGGTTGTAAACGTAATCTAGTAGACCGAAGAATTTTGGGTCTATACCGGTAACAGCCTTAAACGAAACGGTGTTGTTAGCGATAATCTTAACCTTGTTTCCTTCTACGTCAGCATAGAATACGTTAACACCTGCGTTTTGAATATTTTCAGCAGTTGCCTTATCGATAATTTGACCTGCTTTTGCCAATACTTCACCATCAGCAGAGATAACGTCTTCAAAAGACTTCAAACCAACGATACGAGCGCCTAAACGTAAACGCTTATTGAATTTATATCTACCTACTCTAGCTAAGTCATAACGACGAGCGTCGAAGAATAGGTTTTTAAGTTGTTGTTTAACAGCTTCGTCGGTTGGGATTTCACCTGGACGAAGTCTTCTGTAAAGTTCAACTAAACCGTCTTTTTCAGATTTTGCAGTATCCTTACCACAAGTATCTAAAATCATTTGGTCGTTGTCGAATAATTCTAAAAGTTCTTCGTCAGTTCCAAAACCTAAAGCACGCATTAAAACGGTTGCAGGAAGTTTTCTAGTTCTATCAACGTGAACCCAAAGAACGTTTTGAGAGTCTTGTTCGAATTCTAACCAAGCACCACGAGATGGGATAACGGTGGTATCGAATAACTTTCTACCAGACTTGTCCACTTGAACGCCGTTATAAACGCCAGGAGAACGAACTAATTGTGATACGATAACTCTTTCTGCGCCGTTGATAAGGAATGAACCGTTATCGGTCATAAGAGGAAAATCGCCCATAAATACTTCTTGGTCGATAACTTCGTCAGTAACTTTGTTAACGAGTCTTACTTTAACTCGTAAAGGAAGAGCATACGTTTCCCTTCTCGCTCTACATTCTTTTTCGTCATACTTAGGTTTACCTTCAAGACTGTGGTCTAGAAAGTAGAGTTCAAAGTGGTCAGAGTAGTCAGTTATCGGTGAGAAGTCTTCAAATACTTCACTAATGCCTTCTTTGATAAAAGCATCATAGGAGTCTTTTTGGATTTTTACGAGATAAGGAAGTTCAATTGCTTCTTTAATCTTACTAAAGGTCTTTCTCGTAATCTTACCGCTCTGAATTTCAGATAGTTTACGTGCCATTAAAACACACTCCTTAAAAAATTTTTAAAATATTTTCTGACACTGTTTACAAACACGCTAAAATGTTGTATAATTTGGTCAGTTGATAGGTTTCGGCTATTCTTAAATAAAAATCAAGCGATTTTAGGGTTAAAACCCCTTTATTTTTCAGGCTTTTTTCCTGAAAAAAGCGATAATAGTCGATATTAACCTAGCATAATAGATTTTAATATAATAATTCATTTTTTTCAATATGTCAAGCGATTGAGAATATTTTTTTATTTTTTTTGAAATATTCGATATTTTTAGACTAAACTACCCTTTTTTAGAGAATTTTTTATGAGAATAGATAAATTTTTAAAAGTTTCTAGAATATTAAAGAGAAGAACTCTCGCCCAAGAAACAATTAGTTGTGGAAGAGTTAAAGTTAACGGAAAAATCGTTAAACCAGCCCACCAAATTAAAGAAGGCGATAGAGTCGAACTTGGATTTTTAAGTGGCGTTATAAAACTTCAAATTTTAGCCGTAAAGGAAACGGTTAGAAAAGAAGATGCTGAAAATATGTATAAAATATTAGAGGATTAATATGAAGGTTTCTCTTTTACTCACCTGCGCAGGCAAGGGCGTGCGTGCAGGATTTAAAAAAAATAAACTGCTAGTGCCAATAAACGGGTTTACGACTTTAGAGCGCTCTCTAGATAATATTAACTCGTTTAATCTTGTGGACGAAATAGTTATCACTTCGTCTAACGAAGATTTTTCAGTGGTTAGCCAAATAGGTGCTAAGTATAACGCTAAGGTAGTTCTTGGTGGCGATACAAGAACCAAGTCGGTTAAAAACGGATTGGAACACTGCTTTGGCGATATAGTGCTTATTCACGACGGAGCAAGACCTTTCGTTACTAAAGAAATCGTTTACAACTGCATAGAAGGTGCAAAAAAATACGGTGGGGTTATTCCTGTTATTCCATCATCTAACACGGTTGCAAAATGCGACAGCCAAAAGGTTATCGATTATCTTGGCAAGGAATGTGTTTACGGCATTCAAACGCCTCAAGCATTTAAAACCGAATTAATAAAAAAAGCCTATTCGCTTGTTGGCGATAAGACTTTTAACGACGACGGAGAAGTTTATAAGACCTTTATTGGCGAACTTTACACCGTTTGTGGAGATGAAAAAAATATTAAACTAACCTACCCTGAAGATTTTTCTAATAAACAAGAATATCGTTTTGGAATTGGCTTTGATTGCCATAAGTTAGTGGAAGGAAGAAAACTAATACTCGGTGGCGTAGAAATAGCACACGATAAGGGGCTATTAGGTCATAGCGACGCAGACGTATTAACTCACGCAATTATGGACGCTATGCTCAGCGCTTGCGCCCTCCGTGATATAGGCTATCACTTCCCTGATACCGACCAAAAATATAAGGGTGCAAATAGTATCGAATTATTAGAACAAGTTATCATTATATTAAAGGATAAGGGATACGTCGTAGATAGCATTTCGGCAAGCATAATGGCTGAAAAACCAAAACTATTAAAGATTATACCTACAATTACCAATAACCTTGCTAGCGTGTTAAGCATTGCTCCTGACAAAATAGGAATTACTGCAACTACTCTAGAAGGGCTTGGTTTCGTTGGAAGAGAGGAAGGCATTTGCGTTCACGCAACTGCAACGATAAAAAATATATGAATCAATGTAAAATAACGGTAAAACGAATTAGCGTTTATCAAGATTTAATCGACCAATATGAAAACCCCATAGAACACGCTTGCAATCTTCAAGAGGGAACAACCTTTATAACAAGTGGCAAAAAGCCTACTGCATTATGCGAGAGTGCTTGGCAAACGATAAAGCCGTTTGTGGTTGAATTATTAAACGGGGGTGGTAACTTTTACGACGGTTGGATGAAAAACCCTAAAAGTGCAATGATTTCTTGTAACGACGGCTTTAGACCGGTAAGTTTTCTAATCGAACTAATATGATAACCCGTTTCCCCAACTTAATTAAAAAAAACTTAATAACAAAAATAAAAAAGGATAGCGAATTTGCTATCCTTTAAATTTTAGTTTTGATTAAAATTATTTGTCTTCGCCAAACCACTTGTTCTTAAATAATCTAGTTTTATCTCCGAAGAAGAATAAAGTAATTAAAAGAGTTGTTAAATTAACTATCCAACCAAGTAAGAAGTTAATCAAAGTTGAAGGCGCATCAACTAATGCACCAGAAGCTTGTAGTTGAGCGAAAGTGTTCTTTTCAGCAATATTAACTTGATATAGAATAGGTAGAATAACGCCGTTAATAGCCATATTCAAACCATATACAAAACCGAGGCAACCAACTGCGTGCTTTTTATATGTAAGCATCAAATAGCCACAGAAAGCAGCGTAGCCTGCAATTGCGATACCAACGAAACCAAAAATAAGGTTGATTGCTCTCATGTTTTTAACGTTAACCTCTGCCATAGCAGGGTCAACTTTCATTGCTTCTAGCGTAGCGTTAAGTTTTTCATTATCGATTCCATTAAACAAATATATTAAAGGCTTATCAATAATCGATAGCAATCCCCACGTTAAGTTGTATGCAACAGCAACCCAAATTAATCCGTAAACAAGTGCGTAATACCACCACATCTCACCCTTAGTGAAGTTATCTCCTCTAAGTGCTCTATTTTTCTTAGCCATAATTTTCTCCTTATGGAATTATTATATTATTATATCTTAGTATTGTCAAGCGAAAATTGCAAATTTTAGCAAAAGGATTTAACTAAATTTTCTTGACCAATTAAACCCTAAAATACAATTAGCCGTGCCATAAGGCACGGCTAGATTAGTTTACAAAATTAGATATTAGTCTTTCTTTTCTTTAGCAGAAACGTCTACAACTTGCTTTCCGTTATAGTAACCACATTTTGGACATACTCTATGAGATGCTCTCAATTCATGGCATTGAGGACATTCAGAAAGATTTGGTGCAGAAATTTTCCATTGAGCATATCTAGTATTTGTTCTTTGTTTTGAAGTTTTACTTTTTTGAACTGCCATTTTAATATACCTTCCTATTGTTTATTACACTTACAGTCTTGGACGTTTAGGTTTACCCCACAATTAAAGCACATGCCTTTGCAATCATCCTTACATAAGAAGTTGATTGGCATAGCCATCATTATAGCGTCGTCAACTATTTTGGATAAATCAATTTTATCGTTTACGAGAGGATAGCCTTCCTCGTCGTTTTGACTAATTTCCTCGGCGAAAACTGCGCTGTATTTTTTAAAGGCTTGTGAAAGACATCTCGTGCACTCACCTTCTAGTGTGAATACTGCATCTCCTTCGATATAAGCACTATGTTGACCAGTTAAGGTAACCGTTCCGCAAACAGACACGGGGTTTAGTAATTTTACGTTTGGAATATTTGCCAGTTCATATTCCGGACAATACTCAAAGAAGAAGTCGCATTCCTCTTTTCCCGTTCTCTTTAGTTCCCTTAAATCAATAATCATAACAACACCGAGTTAAAGAGCAAAGTTAAGTATATACGTTTTCTTTGCTCTTGTCAAACGTTTTTTAAAGTTTTTAGGTTATTATTACCCAATTTTAGTTTTTTTGGGTTAATTCTTTGGTTTCTCTTGCGATAGATAATTCTTCGTTGGTTGGAAGAACGATAATCTTAACTTTAGAGTCTTCTGCGTTTAGATAGCCGATACCTGAAGAGTATTCTTCATTCTTCTTTGCGTCGAATTTAGCGCCACAGAATTCCATATTTTCCATAACTAGACCACGAATTCTTGGAGAGTGTTCGCCGATACCACCGGTGAATACCACAGCGTCAACGCCACCTAAAACAGCGATATAACTACCAACGTATTTTCTTACTCTATAAGCAAGCATTTCTAGAGCGAGTAAGGCCTTTTCGTCGCCCTCGTCGGTAGCAGCTTCTAAATCACGAAGGTCGCTTGAGATTTTGCTTACGCCTAAAACACCACACTTTTTGTTGAGATAGTTAACCATCTCTTCTGATGTCATGTTAAGTTTTGCTCTAATAAAGTCAACTGCAGCAGGGTCGATATCACCAGAACGAGTTCCCATTACTAAACCTTCTAATGGAGTAAAGCCCATTGAAGTATCTTGACATTTACCGTCTTTAACTGCAGAAATAGAAGAACCGTTACCTAGGTGGCAAATAACCATTTTAGCGTTAGGGTCGACTAAAAGTTTAGCAGTTTCTTGGCTTACGAACTTATGAGAAGTTCCGTGGAAACCGTATTTACGAACTTTATATTGGTCGTAAACTTCATATGGAATAGCATACATATACGCTTTAGCAGGCATGGTTGAATGGAAAGTAGTATCGAAAACTGCAACCATTGGAACGCCAGGCATAACTTCACGGCAACTCTTGATGCAAGCGATATTGCCAGGCATATGTAGAGGGCCAAGGTCGATATTCTTTTCGCAGATTTTAATAACTTCATCGTCGATTAAAACAGACGCTTTGAAATCTTCTGCAGAGTGAAGAACTCTGTGTCCAACTGCGCTGATTTCGCTAATATCTTTAAGCGCGCCCTTTTCCTTATCGAGCATAGCAGTTAAAACTAATTGCATTGCCTCTTTATGGGTTGGCATATCTTGTTTAATAATCGTTTCTTTTCCGTCGAAGGTTTTTTGAGTTAATACACCACCGTCGAAAGTAATTCTTTCGCAAACGCCTTTTAATACTACGCTTTCGTCGGTCATATCAATAAGTTGATACTTAAGAGAAGAACTTCCTGCATTTACAACTAAAATTTTCATTTTTATATTTCCTTTTATTTTATTATTTTTTAAATGCTTAAAGAATAAAGCAATACTATTTTGCTTGAAGAGCCGTGATGGCGATAACAGCCTTAACGTCGTCTACACTACAACCTCTTGATAAGTCGTTAATAGGTTTAGCAAAACCTTGACAAATTGGGCCTAGCGCCATATATCCTCCGAAACGTTGAGCAATTTTGTAACCAATGTTACCTGCGTTAATGTTAGGGAAAATGAATACGTTAGCGTTACCTGCAACCTTTGAGTTAGGTGCTTTTAATAATCCTACTTCTGGAGCAACGGCAGCGTCGAATTGGAATTCACCGTCTACGATAAGGTCTGGGGCTTGTTCTTTAGCAAGAGCAGTTGCTTGTTGCATTTTTGGAACAGACTTAAAGAACTTGTCGTCGTTACCAGAACCCATAGTAGAGAAAGAAAGCATAGCAACTCTTGGTTCGATACCAGCGATAACTTTTGCAGTTTCAGCAGAAGAAATAGCGATATCTGCTATTTGTTGAGCATCTGGTTCGATATTGATAGCGCAGTCGCCGAATACAGCAACTCCGTCTGGGTTATATTTGTTTTCGCCTTCTGGAGCAACCATAACGAAACTGCTTGATACGGTATTGATTCCAGGAGCAGTTTTGATTACTTGTAAACCTGGGCGAAGGGTATTAGCCGTTGAGTGGCAAGCACCTGAAACAAGTCCGTCCACGTCGCCAGCCTTAAGCATAAGAGCGGCATACATAGTGTAATCTTTTAGAATTGATGCTTTAGCAGCGTCAACGTCAGCGTATTCAGGAGCGCCCGTCTTTTTATTGATTTTACCTTGTCTTGCTTCGAAAAGCATAGTAGCGTATTTAGTGGTTTGGTCGTAAGTTACAGGGTCGATAACGATTACGTTAGATAGGTCGGCATCTGGATTATTCTTTTTGATTTCTTCTAGGTTACCTAAAAGGGTAACGGTAGCGAGTTTTTCGTTAGCCGATTCACAAGCGGCTTTAACTACTCTAGCGTCTTCGCCTTCAGGAAGAACGATATTCTTGTTAAGTGCTTTTGCTTTAGCCATAATGCTTTCTAAAATTTTAGACATGTTTTAATTCTCCTTAAAGATATTTGCTTAAATAAATTGAATTTTTAGATGAAATGATGTAAAATAATCATATACTTTTATATTTTACAACATTTACTAAAAAAAGTAAATAATAAAAAAGAGGTTTTTACACTTTTTATGAAAATTTGCGCTTTGATTGCCGAATATAATCCATTTCATTTGGGTCATCTAAAACATATAAACTATATAAAGAACGAGTTAGGTGCAGAAAAGGTTATCGTGCTTATGAGTGGCAATTTCTGCCAAAGGGGCGAGCCTGCCGTTTTGAATAAATTCACAAGAGCAAAGCACGCTATTATCGCAGGGGCAGACGTAGTTTTAGAACTTCCAACCGTGTTTGCTACGGCTAATGCCGAAATTTTTGCAAAAGGTGGTGTTAAGATTATAGACTCGCTTGGCGTTGTAGACGGAATTTGTTTTGGCGTTGAGAGTGGCAGTAAGGAAGAATACCAAAAACTAGCACTTGCCCTAAACGACGAGAGCAAAGCATATAAGAAAGCCTTAAAATCGCAACTAGACACGGGTGTATCGCTTGCCAAAGCCAAGTTCGAGGCAGTTAAATCGCTTGGTGGAGAATACGACGAAAGTTTGATTTCTTCCCCTAATAATATATTAGGTTTAGAATATACCAAGGCTCTATTAAATCTTAATAGCGACCTAAATATTTTCCCAATGCTACGAGAGGGCAACCATAACGACGGAACTCTTAAAAAGGGAATTACAAGTGCAAGCAGTATAAGAGATGCACTTAGAAAGGTTAAGACGGCTAAAAAGGTTAAAGGCAACGTGCCTACCTTTGTATTTAATGACTTAAAGGGCTACCCTACCGAGTTTGATAAAATGATTACTTGTAGTTTGGTAAGGACTTGCGCCCAAGAACTAGCAGAAATTTTAGACTGCACCGAAGGACTAGAAAATCGCATTAAGGCATTAAGTAAAGACGCAAGAACGGTAGACGAATTAGTTGAAAAAATTTCTACAAAGCGTTATCCACAGGCTAGGGTTAGAAGAATACTTATATCTAATTTTTTAGGTATTAAGGCAAATTTAGTTAAAGATTGTTTAGAAAAGGATTTATACGCTAAGGTTTTAGCCGTTAACGAAAAGAGCAAAGACTTAATCTCGTTAATTGCCGAAAAATCTAGCATTCCACTACTAACAAGAAAGAGCGATATAACCGAACTAAACGACACGGCGAAAAAATGCTATCAAATAGACACGCTTGCGAACGACCTTTATAACCTAGCAACCAACCAAAACTTTAACGAAAACTTTATGATGATTATATAATTTTAATACAAGAAAACGGCTTTGGCGTTTATTCGCCAAAGCCGTTTAGTTATATTTAGTTTAATAACAAGTCGTCTATACTACAGCCAAAACACTTTGCAATTTTAATAAGCGTATCAAAATCACATTCTCTTTTCCCACTTTCCCAATAGGAAATAGTCCTTTCTAAAACGCCCAACTTTTCAGCAAGTTGTTTTTGCGTTAAACCTGCCGAAACTCTCATTTCTTTCAAGTTCTCATTAAATTTATTCATAATTATATTATGGAACAAATTGTTCTAAAATACTTGACAAGGAACATTTTGTTCTATATAATTGTATAAAAAAGAACATTTTGTTCTAAAAAGGAGAAAATTTATGAAAAAGTTACTAAGTGTTTTATTAGCAGCAATGTTAATAGTAGCATGCTTCGGCATGGTAGGCTGTGGCGCTGAAGGAAAGTATAAGTTCCATTCTTTAGAAATCAACGGCGAAAAAGTTGAAGTTGGCGCACAAT
The DNA here is from genome assembly GCA_045644165.1 of Christensenellaceae bacterium. Lineage (GTDB taxonomy): Bacteria > Bacillota > Clostridia > Christensenellales > Borkfalkiaceae > UBA1259. The sequence goes on along the minus strand of JAZRGN010000002.1, from coordinate 59,582 downwards.
ACGAAATGTTAAAAGATGAAGGTTTTGAACTTGCTAAGGACGGTGTTGTAAAAGATGGTGATGGCAATGTTATGGAAGGTTTTTCTTGGGAAAAAGATGGTAGCGAAATCATTATCAAAAATGAATTCAGCTCTCAAACCTATCAAAAGAAAGGCAATAAACTAATTATTGAAATGACCTATGCTGGCATAACCATGACCGTTACCTATAAGAAGGCTTAATTATTGCTAAGTATATTTCATAAAGAGCAAGGCAGACTGCTTTGCTCTTTTTGTTTACACAAAAAAGGACTTTTCGATTTCGAAAAGTCCTTTTAATTTTGTCTTTAATTATACACCAGAATAAGCAGAGAAACCACCGTCGATTGGTAGAACTACGCCCGTGATAAAGCCTGCGGCTTTTTCGTTGAGTAAGAACAATAGTCCACCTTCTAGTTCTTCGCTTTCACCAAATCTGCCCATTGGGGTTGCGGCAAGAATTTTACCCGTTCTTGCTGTTGGAGTGCCATCTTCATTCCAAAGTAGTTTAGCGTTTTGCTTGGTTGAGAAGAAACCTGGAGCAATTGCGTTAACTCTAATGCCAACCTTAGAAAAGTGAACGGCTAACCATTGTGTAAAGTTAGAAATAGCAGCCTTTGCACCACTATATGCTGGAATTTTGGTTAATGGAGTGTAAGCGTTCATAGAAGAAATGTTTAGAATAGAACATTCCTTTCTACCAACCATTTGACGAGCAAACGCTTGAGTTGGAATTAAAGTTCCCAAGAAATTTAGGTTGAATACAAAGCCTACGCCACCTGCATCTAAATCGAAGAATGATTTAGTGTCAGCGTCGATATCGCCAATTTCAAAGTATTCTTTATCGGTGGTTGCCTTTGGATTGTTTCCACCTGCGCCGTTGATTAAGATATCGCATTTGCCAAGGTCTTTTTCTACTTGGTCTGCTACTGCGTAGCAAATATCTTTATCTAAAACGTTGCAAGCGTATGCTTTAGCAACGCCACCCTCTTGAACGATTTCGTCAGCAAATTGCTTTGCAGCCTCTTCGTTAAGGTCTAAAAGTGCAACCTTTGCACCTGCTCTTGCTAATACTTTTGCAAAGTTAGAGCATAAAACTCCACCTGCACCAGTAACTACTGCAACTTTTCCCGTTAAGTCGGTATTTAAAACGTTTTTATTCATTTTTTGCTTTCTCCTTTTCTAACGCCTCGAACATACCATTGATATAGGTAGCGCCTAACGCTCTATCGTATAAGCCGTAACCTGGTTTACCAGTTTCACCCCAAATCATTCTGCCGTGGTCAGGACGAAGATATCCGTCGAAATCGTTGTCAACTAAAGCCTTAACGATTTCGTAAATATCCATTGAACCACATGCTGATAAGTGTCCACTTTCTTCAAAAGAGCCGTCGTCTAATAGGCGAACGTTTCTAATATGCATGAAGGCAATTCTATCCATTTCTGCATACTTTCTAACCATTTTTGGAATGTCGTTAAATTTAGCACAACCAAGACTGCCCGTGCAGAAACATAAACTATTTGCTGGGCTATCAACGATTTTTAGGAATCTATCAAGATTTTGTTCGTTGGTAATAATTCTTGGTAAACCGAAGATTGGATATGGTGGGTCGTCTGGGTGAATAGCCATTCTAACGCCACATTCTTCGGCAACAGGAATAACCTTTTGTAAGAATTTGGTTAGGTTTGCCCATAGACCTTCTTCACCGATTTCACCGTAAGCCGTGATAAGTTCCCTAACCTCGTCTTGAGTGTAACTTGCGTCCCAACCTGGAAGATGGATATCGTCCTTAAGTGGGTCAAGACCTTTCATTTGTTCCCAATACATAACTAGACTAGTAGAGCCGTCTTTTGCAGGCTTGTCTAGTTGAGTTCTCGTCCAGTCGAATACAGGCATGAAGTTGTAAGTTACACACTTAACGCCGTATTTAGCGCAACGACGAATATTTTCGCAGTAAACGTCGATTAAATGGTCAACGTTATTTCTGCCAAGTTTAATATCCTCGTGAACAGGGATAGATTCAACTACGTCGAAGATAAGTCCGTTGTCTTCGCATTGTTTTTTCATTTTAGCAAGAGATTCCTCGCCCCAAACTTCGCCTGGTTTAACGTCGTATACAGCAGATACGATTGAACGCATTCCAGGAATTTGCGAAATGTATTGTAATGATACAGGGTCGCTTTCTCCATACCATCTAAAAGATAGTTTCATTTTCATAATTACACCTACTTAATTTTATTTTTCTAGGCTAGTTCGCATTTTGCGAATGCCGTTAGTTATTAAAGTTCCACCTTTTGGAAGGTCTTTGCGCTCTTATAACAAGCGAAAAGAAGGTCCATAGTTGGTTTAACGTCTTGTAAAGTGAAGTATTTGTCTTCTTCGTAGAATGCCTTAACGAGAGTTTCGTGGCTAGTGCCCCAATACCATTTCTCGCCCTTGCCCCTACTATCTTCGATAACACGCTCGCCGTTTACGAATAACATAGCGTCTTCGTAACGAACGATTCCCCTTTCAAAAGTAATTTCAAACATAGGGTTAGAACCCGTGCTAAACCCGTTGGTTGCAAAGAATACACCCACCACTCCGTCTTCATATTCCATATGAATAGCCATAGTGTCTTCTACTTCGATAACGCCTTTTAAGGTATAGTTAGCCATCATTGCGTTTACCGATTTTACCTTTCCACCAAGGAAGGTAAAATAGTCTAGGGTGTGAACGGCTTGGTTAATCATAACGCCACCACCTTCTCTATCCCAAGTCCCACGCCATTCTTCGCTGTTGTAATATTTAGCAGTGCGTTGCCAAGTAAGCATACCTTTTACGCCAAGAATTTTACCCATCTTGCCACTTTCTACTATTTTCTTAAACTCTCTGATGCTGTTGTTGTGTCTGTTTTGTAAAACGGGACACATTTGGTTTGCCTTTGGGTGAGCAAGAAGTTTATCCCATTCATCCTTTTTCATAACGATTGGTTTTTCGCTAACGACCTTCTTATCTGCGTCAAGGGCTTGCACAATCATAGAATAGTGTAAATAGTGTGGTGTGCAAATATGCACGGCGTCGATATTTTTATCGGCAAGCACTTCTTCAAAATTATAAATAGCCTTTGCGCCTAATTGTTCTGCAGCCTTGTCGGCACGTTCCTTAATAACGTCGCATACGGCGTAAATTTTAACGTTGCTGGCTTCCTTTAATGCTCTTGCGTGAATTGGGCCTATCGCACCATACCCTACTATACAAACGTTCATTATTTACCTCGTATTTTTAGAAGATAATTCACAAAATTTATTAATTAAAACCCTTTTGCTTTAAGAATTCGTAACTAGTCTTTAAGCAATCGAATGGGTCGGTCTCGCAAGTATCCTGTTCTACAAGAGCATATTGAACTCCTGATTCTTCGCAAGCGGCTAAAATATCGTCCCAATCAAGGTTACCCTTACCAACTTCACACATTTTGCCTTCACCGTTAGCGATTTTCTTATCCTTTAGATGAACGCATGCTATTCTTCCTGCATAATCTCTAATGAATTTTGCAGGGTTGATGCCAGCGTGCGCTAACCAATAAACGTCTAGAATAAGTTTTATGTTATCAGACTTAATTCTTTCTAGGAAAACGTCCCAGGCGTATTTGTCGCCCTTCTTTTCAAATTCGAAAGAGTGGTTGTGGTAAGCAAAGGTTAAACCTGCTTCTTTGAGTTGTTCACAGATTGGACCAATAACTGTAGAAACGATTGCTAAATTATCGTCTCTTGCTGCATAGTTAGGCATACCACCCAAACCACAAATTTTACAACCGATAGTCTTGTGATACTCGATTTCAGCATCCATGTGGTCGAAATATTTTAAGAATGGTCTGTGGGTACAAGCAACCTCTAAACCATGCTTATCTAAAATCTTTTTAATTTCTTCAGCAGGGAAATCGCCAATTCCTGATAATTGAACTAATTGATAACCGATTTCTCTTACTTTACGGCAAGATTCGTCGAAACCTTCTAGCGTTTTACAGAAGTTTCTAACGGTATACATTTGAGCGCCAAGTCTTTTATCCATATTAATTCTCCTTTAATAATTAATAAGTTCCCCTAGTATCACCGAAAACTTTGTTAACGGTTTTCTTGTGGGTTGATTTTGCGATTTTCTCTTGTAATAAATCGTAGAATCTATCGTGTGGGAAGTTGTTAAGGTCAACAGTTTCTCCCGTCCAACCACTTAGGTGGATAGCGTTAGAAATGGTAAGACCCTTAATGCCTTCTTCACCAGGAGCAAGAAGTGGTGAACCAGTTAAAACGCCTTGAGCATAGTTGTTTAACAAATTTGCGTGTTGATTGCCGTCAGAGAAAACCTTTTCACTAATAACGTCGGTTTTAGGCTTTCCAAATGAAACTTTTCTAATTCTGTTCCATTCACGTTCAGACATTTCGTTTTTAACGAAAGTGATGGTGCCGTCTTCTTCTACTATTACTTTACCCATATCGCAAGCGATTTCTAGCCTATTTGTTCCCGGAGTTTCAGCAGTAGTAGTAATGTATTGACCAATAGTGCCGTTGTTATATTCAAATAAAGCAACAACTTCGTCTTCTACTTCGATATCGTAGTATTTGCCGAATGCTACTTTTGCGTAAATCTTATCTGGAACACCGAATAGCCATTGCCATAAGTCTAATTGGTGTGGGTTTTGGTTGATTAGAGTTCCACCACCTTCGGTTTCCCATCTTGAACGCCATGCACTACTGTTGTGGTATGCTTGGCAACGATACCAAGTGGTTACAATCCAAGTGATTCTCTTGATATGACCTAATTCACCGTTATCAATCATTTGTTTTAATCTTTGATATACACGATTTGTTCTTTGGTTATACATTATACCGAAAGTCTTGCCTGATTTTTTAGCAGCCTCGTTCATTTCTAAAACTTGTTTGGTATAAACGCCGGCTGGTTTTTCTACGATTACGTTAAGACCTAATTCAAATGCTTTGATAGCGTAGGTTGGGTGGTCGTAGTGAGGAACTGCAATTAAAATTGAATCGCAAAGTCCACTTGCCATAAGGTCTTCTGCTTTTTCAAAGAATGCAACGGTTGGGTGATTCTTTTCACAAGCTTCCTTTCTTGCAGGGTCGATATCGCAAACTGCACAAAGCTCAACGTTAGGAACTTTGCCCTCAGCAATATTTCTTGCGTGAGAAGTTCCCATGTTTCCGTATCCAATAATACCGAGTTTAATTTTATCCATAATACTCTCCTTTTATATCAACACTTTCGTGTTTATTCCGTTTATAATAGTGGTGCTATAACCTTTTCGAATTCAGTCGCAGCAAGAGTAAACGTATCTTCGCCAGCTTGTTTTTCAACGTGCGATTTTCCGTTTAACTCGAGTTCGGCAAGCCCCTTGAAGTTGCCTAGGTGTGGTTCAAGACTTATATATCCATTATATCCTTTATCGAATAGTTTTTTAAGAACGTATGAAATATTTCCGTCGCCGTGTCCTGGAGGAACGATACCCTCGCCATCTTTGTGGTCCTTAATGTGCATATATTCAACGTAAGACAGTAACTGATTAATTGCCTCTTTGGTATCAATTCCCTTTTGAGCGAAGTTAGCAGGGTCAAAAACCATTCTAAAATTATCGCAGTAAAATCTTTGCATAATATTTATGTTACCCTCAATCGTTTCGCCGTAAATATCCCCTTCGTTTTCGTGAAGAAGAACTACCCCCTCCTCTTTAGCATATTCAATGAATGCCGAAAGTCTATTCATAACTTCTTCTACCTTTTCTTCCGTCCAATCGCCGTCCTTAAAGAAACTGAACATTCTTATATACTTACAATCAAGCATCTTTGCCGTTTTTACTATTCTCTTGTATTTTTCAAAGTGAGGAGCAAAATCGTCGGTAATCTTAATCTTACCGATTGGAGAACCGATTGAAGATGCCTTTATGCCAAATTCTTCCATCTTGGATTTTAACACTACAACTTCTTCGTCATTAAGTTCTGCTATATTCTTTCCGTTAATACCTCTTGGCTCAAAATATTTTATTCCCAACTTGTTAAGCACGGTAAATTGAACCTCTATTTTTTCGTCAATTTCGTCGGAAAATGCACTCATTTTCTCGTACAACACTTAAATACACCTCTCGATTATTATTATTTTTTAAATTATAATACAATTTTTACAATCTTTCAATAAAAATATTGCTATAAATATTGTAAATATTGCTATTCCGTGATATTATGTATATGGTAAATATTATGAAAAATTACGTAGTAGATGAACACTATTGGGAAAACTCCTCCTCGCATAAGGTTATGTTACACTCCCACCACGAATATGAAATATACATGTTCTTGGAGGGAGACTGTTATTACGTAGTCGACGGAAGAAGATACGAGCTTTCAAAAGGTGATATAATAATAATTAGAAAGCACCAAATGCACAGGGTTTTTCATAACTCGTTTAAGAAATATCATTGCATGGTATTTTTCGTGTATCCTGAATTTTTTGCCGAAAACAACTGTTTGGAATACGAAAAGGCTTTTTTAGACGCATCTAAAGACAGTAAAATCGACGCTCAAACGGCTGAGTCTTCAGGACTTACAGACGCAATGTATCGCATAATGAATTATAGCGAAAACTTCAAAAATACCGATAAACCCGTAGTAAAAAGCACGTTAATTGAAATATTGTATATAATTAACGGAATACGTTTTTTTCAAGAACCACTTAAAACCAATAAGACCATAAAGGAAGTTATTGATTATCTAGGAAAAAACTTTACGAGAAGTATTTCTCTTGACGAATTATCGAATAAATTTTTTATTAGTAAATATCATCTATGTAGAATTTTTAAGAAAACTACGGGACTTACCGTTTTAGAATATCTCAAAAGAAAAAGGCTTACTCTTGCTATGGAATTAAAAAACGAAGGACTTTCACTTAGCGAAGCTTCTGCTAGAGCTGGATTTAAGGACTACCCGTCTTTTTATAGATATTATAAAATGAAAAATAAAACTTCACCAACAAAAAAGGAACAATTATAGACCAAATGTATTAACAATGCCCACAGTCGGGCAATCCACTATTACCAAAATACATAGATAATAACTAAAAATTGCATTGACGGGATGACCGTAAATTTCCTTGATAAATTAACCGAGTATCTAAAAAACAAATAAGTCAAATTTAATTAAAGATTTAACACCCACTGAAAAATTTCGTGGGTGTTTATTTATAAAATAAATATAGTTAGATTAAAAAATCTATAGATTAGCAAGTGTTAGTTAAAAATTGTTAAACACAAGCAAAATAACACAAATGGCAAAGAGAATAGTATACGTCTTGTCAAGACATTTAATAAAGAGTTGCAACGGGTTTTACGGTTTTTAAAATTAAATACTTGTTAGGATATAGATTTAAAGAAAAGACGCTATCGATTGATAGCGTCTTTCGGTTTGTTTCGATTTACTAAAATTATTCAGCAACAACAGTAGCGCCAGCTTCCTTGAACTTAGCAACGATAGCATCAGCGTCTTCTTTAGAAACATTTTCTTTAATGGTTTTGCCGTTTTCAGCAAGAGCCTTTGATTCAACAAGACCTAAACCAGTAACGTCCTTAATTACTTTGATAACGCCGATTTTGTTAGCGCCAACATCTTTAAGAACTACGTTGAATTCGGTCTTTTCTTCAGCTGCAGGAGCTGCTTCAGCAGCTGCAGGAGCAGCAGCAACTGCTACAGGAGCAGCAGCGCTAACGCCGAATTCTTCTTCTAAAGCCTTAACTAATTCGTTAAGTTCTAATACTGTCATACCTTTTACTTCTTCAATCATTTTTTGGATGTCTGCCATTTTTCTATCCTCCAATTATCCTTTTTAATTTTAATTTTTATTTTTTTTCAGTAATATAGGTTACTGAGCCTTTTTTTCTGCAACTGCATTAAGAGCAATAACCAAGCTTCTTGGCATTGCTGATAATACACCAACAAAGTTTGCAATAGGTGCTTGTAATGAACCAAGCATTTTTGCAACGAGTTGTTCTTTTGATGGCATTGCTGCAAGTGCTTTAACGCCGTTTGCATCAACTTTAGTGCCGTCTACGTAAGCGCATTTAACAGAAACTTTATCTTCATACTTTTTGCAAGCGTCGATAATAACTTTTGCTGCGCCCGTTTCATCCGTGCCGAATGCAACAGAAGTAGGACCACTTAATTCTTCGTCAAATTCGGTAACTCCTAATTCGTTGAACGCACGTCTAATTAACGTGTTTTTTAATACTTTGTATTCTACGTTATTCTTTCTAAATTCTCTTCTTAACTCAGTATCGTTAGCAACTGATAATCCGTTGAACTTAACGAAAACAACTGACTTAGCTTCTTGAATTTTTTGTTTAATCTCTTCTACTACAACTTTTTTTGCTTCAAAATTTGCTGACATATTTTACCTCCTTTTAAGAATGAGAAACGCCCTTGCATACCAAAACGGAAACAAGAGCGCAATTGCACTTAGTTTTAACACTCTACTTATATATTATATATAATGTTTAGTGTTAGAATATCCGCCTCGGTGGGTCTTGCATGATACAAGTTAATAACCTACTGTCTTGGGCTATTTAGTTTACTTGTTGATTTTACCACTTTAAAAGTAGTTTGTCAACTAAATTTTAGCGTTAATTTTTACGCCAGGACCCATGGTGCTTGCGATTGATACGCTTTTAACGTATTGACCTTTAGCAGCAGCTGGTTTAGCCTTTACGATTGCTTCGATTAAAGCTTCGTAGTTTTCTTTTAGTTTTTGTTCGCCGAATGATTTCTTACCAATAGCGCAGTGAATAATAGCAGTTTTATCAAGTCTATATTCAACTTTACCTGCTTTAACGTCTTTAATTGCTTTAGCAATGTCCATTGTAACAGTTCCAGATTTTGGGTTTGGCATTAAGCCTTTAGGACCTAAAATCTTACCGATTCTACCAACAAGACCCATCATATCAGGAGTCGTGATGATAACGTCGTAATCAAACCAGTTTTCAGTTTGAATCTTTTGAACCATTTCTTCTGCACCAACGAAATCTGCGCCAGCTTCTTTAGCTTGGTCTGCCTTTTCGCCCTTTGCAAGAACTAACACTTTAACGTCTTTACCAGTTCCGTTAGGAAGAACTAAAACGCCTCTAACTTGTTGGTCTGCTTGTTTTGGGTCAACCCCTAAACGAACGTGAAGTTCAATCGTTTCGTCGAATTTAGCCTTAGCAGTTTCGATAACCTTAGCAAACGCTTCGTCAACTTCGTAAAGCTTTGCAGTTTCTAAAGCCTTAAGGCTGTCTGTATATTTTTTTCCGTGTTTCATTATAATTACCTCCCGTGGTGATTACGGGGAAAACTCCCCTCCCACATATTCCTTAATCTACGACTTCAACACCCATACTTCTAGCAGTGCCGGCAATCATGCTCATAGCGCTTTCTATAGTATTTGCGTTAAGGTCAGGCATTTTGATTTTTGCGATTTCTTCTACTTGAGCCTTGGTTATCTTAGCAACCTTGTTCTTGTTTGGAGCAGCACTTGCGCTTTGAATGCCACATGCTTTCTTGATAAGAACTGGTGCTGGTGGGGTCTTCAAGATAAAAGTGAATGAACGGTCTTGATAAATGGTCATAACAACCGGAATTATCAAACCAGCCTGGTCTTGTGTTTTAGCGTTGAACTCTTTGGTAAATCCTGGAATATTAATTCCGTGAGGACCTAAGGTAGAACCTACTGGTGGACCTGGAGTTGCCTTGCCTGCAGGCAATTGTAATTTAACTATTGCCGTAACTTTTTTTGCCATAATTGTTTCCTCCTACTGTGGTAATACCGTCGTGCCAGTGCATAAATTTAGCACAACTCCCACGTTTATACCATCGGCATTGCCGAATAGCGACTAATTAATCTTTGTTTTCTACAACCGTTACTTTCTTTAATTGAACGTAATCAACTTCAACGTCGGTATTTCTGCCGAACATTTCTACGTTAACCATTGCCTTTTGAGTTGAGTCGTTTAGAGAAACTACCTTTCCACAGAACGATTCAAGTGCACCTGCTAAAATTTGAACGTCGTCTCCAACAACGAAATCAACTTCAACAACTTCTTTGGTAAGTCCCATTCTAATAACTTCTTCTTCGGTTAGAGGAAGAGGTCTACCTTGAGGACCAACGAAACCGGTTACGCCACGAGTGTTGGTAACCAAATACCAAATATCGTTTGAATAAATCATTTTTAAGAATACGTAGCAAGGGAATTTTCTTCTCTTAACGAGTTTTTTCTTTCCACTTGCCTTTTCTTCTAAGGTTTCTTCGGTTGGAACTTGAATTTCAAAAATATTTTCTTGTAGATTGTTGTTTTCTATAAGTTTTTCTAGGCTATCTTGAACCATAGCCTCGTAACCAGAGTAGGTATGAATTACATACCATCTTGCTTGTTCTGCTGACATAAAGATACCCCCGATTAAGCCTTAGTGTTTCCGGTAATTAGTTTTAATAAAGCATCTAAGCCAACGTCAAAACCAGTGATTACAACTAAGAATACTAAAACAACACCTAAAACGATACCCGTTTCTTTTAGAACCTTACCAAAAGTAGGCCAGCTAACCTTTTTAAGTTCTGAGAAGATATCCTTAATTTTAGCGCCAATTCTTTTGAAAAGACCGGGTCTTTTATTTTTGTTGGTTTTTTTAACGGGTTTCTTTTCTTCCTTACGAGCTTCTACGTTGCCCTTAGAAATAAATCCACCGTTGTCTAACGTTTTATTTTTTTCCATTACGTTGCCCCTTAATTTTTAATACACCAAAATTAGAAAGCTATTATTTTGCTTCCTTATGAGCAGTGTGCTTTTTGCAGAATTTGCAGTATTTTTGCATTTCTAATCTTTCTGCGTCGTTCTTTTTGTTCTTAAACGTGTCGTAATTTCTTTGTTTACATTCTGTGCAAGCGAGCGTGATTTTTGCTCTTGCGCCTTTTGCTGCCATAATAACACCTTCTTTTACATCAAAAAATTAACACCCCGAACTCGAGATGCTAATTTATTTTAACAAATATAACTTTCCGTGTCAAGTTTTTTTCACGTTTTTTAAAAGTTTTTACCCCTTTTTTGTTGTTTTTTTATGCTTTTTCAATATGCTTGTGTTGTCTAAACGTTCTACCACTATATATTGTGATTTTTTTCAATTTCTTAGGCGAAAATATCTTCCAATTTATCATATATCGAATGGTTTAGTATTGTTTTTTCTATATTTTCTTGAGAAAGAGTTGCTATAGCTTTGCCGTTTTTATAAACTACTACTTCGTTTATTGCGTCTTGGTCTAGAATTGAGATGAGTTTTTTTAGACTTGCGCCGGCATCTATGCCTTGTTTTTTAAACGGCAATCCCCTTTTAAGTTTTTCCAAACTTGGAGTGGCTAATAGTTTTACGTACTTTCCAGCCTTCTTTTCTTGCAATGCACCAAAGATGATGAAAAGCGCAAAAAACAAAAGAGAAAAGTTTACTACCCTAAAACACGACAAGACGAATAAACCTAGTAGCGATATACCGAAAAAGGTTCCAATAAGTTTTGAAATTAATAATGCCTTTTGCTTGTTTATTTTTAGACGTAATAAAGCATATAAAATTTTCCCACCGTCTAACGGATATGCTGGTAACAAGTTGATTAACGCAAGGGAAAAGCAAACTTGCACCACAACGTCGGTAAAAGTATACGTTTCGGGATAAATCCACCAAACTGCTACAAAAAAAATGCCCACGGCAAGATTAACTAAAGGTCCTGCCAGGGCAATTTTTATTTGGTCTTTGGCGCTAACCTCGTCGAAGTCGCCTTTAACTACTGCGCCAAAAGGCATTAGCACGATTTTATCTAGTTTGTAGCCGTTCTTTTCGGCGACTAGGGAATGCCCTAACTCGTGGACTATTGCGCATATAGTAACCATTAAAAAAACGAAACCCTTACCGATTGCTAAATAGTAAATGCCGAAGAATATAAAGAGTGAATGAACCGATACGCTTACTCTACCCATACGACCGAGTCTTCAACCACCCTGTAATCGTCTATGATTTCACCGTCTTGATTTTTAAAGCACATACTAACGCTATCGTTAACGTATCCTACTGGAATAGTATTGTAAACTTGCTCTCCCACGCTAACGTAAACCATATCTAATCCCGTTAAAACCGAACTGAACTTTTGGCTATGAGTAATAGTTAACGTATAACTTCCGTCGCTTTGTCTTTCCACAGAAGAAACTTCGCCACTAACGGTCGAATACACGCTTCCCTCCCCCGTTATCGTCATCACGCCGTCTTTAAGAGAAACTTCGCCGTCGGTATTAATAACGGGGGAGAATTCTAGGTGTTCACGCTCGTCTACGACCTGTTCGGCAGAGTTGCCAAAGATTCCACGCATGAACACGTTAAGTCCACTATTAGGATAAACGGAATTGGTTATCAAGATTGTAAGCACCAACGCACCTATAAGCATAAGTTGCACGCCAATTACCGACAACTTGAAAGGCTTTTTAAATATCTTAGAACGCAAGGTCGAACTGCGTTCGGTTTTTATAATGGAGGTTTGTTCTTGTTGATTTTCTTCAACTGGTTGAACTTCTTTTTCTTCCCCCTCAATAGAGTTGATTTTAGAAAACAACTCTTCTTTAATCGCCTCGTGATTTACCTTTTTTGGCTTAGTCTTTTTTCTAGTAAAGGTTGAATTTTTAATACTACAAGTTTCCACGGGAATTTCTAACATATTTGCATAAGAAAGTTTGTCTTCCATAAAATCTCTCCTTTTTTCGTTTATGCTTAACTATATGAAAGATTTTTGGTGGATATGCTATTCTAAAATAAAAATATTAAAAAATAAGGCTTTGACTAAAAAGCCAAAGCCTCGTTAAAAATTTATTTTCCTAAAAGTTTTTGCATTAATTCTACGCCAGAGGATATGAATATTCCCGTAGACTTAGCCTCTTGCTCGGTATAGCTTGTCGCCCCCGACTGCTTTACCTTATTGTCGTATAAGATAAACGGAATAGGGTCGCTAACGTGCGTCATTAAACAAAGTGGAGTTGGGTGGTCTGGACAAATTAACATTCTAAAATTCTCGCCTTTTTTCTCTAGTTCTTCTACGATAGGTTTAACCACTTGTTGGTCAATTTGTTCTATAGACCAAATCTTATGTTCAGCGTCGCCGTGGTGCCCACATTCGTCTGGCGCTTCCATGTGAATATAAATGTAATCTAATCCAGAATTAAGCCCTTGTATACAAGCGTCGGCTTTGCCTGTAAAGTTAGTATCGTAATTACCCGTTGCGCCTTCTACCTCTATATTTCTTAAACCTGTTAATTTGGCTATGCCTTTAAGTAGGTCTACGGCAGAAATCATGCCACCTTTTATGCCGTATCTTTTTTCAAAGTTTTGAAGTTGAGGTTTTGTTCCTTCTCCCCAAAACCAAAGTGAATTCGCAGGGTTTTTACCTTGCTTTACCCTTTCAATATTAATTGGGTGGTCCTTTAGAAGTTCGTATGATTTTTTCATAAACTCCAAATATTCCCCACCTTGTTTAGAAGTTGGTAAATATTCCTTAATCGTTTTACCCGTTATATCGTGAGGTGGTGTTAAATCTCCTGCAATCATGCCCTTATCTATAACTAAGCAATGGCGATAACTTATGCCTGCGTAAAACTTGTATTTTTCGTTGTTTAAATGCTTAGCAAGATATTCTACTAACTGTTTAGCCTCTGCCGTAGAAATTTCCCCAGCAGAATAGTCTATCATTCTCTTGTTTTCGTATCCCTCTTCGTTTGAAAGGGTTACTAGATTAGCCCTTGCCGTAACGTCGGTATCTTTTAACGAAATACCTATGCTTGCCGCCTCCAACGGAGAACGCCCCGTGTAACAGTCGTGAGGGTCGTATCCTAAAACGGATAGATTCGCAACGTCGCTACCAGGCTTCATTCCTTCTGGAATAGTTTTGCATAGCCCTACCATTCCTTTTTTAGCAAGGCTATCTATGAAAGGCTTGTTTGCTAATTGTAACGGCGTTTTTTCGCCGAGAGATTTTTGTGGATAATCTGCCATTCCGTCGCCTAAAACTACTATATACTTCATAACTCGCTCCAGTTTATCGGTTTTTTGCCGATTTTAGTTAAATATTCGTTGGTTTTTACAAAGTGGTTACAACCGAAAAATCCGTTATAAGCAGAAAGTGGACTTGGGTGAGCGCATTCTAAAACGAGGTGTTTAGAAGTGTCTATAAACGATTTTTTCGCCCTTGCGTTTGCGCCCCAAAGTAAAAACACTACGCCACTTTTGAGGTTAGATATTTTTTTAATAATTCCGTCTGTGAAAAATTCCCAACCCTTGCCTTTATGTGAGTTTGCGAGGTGAGAACGAACCGTTAATACTGCATTTAGAAGTAATACGCCTTGTTCTGCCCAACCCGTTAGGTCTCCGTGATTAGGCATTCTATCACCCGTTTCGTTCGTTATTTCCTTATATATGTTAACAAGTGATGGGGGAATTTTTTCGCCTTTAGGAACGGAAAAAGATAGCCCCATTGCTTGCCCAGGCTCGTGATAGGGGTCTTGCCCAATTATCACGACCTTAATCTCACTAAAAGAAGTGATTTTCATACTATTAAAGATATCATACATCCCTGGGAAGATATCGTAACTAGAGTATTCCTTTTTTAGAAACTCCCTCAATTTTAGGTATTCGGGGCAAGAAAACTCGCCCTCTAAAACGCTATCCCATTCTTTAGAAATTTTATACATTCGTTTGTTAACCTTTTTTATATTGTATCATTTTAACATAATAAAATCAATGTTTTTTACAGCAAATCTTTTTGCAAACAAATTAAAAACGGCTATGCAAGTAGCATAGCCGTGTATGGTTTTACGAAAGGTTATTTTTCCGTAAGCTTCATAAATTCAACCGTAATAATGTTGCGAGAAATTGCAAAGATTTTATCAATCGTTTCGCTAGACGCATTTAAGTTAAATAGCGATAAAATACAGTTGCAAACTACGTATTCGCCCTCTCTTTTTAGAGAATAACTCACCACTTTACCATAATTGGAAAAAGCGTCTATTTCCAAATCTTCCGTTTGTAAAAATTTTACCCTAACTAGTTTTTCAGTTTTATGAGCCAAGAATTTAAGAGGTCTATGGAACAAGAATTGGAAGGTTATAATTAAACAAGCAGCAATTACTCCAATCCAAACGAAATCTTGATTACCTGCGCCACAACACATGCCGATAGCAACGGTTGCCCAAATACCTGCAGCCGTGGTGATGCCTTGCATTGCCCCACCTTTAGAATACATTATTCCAGCCCCTAAGAAAGCAACCCCCATAACCGTTTGAGAAGCTATACGAGCAGCGTCGTATTGAGTATCTTGTTTAAAACCAAACTGAGATAAAAGCATGAATATACATGCAGCAAGGCACACTAAACCGTGAGTTCTAATGCCAGCCTCTTTTACTCTTCTGTTTCTTTCAAGACCTATTAACGCACCTAACAACAATGCTAGGCCAATACGCCATAGGATTTCTATAAATTCGATTTTCATTCTATCCTCCGATGCGTATAAGAGTTATATAAAATTTATATAACAAGTTCTATATACTATAGACTATTCTTTTTGTTTTGTCAATAGTATTTTTTAAAAAATAAGAGTTGCAATAAAATGCAACTCTCTTTATTTCTATTGATTAATTAAAGGATTTGTTCAAGGTTTTCTGCTATTGCTTGTAAGAATTCCTTTGAATTTAGTTTTTGTGGAACTACACCGTCCTTTTTGAAGATGCCAACTAGGTCGCCCGTCATCTTTCCACTTTCAATAGTTTGTATGGTTGCTTTTTCTAATTTTTCGCCAAACGCAGTAAGGTCGGGAAGGTTATCTAGTTCTCCCCTTTTCTTCAAAGCCCCAGACCAAGCAAAAATAGTTGCCACAGGGTTAGTTGAAGTTTGTTCGCCCTTTATATATTTATAATAATGTCTAGTAACCGTGCCGTGAGCGGCCTCGTATTCATAAATACCTTGAGGAGATACTAAAACGCTAGTCATCATAGCAAGACTTCCGTATGCCGTAGCAACCATATCGCTCATAACGTCGCCGTCATAATTTTTGCACGCCCAAACGATACCACCTTCACTACGAACGATTCTCGCAACGACGTCGTCGATAAGGGTATACATATACTCAATGCCTGCTTTTTCAAAGGCGTCTTTATAATCTTTTTCGTAAACTTCGTTAAAAATTCTCTTAAAGTTACCGTCGTAAACCTTGCTAATAGTATCTTTAGTAGAAAACCATAAAGGAAGTTTTTGGTCTAAAGCATAGTTAAAGCAAGCCCTTGCAAAACTTTCAATTGACTTATCAGTGTTGTGCATAGCACATACTACCCCACCGTCCTTAAAATCGAAAACCGTTTGGGTAATCTTGTTTCCGTCTTTATCGGTATAAACAAGTTCTGCCTTGCCTTCGCCTGCCTTTCCATCAACGGCTTTATAAATATCGCCGTATGCATGACGAGCGATTACTATCGGCTTTTTCCAAGTAGGAATATAAGGAGTAATGCCGTCTACTAAAATGGGCGCACGGAAAACGGTTCCGTCAAGCATTGCTCTTATCGTTCCATTAGGGCTTTTATACATCTTTTTAAGATTATACTCTTCAACCCTTTGGTTGTTAGGTGTAATGGTTGCGCATTTTACGGCAACGCCGTATTTTAAGGTTGCGTTTGCGCTATCTATAGTAACTTGGTCGTCTGTATTATCTCTTTCAACAAGTCCTAAATCGTAATATTCAGTTTTTAAATCAACGAAAGGAACGATTAAAATATCTTTAATCCATTGCCATAAGACTCTGGTCATTTCGTCCCCGTCCATTTCAACGAGGGGGGTTTTCATTAAAATCTTAGCCATAAGTAACTCCTTTGATTTTTCCTTTGCATTTTATCATACTAATTCTTATTTTTCAAGCGTTTTGCACCCTTACTGCCCGTTAAGGTTAAAATTCCAGAATCAAATTTTTTAGTAAGCGTCGTTTGACGAGCGTAATCTTCTAAAGATTGATTAATTAAATCAGTTAGTATCACCGACCATTCTTTTAGCGTTCTTACGAACAAATAATATGATAACGAGCCAGGCACGCAATTAATCTCGTTTACGTAAACTTCGTTATTTGCGACCATAAAGTCTACACGAATAATTCCACTAAAGCCTAAAGCCCTATATATTTTCGCCGTTATTTGCTTTATTTTCGAGGATATTTTTTTATCTATTTTAGCAGGGAATTCCCTTTCGCCGTTTTTATATTTTTCGTTAAAAGAAAGAATATCGCTATGAGAGATTGGCTTTTCACATTCGGAAACGCAAAATTCGCCTTTAGCACTATAACAAGCGCAGTTTATCTCGGTAAAATCTTTTAATTTAGGCTCAACGATTGCCCCGTTGCTGTATCTTAATGCGCTTAAAATTGCCCTCTCTAGTTCAAAGGCGTTTTCAGCCACCGAGATACCTATGCTCGAGCCTCCCGTATCGGGCTTAACGATTACAGGAAACTCTAAAGTCTTTTCCACCATTCTATAATCGTTTTTGTTCTTAACATTTACGAATGGCAAACTCTTAACACCCAAGCCTTTAAGAACGAGCTTTGTTTGAGATTTGTTCATTGAAAGCGACGACGCAAACAACGGAGCCCCTACTAAAGGTATTTTGCAAAGGTTAAGAAAACCGTATAAACTTCCGTCCTCGCCTCGCTCTCCGTGTAGACAATTTATGGCACAAGCAATCTCACAAACTGGTTTTTGCTTTTTACCTTTATTTAGGTAAAGAAGGTTACTTCCAGCGACTATGCTAACTCTTTTAATCTTACTGTAATTAACGCTTTTATAAAAATCTATATCCCTTAATTCTTCTCCAGTCCACCAACTTCCGTCGTGGCTTATAAATATTGGTATGGGATTAAATTTAGTTTTGTCTATACAGTTTACAGTTAGCACCCCAGTAATACAGGAAATTTCGTGTTCTATAGACTCTCCACCAAAAAATACTGCAATATTTTTCATTAAAAAAACACCTCCACTTATTTTTTCGCTTTGGTGTTTTTTAGTTATTTAAGGCTTAGGTGTAATTATCCGGTAAATCGTTTTCAAACAATACAACGTCGCCCTTTTGTAAAAATCCGTTCAATTCTTCGTTGGCTTTATTTAAACTCTTAGAAAATCTAATATTTTCTCTAGGCATTCCACCATCTATTAACCCACTAACTATCATTTCTGCGTTATGTTTTCCTATAACGTAAACGTAGTCGGCGTGCTTTGCGAGAAGTTTTCCGTATTCTAGATTTATAACGCTTTCCATTTTGCCGAGTTCTACAAGCCCAGGCGTTAGAACGATTTTCCTACCCTCGAAGGTATCTAAAATCTCCATTGCCGCAACTACGCCGTCCTGATTAGAATTATAACTATCGTCTATAATTATTATATCACGATTATTAGGTAAAAGTTCTAACCTGTGCATTAAGGTTTGAATTCTGTTTATACCACTAGCGATTTCTTCTGGCGTTAAACCAATTTTGTAAGCTAGCGCCGACGCTAAACAAATATTGCTTACTGCATGCTTACCTAGTAATACCGTGGTGCATTGCACGGGTTCTTCTCCGTTGATGTGGAGGGTAAAGGTCGTTCCTCTAGAATCAAGGGTTATGTCGGTAGCGTAACAAAATCCGTTTTGGGCTCTTCCTGCAAGACACTTGTTTCCATCGTATCTTTCAAACAATTCCCTTGAACCTTGATTATCTGCCGAAAAGAACGCTTCGCCGTCCTTACCGAGTCCCTCAACCAATTCGTATTTGGTATCCATTATATTTTCTTGGCTACCGAAAGTTTCTAAATGTTGACTATTAATGCCCGTTATAACGCCATACATTGGCTTAACTATATCAACTAACGCCTTAATATCGCCCTTGCTTCTTGCACCCATTTCGGCAATAAAAATATCGTGCGTGCTATCTAGTTGTCTAACGGTAAGCGCGATGCCTAACGGGGTATTATACGAGGCAGGAGTTGCTAAAACTCTATATTTTTGTGAAAGAATAGTCTTTAAAATCTCTTTTGTGGAAGTCTTTGCGTAACTTCCAGTTATTCCTATTTTTAGGACGGAAGAGGTGCTTAGTTTTCTCTTTGCACTGTTTACGTATGAACGAGAAAGTATCTTTTCAAACGGAGAAATAATACAATGCCCCAAATAGAGTAGATATGGGGTTAAGATAGGCAATCCACAAATGATAGCGTATCTTAAAATCGCAAAGACGTTATTACCTAATAAATAAGCGATATAATCAAGTAGCAACATAACGGCAAAATTAACGATAGCTAGTAGTAAAATATAAATTACTGCTAATCTTACTAGCCTTTTCGTTTTTCTAAGTGGAACCTTAACGTTTACGTGCTTTTCTGTTTTTATATATAAAACCGTAAATAAATAATATGCGAGAAAACCGAAATATGACGAAATAGTTTCGCCCACAACAGGCGCAAAAGACATTGCAAGCACCATAAAGAATAAAAATCCTAATAAGCATAATAACATTAGCCTAGATAGGTATGGCGTTTCCCTTGCACTTAACCATTTAAAATACTTCTTGCTCTTATATCCACTTTGTTGCAAAACGAGTAAAAACTTTAGGCTTGCGTAGAACAATAGAATTGCACTAATACTTGCCAATACTAAATAAATTGTTAAGTTTTCCACCTCAAATACTTGAGAAAAAGATTTTAGTTTTGTTGGAAACATTTTTCTTAGGAGAGCAAAAACTCTCTTACCTCCATATTAAACTTGTTAGGGCAATCTATAAAAGCAAAATGCCCTGCATTATTATAAACGGTTAATTTACTGTCCTGAATTTCTTCGTGAAGTTTTTTAGCCATATAAATAGGCGTTTCCCTATCTTTTCGTCCGTAAATTAGTAAAACTTGATTTTTTATGCTCTTTATGTATCCGTCCAAATGCTCGTTTACTATTTTTATAAAACTTTGTTTCATTACGGGGGATAGAGAAAGGTAATCTTTAGAATAGAACCTTTTTAATCTTCGTTTAGGCAAGAAAAGTTTTAGGAATTTAAAAAGCGTTCTTTTTATTGCTTTCTTAAACGACCACTTAGGCTTTAATCCTGCCCCACCCGTTATAACTATTTTATCGAACAACTCGGGATATTTACTAACTGCCTTTATAACCACTCTCGCCCCAAACGAATGAGCGATAACGTGTGGCTTTACTAATCGATTATCTTTTATATATTTGTAAACGCTTTCAACGTAATCGTCAAGCGAATAGGGATAGGGCATGTATCTATTATCCCCAAATCCCGTTAGGTCGGGAGCGTAAACGTTAAATAAGTTCTTAAAATATTCCGTTTGAAAATAAAAGGAATTTCCACAAGATAAATATCCGTGTAAAAACAACAAATCTTTCTTTTGTGAAGAACGATTGTTTTCCGTATTAAATCTCCCTTACAAGCACCAATGCGTTTTCGCCGTCGTTATAGTAATTCTTTCTATCGCCAACTTTGATAAATCCAAATTTTTTATATAGTTTTATCGCTGAAACGTTACTTGTTCTAACTTCTAGAAAAATCTTTTGAGTTTTATCCTTTAATTTCTCTATTAAGTCTTGCAACAGATTACTTGCAATTGATTTTTGTCTATATTCCTTTACTACGAATATATCGTCTATCTCGGCAAAATCTTGATTTACCGAATATGTTACAAACCCAACGATTCTGCCTTCTAGTTTATAAGTCGTGCCGAGAAGATTTCCACTCTCTATGCCGTCTAGTAACATTTGAGCGTTCCACCCGTCTTTAAAATCTTTAGTTATTGTTGCCAACTCGTCTACGTCGGTTTTAGCAAGTGAAAAAAAACTCATCTGCCTTCCTCTGCTTGACTTTTTCTAACGTATAGTGGAACTAAACTTTCTAAATCAAAAGTCGCTTGCTCTTTTTTGCAATCTATCGCTTTTATTAATCCGTCTAGAACGCTAACCTTAGTATAATCTAATGCTTGCAAATCGTCGCTAGAAACAATTTTATATTCGTTCGCAAGCCTAATTAAGTCTTCGCCCATTAGGTAACTAGGCGATAAGCAAACCTCGTTATTTTGATATCCACAAACGTAAAATCCGTTGTGTTTAGCGTCTAAAACGGCTAAAACCCTTTCGCCTTGTTTATTATATGCAAGGGTATCGAACGAAGTTATACTTAAACACGGTTTGTTATAAGCAAAACATAAACCCTTTACGGTAGATACGCCTATTCTTATTCCCGTGAACGAACCTGCACCAACTACGCATGCAAAAAAATCTACCTTGTCTAGGGTAAAGTTAGCCTCTTCTAAAAGGTTTTCAATAGTAGGCATTAACCCAACTGCGTGGGTAACTCCACCTGCCGTGTCGTTTTTAGTATATAGTTTTCCGTTAGCAGATAAAGCGACTATTAAGTTTTTTCCACTAGTATCTATTGCTAAATAATTCATAAGGTTATTTTTCTCGTGTTTTGGTCGATTTTTTGAATGGAAACCTTTTTGCAGTTGTCGGGAAGTGCGTCGGCAACGTTTTCTGCCCATTCGATAAAACAAATATTTTTACCATTAAAATAATCGGTAAGTCCTAAAAGTTCGGCATCTTCCCCACTAGAAAGTCTATAACAATCGTAGTGATATATATAATCGCCGTAAATGTTGAGGTAAGCGTAGGTTGGACTCGTAACTTCGCCTAACCCAAAATATTTTGCAACGCCTTTAACGAATTCCGTTTTGCCTGCCCCTAAGTCGCCAGATAAAAGCACCACGTCGCCCTCTTTTAGGGTTTTAGCATATTCAAAGGCTATTTCTTGCGTTTGTAAATTGCTGTTAGAGATGACTTCCATATATTCATTATACATCTTTTTCGCAGTTTTGCAAATTGATTTTCTTAAATAAATAAGATACCTTTTTGTAAAGTAGAACGGTTACTAGGGAAATTGCCACGCTCTTAATTAGGTTGAACGCCAAAACGTATCCCCAAAGCATAGAAAACATCTTGTTAGAAATTTCGTTTGGAACGAATGGAATACTGCCCATAAAGAACGGGAAGTTAATAAACTTATTAACTAAAAGTGAAACGCCCGTTTGTAGTAGACAAGCGATAATAAGGGTTACTATAACCGTCTTAAAGCCTTTTTTATATCTATATACGATAGATGGCACTAGCACGAAAGCCGAAGTGATAATGAAATTAGCAAGTTCACCAACGCCACCAGTAGTTCCAACACTTATATGTATAGCCTCTTTAACTGCCGTTATAATTATTGCTGGAATAGGTCCATACATAAAGCCTGCGAGCATAACGAACACGTTAGAAAAATCTAATTCTAAAAAACTTGCCGGCGTGCCTGCAAAGATTGGTATTTCTAAAAGATAAATCACGAATGAAAGAGCAGAGAATACTGCCATGCCTGATATGTTTTTAGTGGTGAATACTTTTTTCATAAAGAAACGCTCCTTTAAAATCCAAAGGAGCGTGTTAAAACTAGCGCACAAAAACGCCAAATTCTTTTCTCATCCGGACTATAACCGTCGGTTACGGAATTAAACCGTATCTGCCTTTCGGCTCGCAGACTAGACTGCCGATAGGGAATTTCACCCTGCCCCAAAGAATTTTAATATTGTTGATAATTTTATTATATACTTTTTGCAATAATTTGCAAGCGATTTTAGGTTAAGTTTGTAAAGTTGCCAATTTATTTAACTGTTGAGCGATTTCATTGGCGTGAGGCGTAAATATTTTATCTATTTTCGCCTCCATTAAAAAGGTTAATCGGTCGACCGAATCAACGTCGCTAATTACAAAAAGTCTTTTTCTTCCTTTACTTGCAATCGCCGTAGCAATAGCATCTTTTAGTTTAGACGCCTCAGTTCCATGCCCTTCGATAACTATAAAATCACTTTTTACGCACTCGGTATTTTTAAGAATTTTTTGCAATTCTCCGTTTTCTAACGACGCTTTAGCAATTATCCCAAAAGGCTTTTTGCTAGCCTTCCCACATTTGATAAGTTTTTTTCTTTCTTGAAACATGCAAGCAAGTTTTATCGTTTTTTCAGGAACACAGCACATAACGTTATCGGCGCCGTTTTTGCAAGCCTCTTTAACGCCTGCCACCTTGCCTTTAATTTCCGTTTCGCCGAGAGGATAATCAACTGCAACTGATAGTGAAATACCCTTTCTATATTTAACTCCTAACCCTTTTAATAAGGAATGATAAAACGGCGTTACTAAAAAATCCTTTATGCCTAAATTATAAGCCGTGTCGACGTTTGCTTGAATTTCCGTTTGCGTCGCCTCGTTTTCGATAGAAAGCCCTATTTTTTGCAAAAGTTCTTTAACCTTGTATAGGTAAAATTCTTGCTTTAATTTTCGCTCGCTTTTTCCTAATATTTCAGCAAAAGAAGGTAGCGTTTCCACCTTAACTTCTTCAAGGGGCGTTACTTCGGTTATTGTTAGCGTTGGTTGTTCTTGAGTAATTTCGGGAACTTTTTTATCCATATCTCTCTCCGTTTAATTCGTTTTAATATTGCAAATTTGGGCAAATGTTTTTGTTTTTTGCACCCAAACGGCAATTATTATGTAGATATGTTCCCTTCTTTTATTTTGGGTTTGGTTTTTACCTGTATGTTTTTTATAATTAGCCTTATTTTAGTTGTTGGTATTAAAAGCCTTTATTATACCCTAAAAATTTCTTCGCACAAAAGACAACCACCAAAAGAAGTAGAAAAAACGACGGAGATTAAAAAGCGTAAGCCTAAAACGGTTAGAACTATTGAAATCGACCCCGATTTAGCCGATAGAATTTACTTCAAAAAATCTTCTTAGGTTAAAATCTAGTTATATTTTTACCGTTGTCGAAAAGTTCTTCTAAATGATAGAAAAGTCTAGTTTCGTCGTTGAAGATGTGAACTATTACGTCGCCAAAATCTAAAACTGCCCATCTACCTTCTCTAACGCCTTCGCTTCTAATAGCACAATAGCCTATCTTTTCCGTTTCTTGGTCTACGTGTTCGATAAGCGCACGGGTGTGCGTCATAGAACGGCCACCTGCTACCACGTAATAATCGGCAACTTCGGTTTTGCCCTTAACGTCTATCATTAAAACGTCTTCAGCCTTGTGATTGGTTAAAATTTCGCAAACTTTCGTTGCAAAGGTTTTTGCATCCATATTTTTTCTCCTTAAGTATTTTAACGGCTATTTCGTGCCGATATAATAATCATACGCTTCAATCGTCAAAGAGTATATATACTCTTTTTTATTTATCAAATGAATCATTTCTTCTTTTAGGCATTCTTTAAAACAAGTGTCTAAATCGCCGTTTAAAAACTCTCTAAGTTTATCAACGCCCTGGTAATTTCTGCCCTTTTCAAGCATGTCGGCAACGAAAATCAACTTTTCTAACTTACTCATATTTGGTCTACCAGAAGTGTGATAGCATATGGCGTTTAATATTTCCTTATCGGTAATGCCCAAATATTTCTCTGCCACGAAACTTCCTAAAAATGCGTGAATCACCGGTTGAGGCACGCCGTCTGGCAAAGTAAATCCTTCCACCGACTTGTAATCTATATACTTAGCGCAATCGTGAAGAGTGGCTGAAATTCTAACTTGTTCTTTACTAAGCCCGTTCTTCTTGGCGTTATCTAGCGCTAAGGCAACAACGTTTGCCGTGTGAATTAGCCTTTTCTCTGGAAGGCTTTTTTTAATGAACAGAGAGTATTTATCTCCAAAATAAAGGTTACGTTCCTTTATATAATCGGCAACCTTTTCGCTTGTCATAGATTTTATGTCCAAACCTAAAGAATTATATACCCTAACCAAAGTAGAAGATAAATCTTTTCCTTTATAATTTAGCGTTATAAAGGTTTTCCCAAAGGTTTTTAAGAAATATTCTTTCTCAAAATCAAAGTCTACGTTGGAATTCTCTCTATCAAAAGCACAAAGGGTGCATGCCGATAAAATTCTCTCGGGATATTTCCAGGTTTTGAAGTCTTTTAGCATATCCCCACCGACTATAAAATATAGTTCGGCGTTCTCTTCTTCCTTAAAATGCTCCACTGTTTGATAGGTGTAACTGGTGCCTTGTTTTTGAATTTCAAAATCGCTAACGATTACCTTATCCACGCCCTCGAACGCAAGATTAAGCATATTAAGCCTATCTTCGGTTGATGCTGGCGTATCCGTTTTATGAGGGGATATATAGGTCGGCATTATATAGAGTCGGTCTAGCCCTAGTTCTTTTACTGCACTTTTGGCGACTTCTATATGCTCGTTGTGAACGGGGTTAAAAGTTCCCCCGAATATGGCAATCTTCTTCATATTTTTATTATCTCATAAATTTAATAGAAAATCAATTTAAATTTTAACTATTAATGGTTTATTTTTATCTTATCTTGGCAATAACACTACAAAAAGGTGTTTATTATGAGAAATATTTTACCCATAGTTCTAGACAGTTTGTTTTTGTTTTTTGCTAGCTTGATTATTTGCGTTTTTATTCTTAACTATTTTCTTCCACATCCCCTTCCCGTCGTTATTTCCCTAACCGTTAGTGGAATGGTTTGTATGCTTGGCGCAAATATCTTTCTTTCTCGCTCTAGCAAAAAATTTATTGAAAAGCAAGATAAAAAAATATACGCCGAAACTCTTATACGACTTAATCTTATGAAAAAAGAACGCCTTGTTAATTTAGTTGTCTTGGCAATGCAAATAAAAGATGTAAAAATATTAAAGGATAGATTTTACGATAATAACAGCCACACCCTTTATTTATTCAAATTTGGGTTTGAAAACCTAACTAAAGCCGACGTAGTAAAGGCTTTTAATCTAACCCGAGACAAGGTCGTTTTTTTGTGCCATGAATATAGTGATGAAGTCAAAAGTTTTGCCGATAGATTTAACGGCAAAATAATCTTAAAAGACGGGAAATACCTCTTTAACCTATTAAAAGAAAGAGACCTCTTACCTAAAAACGATTTTTCAGGCGTATATAATGAAAAAAACAAACCCATATTCAAAAAACAGATTTTTAAAAAAAGAAACGCCAAAAAATTTTTATTTTTTGGCGTGATACTTTGCTTATTTAGTCTATTTGTTCCCTATAAGTTTTATTACGTAGTTTGGGGAATTTTAATGATTTCCTTTTCCATTTACCTAAAACTTTTTGGGAAAACAGCAGAATAAATCACCACGTTAATAAACTATATGCTCTACCTTAGGATTACTACTTCTTCTATAGAAAACAAGTTTTCTTCCCGTTGCACAAACGAACTCTGCCCCTAGTTTTTCGGCAATTTCAATACCTGCTTCCTTAGGCACTAGTCCAGAATTTTCTAAAACGGTAACCTTAATAAGTTCTCTTTTTTCAATAGCGAGGTCTAGGCTTTCTATTAAACTTTCGTTTACGCCTAATTTTCCTACTTGCGTTACTGGTTCTATCTTTTGCGCTAATGAACGCAAATTACTCCTTTCTTTTGAAGTCAACATATTATTCTCCTTAATCTAACAATTCAAACTCTTCGCCACCTATTATAATGGTTGATTTCTCCGTCGCTCCCATTTGACGGAGTTCTTTTATTATTCCCCTATCTCTTAACACTTTGTGTAGGTAAGCAAGAGAATGCATATCCGTCATAACGACGTTACGTTTAAGAACTTCTACTAGCGTTCCTACGATAACGAAGGTTTCTCCCTCTTTGAGAATTTCATAATATAGTTTATCAGGCTTTTCGTATTTAAACTCTTCAAACTCTAACGGTTTAACAGGTGGAAGTTTTTGAATAACCTTGTAAATCTCGCCTTTTAACTCGTCTATGCCCTCGCCTATAATAGCAGAAATTGGAATAACCTTTTTTCTGCCAAGTTTTTTCTTGAATTCTTTTAGACGTTCTTCGCCGTCGTTAGAATCTATTTTGTTAGCAACGATTACTTGCTTAAGTTTGGCAAGTTCCTTGCTATATTTTTTTAATTCGGCGTTGATTTTTAGATAATCTTCGTAAGGGTCTCTTCCCTCTTCTCCAGAAATATCCACCACGTGAACTAACATTCTAGTTCTTTCAATGTGTCTTAAAAACTCTATACCGAGACCTGCGCCATCGCTTGCTCCCTCTATTAATCCTGGAATGTCGGCTATAACGAAATTATTATCGTAAAACTCGCAAATTCCTAGATTTGGAGAAAGAGTGGTAAAGTGATAGTTTGCTATCTTTGGTTTCGCCCTTGTTAAAACTGATAAAAGTGTAGATTTACCAACGTTTGGAAAACCTACGAGTCCTACGTCTGCAATAGTTTTAAGTTCTAGAATAACTTGCTTGCTTTCGGTTTTTTCGCCCGTTTGAGAAAAGTGTGGGGCGTGTCTTCTTGCATTTTTAAACCTAGCGTTTCCCTTTCCACCTTCGCCACCGACTAAAACGGTTACCTTTTGCCCTTCGTAGAACATATCGGCAATGATGTTTCCAGTCTCTTTATCCTTTATAACGGTGCCTAGTGGAACGGGCAATATAACGTCCTTACCAGACTTACCAAAACATTCTTTCGGCCCACCGTTTCCACCGTTTTCTGCAACGTATTTGGTTTTATAGTAGTAGTCTGCGAGACTAGTTTTAGTGCTGTCTGCAACGAATATTATATCGCCACCCTTAGCACCGTCGCCACCGTCAGGACCACCACCAACTTTTCCTTTATAATGAATAAAGGAAGTTATTCCATTACCACCGTCGCCGGCTTTTATAGTTATTTTTGTTCTGTCTATAAACATATTTCACCTTTTGAAGTTTTTATCACAGTCGTCTTTGATTGGGCAATTTCCACAGTCTGGCTTACTAGCCTTACAATAACTTCTACCTAAGTAAATTAGGTAATGATGCGCCCTAGACCAATCTTTTTTATGTATATTTTGCATTAATTGTTTTTCGGTGTTCAAAACGTTTTTGGCTTTTGCTAAACCAATTCTGTTTGAAACACGGAAAACGTGAGTGTCTACGGCAATAGCGTCTCCCTTAAAAGCAACGCTATACACTACGTTGGCAGTCTTTCTTCCCACGCCGTCTAACGAACGCAAATCGTTTAAATCATCTGGAACTTGTCCGTTAAACTTTTCTACTATATCCTTACTTGCGCTTAGGATATGCTTTGCTTTAGTTTTATATAGCCCACAAGAAAAGATATATTGTTGCAACTCTTCTTCGGTAAGAGTTAGAATGCTACTAGGCGTGTTATATTTTTTAAACAATTGTGCAGTAACCTTATTAACCCTTTGGTCGGTGCATTGTGCCGATAAAATAACGGCAACCAATAGTTCAAAAGGAGTATTAAAGTTTAGGGCAGGCTTGTCCGTGAACACCCCGGAGAGTGTTTTAATAATCTCTTCTACTTTATTTTTATCCATAGTTTACATTATATTAACACAAAAGGGGTGTTTTTACAAGCGTTTTAACAATTAAAATACGCTTCTTATGCTTCTTCCACCCTTACCAACTTTAACTAAAAAAGTTCCTGCATAGCTGTTTAAGGTGGTGAAAGTCAACGCTCTTTTTATCACGTGCGATTTGGAAATAGAGACTTTAACTGAAAGTCCACAGCCAACCCCTGCTTCCTTAGGCGTGTTTATTATCTCGTTTGAAACGCCCACTTGGTTTAGGTATTCTGCAAACTTTACCGTGTGAGTCCTTGAACGAAAAGCCACGGCTAGATACTCCATAAAACCTTCCTCCTTGGTATAAATAGAAAACATCTACTATATACATAATATTAATAGAGAGGAGTTTTTTGTTAAAAAATAAGTAGATTAAGGATATTCCTCAAGTTAAGGGACAGGTAGGTTGATTATGATTTATTTTGACAATGCTGCGACGGGTGGTTTTAAACCTAGAACGGTTAGCGATACTGCTAATAACGTTATTCGCTATCTTTGTGCTAATCCTGGCAGAAGTGGACACAGACTTTCGGTTTCAGGCGCAGAAATGACGTATAATTGTAGAAAACTCATAGGGGATTTATTTGGTGCAAACAGCGAAAGAGTAATTTTTACTAAAAATTGCACCGAAGCACTTAACGTTGCAATCTTCGGCACGGTAAAAAAAGGTGGACACGTAATTACCACCGTTTTTGAACACAACTCCGTTTTAAGACCTCTTAATTATCTAAAAAGTTTAGGATTAATTACTCTTGACGCAGTTGAACCCTCTAACGACCTTCCAATAGAACTTGCTATAAAACAAAAAATTAACGATAAGACCTACCTTATCGTTACTACTGCCGTTTCAAACGTTACGGGAGAAACTCTTCCTATAGATAAAATTGGCAAAATTGCCAAAAATCATAACCTTACTTATCTCGTGGACGGAGCGCAAGGTGGTGGACATATAGAGTTGAACTTAAAAAAACAAAATATTTCTATTCTTTGCCTTGCCGGACACAAAGGACTTTTGGGAATAATGGGTAGTGGCGTTTTACTTTTTGACGAACAAACGGAAATATCTCCCCTACTTATGGGTGGAACGGGTAGCGAATCGACTAATCTTTTTCAGCCCGACAGTTACCCAGAAAAACTAGAGGCAGGCACCATTAATTTGCCTGCCGTTTGCGCTCTTTACGAAGGTGTTAGAATTATTAAGGATAATCTTGATAATTATTCCTTGCACCTCTATTCATATACCGAAAGACTAATAAACGGATTAACTAATCCCAAAATAAAAGTCTATTCTAAGCCAAATAAATCGGGAATAGTTTCTTTTAGTGTTGATAATATCCCTAGCGACGAGGTCGCAAACCGACTAAACACCGAATACGACGTCGCAGTTAGAGGAGGACTTCATTGCGCACCTCTAATTCATAAATTTTTAGGGACGCAGGATTCGGGGCTAGTTAGAGTAAGTTTTTCCGTCCAAAATACTTGCAAAGAGATAGATTATTTTATAAAAGCGTTAGACCACATAATCAGGCTCTAGATTTTGCACGATTAAATCTTTTTAAGTTCTTTTATTATACGCTTTAGAAGTTTTCTCTTCTTTTCATCTAAAACGACTGATAACATATTTTCAAAATAATCGAGTTGTTCATTAGTAAGCGTGCCGTTACGCTTTCCTTTTTCAGCCTCTTCGTATACTGCTTTTAATAGGTCGTTTTGATTTTTTCCGTCAAATTTTTGAGAAAGCGCCGTGGTTAATTTTACTAAATCTAATCCACTATTGTTATTTTCACCGTTAAAAAATCCGTTTAAACCGTCCATACTGCACCTCACAAATAATATAGTTTTAACATATTGTATGAAAAAGAACGTAAAATATGTTAGCGAGGATATCGTGGAACTTTTACAATTTATCATTTCCCTCTTTTCTAGCAACGAGGGATTAAAGTTTATAACTGCTTTACTTGAAACACTTTTCGGCAATTCTAATTCAACCTCAAATAGCGACAGCGAAGAGGTAGACCCTGAAATCGAGGCTCTTTTTGAAGAAATTTCAGGCAAAAGAAAAGCCTCCCCGAAAATTATCGAGGAGGGTTATGCCCTTGCGCCTATTTCTAATATTGCCGATAAAGATATCGTATATAATCTAAACCGATACTTTTCTTTAGTTAACTAAGTTTAGTTGCTTGCGTCGGTCAAAATCTCAACTGCCCTTGAAATTCCCACGCTATAATTTATCGCACGATTTTTTTCAGTAGTTGGGGTTACGCCTATCTTGTGAATACAATCGTTCCAAGGCCCTAAAAGTTTTGCCGTAGTAATCTTTAATGCTCCACCAGAGTTTAACTCGTAGGTGGTTTGCATTACACCCTTACCATACGTTCTATATTCCATTTGTCCGTCAGGCACGTCGTCGTTTGGATTATTGTTTAAACTTCCCACAACGACTAGGTTGTGTCTAGTGTATACGTCGACGTATTTATTGTCGCCAATAGGATATTGTCTTAAACCGTAATCTTTGTTTTCTACAGCCAGCAATAAGCACTCGGCTGCAGACGCAGTGTTCCTGTTTGCAATTATGGATACTCTTGTAATAAGTGGATTATACTTACTTCTACCAATAGTATAGTTGCTGGTGGCGTAGTTTTTATTGTCTGGGTCGTCCTTGTTTTTCCAATCTAACTTTTCAGTAGACTTTGCATAAATGCCATTGTCAGCCTTCATTAAGTATGCGGCTATTTCCTTAAGAACGTCCATACTTCCTCCACCGTTATCGCAAAGGTCAAGTAAAAGCCTAGTTCTTCCACGAGTATAAACCATGTAGTCTATCGCTGCGCCAAATTGCTCGGCTGCGTCGCCGTTAAAAGAATATAACTTTATATATCCTATATCGTTGGCAATACCATCCCCGTTACAGTCTACGGCAAATTCAGGATTACCTTCGTTCGTTTTTACGGTTATCATTTTCTTAGCGTCTGCAACGCTGTTTACCCTTTCGTTATAGTCTGGAGAAAAATACATAGAAACTTCGCTATCTTGATATGAAACGTAACATCTAGTAAAATTTTGTTTCTTAATGGTGATAGGCTCTTGTATTTCTAGTCCATTCCTTTCAATAGTAAATTTCACTTCTTCCCCTATAAATGGTATTTCAAGGAAGTCGGCAAGTTGTTTGCCGTTTTCTATTACCGTATCTTCATCTTTATAAGAAACTTTTATAATCTTATCTCCGTCTTTAAATCCAGCTTTCCATGCAGGAGAGTTACACGTAACGGAATTTATCACGTTAGTGCCAGCCTGAGTAGACTTAATATTAACCGTAAGAAAATTAAAACCAAAACCCGAATAGTTTCCAGCTTTTTGTTGTTTAACAGCCTGGTATTCTTCTTCTGTGTAATATTCCGAATAATCGTCTAGGAAGTTAAGAGCAATAGCCGTAGAGATTTTATCCGAGTCAATTTTAACGTATTCGTCTTTTTCCCTGTCGTATACAAACCCAATCTCGTCCATGATGTGAATAATATCACTAACCACGGCCTCGGTTTCGCCACGAAGAGCAACCTGAGTAAAGAATCCTCCAAAGAAGGAAGTTAATACGATTAAAATCATACCCAAAGATATAAATATCTTTCTTCTCGTTGGGCCTTTTAATTGTCTACTTTTACTATTTTTCATAAATTACCTTGTTAATTTTGCGAGTATAGTTATTAATCTATACGTTAGCGCATCAGAAAATTTTCTAATATTTAGTCCCGTTGCTTTTTCAATTTTATCTAGTCTATAGTTTAGCGTATTCCTATGAAGATACATCTTTCTAGAAGTTTCGCTTGCGTTAAGATTATTTTCTAAAAAGCAATCGGCAGTTTTTATAATTTCTTGGTCTTCTAAAACCTCTTTTGACTTAGCGTCTAGAAGAAAGTTTAAATAATAATTGGTCTTGTTTTTAGGCATTTCTCCTAGAATCTTTATTAAGGCGTATTCCTTGTAGGTATGAACCTCTCCACCCTCTTGTAAAACTTCCATCATATCTACGGTGGATATTGCTTGAAGATAAGATTCGTTAAGTTTTTCTAAACCCTCTACTATTCTGCCAACACCAATTTTAATTTTTACGCCCATTTCTTCGTAAATAGAGCGAACTAAGAACTCTGCGTATTCGGTGCAAGAAACGTAATCGTCAATGGACTCGTTGCAAAGTTTGATTAAAACCACCCTATCTTCGCTGGTTAAAAAAGCAAGGTCTCCGTCAGTATTATACGAATTTACAAAATCAATAAGTTCTTGCTTGTTTTGATAATCAGTTACAAGAATCATAGTAAACAATGGCTTGTCGACAAGCGAGAACTTTTTTATTAACTTTTTAACGGCTAAGCCTTCTACGTTACCCGTTAAGAGTTTTAATAAAAAGTCGGCTTTGGAAATATCTTGATTGCTCGTTTGCGCTAACTGAGAAATTAAAAAAGCAAAAGAATTAACTTGTTCGTTAGTTCCATTTAGGCTTGCAATATATTCTTCACCACCAAAGTTTAAGGAAAAATAGGTTTTATTCCCCTTTACATACGTTTGCCCGTTAGCGAGCAATGGAATAGATAGGTTATTCTCATTCTCACCTATTATCGAATTCCCTTGGCTATCGTATACGCTAAGCGTAAGTCCCGTTTGCGCTTTTATATTGTTTAAAAAAGATATGACTTCCTGTTTCATTATTTTTTGCCACGCAAAATAAATTTTGCGCTAACTTTTAATACTTAACAATTATTATATCTTTTTTTGAACCTTTTTTCAACCCTATTGCTTAAGTTTATTAAATTTGTTTAATAAAAAAGAAAATTTTCGATAGTTCATTCTATAAAAAATAGTTTGTAAATTAATAATCTAAAGCCTATTCTCGTTAAAATAAAAATATCCACCCAGTTTTTTGGGTGGATATAGTTTTTGTAATAGCAATTATTCTTCGTCAGTAGTTTCTTCAACTTCTGCTTTCTTAGATTTTTTAGAAAGGAATGCGAATTTCTTTTCCATTCTAACTCTTGCTTTTTCTTCTTCGATAGCAAGTTTCTTAGCCTCTTCAGCTGCTTTCTTATGTTCTTCTTCTTCACGTCTAGCAAGTAATGCAAGAAGTTCAGCCTTTCCGTCTTCGCTACGAGCAAGAATAGTAGTTTCGGTTTCTTTGTCGAATAAATGACAGTGCATAACGTCAACAGCAAGGTTGATAATGTCATTAACCTTAGTTTGAGAACGAGAATCAACTTTTGCGATTAAGTTAGAAATGTCTTCGTCGATAGATGCTTCGTTAGAATCCTTAGCACTAGCGTAGTCAGTCTTACAGTAAAGAAGTGTTTCGGCACCAAGTCTTTCAACAACGTCTACTTTAACTTCTACTACAGGAAGTTTTCCAGCCTTAACGAGTTCAGGAGCATCACGGAAGTCTTCAGGACGAACGCCGAATACGATTTCTCTACCAGTATTTAGGTATTTATCAAGGTTGATAATTAGGTTAACCTTTTCTTTTGGAAGAGCAATTTTGTTAGAACCGAATTCAACGTATATTTGGTCTTTATCACCAACGATTTTACCGGTGAAGAAGTTCATTTGGGGAGTTCCAATGAATCCTGCAACGAATTGGTTAATTGGGTAGTTGTAAAGATTCATAGGAGTATCTACTTGTTGCATAAAACCGTCTTTCATAACAACGATTCTAGTTCCCATGGTCATAGCTTCTACTTGGTCGTGGGTAACGTAGATGAAAGTGGTTGCTAAACGGTTGTGCAACTTGGTAATTTCAGTTCTCATTTGAGAACGAAGTTTAGCGTCTAGGTTAGATAGTGGTTCGTCTAATAAGAATACCTTTGGTTCACGAACGATTGCACGGCCTAGCGCAACACGTTGACGTTGACCACCAGAAAGAGCCTTTGGTTTTCTTGCTAGATACATTTCAATACCAAGAATTCTTGCAGCTTCTTTAACTTTTTGGTCGATAACAGCCTTTGGCATTTTACGAAGTTTTAAACCGAAAGCCATGTTGTCGTAAACGGTCATGTGTGGATATAGTGCATAGTTTTGGAAAACCATGGCGATATCTCTATCTTTAGGCGCACGAGCGTTAACTAGAACACCGTCGATATAAAGTTCGCCGGCTGAAATTTCTCCAAGACCAGCAATCATACGAAGGGTGGTAGATTTACCACAACCTGATGGTCCAACGAATACGATAAATTCCTTATCTTCAATATCTAGATTGAAGTCGGTAACTGCAGTAACGCCAGATGGATATACTTTGTAAATGTTTTTAAGATTTAAACTTGACATTTTTCCTCCACGCCCATATGGGCAAAGTTTTTTACTTAACTATTATATAACATATAATTTAATTTTTCAAGCATTATTTTATATAAAAATACAAAAATTTTTTGTGCATTTTGCACAAATTTTAATCTAGTTCATCTAAAGTGAGGTCGAATGCAGGAGCGAACTCTTTAAGGTAATATTCCACCTCTGGAACGCCACATTTTTTAAGTTCACAGCCAATGGTAGTTTTTGCCTTTTTGAATTCGCTGTTTCCAGCCTTGGTTTCTTCAACACATTTTAGATATGCAGATAGCCTATCTGCACACTTAACTAGTTTATACTCGTAAGTATCTTCGTTTGGAAGAACGAATTTACGATATTCTTCTCTAAATTCTTCAGGAAGCATGCCTAGTATTCTTTCGCAAGCGTTTTTTTCCAAGTCTTTATAAGCAGACCTGATTTCAGGATTGAAGTATTTAATAGGGGTTGGCAAATCGCCCGTGATAACTTCACCCACTTCGTGATATTGCGCAAGTAAAACGACCTTGTTCGCATCTACGCTACCCTTATATATTTTATTATTGATTAGAGCAAGGGCATGCGCTATAACTGCAACTTGTTGGCTATGCTCCATTATATTTTCTTCTCTTATGGAGCGCATAAGCGACCAGCGTTTAATATATTTCATTCTGTTTAGGAAAGCAAAAAATTTACTCATATATAATTCCACCTTTATTTTGAGTTTTTTAATTGTATCACAAAAAAATGCTTGACGCAATAAAAAAATTGTGATAAATTAATGCTATCAAAATTAAATATTCGCTATGGGTGCCGTTTGGCTGAGATTATACCATTGAATCCGCAAGGTAATGCTTGAAGGAAAATGCAAATGATAGAAAATTTAGCGCACCCAATCGGGTGCGTTTTTTCGTAGCGAATAAAGGAGGACTCATGTATTTTAATCTACTTTCTACTGCTTATTTAATTGATAAGCTCGAACCTGTTTCGCTATGGCTTACCATTGGTGTTTTAGGTGCATTCCTTATTGCCGTTTTGATTACTATGGCAATAAGAAAAGACTTGACTAGCAAAACCGTAAAATACGGATTTTTCGCATTAATAGGTTATGCACTTATACTAGGCATAATTTTATTGATAGCAGAAATATCTAAAAAATACGACCTTGCCTATTTAGAGAAAAACTACGTTAATAAAGATATAATTAACTACGTTTTCTTACCACTTTTAATAACGCTTTGTATTGGGCTTTTAGGAGGAATTGCCGTATTTATTATTGCAAAAGAGAAACCAACTCTACTAAAAAGAATTGGTTTAATCGTCGGCTGTCTGCTTGCTTGTGGCGTTATAACGAGCCTTGTTTTAACTTACCTTTTCTACTCTAAAAATATAGTAGGCGACGGATATTACACGGGAGATTACGGCAAACTAAACTCTATCGCCCTTTACGTTAGCGCTATTGCATTTACAGTTGTTTTAGTTGCTTTATGCTTTATTATCGGCAGAAAAAACAAAACGCCATACGATACAAAGTGCATTTCATTAGCAGGCGTATGCATTGCTCTATCGTTTACTCTTTCGTTTATTAAGTTTGAAGCAATGTGGCTTCAAGGTGGTTCTATAACTCTTATTTCATTTTTGCCTATTTGTATTTTTGCCAATATCTACGGAATGAAAAAAGGTCTTTTAGTAGGAATAATTTATGGTTTACTTCAAGCCATTCAAGACCCTTTTATCGTTCACCCTGCACAATTCTTATTAGATTATCCTATCGCTTTCTCTACTATCGCTCTTTCAGGATTATTTACCGACTTAAAATTGCTAAGCGAAAAACCATCTCTAAAATTTGCATTGGGCGCAGGATTTACAGGTGTGTTTAGATACGCCTCGCACGTGCTATCGGGAGTATTTGCTTTCGGCGCTTACGCTATGGATGCAGAGGCAAATTCATTCTTTACCTTTAGCGCAGTTTACAACTCCTACGTTTTCGTCGATATTGCGCTCGTTATAGTTGTTGGAACAATTCTATTTTCTTCAAAAGCATTCAAGAAGGAATTGGATAAATTAAACCCTAATTTTTAATTTAACGTATAAAAACTAAAACCGTCGAGGCATTACACTCGACGGTCTTTTATTTTATAAGTATTTTTCGACTATGTTAGCGGCAATCTCACAAATCTCTGCACAAGGACGTTTTTTGTAATATTCTGGAGTTCTAGCGTCAGGGGTTGGTGATTTATCGTTAGTAATTCCATCTAAAAGTTCTGCACACGAAAGAGTTCCTAACTCGCTTATAAACTCGGCGCACGCTTGTTGCACTAGCGAATAGGACGCTAGTTTATCTTCTCCGTCGCTTTTTAGAAGTCCTAAAACGGCAACCATACCAGATACGGCACCACAGGTTAAGCGTTGGCGACCAAAGCCACCACCAAAACCGATTATAAATTTCTTGAGTGTTTCTTCTGGCAAACCAATTTCATCTTTGAACGCAATCAAAACTGCTTGAGCACAATTCATGCCTTTTCCAAAATTCTCTTTTGCTAATTCACCTTTAGTCATAAGCATTTCTCCCTAATTAATTGATTTATATATTAGCACTTTTAAGAAAAGTTTTCAACTATTTTTTAATTTTCAATCAATTTATTAGATTTAAGAATTTATAAACGAGCAAAACAAGGCTCTTTTCCACATAGGCAAAGTGATAGATTCGAGCAGGTCAAGGCACGCCCAACAATGCTAGATAGCCTAATATTTAAGACTTTAGAAACGAGTTAGGCTAGGCTCGAGAGCCAAAACAGACACAATAGACCTATATATTTAAGACTTTAGAAACGAGCAGGTCAAGGCTCGTGCAAACAAAAGGACGAAATAGACCTACGAGATAGACCTATATATTTAAGACTTTAGAAACGAGTTAGGCTAGGCTCGAGAGCCAAAACAGACACAATAGACCTTTTTGGTCATTGGGGTTGTTTTGGCGAATCAGCAAACGACGCATAACGAAGTTTATAAAGTCTTAAATAAAATTCAAAAAGCAACGACGACTGCCATTGCGAACTGCACGACTTTGACAATGCATACATGACGGACTAGTGCTCCGTAGCGATAGCAGAGGAGAAGGAAGCAGTATGGTTTAAAATTCAAAAAGCAATAACATCTCGTTACTGCTTCCTGAATAATATATGATAAGGGGGAAAATGATGAGCGAATAAATTGTTAAATGCTTTTATCATTTGTAATGATACACTTTTCGACAAGATTTGGCAAGCGTTTTATGCGATTTTTTAAAAAATTTTTTCTTTTTTTGTTAGTCTTTTTCTTGCGATTTTAGTGTTTTTTGAGTTTTTTGGAGGTTTTTAGTTAAAAACAATTAAAAAAGTCGCATTTTGCGACTTTTTTAGTTTGTTATAGTTAATTTATATAACTCTGATTTTGCAATATTTCTTTCTTTTGCAACCTTCTTTAGCGCTTCTTTTTTGTCAAGTCCTTGTGAAATATATAAGTCGATAAGTTGTTTGTTAGATAGTTCTTTATTTTCTTCTTGAACCAAACCACCCTCTACTAACAAAACGTATTCCCCTTTAGGCTGTCCTTGATAGCCGTCTTTAAGGTTAAACCTTTCTACCCTTTCGTGAAGTTTGGTAATTTCTTTTACTGCAACGGCTTTCCTATCGCCTAGCACCGAATAAAGCGTTTCAACGTCCTTAACAACGTCGTGTGGTGCAGAATAGAAAATGAGGGTTGCCTCTAAATTTTTATACTTTTCTAAAAACTCTTTTCTCTCACCTGTTTTTTGAGGTAAAAAGCCAAAAAAACAAAATCTAGACGCATCTAAACCACTAAGCGCTAAAGCCGAAACAAAAGCGCAAGCACCTGGAATAACCGTGTATTCTAGGTCGTTTTCTATAAGCATTTTAACTAAAATATTCCCTGGGTCTGAAACGACGGGCATTCCGGCGTCGGTTATAAGAGCAATATTCTTGCCCTGCCTTAACTTTTCGATTAATTTTTCGCCACTTTCTCTTTCGTTAAATTTATGATAGGAAAAAAGTGGCTTGTTTATTTCGTATGCTCTCAAAAGCGTCAATGAATGACGAGTATCTTCACACGCAATTTCATCTACCGATTTTAACACTTCGAGCGCCCTAAGAGAAATATCTTTCAAATTTCCTATTGGCGTTGCTACAAGATATAACATTTTATCTCCTTAATTCATAATTGGGGAAAGCACCTTTACCCCAGACTTTCCACCCTTAACGCCCTCTGCTAAGAATAGATAGGGTTCTTTGTTTTTGGCGTTTACAAATTGAAGTCTTTTCGGCTCAAGGTTATACCGTCTCATTAAAACCATAGCGTCGGTTAGTCTATCTACACGGTGCACCATGCAGAATCTTCCACCAAATTTTAAGCATTTGCTAACTGCATTTATTAGTTCTTCAAGCGTTAGCGCAACTTCGCTCCAACACATTGCCATTTCAAGTTTTTCTTTTGTTTCGCCGGAAGTTACTTTCATGTAGGGTGGATTACATAAAATTAGCGAAAACCTTTCATTAAAAGATGAGTCTATCTCTTGAATTTTAAGGTTATGCGCAGAAAAGACTTTTTCTAAACCGTTTAATTCGATAGATTTTACCGATAACTCGAAAAGAGGCTTTTGTATTTCAAAAAGACTGACCTTTTTTACTAAATTTTTATTAAGTCCATAAAAATTAAATCCTACTATTCCACTGCCAGAGCAAAAGTCGGCAACGTCGTCGTTCTTCTTTGCCTTAGCAAAACGAGTGAGCAACACCGAATCGG
Organism: Christensenellaceae bacterium; assembly: GCA_045644165.1. Taxonomy (GTDB): domain Bacteria; phylum Bacillota; class Clostridia; order Christensenellales; family Borkfalkiaceae; genus UBA1259. The sequence continues at coordinate 19,957 of JAZRGN010000002.1, read as the reverse complement.
AGGTGAAACAGTATAATTGGTCGTCTTGCATAACTTTTAGGTTTTCTAAGTTTAAATCTTCTATTTTTATCATGGACAAACCACCCGTAAAGAAAGTAAAAATTAAGGCACGAAAAATTCGTGCCCTAAAGTTTGTTATCTTTTATTTCAAAAATTATTCTTCTGAAATTGCTTCTACAGGACAGCCACCTGCGCAAGCACCACAGCTAACGCAAACATCTGCGTCGATAACGAATTGAGTTTCACCTTCGCTGATAGCGCCGGTTGGGCAAGTGTCTGCACAAGCACCACATGAAATACATTTTTCGTCAATTTTATAAGCCATTGGACTAGCCTCCTTAATTTTCTTCTTTTATTGTAAAACAAACTTATAAATTTGTCAACACACTAATCTAAAATTTTCTCGAGTTCTTCTAATTCTTCGTCGTTTTTAGGATTGTTTTCAGGCTTATTCTTCTTAAACTCTAATTGGTCTACCTTAAAATCCTTGTAAACCTCTCCACCGTCAGGTTTTTGAACCTTAACTTTACATATTAGTTTAAGCATATCGTTTGAAACCACAACGCCTTCGCCCTCTGGAGTTTTAACCGTTCCACCAACTTTAGGCATTTTTGGATAAACTTCTGCATAGTAGTCGTTTTCATATTCTAAACAACACATAAGTCTACCACAAAGTCCACTAATTTTGCTTGGGTTAAGGTGCAAGCCTTGATTCTTTGCCATTTTAATGGTAACCTTCCCAAAATCTTGAATAGTGCCTGCGCAACAACAAGTTCTGCCACAAGGGGCAATGCCCCCTAAAATCTTGGTTTCATCTCTTACGCCAATTTGCCTTAATTCTATTCTCGTGTGGAATTTAGATGCGAATACTTTTAGTAGTTCTCTAAAATCAACCCTCTTATCTGCTGAAAAATAGAAAATCAACTTTTTACCGTCGAAAGAATATTCGCAGTTAATTAACTTCATATCGAGTTTAAGTTCGGCAACTTGCTCTTCGGCGAATTTTAAAGCCTCTGGAACTTTTTTCTCGAATTCAAGCATGGTTTTTTCGTCTTTTTCCGTCGCTCTTCTAATTACGGGTTTTAGAGGGTGAGTGAGTTTGTCTTCACTTATTTCCCTCACGTCGAAAACCACTTTGCCGTATTCGGTGCCTTTAGCAGTTTCAACAATTACACCCGAACCTTGAGGGTAACGCTCGGTATCGTTTGCCGGCGAAAAGTAATACACCTTTGAAGTGTCTTTAAATTTTACGCCTATAATTTTTGCCATTTATATTTTTCCTCCAAAATCTTAAAGAGTAGCCATTCTGCAACCATGTTTTTACTAGAGTTAGCCTCTATCCTCTTTCTTGCGCTTACAATATCTTGCATTATCGCTATAAGAGAACCTTTTGTAAAACCCTTTGCAGTATGCAACCTCTCGAGTGCGCTTTGACTGAACGTCAAATCCTTCTTGTTACAACCTAGCACTAGCATATCTCTTACCAAAACTTCTAACACGGTAAGAAGGTCTAAAAAATCGCACTTTAACTTTAATAGATTATCTGTATAATCTATCACTTGACTGCTAGATTGCATATTGATTAAAAGGTCTATGCAAAAATCAATGCAGTCGGTTATATTTTCGTCGTTATAATATCTTAGAGCGCTACCCACCGTTCCGTCGCTAATACAAACTGCGTTGGTAAGTTTTTGAATATCTCTACATTCGTCTTTCAACGCAGAAATTAGCCTATCGTTAGTAAAGGCAGGTATCTCTAATTTCTTAACCCTTGATTTTATAGTAGGCAACAAAGAATGCTCGTTAGTTGCGCCTATAATTATGTGAACGTTTTTAGGTGGTTCTTCAAGGGTTTTAAGTAGTTTGTTTTGAGCCGTAGCGTTCATAGTTTCGCCGTGGCTTATTAAATAAAGTTTTTTATCTGCCTCGTATGGTTTAACGAAAGTATCTTGAACTACGGAAGTTATATCGTCTGCCGAGATAATTTGTCCCTCTTTGGGAAGAAAAACCACGTCGGCAAAAAGTCCCTTTTCTATTAGCGAACAAGGTCTACATTTTCCACAGCCGTTGCCCTCTAAACAGAAAATTGCTTTTGCAAACTCCTTTAGATAGCTATCTAAATTCTCTTTATCGGCGCAAAGGAGTAAGTAGGCGTGTGAAAGCCTACCTTCTTTCGTATCTGTTTTAACACTTTCGTATGCCTTTGTGCTTTTAATAAGAGAAGTTAAATCTATCATATAATTCCCTTGTCTTTTAACGCTTGAATTACCTTAGCGTGCGTTTGTTCTTTAGTTCCACTTGCGTCAATAACGCAAACACGGTGAGGGTTATTCTTTGCAACTTGCAAATAGCCTTGATATACCTTTTCGTGAAATTCTTTTCCCGATTGTTCTACTCTATCGTTTTTATCGACTCCACCCTTTCTCTTGAAAGCCTCTTCGGGAGTAAGATTTAAAAAGAGCGTGCAGTCAGGACTAAAGTTCTTAATAGCATAATCGTTTATTGTAGTAATAAAATCTAAACCTAAACCTCTTGCGTATGCTTGGTAAGCGATAGAAGAATCCACGTATCTATCACATAAAACTAATTCGCCTGCCTCTAGTCTTGGCGCAATCTCTTCCTTTAATAGTTGAATTCTTGCACTTGCGTAAAGCATAGCCTCGCACTCGTCGGTCATAGAAACGTTCTTACCGTCTAAAATAACCTTTCTAATTTGTTCGGAAACGGGAGTGCCACCCGGTTCTCTGGTTAAAAAATACTTTATACCGTTTTTTTGTAAATACTCTTCGACGAGTCGAATTTGTTTGGACTTGCCAACCCCTTCGCACCCCTCGAAAGTAACGAACTTTCCTCTCATATAATCCTCTTATAAAATATTGCTACACAACCTAACGATATCGTTCATAAAAGACAACGACTCGAATTGCAAGTGAGGTTGGTCTTCTAGAAAATCAAACGCCATAAGCACCAAATTTTCGCATTTTCCGTTTGAAGTAAAAAACTCTTCCGGAGCATACTTTCCGTCCGTCAACTTGTCCACTCTTATACCGTAAGAGAGTTGTTCTTTACCATAGCGTTTTTGGTTGCTTTCCTTGTTTTTGTTTAAGGTTGCCTCTGCGCTTGCAATATTTGCGCTATTACCCGACGCAAGCGCTTGGTCGTATGATTGTTGCCCTAAAGTGTAGGTGTAGAAAATTTGAGAATGCTCCCTTAAAAGCATTTTAGCAAACGCTACCTCTTGGCAAAGTTTTTCAATTCGCATTCTTTCGTAAGTTTTGCCTTGCGCCTTTTGCTTTTCCCTACGGAAACGGTTATCGCCCTTTAATCTCGTTGAAAATAGTTGGTCTATTTTCCCACCGTCCATTTGCGAATAATCATAACAAGCGTTAACGTCGCCTGCCGTTATTTTTGGAACGCCTGCTTTAAGTAGTTTTTCGAGATATTTGTCTCCGTCTACGACTGCTTTTTCATAACTCCAAGGGTTGAAACTTTCGGTAATGTAGTTTGCCCTAGTATACTTCGCTCCAGAATTGGTAGTTTTTTCTATATCGGTAGTAATGATAACGTCGCAATCCCTAGTTTCGTATCTAACGCCAATCTCGTTTTCTATACCAGCCGTCAAGCCCTCTTTTCCAATTTCCAAAACGTCGAAACTATAAGTTCTCGCCTCGTTGTGCGTTACGACAACTATGTCCTTTTCGTATTGCGATTCAACACCTTCGTCGTAAAGAATCTTAAAGCTTTGACCACGAGTTGGCTTAACTGCAGTAACCGTGAAAAGAATTTCCCATACGAGAATAGCAACTACTATGATTACGGTTATTAAAATCCAATCGTAAGATAAAAAGTCGGCAAAGCGTTTTTTAGTGATTTTATTATCCATTCGTCGATTCGTTAATTACCTTTTATTTTTTTATAGGTTTCATTGTTGGGAATAGAATTACGTCTCTAATAGAGGCACTATCCGTCAATAGCATAACTAATCTATCAACGCCAAAACCAAGACCACCCGTTGGAGGCATGCCGTATTCTAGTGCAGTAACGAAGTCTTCGTCCACCTTAGCGTCGTTTCCACCCTTAGCACGCTTTGCTTCTACTTGCTTAACGAATCTTTCTTTTTGGTCGATAGGGTCGTTAAGTTCGGAGAAAGCGTTACCCATTTCTCTTGCGTAAATGAAGTATTCAAATCTTTCGGTAAACGCAGGGTTAGTTGGTTTTCTCTTTGCTAATGGAGAGTTTTCAACCGGGTAATCGTAGATTATGGTTGGTTGAATTAGTTTATCTTCTACGAAAGCGTCGAAGAATGCGATTAAAACGTGTCCTTTAGTCGCTTCGTCGCCCTCGTCGACTTCAACGTGCATTTGCTTAGCGACTGCTCTCGCTTGTTCGTCGGTCGCCCAATCGTTATAGTCTACGCCAGCGTATTTTTTAACGGCTTCTACCATAGTAAGTCTTTCCCATGGCTTGCCCATGTCGATTTCCACGCCTTGATAGTTAATAACGTCTTTTCCACAAACTTCACGAGTAATTTCTTTATACATATTTTCGATAAGGTTCATCATATCAAAATAGTCGCTATATGCTTGATACATTTCTACGGTAGTGAATTCTGGGTTGTGCGAACGGTCCATACCCTCGTTTCTAAAAATTCTACCTACTTCGTAAACTCTATCAAAACCACCGACGATAAGTCTTTTTAGATATAGTTCGGTTTCTATTCTTAAAAACATATCAATATCTAATGCGTTGTGATGGGTTTTGAACGGTCTTGCGGCAGCGCCGATTTCTAGTGGTTGTAATACGGGGGTATCTACTTCTAAATATCCAACGCCGTCTAGATAGTTTCTAATCGCTTTCATAATTTTAGAGCGAGCCTCGAAGGTGCGCTTAACTTCTGGATTAGCGATTAAATCTACTTCTCTTTGACGGTATCTAGTATCTTCGTCTTTAAGTCCGTGATATTTCTCTGGTAATGGTAAAAGCGATTTTGATAAAAGTTCTACGCTTTGAGCGTGAACTGATACTTCGCCCGTTCTAGTGGTGAACACAAAACCTTTAATACCGATAATATCGCCGATATCGTAATCTTTGAACGCTAGGTATTCGTCGCCTAAATCGTTAATTGATAAATACGATTGAATAGTTCCCTTGCCGTCTAAAATAACTGCAAAAGATGCCTTACCCATAATTCTTTTAGAAATTAATCTACCTGCAATACCAACCGTTTTGCCTTCGTGTTCAGCGTAGTTTTCCTTAATATCTAAAGAAAAGGCAGTTCTATCGTATTTAACCTTTTCATAAGGGTTTTTGCCAGCCGATTTTAGTGCGTCTAGTTTTTCCCTTCTAATTCTTAAAATTTCGTTTAAGTCGAGTTCTTCCACAGGGGAATTTAAATTCTTTTCTTCCATAATTATATCCTTAAATGACTAAAGTAAAAATTAATAAACCTTTTTAATGGTAAGCGTGGTAACTCCTGCTGGAACTACTACTCTAACAACGTCGTTAACTTTTCTTCCAAGTAATGCGTTGCCGATTGGAGATTCGTTACTGATTCTGCCTTGTTCTACATCTGCTTCGGTAGTTCCTACGATTTCATAAGTTACTAATTCGCCGAGTTCTTCGTCGATAAAATCAACTTTGCTACCAAGAGAAACTTGTCCCTTTTTGCTTTCTTTAATGATTACGGCACGTTTTAACTTTTCTTCGATTTCAAGAATTTCGCCTTCAATCATTGCTTGTTCGTTTTTAGCAGCGTCGTATTCAGCGTTTTCCGAAAGGTCGCCGAATTCTCTTGCAGTTTTTATTCTTTCGGTTATTTCTGCACGTTTTTCCATTTTAAGATAGTCTAATCTTTTCTCTAACTCTTCTTTACCTTCTTTAGTAAGTAATACTTCATCAGCCATTTTATAGCCCTCCATAACGCAGTTTTACTGCAATTTTTTCTACCCATAAATTATAGAACTTTTTTCCATAAAAGTCAATAAGGGTTGCTTTTCCGTTAGGCATTTCTACTGTTTTTTAGCATATTTTAAAAATAATTTTGAAAACAAAATGAAAAAAATTAAAGTTTTTTGAAAAAATTTTTCAAAACCCTCTTGACTTATGGTTTTTTTGTGATAGAATTTATATTTGTAAGAGGGAATTTGTAATCGCAATCGGCGATTTTTGTGTATTTTCCAGAATAATATATAATAAGAAAAGAAAAAGGTTGCAAAACGGCAACCTTTTTCTTTTTCATATATTTTAGTCTTTGGTTAGAATCTCTCGCAAAAATCATCACAACAGGTAGCGTTTTCACCACAGCTACAGTTTTTAGTGATTTTTACTTGTTCTAATTCACAACAACAACCTTCTGCGTTGTGTCTGCAACTTACAACGTCGCACTTAATACCACAATTTTTTTGCATATTAATTCTCCTTTAAATTTATTATTGGCTTTAAAAGTTTTTTTATACGCTTTGGTCTTGACTTTTTTCATATTTTTATATAAAATATTTACGTAAAGACAAAGGAGACAAAAATGAAAGTTGTTTTAATAAAAGACGTTAAGGGTTCTGGAAAGGCTGGAGATATTATCGAGGCTAAGGACGGGTTTGCTCAAAACTTTTTAATAAAGCGTGGGCTTGCCAAACCTGCCGACGCACAAGCATTGAGCGAAAACAAAGGTCAAAAAGACGCTAAGGCTTTCCATAGGGCAGAAGAACTTAAAGCTAATAAAGAATTAAGAGAAAAAATCGACGGTGCTGAAGTAACCGTTAAGGTTAAAACTGGCGAAAACGGAAAATTCTTCGGTAGCGTTACCAACAAGGAAATCGCAGATAGACTTTTTGAACTCGGCTACGATATTGATAAAAAGAAAATTATTCTTCAAACCAACATTAAGGCAACCGGCAGATACACCGTAACCGTTAAAATCTCGCCTGAAGAAAGTGCAAAAATCACGGTTATCGTGGTTAACGGTTAATAAAATTATAGCAAAAACGCTTCGATTACTTCGAAGCGTTTTTTAGTTTCTTTTTTAGTGCTAATTTTGCAAAGGTTGGAATTAATGGAATAAATACTCTTTTATAAAGTGCCGTTTTTTTACAGCCCTTTAAAAGTTTTGCGTCTTTACTTAAAGTTTCAATCATTTGATTTATAACTTGAGAATTTTGATAGTCGCTTTTTTTGATAAAATATAATAGCCCTACTAAATATCCTGCACGCATACTTGAAACGTAACTAGAAATTTCCTTGTCAAAAGTTTCTGCATCCTTTTTAATCTCGTCAAGATTAGTAATTATATCGAGTCTACTTTCGTTAAAGCTTAAATGCATTAAACTTTTTTTATGTTGAACGTAAAGGTATGTTTTGCACGGGCAGAAAACAACCTTTTTTACACACTTAAAATAGTTGTATAGAAAATACGCCTCTTCGCCGTATCTAGTGTTAAGAAATTTTGCGCCACTCTCTTTTAAGGTTTTAGTTGAGAAAACCTTATTCCACAAAACGAAATCTAGTTTTTCTTGAGAAAGGTATTGGGTAAAACAATCTTTACCTTCAAAAATTTCTAGTTTGTTTAAGCCTTTGTCGTTAAAAGTTAACTTACTAGCCTTTTCTTCATTAATTTTTTTTATTCCACAAACAGAAATGTCGGCTTTTTCTTTTACTATTATATTTATAAGGTTCTCAAAATGATTAGGAGAAATTATATCGTCAGCGTCGTAAAAGGTAAAATAATCGCCGTCTATTCTTTCTAAGCCTTTGTTCCTAGATGCGCCAACCCCTTGATTTTCACCCGTTACGAAAATGGCGCTAGAGTTTTTTTGACAATATTCTTTTATTAAATCTAGCGTTTTGTCAACGCTACCGTCGTCAATAAATATAATTTGCAAATTAGAATAGGTTTGGCTGTCTAAGCAGTTAAAACAGCACGACAAGAATTTTTCTGCGTTAAAACAAGGAATTATTACCGATAATTTATTAGCAACAAAATTCTCCACCCTTTTCTCCTTTATGCCTTTTGCGTTTAATCTTTTATTCATTTTAACACAGACCACTTAAAAAGGCAATGAAAAATTCCCAAAAGGCTTTTTCTATTGACAAAGCAACTTTCTTAAACTATAATTATATGGTATGAAAAAAAGCAAAGAGCCTATTATTCAAAAGATAGAGTTCGACACAAAGACACAAGAACCTATCACAATACAGCTCCGTGGCGACCAGGTGCCGGAGGCTATCAACCCAGAACCAGAGGTGAAAGAAGATTTTGAACTAGAAAAGTCTTCTCCTAAACAAATAGTAATGTCTGGTATTCTAGGCTTAGACACCACTACGGTTGATAAGCGACAAAAATTATATAAAAATATTTTTGCTTATCTTTTTATAGTAGTAATGGTTGGCGTTCTCGCCTGGACTGCTTACAATGACTTCTCGTCAGGCGAGCCTTTGCCTTCTTGGAAGGAAGTTTGGCTAACTCTTTCGGGAAACTGGTATTTTTTAATTTACGCACTACTCGCTCTATTTGGATATTATTTCTTTAAGGCTCTTAAACTCTCAATCATGTGCAAGTCTATGACGGGTTTGTGGCATTTTAAAACCTGCATGGAAACTGCCGTTTTAGGCATTTACTATAACAACGTTACGCCTTTTGCCGTTGGTGGTCAGCCTTTTGAAATTTATTATCTTTCAAAGCACGGCGTTCACGGTGGAGTGGCAAGTTCACTTCCTATATCGACTTATTTTCTTAACCAAACGGCGTTCGTAATAATCGCATTTACAAGTATTTTCTTGTATTCCAAAAACACTCTCGGCGTTCCGGACGAAGTGGTTGGAATTTTACCAACTCTTCTTAACGTTGCCGCTATTATAGGTTTATCTTTTAGCCTAGTTATGCCTCTTTTAGTAATAATGTTCTCGCTTATGCCGAGGTTTACTTCTAAACTCGTTGCAGGACTATTACATTTAGGGAATAAACTTCGTCTTATTCAAGACCCTAAGAAAACGGCAATGAAAACCTATAAAACGGTTATTCACAATTCGAGATGCATCAAAAAACTAGCAACTAGACCTGCCGTGTTTACTTCTTCATTCTTGTTGAGTTTTTTAGAACATTTAAGTGGAACTTCTATCGCTTATTTCGTTTTGTGTTTCTTTGGATTTAATTGGGGTGGTGGCGTGCTTGAATGGGCGCAAGTAATTCAAATTTGCGTGCTAATAAACGTTGCGATATCCTTTATTCCTACCCCTGGAAACGCCGGCGCGGCAGACCTTTCGTTCTATTTATTATTTAAAACGGGACTAGGACTTAGTGGAAACGAGCAAGTTAGTGGCTACGCCTTCCCTGCCATGCTTGCATGGAGAATTTTAAGTTTTTATTCAACTATAATAATCGGCTTTGCTTTTAATAAAATAAAAAAGCGCACGGACAGGCGCAAGGTGAAAGAATTTTAGGGAATATTGTGATTAGAATTTGGGCAAAAGTTATGATAAAGGACAAAATATTACGCCAATGCGTGTTTGAAAAAGAGGGCGAAACCGATTACTCTTTATTTTTTGAATACGTTAGAGATATATGCGAAACGCTAGATATTCCTACCCCTGTAATCATAAAAACCCACCTTTTTAACTACGCCAAATATAATACTTTAAGGTTTAAGAAAGACGATTTCGTTGAAAGTATTGAATTTGACAAACTAGTTTTAGAAAACGCTTTGCTTTAACATAATATAAATTTGTTTAAATAACGATACAAACTCCCGTCGGCACCTGCCGACGGGAGTTTGTAATTATATGGTTACCGTAAAGGTTATATAATTGTTGTTGTCTAATTTTGCAACGATTTTTCCCTTGTGTAAATTCACTATCGATTTTGCGACGGAAAGACCTATACCAAAGCCACCCGTTTGAGAATTTCTCGACTGGTCGGCACGATAAAATCTATCAAAGAGCCTATCAATTTCTTTTACGTCTACGTGGTCGGTGGTGTTTCCTACTACAAGTTTAGTTTTTTGACCGTGCGCTGTAAGGCTTAAATTTATTATTCCCTCGTCGTTTGAATACTTGAAAGCATTTTCAAGAAGTATTGAAACCAACTGACTTAACAGCGACGTGTCGCCAATGGTTTTAACGTTTGGCTCTATGTTAACGGATAACTTCTTTTGCTGAGCCTTTGCGATTATTCCAAACGGCTCTGCCATTTCGGTTACAATAGACGAAAAATCTACTTCGGCTAAAGGATTTTCGCCACTTTCTTCGTCCATTCTAGAAAGAAAAACTAATTTTTCAGTTAGGGCTGTAAGTTTCTTTACTTGATTATTTATCGTGCTAGAACATTCGTTTTCGCCAAACTCTAGTTCCATAACCTCGTTGGTTGCACCGATTATAGCGAGTGGCGTTTTTATTTCGTGATTTGCGTTGGTTATAAACCTCTTTTGCTTTGAATAACTTTCGACTATTGGTTTAACGGCAAAGGAAGAACAAAGCCACACCATCACGAATATTAACCCCATTGCCGTAGCGCCGATTACTAGGCTTATTTTTAAGAAGTTTCTTGTAAAGTATAAGTCTTTTGAGCAATCTAAAAATACAATCATCTCGCCTTCGGCAGTATTTACTCGTGCAATCTTATATTCTTCAAAGTAGCCGTCGGTTTTGTTCTCATTTATCACCGTAAAAGCGTATTCTTTCGCTTGTTCTTCGGTTACTGCAGAAATCTTTGACGTATTTAAGTTAACTATCTCGCCGTTTTTTACGGTTACCGTAAAATATCTCGTTTGAAATGCCGTTTCAGGTGGAAGTGAAGGTATTGGGTTTTCCTTATTTTCAAAATTTGGAAGTGGCATTTCTCCACCGTTTTCTATTAAAACGCTTAGAACTTTGTCGGCGTCCTTATTTACCTTGTTGTAGTTTAATACGTTCATAACCCCTATGATAGAGCCAATTACCACAAAAACTGCCAACATAACTATTATAATAAACTTTTTCCTAAGTTTCTTTATCATTCGCAATACTCCAAATAATACCCGACGCCTCTGTTTGATTTTATTTCAACTTTAGATTTAATTTGCTTAAGTTTCTTTCTCAAATAAGAAACGTATACCCAAACCACGCTTAAATCAGCCTCGCTATCAAAATCCCATACTTTATTCATAAAACGTTCTACTGAAAAGACGTTTTTTGGGGATAGCATCATTAACTCGAGCATTTGAAATTCTTTATTACATAATTTTACGCTTCCACCCTTAGAGGTTAATTCAAACGTGTTTCTATTCAATTCTACGTCGCCAAAAACTAGATTTTCTTCAACCCTTTCGCTTTTGCGCCTTATTATTGCTTTAATTCTAGATAACAACTCTTTTGTCGAAAATGGTTTTGTAAGATAATCGTCTGCACCCAAGTCAAGTCCTAAACATCTATCGTCTATTTCACTTCTTGCAGTGAGCATTAGTATAGGCACGTTATTTCCCCTACTTCTTAAAGTCTTTAGCACGGTTAACCCGTTTACTTTAGGCATCATCACGTCTAGAATAACTGCGTCGTAAACGCCAGATTCAACGTAATCAATTGCATCTTGTCCGTCATACACGGCGTCGACCGAATAATTATTATATTTTAACAGTGTGCATAAAGCCTTGCTTAATTCCTTTTCATCTTCTGCGAGTAATAGTCTCATATTAATTCTCCATTTTTCTTTTTCAGTATCTATTAACAAAAAACGCTTACCTTGTTTAGATTATAATACCTTGTATAACCTAAAATCAACATATAGATAAAAATTAAAAAGATTATTTTAAGACCTTTTTAACTTTTAACGAAAAGATTAATATACGCCATTAATTACTCCTATTTTTCGTTTATTAATAAAATTTCTTCTATCTTAATGTATCTACCTAAAAACAACTTAAAAGAGCCAACAAAACGGCAAGGCGTCCCATAACTTTGGGACGCCTCGTCGTAGGAAAAAGTTTATTGAGAGTGTAGGCTGTTTTTTCGTATTATATTGCCATTAACTTAAATAAACCTAAAAATTTTTGTAATTTTTAAAATTGTTCTATTAAACTATGCCCGTCGGCAACTGCCGACGGGCGTCTATTCTTGTTTTTATTAATTCTATTTATTCTTCTCTAAACGATTCGTTATAAAGTTTAGCGTATGCGCCGTTAAGTTTTAGTAGTTCTTCGTGGCTACCTTTTTCCACTACTTTGCCTTGGTCTATTACTGCTATACAGTCGGCGTTTTTTATAGTTGTTAGCCTATGCGCAACTACGATGGTCGTTCTGCCCTTCGATAACTGATTTAATGATTTTTGAACCATTATCTCGGTTATGTTGTCTAACGCCGAAGTCGCCTCGTCTAATATAAGCATTGGTGGGTTTTTAAGGAATACTCTTGCGATAGAAAGCCTTTGTTTTTGTCCACCCGAAAGTTTTATTCCCCTTTCGCCGATAATGGTGTCGTATCCGTCTTTTAAACTCATTACGAAATCGTGAACGTTTGCCATTTTAGCACATTCTACAACTTCTTCAAAAGTAGCGTCTTGTCTGCCGTATAAAATATTATCTTTTATGCTGGCGTTAAATAGATATACGTCTTGTTGAACGATTCCTATATTTTCTCTTAAAGAATGCGCCGTTAGGTCGTTTATATCCTTGCCGTCTATAAAAATACTACCGTCTGCAACCTTGTAAAAACCAGGGATTAAATGGCAAAGAGTAGTCTTGCCACCACCACTTGGTCCCACTAATGCAAATACTTGACCTTTCTTAACCTCTAAACTTAAATCGTGAATAACTTCCTTGCCTTCTTCGTAACTAAAGTTAAGATTTTTAATAGTAATTTCACCATTAACGTCGGTTAAATCACGAGCATTTGGTTTATCCTCTTCAGGTTTAGCCTCCATAATTTCAACAAATCTTCTAAAACCAGAAACGCCGTTTTGATATTGTTCCATAAACTGAATTAGCGTTCTAACAGGGGCTAGAAATATGTTTATTGAAACTATAAACGCAGTGTAGTCGCCAAGTTGAATTTTGCCTGCGTATAAAAACAATCCACCGGCAATTAAAACTACTACGTTAAAGACTTCGGTTACAAAGGTTGTAGTTGAATGGAAAATTCCCATTGCTTTATATGATTTTCTGCCTGCCTCTACGAAAGCCTCGTTTCCGACTTCAAACTTCTCTAACTCTTTGTTTGAGTTGTTAAACGCCTTTGAAACCCTTATTCCAGAAATGCTCGTTTCAACCGAGGCGTTTATTTGTCCCGTTGCCCTTCTTCTATCGGTAAAAGCTTGCCTCATTTTCTTTCTTAGCGAAAAGGAAATAACTAGCAAAAATGGAACGCAAAAGAATATTATCAAGGTTAAATAAATATTTATTGTTGCTAAATAAACGAAAGATGCGATAATACTTACCGAAGAGATAATGACGTTTTCTGGACCGTGGTGAGCAAGTTCGCTTACCTCGAACAGGTCGCTAGTCATACGGCTCATTATTTTGCCCGTTTCGTTATCGTCGTAAAACTTATACGGCAATTTTTGAAGGTGGTTAAACATATCCGTGCGCATTTTTGCTTGCATTTTAACGCCAATCATATGCCCTTGATATTGAATAAAATAGTTTAAACACATTCTTAGCACGTAAAGCAATAAAACTAACCCACCAAAAAAGAGTATCATATCAAACTGCTTGTTAGGTATGAACTCGTTAAGCATTTTTCTAGTTATAATAGGATATACCATTCCAGCCATAGCCACCACGAATGCGGCGAGCATGTCGAAAATAAACATAACCTTATGAGGCTTATAATAAGCCATAAATTTTTTTAACATAGCTGTCTCCCTCAATTGAATTATAACATCTTCTTAAACTTTTTTAAATAGTTTTGCATAATTTTTCTTAGTTTGCAAAACATTTTTATTAGGGGGGATATTATGAGAACAACTACAATAATAGCATTTAGTTTGGTTATCGTAGGCGCAATCGTTTGGTTTATGGTTGGTTTATTCAACTTTAATATCGTCGCTGCAATTTTTGGTGCAGGTGGTGGCGCTATGGTTTCTCGAATAATCTATTCGCTCGTTGGATTATCGGGCTTGTGGCTTATATTCTACTGGGTAGTATATAATCCTTTTAGAGTAATCGAATAATCTAAAAAGTTCGTTTTACAGCATAGTAAAACGAACTTTTTTTATTTTAAATTTTTTATAATTACGCTAAAAAATCAATGCCCTTATTCCTTAATTTGTATATATAAGTTATCTCTATCGTTCCTATTAAATATACCGAAAGTGCTTGGCTTATTAGCAAACTTAAAACTGAAAAGATATAGGCAAACTCTAGTTTTCCGTATGCGTAATACCAAACTATAGGTAGTAACAATGCGTTTAGTAAAACGGGAAAAAGTCCACCTATAAAAATATTTAATCCCTTGTTTTTAATAACCCTTCCAGCAAGGTAAGTTAATGCACCTGCAACTAACGTTATTAAACTTCCAAACAACACGTCGTAAATGGGAAGTCCACTTAAAAGATTAAATAAAAAACAACCCACGAATACCGACACGACGCTTTCAAAATAAAATAACGGCAAAAGGGTTAAGCTTTCTGCTATTCTAAACTGAATTGCCCCACCAGAAATAGGAAAAGTAATGCAGGATAGAACTATATACAAAGCACAAATAATAGCGCATCTTGTAAGTTTTAGCGTTTTTTTATTCATTAAAAAAATCCCTCCTCGCCGAGAAAGGATATTTTTACTCTTTTCTCGGTTGTTTTAACGAAGTGTTGACCGAAAACCTTCTATTTGATTACCTTTAATTATACATACATTTTTCTTTTTTGCAACCAAACTAGGGTAAAACTGGTAAATTTAGTCAATTTTCATAAACCCTCTTGACACTTAGGGACTTTTTATATATCATATATTATATTTGATATTTATACAAAGGAGTGTTTTATGATTAAAACAAGCAAGGGTTTTTTAACTAAAAAGAACTTAATAACCTTAATTGCATCTGTAGTAATCCTAACTCTTTTAATCGTCTTAACGGCGACGGGAGTGGTTCATAAACCATTGGATTGCCCTGATTGCACTTCTAACGGAGAGGCAATCGTTTGCGAAACTTGTAACGACGAACATACTATATCCACTAAGGAAGGTTTCGTTTGCCCTGATTGTGAAGGCAAGGGCATGATAGAAGGCGTCCTTTGCTCTACTTGTGATGGCGAAGGATTTTCTTACACGATTGAATGCCCTGATTGTTGCGAAACTTGTGGTGGAACTCACGAGGTTCAAGGCTCGTTCTGGGCGCTAATTCCACCGATTATCGCAATAGGCTTAGCGTTAATAACTAAAGAAGTTTTCTCTTCGCTATTCGTTGGTATTTTATCCGGTGCGATTTTAATAAACGACTTCAGCCCTGTTGGAACGGTAGATTCGGTTGTTAACACCGGTTTAATCGACGCTGTAAGTGGCACTGCCGGAATATTCATCTTCCTAATTGAATTGGGTATTTTAGTTGCCCTCATCAACCGAGCCGGTGGTAGTAAGGCGTTTGGCGAATGGGCGCAAAAACACGTTAAAACAAAAGTTGGCGCTGCTCTTTGCTCTTTCGTTTTAGGTGTTCTCATCTTTATCGACGACTACTTTAACTGCTTAACGGTTGGTTCTGTAATGCGTCCTGTAACCGATAAGCATAAGATAAGCCGTTCTAAACTTGCATACCTTATCGACGCTACGGCTGCCCCTATCTGTATGATTGCCCCAATTTCTTCTTGGGCTGCCGCAGTTTCTCAATACGCTGCAGACGGCGAAGGCTTTAAGTTATTCATAATGGCTATTCCATTTAACTTCTATTCGATTTTAACAATAGTATTCGTTCTTGCGTTAATTCTTATGAAGTTCGACTTCGGTCCAATGAAAAAACACGAACTTAACGCTGCAAACGGCGACCTATTCTCTGGCGCTAAAGTTACTAACGACGAAAACGCTTACGAGAGCAATAACGGTAGATTATGGGATTTAGTTTTACCTATTATCTTCTTGTTAGTTTTCTCTATCTTTGCACTTGTTTACGTTGGTGGCATTTTTGAAGGTGCAACCTTAATAGAATCTTTTGCTGACACAGACGCTACCGTTGCTCTTCCTTGGGGTGGACTAGTTGCCTTAATACTAACTATGGTTTACTTAGTTGCTAGAAAGAACCTTTCTTTCAAAGCGTGTATGGAATCTTTACCAAAAGGCTTTATCGCAATGGTTCCTGCAATATTCATTTTAACCTTTGCTACTGCATTAAAGAATATGACGGGTGAACTTGGCGCTGCTTACTATATCGGCGACCTTATGAATGGTTCTCAAGAAACTCTAAACAAGTTCTTGCCTGCAGTTATCTTCTTGGTTGCTTGCCTACTCTCATTCGCTACCGGAACGAGTTGGGGAACTTTCGGTATACTTATTCCAATAGTAACTGCTATGTTCGCTCCTACCGACCCACTTGGAACGATTGGTATTTCTGCTTGTCTAGCAGGCGCTGTTTGTGGAGACCACTGCTCGCCAATTTCAGACACTACTATTATGAGTAGCGCAGGCGCTGAATGTGAACACTTAAATCACGTTTACACTCAACTACCTTACGCAATCTTCGTTGCAATAATTTCTTTCGTAAGTTTCATTATCGCAGGCTTTATCCAAATTTGGTACGTTGCTCTTCCAATCTCAATCATCATTTTATTAATAGCAATGTTCTTTACCAAAATTTTGGTTACGAAAAAATAAAAGTGTAATTAAATAATTAAAAACCGTTCGAAAATTTCGAACGGTTTTTTGTTTTATAAACTTTCCTTTACCTTATTAAAGGTGGTTTTTAATTGGTTTGTTTTTTCTTCTGGTGCGCTTTCAACTTGATAATAGCCGTTTTCGGTCATCATAAAAAAGACTTCTACTTGGTCGTCAATCGCCTCGTTTAGATTGCTTTTAATAAGCGTTCTAAACCCGTTTGAACAACCTTCGGTTATCGCCGTTGAATACATTTTTACTACTGATTTTTCCATGTTGAGTAAATCTTGTAAACTATCTTTTTCGTTAAGTGTTACGTTTGCGTTATAATCCATAATTCCCCCTTTATAACAATTCCAAAAGCGCATTAAAACGCTTCTCGTGGTTGTCTGCTAGTTTATTAAATTTTGCTTTAAGCTCATCGTTGTCGGTTGTGTTTGCGTAAAGCCTTGCCTTTTTGCAAGCACATTCTTCGTGAGTTAATAAATCACTAAGCATAGTCGCTTCTTTTGTGGTAAGCATGTTTTTACTCATAACAAAAATCTCCTTTTTCTATTATTTTTACCATTAGAAAAATTTTTATTCCTAAATATGATAGCTCATGTATTCCATTAAGGTTTTTTAATATAAGTAATTTTTATAGATATACCCTTAAAAAATCTTTTCATTTATGCCTTTTAGTGTTATAATATTAAGGTAAATTGGTTAAAATATAAGGAGATTACTATGAGCCGTTTGTTTGGAACAGTTTCTCGTGGCGTTCGTGCACCGATTATTAAACAAGGCGACGATATCGTTAAAGTAGTTACCGATAGCGTTTTAGAGGCAAGTCAAGTTGAAGGGGTTAAATTTCACGACAAAGACGTTGTTGCTATGACCGAAGCAATCGTTGCAAGAGCGCAAGGAAATTACGCTAGTATAGACGACGTTGCTACCGACGTAAAGAATAAATTTGGTGGAGAAACGGTTGGCGTTATATTCCCTATCCTTTCTCGTAACCGTTTTTCAGTATGTCTAAAGGGTATCGCTAGGGGTGCTAAAAAAGTTGTTATTATGCTTTCTTATCCATCTGACGAAGTTGGTAACCACCTAATTTCTCTTGACGATTTAGATGCTAAAGGCGTTAACCCATACACCGACGTTTTAACAGAACAAAAATATCGTGAATTATTCGGCCACGCTAAACATACCTTTACAGGCGTTGATTACGTTGAATATTACACTCAATTAGTTACGGGCGAAGGTGCTGAATGCGAAATTATTTTTGCTAATAACCCAAAAGCAATTTTACCTTACACTAAAAACGTTTTAACTTGCGACATTCATACTAGAGCAAGAACAAAGAGAATTCTCAAGGCTGAAGGCGCACTAGTTTACGGACTAGACGACGTTTTAAGCGCACCAGTTAACGGCAGTGGTTACAACCCAGAATACGGACTACTCGGCTCAAATAAGTCTACCGAAGAAAGCATTAAGCTATTCCCAAGAGATTGTCAGCCAATAGTAGATGCTATTGCTAAAAACCTAAAAGACGCAACTGGCAAAAACGTTGAAGTTATGGTTTATGGCGACGGAGCATTCAAGGACCCTGTTGGTAAGATTTGGGAACTTGCAGACCCTGTTGTTTCACCTGCTTACACGGCTGGGCTTGAAGGCACGCCTAACGAACTTAAATTAAAATACCTTGCAGATAACGATTTTGCAGACCTTAAAGGCGAAGAACTTAAAAACGCTATTAAGAAAAAAATCGCTGAAAAAGACGAAAAAGTTGTTGGTCAAATGGGAACTACCCCTCGTAGACTTACCGACCTAATCGGTTCACTTTGCGACTTAACTTCTGGCTCTGGCGACAAGGGAACGCCTATCATTTGGATTCAAGGTTACTTCGATAACTACACCACCGAAGATAAATAATTTATAAAAAAGTAGAAGCACCGAAAAATCGGTGCTTTTTTGTTTCTATAAATTGCATTTGACTTGTATTATTATTTTTTCTTTAGTAAATGGGTGAATAAATTCTAACCTGCTTGCACAAAGGTTATAAGTTTTGTCTTTCACTGCTTGTCCATATAGGCTATCGGCGTAAAGTGGCAAGCCGTAATCGGCTAAATGAACTCTTATTTGGTGCGTTCTTCCCGTATGAAGTGTTATTACTAATAAAGATAAGCCGTTTTCGAGTTGCTTTAATAGTTTACATTCGGTTTTTGCATACTTGCCGTCAAGGGAACAAACCCTTTTCATACTGCCGTCGCTTTGTCTTTTGATAGGCTTTTCTATAATAAAATGCTCTGGATTAGGAACACCACATACGACTGCCGTGTAGGTTTTATCAATCTCGCCCCTTTTAACCATTTCCCCTAAAAGACTGCTAGAAAATTCGTCTTTTGCAATTAAAACTATTCCAGAAGTATCTCTATCTATCCTATTAACTGCCCTAAAAGTAAATTCGTTTGGCATAAAATATCCACAAACTAATTGGTCTAAAGAAGTTAGGTTATTGCCCCTTGAGTTATGTGTAGGCATTCCACAAGGCTTATAAACGGCAAGCATATAATCGTCTTCATAACAAACTTTTAATTCGCCTTTTATTGGGTTTACGAATGGGTTTTTCTTATCTACGGGTAAAACGATTTTCACCTTATCCCCTGACTTTACTAGGTTATTAACGTTGTTTACTAAAAGGTCGTTTAGGTAAACGCCACCATCTTTAACCTTTAACAAAATCTCTCTTGAAACGCCTTTGGCTTTAAGAAAATCTTTGCATTTATAGTTATTAAATTTTTGTTCTACTATAAAAACGTGTTCTTTCATTAACTATATTATATCACGAGTAAAATTTTTAGCAAACAAAAACGCCGAGCGAAAAATTCGCTCGGCGTTAGTTTTTATCTAACTCTACCTAGTAAGTAATCTACTGAAACGTCTAGATATTTTGCAAGACGAATTAAGGTGGTTGGATAAGGCAAAGACTTTCCTATTTGCCACCTATATATAAGAGAACTAGAAACAGGTAATTCCCTTTTTAGTCTTTCGCCGGAAATACCCTTTTGTTTAAGAATTTCTCTTAATCTCTCGCCAAAAGGTAAAGGCTCTAGAAAGTTATCTTCTGTATCAATATCAATTAAACCTAACGCATAATCGGCAGAGCAATTCATTACGTCTATCATTTTAATAAAGTTTTCGTATTTTGGCTCTGCACCAAG
>JAZRGN010000001.1:0-21477 GCA_045644165.1 Christensenellaceae bacterium | reverse complement strand
TGACAGAAACTTTTCAAAATAACTATTATTTCGTCTAATTTCCTACTATTCAATTTTTAAGCAACTCCCACCAACTTCGGTTGATGTTTGCCATCTCTCTTGGAGACAGCCTATACATAATATCATAAGCATTTTTTTAAGTCAAGCAATTTTCAAAGGTTTTTTAAAGTTTTTTTAAGATTTTTTTAATCTTTTTTTCAGCCACAAAATATTGTGTTATATAAACTCTTTTAGCACTATATTTTGTTTTTGAACACCTAAAATCGTTTGATAAATACTGACGATATTGTGTTTTTACCTTTCCAAAAGGGAAAGTAATACGATTATATAATATTAATAATCTTTCGTCAAGCGTTTTTTAGCAGTTTTTTAAAAAAGTCAAAAAAAGTTTAAAGTTTTTAAAAAGTGTCAAATAAAGGGCGATTTTACCTTTATATTCGCTAAACATTAAAGATAATACATTATATAGCCGTCTACATATACTGTATAATGTATAATATAACTAAAAAGCCCCGTAATTGATGTGAACCCAAAAGCTAGACAAACTTTGGAGGTGCATTTCAAATACATACGAGGCCTTAAATGAAGATTTAATTACTTAGTTGTTTGAGCATGTAGGATAGCATCTCCCAATAAAGATTTTTAATCTATTTCCTGTAATATTTTTTCCGTTTGTTCTATAATTTTATTTCTAAAAATTTGTAGATTATTAGTTAAATATCCATCTTTCTAAATATATTATATATAATGTATAGGAACTACAACAAAAACATACCCTCGGCACCACCTATTTTTTCGCCCCTTCTTATGATTTCAGCATAGGCTTTTTGCAAAGATGTTTCTTGTGGCATATCTTCTATTTTTGTAAAAATACGACCATAAACTCTCCAGGCCTCGTTATAATCAGGATATTCGTAATCTCTAAGCACGGAAAAATCATCCATAAATGAAATCATGTTAGACGTTGGTTTTAATATTTCACGATGCTTTTTGAAAAGTATCCACGTATGACAATAAAATGGAACTTTTTCCTCGTTTGGAAAACGTGATTTAAAAAACTCTTTTGCCTTTTTATAGGCTTTGTGACGTTCTTCATAGGAAATAGGCTCGCCTAATCTTGGAATATGTATATTGATAGCCAAGTCGCCCTGTTTAAACTCCTTTCCTTCTACCACGAAACCCCTTTCAAGCCTAATAAGCTCAAATTGAAATACCCCCATACCAAAACGAGTCATTGCAAAATGAGTGTTTATAACTGCGCAGGTTCTTGCTCCCCAAACACCAAAACAGTCGTGGCATTCAAGCAGTTTACATTTGAGTTCTCTGATAGTGTCGTTATAATTTTCTACAGGATATCCTTTACTAAGGTAATGTTTTTTTAGTTCTTCAGCAAGTCCCATATATACTATAAGATTACATTGTCTTTGGTCAATCCCAGAGTGCTCGCTGATTTCTTTTGTCCTTTCAGTAGTTAGGGTTGGAGAAATACGATAGTCGCTTTGATATTCTTGAACGATTTTTTTTAGAATTTCCTTGCCTTCGCTTTCAAAGATTGCTTGAACAGCAACCGTTAGTGAGTCAATCGCCTCTTTAGGGAATTCTTGCCACTCCATAAATTTCAAAATTCGTTCTTTTATTTTTTCCATATTGCTACCTCCTAAAATATAGCCTTTTCTATAACGCCACCACCTATACACTTATCGCCGTCGTAAAAAACGGCAAACTGGCCCTCGGTAATTGCTCTTTGACGCTCGGCAAACTTAACCTCTATGCCGTCGTCTTTAATATGAACGGTGCATTTTTGTTAGGGTTGACGATAACGGAATTTAGCCGTGCATTCAAAATCTTTGTTTTGAGGCTCGTGGGGAATCCAATTGCATTTTTTCATTAAAAGTCCCTTGCTATAAAGCCTATCTTCTGCGCCGTGCGCAACGTAGAGAATATTGTTTTTTAAATCTTTTTCAATAACGAACCAACGACTGCCGTCGTCGCCTTGTTGTCCACCTATACCCAAGCCTCTGCGTTGACCTATGGTATAATACATAAGCCCTAAATGCTCGCCTAAAACCTTTCCGTCGTAAGTCATTATCTTACCCTTTTGGTTAGGAATATAGGTTTGCAAGAAATTTCTAAAATTTCGTTCGCCTATAAAACATATTCCCGTAGAATCTTTTTTAGTAGCCGTAGCAAGTCCGTTTTCTTCGGCAATTTTACGAACTTCGGTTTTATCGAGTTTCCCTAGAGGAAACAAAACTTTATCTAACTGAGATTGAGATAATTGATTTAGAAAATAGGTTTGGTCTTTACTTTGGTCCTTGGCCTTTAGTAAGTAATGAGTGTCGCCGTCGTGCAAAATGTCGCAGTAATGCCCCGTAGCGATATAATCTGCGCCAAGTTCCATTGCCTTTTCCTTAAAGTCCTTAAACTTTATTTCACGGTTACACAAAACGTCTGGGTTAGGCGTTCTTCCTGCCTTGTATTCTTCAAGGAAATATGAAAAAACCCTTTCCATATACTCTTTGGAAAAGTTTACCGAGTAGTATGGTATGCCAATTTTGTTCGCCACACGACGAACGTCGCTAAAGTCCTCTTCAGCCGTGCAAACGCCACACTCGTCCCTCTCTTCCCAGTTGTTCATGAAAAGACCGATAACGTTATATCCTCGTTGTTTTAGCAGTAGCGCTGCAACCGAACTGTCCACACCACCACTCATTCCAATTACTACTGTTTTTTTCATACTCTATCTCTTTTTACTCTTTCATAATTATACCATACGCCCCTAAAAAGTCAACAGAATAAGATAAATCGATAAAAATACTTGATTATTCTAATTATTTAATGTATTATATAATATACATTATATTATAAACGGGCGTTTGCCCTAAAAACTTTTTGTTTAGGAGGAAATTATGTCTACCGACGGCTCGGTGCCTTTACCGATGTTGCTCTCTTCTACCCCCCAATCGTTCCCGATTGGATTATTAATTGCAATACTAGTTTTAGTATTAATGTCTGCTTTCTTTTCGTCAACCGAAACGGCGTTTTCTTGTTCAAACAAGCTAAAACTTCGTGCCTTAGCATCTAATGGAAACAAAAAAGCCAAAAAGGTTTTAGACCTTGCAGAAAACAATTACGACCGTTTTATTAGTAGCGTTTTAATTGGAAATAATATTGTTAACCTATCGGCAACGACACTTGCAACCTTGATGTTTGCGAGATTAATTGCAGATGCAAACACTTCTGCCATAGTTTCGACGGCAGTTATGACGGTTGGAGTTTTAATTTTCGGCGAAATTACTCCTAAATTTATCGCTAAAGCATACCCGGAAAAGGTATCCATGGCGTTTTACTCAATAATCACAATGTTTATCTACTTGTTCTACCCACTAAACCTTGTTTTTAGTGGTTGGAAATGGCTTTTAGGTAAGATTATTCGCTTCAAGGACGAGGACGTCATTACTGAAGACGAGATTTTAACCGTAGTTGAAGAGGCTGAAGAGGACGGAACTCTTAGAGAAGAAGAAACCAAACTTATTCGCTCGGTTATTGAATTCGACGACCTAGAAGTTGGCGATATTCTAGTACCAAGAGTTAATATCGTTAGCGTTGAAATAGGCTCTTCTATGGACGCTATCAAGGAAATTTTTCTTCACGAAGGCTACTCTCGTATCCCGGTTTATAAAGAAAGCATTGACACCATTATTGGAACCATTCACGAAAAGGATTTCTTTAAGGCATATATGCACGGCAAAAAGGGTATAGACGGTATTTTGCAAAACGCATACTACACCACCGAACACGTTAAGATTTCTAACCTACTAAAAGACTTGCAAAAGAAAAAGGTGCATCTAGCAGTGGTTTTAGACGAGTATGGTGGAACGCTCGGCATGGTTACCCTTGAAGATATTTTGGAAGAATTAGTTGGCGAAATTTGGGACGAACACGACGAGGAAGTAAACTACTTTAGACAATTATCTCAAGACGTTTTCGTTGTCGACGGCAACGCCCCAATGAACGACGTGTTAGAATACTTTGAAATTGAAAACAAAGACGACGACTTTGAGGCTAACACCTTAAGTGGTTTCGTTATAGAACAGCTTGAAGAAATTCCACGCACAGGCACTAAACTAACTTATAAAAATCTAGAAATAGAAGTAATGAAGTCGACGGTGAAAAAGATACAACAACTTAAGGTAACCATTGTGCCTATCGAAACGGAAGAAGAATAACAAAAGACCGCAGGGATTTTTCTCTGCGGTTTAATACACCCGTGGCGCAACTGGATAGCGCATTAGATTCCGGTTCTAAAGGTTATAGGTTCAAATCCTATCGGGTGTGCCAAAAGTAAAAACGACGGGCTGTCTGCTCGTCGTTTTTGTATATCGTTGTTTTAATTAATTTTTCTATGCTCTGAAATACTATTTATCGGCTAAGGCGTTACATCTTCCTACTAAATATTCTGCCATCTCTTCCTTGGTTGCAAACCTTTCTTCAAGTTCGCTGTATTTAATAGGCTCGTCAAATACGTAAACCTTTTCTTGTATTTTAAAGTAAGATACGTAAATAGGAACGTCTATACCCTCTCTTTTACATTGTTTTGCTAGAAGAGCAAACCCTGCGAAGAAACCCTTTAATTGCTTATGATAACCACCTTCGGAGTCCTCTGGGAAAATAACTACGTTTTCGCCTTTTTTAATTGCATCTACACTTTGGGAAATAGTTTTTTTCACTCTGGAATCTTTGTATGTAGAAATAAGATTTAAGCCTTTATAAAAAACGTAAGTTAAGGGACTTGCGAGCAAACAAAACAACCTTGCCAAAAACAAGTTCCAATGTTTCTTTTCGTGGTAGTAGACCTTAGTTTGATATTTATATAATCTTATCAAACCTTCGTTCATTTCTGCAGTGCCCCACATGCGAACGGGAAAATCACAATAAATCTCTAAACTCATAGGAGCGTCCGTCCCCTCGTGGTTTGAAAGAATTATCGCACCGTTTGTAGGCTTCTCGCCTAAATATTTAAATTCAGGCTCCTTATATCTGCATCTCATAATAAACTTAATGCAGTTATACCACCATTTTCTTTTTTGCTTAAATTTTTTCTCTTTCTTTTGCATACCATCATTATATATCATACCCTTTTCTTCACCAAGAGAATACAATTATACTATTCTACAAAAAGGTAAAATTGAACTTCTAAAATTCTACCACAGAGAGAATTGCCTTTTTTATTGACTTTTTTATGCTTTTATTATAAAATATTGATATGATGAAAGCTACGGAAATTATAACTGCAAATTTAATTAAGTTAAGAAAAAGTTTTCATTTTTCTCAATTAGAACTTGCCCAAAAAATAAACTACTCGGACAAGGCCATTTCTCGTTGGGAAAAGGGCGAAGTCGTTCCAAGTATAGACGTTTTAGAACAGCTTGCCGAAGTTTACAACGTTAAGATAACCTACTTTTTTGAAGAACACCTGGACGAAAGCGACCTTAGACTACAAGAAAAGGCTTTTAACCTACATCTTTACGTTATGTTTTCTTTAGTGTTAGTAGTTTGGACTATTGCAGTTCTAGTCTTTTTCTCGTTAAAAAGCCGTTTGGGAATATACTATTTCGAATCGTTAGTTTGGGCAATACCGTTAACCTTCTTCGTGGTAGCGTGGTGTTCAAAGAACTATTTCAATAGTAGGTTTTATCTATTAACCTGTTCTCTTGCTTGTTGGTTTACTTTAGGTGGAATTTATTTCCAATTATTAAAATATAACTTTTGGACGATTTTCTTTTTTGGAATACCCGTTCAAATATTTCTTATTCTAGCGTCTTTACTTGCCAAAATCAATGGTCAAAAGAAAAAAGATAGCCTCGCCGCTAAAAAAGTGGAAAGTTTGTTTGCTGGCAAAAAAAATAAAAAATAAAGGAAATTCATTATGTATACTATTTACGTTACTTTTAAATGTTTCGATAATAAAAGAGAAGAATTCGTAGAACTAATAAGAAAAGAAGGCATTTTAGACGCCGTTCTAAAAGAAGACGGTTGCAAAAAATACGATTACTATTTTAGCGAAAAAGACGCTAACGAATTACTTCTTATCGAGGCGTGGGAAAGCAAGAAACATCAACAAATACATATTGCTCAACCACATATGGCGAGACTTCGCGAACTTAAAGAAGGCAGAGTTGTTTCTACAACTCTTGGCGAATTTGAAATTAAATAACTAATAAATAAAAATACGCCCGTAGGCAAAAAACCTACGGGCATTTATCTTTGGTTTATTATTATCACCTACGTTTTTATATCTTAAGGTGGCATTGATGATAATAGTTGTTAGAACTTTCTTCTAAATTAAGTGAGGCGAAGAAACGACACCCTTATTAATAATTCTCTTCGTGAACTTCAAAGTATGCTTGTGGGTGGTCGCAAGTAGGGCAAACTTGTGGGGCGTTTTTGCCAACAACAATATGTCCACAGTTTCTGCATTCCCAAACCTTTTCTTCTTCTTTAGCGAATACTTGTGCGAGTTCTACGTTCTTAAGTAACGCACGATAGCGTTCTTCATGATGCTTTTCGATTGCTGCAACTAAACGGAATTTTCTTGCTAGTTCTGGGAAACCTTCTTCTTCGGCAGTTTTAGCAAAGCCTGCATACATATCAACCCATTCGTAGTTCTCGCCTTCTGCTGCGTGAAGTAGATTTTGGGCAGTATCGCCAATGCCGTTTAATTCCTTAAACCATAATTTAGCGTGTTCTTTTTCGTTATCGGCAGTCTTTAAAAATAATGCTGCAATTTGTTCAAAACCTTCTTTTTTAGCCTTTGAAGCAAAATAGGTATACTTATTTCTTGCTTGAGATTCGCCAGAAAAAGCCTCGTGCAAATTCTTTTCGGTTTGTGTTCCTGCGTATTTACTCATTTATTTATTCTCCTTAATATTTTTCTATATTTTATCACGGCTTTTAAACTTTTTCAATATGAAATTTTTATTTTTTTGCTAAAATTTTTCTTAATCTTTGCTCAAAAACCTCTATTGGCAATCCTACGACGTTGTTAAAACTTCCACCAAAGGACTTGACCAAATCGTAGCCGTCTTGAATGCCGTATGCACCTGCCTTATCTAGAGGTTTGCCCGTAGCGACGTATTCGTCTATTAACTCGCTAGAGAGGTTATTGAAAGTTACTTCGGTTTGTTCTGCACAAAGCGTTTTTTCATTATTTGAGATGATGCAATAGCCTGTCCATACCGAGTGAGTCTTGTTAGACAAGTTTTTTAGCATTTCTATAGCGTGAGGCTTGTCCTTTGGTTTTCCCAAAATCTCCCCGTCTAGTTCGACCACCGTGTCGGCACCTAAAACCACGGCGTTTTCGTTAGCAATCTTATCGAAAACGTCTTTCGCTTTGCCCTCGGCGTTTAACATAACCGTTTGCTCCGGTGAGAGTTTTAAGGATTTTTCCTCAAAACTGCTCGCCACAACGGTAAAGTCAAAGCCGTAAGCCTTTAATAATTCTTTTCTTCTGGGCGAATTGCTCGCCAAAATCAATTTTCTTTTCATCTTTCGATTTGATTATTCTTTTTTAGCATGCTCCAGTTTATATCGTCCGTGCTATAGTTTTCGATATAATCTATAACTTCTTCTATGGTATCTACTACAACGGCTAATTTTCTACACTCTTGGTGTATAAAACCCTGTTCTATGGCGTCTTCCATAAGTTGCTTTAGATGATTAAAGTATCCGTAACTGTTGAACAAAACTATTGCCTTTTTATGCCTTCCTAATTGCTTTAGAGTTATTACTTGGAAGAACTCTTCGTAAGTGCCTATCCCACCGGGGGTTATGATAAATGCGTCTGCCTCGTCTTCCATAATAGTCTTGCGCTCTGCCATGGTTTCGGTGTAAGTTATTTTGTCTAGTTTATAGTCAATCGCTTCGTAGCCACCCTCTTCAAAAAACCTAGGAATAACTCCGTGGGTAAATGCGCCAACCGACCTAAACCCCCTTGCAACTGCACCCATAAGTCCGTCGCTTCCTGCGCCGAAAACTAGAGTATGCCCCCTTTCGCCTAACGCCTTACCGAGATTAACTCCGTCTTGTATATATTTATCGTCTATTCTATTACTTGCAGCGCCGTAAACTGTAACCTTCATAGCCCCACCTCCAAGTCTTTTTATCTATTTTATGATTATATTAAAGGAAAAGTCCCCAAATGTCAATACTCGTGATTTATAATTTGGTTTTTTGGTCTTTCAATCGTTGCAAAAAACCAATCCTTAGTGATATACTTATGTAAAATACTTTTACGGTGGAAGATAATGACGGCAATAATTATTGCATTCACCACCACTATTTTAATGATTTTGTCAGTCTTGTTTAAGCCTCAAATAGTGGTAGGAAGAGTAAAACTTGGATTATATTGGTTAATATGTCTAATAGGCGCTATTTTTATGCTTTTATTCGGCAATCTTTCTTTTGATTATCTTTGGAAAAACATAACCACTAGCGCATCTATTAACCCTATTAAAATTTTAGTTTTATTCCTTTCAATGACCTTGCTTTCGGTGTTTTTAGGGGACGCCGGCTTTTTCTACCTAGTAGCCGACAAGGTTTTCGGCTATAAAAAGGGTGGACAATATAAACTATTTTTAACCCTTTATTTTGCCGTTGCCGTTTTAACGATTTTTACTTCTAACGATATAATCATATTGACCTTAACCCCACCAATTTGCATATTTTGTAAAAGGGCGAAAATTTCGCCTTTGCCTTACTTAATCGGCGAATTCGTTTGCGCTAATACTTGGTCTATAATGCTAATAATTGGCAACCCAACCAACGTATATCTCGCCCAATCGGCAGGGGTTGGCTTTATAGATTACTTTTTAGTTATGGGGCTTCCTGCCCTTGTTTGTGGCCTAGTTTCTTTAGGAGTTTTACTATTTCTATTTAAAAAGCAACTTGCCTTACCTATTCCATTAGTGGAAAAAGAGTTCGATAGTCCATCACCAGACAAGGTTAGAATGAACGTTGCTATCGTTCACCTATTAATCTGCCTTGTCTTGCTTTCGGTTGCAGACTTTATTGGAATTGAAATGTGGCTAGTTACCTTAATATTATGCCTTTCTTTATTAATTTTCAACCTTGTTTACGGTATAATTAAAGATAAAAATCTTACTAAGGCTTTACTTTCTCTTAAAAAAGCGCCTTACGAGTTAATTCCATTCGTGCTTTCTATGTTTACGCTAGTTTGTGGCTTGGAGTTTTCAGGCGTAACTCAAAAAATCAACTCGCTTTTATGGACGGGCAAAGGAATTGACGCTATAACCTTTGCGCTAGTTTCAACCCTTTCGGCAAACTTACTAAACAATATACCTATGAGCGTTTTGTTCTCGTCTATTTTAGGCTCGGGAAAGGGTTATGCGCTATTCGGCACGATTATCGGCTCTAACGTGGGGGCATTCTTAACCCCCGTCGGTGCACTTGCTGGAATTATGTGGAGCAGAATTTTAAGCGATTACGACGTGTCTTTGCCTTTTTATAAATTTATGCTCTACGGATTAGCCGTGGCTATTCCAACTGCACTTTTATCATCTATAACCTTGTTTTTAACCGTATAGGACTAATATGGCAACTTTTTTACTCGTTATTATTTTTATAACCTTTATAGGCTTGGGGCTACCCGATTCTTCAATTGGGGCGGCGTGGCCTGCATTATATCTTGATTTAGGCTTGCACGTTGGAATGCAAAGCCTACTTTCGGCTATCGTATCTTTTTCCACAGTGCTTGCAAGTATGTTTAGCGCAAGGCTTATAAACAAGTTTGGAACTAGCAAAGTTACGGCTTTTAGCACTCTGCTAACTGCACTTGCCCTACTTGGTTTTTCTTTTTCTAATTCTATATGGTGGCTACTCGCCCTTGCCCTGCCATTAGGCTTTGGCGCAGGCGCAATAGACGCCGCCCTTAATAACTACGTCGCCACCCATTACAAGTCGTTTGCTATGAATTGCTTGCATTGTTTTTACGGGGTTGGCGTAACCATTTCCCCATACATTTTTTCCTTTACCTTAATGGATAACAATAATTGGCGACTTGGTTTTAGAATAATCTTTTTGATACAAATAGTAATAGCAATCGTGTGCTTTGCAACACTTTCGATTTGGTCGAAAGTTGAGGAAAAAGAGCCTGAAAAGAACGATTTTACCCCCGAAACTCTCTCGCTTAAGCAAATGGCTAAAATGCGCCCCGTTAGGCTCGCGTGGGTGTTATTTTTCTCTACTTGCGCACTAGAGTTTTTGTGTGGAACTTGGGGTTGCACCTTCTTGGTTAAGACTAGAGCGCTTAACGAATCTAGCGCAGCAGGGCTTATTACCCTTTACTATTTGGGAATAACTTTAGGTAGGCTTCTATCCGGTTTTATTTCTAAAAAGTTGTCTTGTGGGGGAATACTCACGCTAGGTTTTTCGCTAGTTGCGATAGGGGTTGCAAGTTTGTTTATAAATCTTCCACCTTGGGCGATTGGAATGGGATTACTATTAATCGGCTTGGGCAACGGACCGACCTTTCCTAACCTAACCCACGCCACGCCAAAGATTTACGGAAGAGAACGCTCGCAGTCTATTATAGGCACCCAGATGGCGTCTTGTAATCTAGGAATACTATTTATGTATGCCGTAAGTGGCCCACTTTTCCAAACCGTTTCGTTTAAGATTTTCCCTTACTTTGCGCTAATTTCTTACGGAATAATGGTGCTAGCATTCGTGCAGTATCAAAGAATAATTTCAAAAGAGGGAAAAAGTTTTTATAGTTGGCATTGAAAAATTTGCCGATTTGTGGTATAATTATATAGGAATTCACCAAGGAGATTTGTTGTGAAAAGAATTGCTAAATTTGAAAAAGTTAGCCTAAATGAATTTATAAAGGCTGAAAAACAAGAAAATTACGATAATATAAAACTTCCAAAGCGTGCCACTAGTGGTAGCGCAGGTTACGATTTTTTTGCGTTAAACGACTTTATGCTTGCGCCTAACGAAACCATTAAAATAGCTACGGGCGTTAGGGCTTATATAGAAGAAGGTTGGGTGTTAAAAATCTACCCAAGAAGTGGACTAGGCTTTAAGTATAGACTTAGACTAGACAACACGGTAGGCATTATAGATAGCGACTATTACTTTGCTGAAAACGAAGGACATATCTTTATAAAACTAACCAACCGTGGCGACAAGACGCTTACGGTAGAAAAGGGTAACGCATTTGCCCAAGGCGTATTTTTAGAATACGGAATCACGGCAGACGACGACGCTACGGCAGAGCGCACGGGTGGTTTTGGTAGCACGGATAAAAAATAATGCGTTTCCGTCATTCAGAACTCCCTTGTCTTTCTTAACCCCCTTGTCATTCTGAGCGTAGTCGAAGAATCTCTTTAATTCTCGTTGCAATATGAGATATTTCGACTACACTACGTTTCGCTCAATATGACGAAAGTAAAATTATAAACTCATATAAATATCAAACATAAAAAACGGCTTGCGATTGCAAGCCGTTTTAGTTTTTAATCTTCTCCATTTATGATTTTATCAATCATTAACAAATACGTGTCTTTTTCTTTTTTAATTTTTTCGATGAAGCGCTCAAAATGTTCGCTATATTTTTCCACATATTTTTTTTGAATTTGTTTAATTCTATTTACTCTTGAAAATGTTATATCTTCTTCTAAATCTAAACTATTTAAGCAAGGTCGTCCCCTTTTTAAACCTTTCTTTTCGCCACAATTCCCCTCACTTGAAACTTTTTTAATCTCGTTAATTAATTCAACTTACTCTTGCGTGTAGGGGCATCTATCCCCAATTATCTTGCAATCACCCTCAATGATAATAGGTTAAACTTATCTAAATTACTAAAATTTATATCCATTTCTCTTCCCTCTTTTGTTTTGGTATACTTATATCAAGTATACTTTTAACATTATAACACAAAAATATCTTAAAATATACTTAATTTAAGATATTTGGTGAAAAAAATGAGAAACAAAAACAATAAACATTTAGGAATTGAGATTAACCCTGAGCTTCATTATAAGTTGCACTATATTTCAAAATACGAAGGTAGAAGTGCCAACGGACAAATTTTATACCTTATAAGAAAATGCGTAAAGGACTTTGAAGAAAAAGAAGGGGAAATTATCATGCCAAAACAAGAAGATAATAAATAAATGAAACATTTCGACTTCGCTACGTTTCGCCTGGCATGACGAGAAGAAAGGTATAGACGATACTAAAATAAAAAACGGCTTGCATTTGCAAGCCGTTTTCAGTTTTAATTAAAATTATTCGCCTTTGAATGGTAAAAGGTCTACTAATCTAGCACGTTTGATAGCCTTTACTAAAACTCTTTGGTGTTTAGCGCAAGTGCCGGTCATACGTCTAGGAAGAATTTTGCCACCTTCAGTGATGTATTTCTTTAACAAATTAACGTCTTTGTAATCAACGGTGTCTTGTTTGTTTTGACAGAAAGCACATACCTTTTTGCGAGGAATTCTTTTGATATATTTTTTACCCTCTTTTGCTGGTGCAGGAGTTTCTGCAGTAGCAGGGGTAACGTTAGTAATTTCTTCCATGATATACTCCTTAAAAATTTACTTTTGCCTTAGCAAAATTAGAATGGAAGTTGATTGTCGTCAATCGCTTCCAATTGTGGACGTTCTCTTCTAGTGGAAACGGCTTCGGTTTCTTCGTATTCACCTTGCGCTCCCTTTGGTGTTAAGAATTCCACTTCGTCTGCAACGATGTCGGTAACGTATCTCTTCACGCCGTCCTTATCGTCGTAAGAACGAGTTTGAAGTCTACCAACAACAGCCACTTTGTTACCTTTCTTCAAATATTTGCCACAAACTTCTGCTCTTCCACGCCATACCGTTATGTTGAAAAAATCTGCCTCACGGTTTCCTTCTGCGTTAGAATAATCCCTCGATACGGCAATTGAAAATCTGCATACTGCAATTCCACTTGGGGTTTCAGAAAGTTCTGGGTCTCGGGTTAAATTACCCACTAAGATAACTTTATTCATACATTTTCTCCTAATCTCTTATCTTTTGGTTATTAATCTTCTAATTAAACCGTCTGTAATGCCTGCAATACGCTTAATTTCTTCAACTAAGGTTTTTGCTGCTTCAAAGTTCATTAAAACGTAGTAACCTTCGGTCTTGTAGTTGATTGGGT
Source organism: Christensenellaceae bacterium (assembly GCA_045644165.1). Classification (GTDB taxonomy): domain Bacteria; phylum Bacillota; class Clostridia; order Christensenellales; family Borkfalkiaceae; genus UBA1259. Next base: position 8,274 of record JAZRGN010000001.1, on the reverse strand, counting down.
ATTGTAATTTCTTCACTCCCCAACGGTCGATTTGTTCTACTACACCACCGTTATCAGTAACTAAAGATTCGAACTTTTTGATGATTGCCTCTTTTGCTTCGTCTGCTAAAGATGCGTCAATAATGTAAAGCATTTCGTATTTAGTCATGTTTTTTACCTCCTGGACTTATTCGGCTTGCTTTATTTCAAGCAAGCAAGGTTATGCGTTTTGCCGTATGCCTAGCAAAACAAGTAAAGTAATTATATATACTTTCTTTTACTTTGTCAACAAAATTAACTGATATATCCCCTTTAAAACTCTCATTTTTATGGTCTTTTGCTATTTTAAATGCTCTTTTGCCTTGTTTAATAAGATTTTTGCCGTGTTTTTTTCGGGATAAACTATACACAACTCTAAAAGCGCATTGAGTTCTTTGCCAATACTTTCGCCCTTAAAACCTAACTCGATTAAGTCGGTGGCGCTTACCATTAATTGCTTTATGGAAAAAGGAACTCCCTCGTCTATCATCTTTTGATATATTTCTTTCCACTTTGTAACGGTTGGGCACTCACTCGTATCGTCTTTACACGCCGAAAAATCGGCTTGTTTTAAGGCTAAAACTTCTTCAAAAATATCGTGATTTTTAACTATAAAACCTTTTATCTTGCTCTCTTTAGTTTTGCAATCTAGGTCTAGCATGTGTGCACTTATAATTCGACAGGTTTTCTCTATCGTTTTATTGTCTGCTTTTAAACTTTTTAGCAAGGTTTTAGCAAGTCTTGCGCCCTCTTTATCGTGTCCGTAAGAATTACCGTTTTTAACCATTAAACAAGGCTTAGCCACGTCGTGCAATAATGCCGAAACTCTGACCTCTTTAGGCGCATATAAAACGCATCTTAAGCTATGCTCTAAAACGTCGTAATTGTGGAAATCTTTTCGCTGAGATAAATCTCTTCCCTCTGTTAACTGAGGGAAAATTCTATCTAAAACTCTAGTTTGGTCTAGAACTTTTAACGCTTTATAATGCCCGTCTTTTGGCGAGAAGGAATACTTCCCGTCTGCTACTAGAATTTTTTTGATTTCTTCCCAAATGCGCTCCACCGAAATATCTTCTATATTACTAGCGTTTTGCCTTGCACTTTTTAATACTTCCTGAGTAGGTGAAAAACCTAATTCCCCACAAAACCTCGCAAGGCGCAACAGTCTTAACCCGTCGTGAGAAAAAACTTCTTTAGGGTCTTTTACCGTGTCTAAAACCCTGTTTTTTATATCCTCTATTCCACCTAAGGGGTCAACGAACTTTTCACCTACTATATCGTAATAAACTGCGTTGCACTTAAAATCTCGCCTAACTGCGTCCTCGTTAATTTCAGGTGTGAATTCTACCTCGTCGGGTTGATATTTTCCACCTGCAGAATACCCGTCCTTTCTAAACCTCGTATACTCGTAAATTTTGCCGTTTAACGCAAAAACTAACGTTCCCGTTCTTTTGTATTCGGCAACAACTTTTCCCCCACAAGTTTTAATTGCGTTTATCATTTTTTCGACCGAGTTTGCCCCACAAACATCTAGGTCGGTAGAGAACTTCTTGTCGAATAAGAAATTTCGAACGACTCCTCCTACAAAGTATAAAGGATAGGGTAAACTTTTTGCAAATATTTTAATTTTTTCATCAATAAAATTTTCCATCTATTTTATTGTAGCACAATTTTATAAAAATTGGAAGATATTGCATAAATCTTGCAATTTTTTTAATGCCTTTCTTATTGACATAGCGTCTTTTTGTGATATAATTAATATGTATTTTTAGTTGTGTTTTTGATTATGTTTTTACGAAAGGAATGGAACAAAAGAAAAATATGAATGCTTTTAATTTTATAATCAATCCTTCTGCCGGTGGTAAAGACGGTAAGAAGATTAAAAAAGTCCTTCCTAAAATCGAAAACCGACTAGTGGAGCGTGGCATTAAATATTTTATCCACATGACCAAGCATCCCAACCAAGCAACCGAACTTACTCAAATGCTAATTGATAACGGCGCAACCGATATTATCGTAGTTGGTGGCGACGGAACCTTGCACGAAGTTCTTAACGGCTTTTCTAATTTCGATAAGGTTAACCTAGGAATTATCCCTTGTGGAACGGGCAACGATTTTGCCTCTTCCCTAAATCTTCCCCTAGACCCTGTTAAGGCGCTGGATTTAATACTAGATTCTCACCCAAAGTATACCGACTTTATGCAAATGCCAACCGTGCGTGGCTTTAACGTTATCGGCACGGGCATAGACGTAGACGTGCTTAAACGATACGAGGCTAAAAAGCATAAAACTAAACTTGCATACACGACTTGTCTAGTTAAAACGCTTTTTAATTTCGATTATACCGAATTCGACGCTGTTTTAGACGGCGAAACGCATCATTTTAAATCGTTTATCGCAGGAATAGCAAACGGTTATAGGTATGGTGGTGGGGTTAAAATATGTCCTGTGGCAGACCCAACGGATAACCTTTTAGATTTCGTTGCCGTTGACGAGATGCCTAAACTTAAAATTATTAAAGCCTTTATTAAACTAAAAGGTGGCAAGATTTTAACTCTTCCCGAGGCTCACCACTTTAAGGCGAAGAAGATTAAAATTATACCAAACGGAGACTACACCGTTAACGTAGACGGGGAACTTTACGACAATATTCCTTTTGAAATTGAAGTGGTTTCCAACAAATTAAAAATTTATAGACCATAAAAACTAAAACATACGGTCTTATAGGAGATAAATATGATTAAAATTCTACAATTTGGAGAAGGCAACTTTTTAAGAACTTTCGTAGACCTTTACTTCGACACCCTTAATAAAGAAGGTGGCGAGTATTCGGTTGATATCGTTAAACCAATTCCATTCGGCTCGCTTGAAAGATTTAAAAAGCAAAACAACAAATACCATATTCTTCTTCGTGGCGTAAAAGACGGAAAGCCCGTTGAAGACCCATATAAGGTAGACGTTCTAAACAGCGTTTTAGACCTTGAAGAATACGACAAAATTTGCAACTGTTTTGCAGACGAAGAACTAAAAATTATAGTTTCTAACACTACCGAGGCTGGTATTTGCTATAACGAAAAGGACGATATTAACGGTCTTAACGAAATCACCTACCCTGCTAAACTTACTAAACTTTTATTACACCGTTTCAATGCTTTAGGCGAAAAAGCAGGCGACTTATATCTTCTTCCTGTAGAACTTATCGATAACAACGCAGACGCACTATATTCTTGTGTTAAAAAATACGTTAAGTTATGGAATTTACCTGCCGAATTCGATAAGTGGATTGATTGTAAATTATTCTTCTGCAACACTCTAGTAGATAGAATCGTTTCAGGTTACCCAAAAACCCCTGAAGACGTTGCTCATATTGAAAAACTTTTAGGCGAAAAAGACGAGCTCGTTTCTATCGGTGAACCTTTCGGTCTTTGGGCTGTTGAAAAGAAGGGCGATATTGCTAAATACGTTAAAGAAGGCGTTCACAATATCGAAGTAGTTTTAACCGAGGATATAGGCTACTACAAAAAACGTAAAGTTCGTGTTCTTAACGGTAGCCACACTAATATCGTTTGTGCTGGTATGTGGCTAGGCGCTGAAACCGTTTACGATTGTATGGAAGACCCTAAACTCGTTAAGTTCTTAAACGATACTCTTGCTGAAGAAATCGTTCCTTTCGTTTCTAACGATATTAGGGCAACCACGGTTTTTGCAGACAGCATTAGAGAAAGATTCTCTAACCCATACTTAAATCACCAACTAATCAGCATTTCTCTAAACAGCATTTCTAAATGGAAAGCAAGAGACTTGCCAAGTTTTAAGGATTACTATAACGCTAACGGCAAAATCGCTCCTAATATGACTATCGGTTTCTCTTACTTAATGGCTGTTTATACTTCATTAGTAAAAGACGGCGATATTTACAAAGCCGTTCTTCCACATAAGTCAGTTCAATATATCGACGACGCTCCATACCTAGAATTCTTTGCAAACGGTGGTAGCGCTATCGACTTCATGAAAGACGCTAACGTTTGGGGCGAAGACCTTACTGCATACAAGGGCTTTGCTGAACAAGTTGAAAAAAATCTTGAACTTATTAAGGCAGGAAAAGAACTTCTATGAAAAACACTGTAATTATTAACCAAAAAGATAACGTTGGAATTAATCTTGCAGGCGACGATAAAATCCCTGCAGGACACAAGTTCGCTCTTAAAGACATTGAAAAAGGTCAACCCGTTATCAAATACGGCGAAGTTATCGGCAGAGCAACTTGCGATATTAAAGAGGGAGATTGGGTGCATACCCACAACGTAAAATCTCACCTTGACGAAAACTTTGAATATTCCTACACCCCTAATATCGTTGAACCTGATATTAAACAAGGTTTCTTTAAGGGCTTTAGGCGTCCTTACGGAAGAGCAGGAATTAGAAACGAAATTTATATCATTCCTACCGTTGGTTGCGTCAACAACGTTTGTATACGAATTGAAAAACTCGCTCAGAAATACGTAACCGGCTCGATTGACGGAATTTTTGCACTAACCCACCAATTTGGTTGCAGTCAACTTGGTGAAGATAACGAAAATATCAAAAAACTTCTTTGCGCTATTGCTCTAAACCCTAACGCAAGCGCAGTTTTATTCGTTGGACTCGGTTGTGAAAACAACGGTCTAGATGGAATTAAGGAATATTTAGCACCTTATAAGCGTGATAATATCGTTTTTTTCAACACTCAAGAGGTTGAAGACGACGTTGAATACGGATTATCCATCATCAAAGAGTTTGCCGAAAAGTATAAAGACGCTAAGAGAGAGGACGTTCCTCTAAGCGAACTTTGTATCGGTTTAAAATGTGGTGGTAGCGACGGATATTCGGGACTTACTGCTAACCCACTAGTTGGTAGAATTTCCGACAAAATCGTTTCCTTTGGTGGAAGCGCTATCCTAACTGAAGTTCCTGAAATGTTCGGTGCTGAACAACTTTTAATGAATAAGTGCGAAAGCCAAGAAATTTACGAAAAGTATAAGAAGATGATTATTGATTTTAAGGCTTTCTATACTAAAAACGGCTTTCCTGTTTACGAAAACCCAAGCCCAGGCAACAAAAAAGGTGGTATTACCACCCTTGAAGAAAAGAGCCTTGGCTGTATCGAAAAAGCAGGCACTACTAAAATCGTTGACGTTTTAGATTACGGTGAATTGGTTAAAAAACAAGGCGTTTCTGCGCTTAACGCTCCAGGAAACGACCTTATCGCATCTACGGCTCTCGCTAGTAGTGGATGTCAAGTTGTTCTTTTCACTACGGGAAGAGGCACGCCGTTTTCTACCTTTGTTCCTACCATGAAAATCGCCACGAATAATCGCCTATCTGCATTTAAGGATAATTGGATAGACTTTAACGCTTACCCAATGAACGAAGACGAACTATTCGAACTTTTAATCAAGACGGTTAACGGCGAATATAAGTGCAAGAGCGAAGACGTTAGAGAAATCGCTTTTTATAAAACGGGAGTTACTCTATGAGTTTTATTAAAGACAATTTCTTGCTTACAAATAAATCGGCTGAAAAACTATATTTCGATTATGCTAAAAACATGCCAATTTTCGACTATCATTGCCACTTGCCTGAAAAACAACTTTTAGCAAACGCAGAGTTTAACGACCTTTATGAAATTTGGCTTAACGGCGACCACTATAAGTGGAGGTTAATGAGAAATTTCGGTATTAACGAAGATTACATCACAGGCAATAAGTCTAACAAGGAAAAATTCGTTGCTTACTGCAAAACTTTAGGAACTGCATTCGGCAACCCACTTTATCATTGGTCGCAAGTAGAATTAAAGGAATTCTTTAACTGCGAAATAGAAATCAACGAAGACAACGCCGAACTTATTTGGGATTGGTGTAACGATTATATCAAGTTAAACCACATTACCCCACAAAGCCTAATTGAAAAGTCGAACGTATCTCACCTATTTACTACTAACGAGATTTTCGACGACCTTTCAACCTTTGTAGAAATCGCAAAAAAAGACTACAAATTCAAGGTTATCCCTGCGTTTAGAGCAGACAAGATTATGAATATCGAGGCTAAACCTTACTGTGATTATATCGCTATTTTAGAAGGTTTAACCCACAAAATTACAAATATCGACCAATTAGAAAATGCAATTGAGATTAGACTTCAAGAGTTTATCAAGGTTGGAACTACCGCCGCCGATATTTCAGTTGAATGCGTTCTTCCAATCGCAACCAAAGAAGAGGCTAACGACGCTTTAGTTTCAGTTCTTTCTGGAAATAGTGTAACCGTTGCTCAAGTGGATGATTTCAAAGGTTACCTTACTTACTTTTTAATGAAACTATATGCAAAATACAAAATCGCAACCGAACTTCACGTAGGCGCAATGCGTAACAACAACGCTAACATGCTTGCTAAACTCGGCTTAGACACTGGCTTTGATAGTATTTCTGACAAAAATAGCATTTCTACCATGAGTAGATTGTTCGATAGACTAAACAGCGAAGACAGTTTACCAAAAACTATCGTGTTTAACCTAAACCCAAAAATGAATGCTGAAATTATGACGCTTATCGGCAGTTTCCAAAGCGACGAGGCTAACGGCAAAATGCAATACGGCCCTGCTTGGTGGTTTTTAGACAACAAAGTTGGTATGGAAAAACACCTCGAAGACCTTACTGCAACCGGACATATCGCCGTTTTCGTTGGTATGCTAACCGATAGCCGTTCACTTCTTTCTTATCCTCGCCACCACTACTTTAGAAGAATTTTATGTAACTACCTTGGCGACATGATGGAAAAGGGTGAAATGACTAACGACTTTAATTTAGTTGGTAAAGTTGTTGAAGATATTTCTTACAACAACTCTATAAAATATTTAGGAGTGAAATAATATGGACAAACTAATACCTGTTGTTGTAATCAAAACTTTAGAAGACACAGTTCCTACCTTAACTGCGTTAAAAGAAGGTGGAATAAACTGTGCCGAAATTACTTTTAGAACTGCTTGTGCTGAAGACGCTATTCGCCTTGCCGTTGAAAAGTTCCCTGACATGAACGTTGGCGCAGGCACCGTTATCAACGGCGCTCAATGTAAAAAAGCCTTAAAGGCTGGCGCTAAGTTTATCGTTTCACCAGGACTTTCTGTTGAAGTTGCTAAAATTTGTAAAAAGGCTAACGTTCCATACTTCCCTGGTTGCGTTACCCCAACCGAAATTATGCAAGCAATTTCTCTTGGAATTACTATCGTTAAGTTCTTCCCTGCAAACGTTTATGGTGGCTTAAAGGCACTTAAAGCACTTGCTGCACCATTCCCACAAATTAAGTTTATTCCAACCGGTGGTGTTGACCTAACAAACTTAAAGGAATTTATGGAATTTGATAAAATCTACGCCGTTGGTGGTAGTTTTATGATGAAGGGCGACATTGTCGCTACTTGTAAGGAGGCATTAAAATTAATATGAAAAAAGTTGTAACGTTCGGCGAGTTAATGTTAAGACTTGCCCCAGAAAATTATTTAAGATTCGTTCAAAGCGATAAGTTCGAGGCTACCTTTGGTGGTGCAGAAGCAAACGTTTGCGTATCTCTTGCTAACTATGGTATAGACGCTCAATTCGTTTCTAAACTTCCAAGCCACGAAATCGGTCAAATGGCTATTAACTCTTTAAGAAAATTCGGTGTTGATACGTCTAAAGTTGTTCGTGGTGGCGAAAGAGTTGGTATCTACTACTGCGAAAAGGGCGCATCTCAACGTCCAAGTAAAGTTATTTACGACAGAGCATATTCTTCAATCGCTATGGCTAGCGAAGACGATTTCGATTGGGAAAAGATTTTCGAAGGTGTTGAATGGTTCCACTGGACAGGTATTACCCCTGCTCTTTCAGATGCAGTTGCAAACATCACCTTAAAGGCTTGTAAAGAGGCTAAAAAACGTGGCATTACCATTTCTTGCGACCTTAACTTCCGTAAAAAATTATGGTCTAAAGAAAAGGCTGGTAAGGTTATGGGCGAACTTTGTCAATACGTTGACTACTGTATCGCTAACGAAGAAGACGCTAAAGACGTTTTCGGTATCGAGGCTGACGGAACGGATATTTACTCTGGTAAACTAAACCACGAAGGTTATATTTCAGTTGCTCAAAAACTAACCGATAAATTTGGCTTTAAGGGTGTTGCAATCACTTTAAGAGAAAGTTTATCTGCTAACGACAACAACTGGTCTGCAATGCTTTACACCGACGGCAA